>JAHHQX010000017.1 GCA_020026155.1 Actinobacillus sp. | reverse complement strand
GTGCTTCACGTGGGGTGTAAGCATTTTGTGTTGGCTGAGCAACCTGTGCTTCACGCGGGGTGTAAGCGTTTTGTGTTGGTTGAGCAACCTGTGCTTCACGCGGGGTATAAGTGTTTTGTGTCGGCTGAACAACCTGTGCTTCACGCGGGGTATAAGCGTTTTGTGTCGGCTGAGCAACCTGTGCTTCACGCGGGGTGTAAGCGTTTTGTGTTGGTTGAGTATCTTGTTGCTCATGCGAAATATGCACGTTTTGTGCTTGTGCTTGTGCTTGTGCTTGTGCTTGTGCAAAAGCATTTTGGCGCTGTGCTAATTCATTCGCCATACTTGCTGGAGGAATAATTTTTGACGCTTCTGTTGTATTGGATTCCAGCACCACTTTATCTGCTTCTCGCGCAAGTTCCGCGACTTCGGGAATATCGTTCAATTGAATATGTAAAGGCGTCGCAGATGGTGTTGGAATAAACTCTTGTGCCACATTTTCAACTTTAGGTGACGCATTCACTGTGGATGGTGAAATTGGCTGTCTCGGTACTGGCTCTGCGATAGTTTGATTATGAATGCTATGATCAACGTGTGGTACATCAGCTACGGCTTCTGTTTTCATTTCTGGTTCTTGTGCTACTGGATTTTGGCTTGGTAAACGCCCAAATTTCGCAAGAACACGTTGTGCCTGAACGCGTTGACGCATTGCAATTTGAGCTTGCAATGCTTCTGGTGATAAGGTTGCCGTGTTAAATGTACGCGTTTTTGGTGGATTAATCGGATTTTCTTTTTGCGCCATTTTTACTACTGGAATTTCTTGTATTTCACCAGCAACAACTTTTTTCGGCATAACTTCATCACTTACTTTAACATCAATTGGTTGACCAATTTCTGCTAAATCAATCGGTGGAATATCTTGACTTTCCATCGGCTCAACAGTTTCTGATTGTGCCGTTTCGGTATGGATTTGTGTAGGCTCGTCAGAAACAGTATGCTGAGATACGCTCATATTCTCAGGTCGGAGTAATTCATTAATTTCCTCACCGATCACCGTCGCTTTTGAAAGGCTTTCTTCCTGCAAATGGTGCGTAAACTCATCAACAGATGAATTTGAGTGAGAAAGCGAGTTCTCTGAATCAAGCGTATTGTCTTCATGAGGTGCCAACCCACGGATCTTAGGCACGGTATGGGTAACAGGTTCTGGGATAAAATCAGTATGGTTATGTGCAACCGCGCGTTCTTCAGCTTTTTCTAATGCTGTTTCTTCATCGGTTACTTCATTAATCGCATAATTTTCATCGAAAATTGGGGCGTCATTATTTTCAGAAAGATTGTTTTGAGCAACGTTTTCCTCTTCATCATGCTCAAATTCGTCCACTTCTTCATCTTTGTCTTCTTCCTGAGGCTTCATGAGTGCCCAACGATAAACTTTATGGGCTATTTGGCAGAACTCTAAGCCTTTACAGAGTAAAAATCCTCCCACTAGTGCGAGTGCGATAAGAACGAAGAAAACCAGATCGTTTAAACCGTATTTCAAAGCTTCTGTTTTGAGCCACTCCCCTAATACACCGCCAGATGTATAAAAATCAGAAAAATTAGCAGAAACAGGTGTAAAGGTGGCAAGACTGGTAAATCCACAAAGGAGGAGCACGATGCCAGCCAACCAACGCAGTGGCACCCAAATTGAAGTGGGCGCCGATTTTGCATAAATCAGCCATAATATAGGTGCAGCACAAAAAACAAACGGAATTAAGTTTGCAATTTGTCCAAAAAAGGTGAAAGACACATCCGTTAATAACGCCCCTAAACTCCCCGTGACATTTTGAACTTGATCATTCAAATTCGCTGTCGAATATCCCATATCAAATGGATGATAACTCGTCCATGCAACAAAAAGATATAAACCAAAACCGACTAGACACCAAGCCAGAAGGCGTAAAAAAAAGAAAAATGGTGTGACTTTCACTTTCATACTAATAAACTTAAATTGATAGATTGATTTTACTTATTATTTTGTTTGTTACGCTCGCCGTAGCGTTTAACCGCTTTACGAATTCGTCCTGTCTTCACACGACGTTTTGTTTGGGTTTGATCAAGTTTACTTTGTGTTTCAGGTGGTAACCCAACTAATTCACGGAGGTAGTTAACTTGTTTCAATGGCATTTCTTCCCAACCACCACGCGGTAATGATTTCATTAATTCAATATTACCATAACGTACGCGGATAAGACGACTCACTTGAATATCTTGGGACTCCCATAAACGACGAACTTCACGATTTCGTCCTTCCATGAGCGTAACGTTAAACCATTGATTCATCCCTTGTCCGCCCGCGGCTTTAATACTGGTAAAGTTTGCCATACCGTCTTCAAGTTGTACGCCTCGACGTAAACGACCAATCATCGCATCATCGACTTGTCCGAAAACACGTACCGCATATTCGCGTTCTACTTCATGGCTCGGATGCATTAAACGATTTGCTAATTCACCGTCAGTCGTAAAAAGTAATAAACCAGAGGTGTTGATATCCAAGCGCCCTACTGCGATCCAACGTGATCCAGTTAAACGTGGTAATCGATCAAAAACGGTTGCTCGTCCTTGTGGATCCACACGCGTACAAAGTTCACCTTCTGGTTTGTAATACATTAAGACACGGCACATTTCTTTTTGTGCGTGGGTAAGATTAACAATTTCGCCATTAATACGAATTTTTACGCCTGAATGAACATCGACGCGATCGCCAAGTTTAGCCATCTTTCCGTCTACGCTCACTAGACCTTTCTCAATCATCGCTTCAATTTCACGACGTGACCCCTTGCCTGCTCGGGCTAAAACTTTTTGTAATTTTTCACCTTCAACAGTATTTGTCATGGTTGAACGCGAATTCGTACGCGTTGCTTTTGGGGTGCGTTTTGGCATTTGTTTTTGCATTTTCATAATATTCCTTGTCGCTTTCACAAGCGTCGTTATTAGAAGAATTTATTATTCAAACGGTGTAGTATCTCCGCGCCCTACGCGCAAAATACGGATATCATCTTCCGTTAAATCTACGACAGTTGTAGGTAAGGGCTCTAAGACGCCGCCATGAATAATCAAATCTACTTGTTTTTCTAAGCAATCCCGAATTTCTTCTGGATCGGTTTGCGTGATATTTTCTTCATTCGGCAACATTAACGAACATGACAAGAGAGGTTCTTGCAATGCGTTAAGTAATGCCAATGCAATATTATTGTCCGGAACACGAATACCTATAGTTTTACGTTTACTCACAGTAAGTCGCCTTGGAAGCTCCTTGGTTGCGGATAAAATAAAGGTATACGCGCCCGGCGTATTATTTTTTAAAAGTCGATAACATTGGTTATCAACTTTGGCATAGTGTGAAATTTCGGAAAGATCTTCACATAAAAGGGTAAAATTATGATCGTCTGCCAGTTGGCGAATCTGCACCATTCTCTCCACGCCTTGCTTATTATTGATTAAACAACCTAATGCATAGCCTGAATCGGTAGGATATACAATTACGCCACCTTTTTTCAAAATCTCAACCGCTTGTCCAATTAATCGAGCTTGAGGATTAGTCGGATGAATGTAAAAAAACTGACTCATCATTAAACCTATTTATTGATGTTGTAAGATTTCCAATAATTTTTCAGGTGGAACGTAGCCACCAATTGTTTGCCCGTTACTCATTACAATCGTTGGTGTACCTTGTACACCAAATTGAATACCAAGATCATATTGTTTTTTAACGATATCTGGCATTAACATTTTTTCTGGATAAATATTATTATTTTCCGCCTGCGTCAACGCGTATGCTGGATCTTTAGCACGCCAAATCGCTTCCATTTGCTGTGCAGTCATAGAATCTAACCCATTGCGTGGGAAGGCAAGGTAACGAACAGTAATGCCTAGATCATTATATGCTTTCGTTTGTTCAAACATTTTATGACAGAAATGGCAACTTATATCTAAAAATACATTAATGACATATTTTTGATGTGGCGCTGGGAATACGACCATTTCTTTAGAGAAACTATTTAACTTGGACATTAGGGCTTGATTTGTTAAATCAACCACGCCTTTAGAACCAATTTTATACATCTTTCCTTCCAGTAAATATTTACCATCTTGGCTAATGTAAAAGACTCCCATATCCGTCATTGCGGTTTTTAATCCTGGGATAGGTGACGCACTAATTTCTGCATTTGTTAATCCCAATCTTTGCAATTCTTGTTGCAAAGGCTGATTAGATGCAAAACTCACACTAGAAAGTGTCATCAATGTACAGAGTGTAAGAAGTTTTTTCATAAGAATCCTCTTTAAGTAAAAAATACAAAAGATGTACAGACATTTTTGCATTCTAGCATAAGCCGATATCACAAATGAATAAAAAGGCTCATTTTTCAAGGATTTTTATTAAGAAAAAATAAAGGTTATTTGAAAGTTAGTGAGGGAAGAAAAATAGAGGTGGAGATAAAACAAAAGCAGTGAAAACTCACTGCTTTTGTAAAAGATTATTGATTTTTAGTTACGTAATCAATTGCAGATTGAACTGTAGTGATTTTTTCTGCATCTTCATCAGGAATTTCGATATCGAATTCTTCTTCTAACGCCATCACTAATTCAACAGTGTCTAAAGAGTCAGCACCTAAATCTTCAATGAATGAAGCTTCTGGTTTAACGTCTTCTTCTTTAACACCTAATTGTTCAACAACAATTTTTTTCACGCGATCTTCAATGCTCATTTGTAATTTCCTATATGGTTAGCGATTAAGATAAAAAGATTGAACAATAGTTTATTTATTTTTAGTAAAGTTGCAAGTAGTTTTTGAGGAAAGCCCCCCTAATGCGAGCATTATTTTGACACATTTTGTATCTTTATTACGCTATTTTTATTTATAAAATAACCCTACTTAACTGGTAAGATCTCTTGCCATTACCCACGCATCTTCTCGGCCACCATCAGGAAGTGGGTAGTAGTTCTTACGCTTCCCTTTATCTTCAAATTGTAACTTTTTATATAAGTGAATCGCTTTTTCGTTACCCACACGAACTTCCAACCAAACTGTTACAATCCCTTCTTTTTTAAGCCGTTCCAGTAACGCATTTAATAAGAATGTACCATTTCCATGTTGTTGTACTGCAGGATCAATAGCAATATTTAATAAGGTTGCCTCATCCAAAACTTTTTGACAAATTGCAAAACCTATCGGGTTTTCGCCATCTTTTAACAATAAATTACAATAATTTTCCCCTTGGCTATTTTTAAGAATACCAAGACTCCAAGGAACAAGATGCGCTTTCTCCTCTATTGAGAAAATTTGCTCCATATCTTCCTCTTTTAATTCTGCAATTTTTAACATAACGATCCTTGTTGTATTTGTTGCCATAATTGTTTTTTAGCAGATCCTGTTTGAACGAGCGTTTTAAATTCAGGAGTTTGCCAAATAATACTGTCTGTAAAGTTTTTTTGTATCGTCGCAATCCTTTCTTGATCCGCCTTCAAAAACCAAAAAATAACAGGGTGCGATAAATTCAGATTATTGGCTAAATCAAAACTTAAGCATAAACAATTTTGGCTTGGCATAGCTAAAGTGCACAACACATCTTGTATAAATTGTTCCGCTTTATCCAATGTTTCCTCAGCCACCACCACAAGCTGAATATTTTCAGCGATAGGCATATTAGCAATACCACGCAAGGTATTAGGATTCGCTAAATTCCACTGGGTTATCCCCATTTGATGAAGCATTTTGTCGCGACGTGATGGTTTATGCATGTTTTTTCTCAACATAAATTATTTCTCATTTTAGTATGGTGTGGCATTGTAAAGATTTCTCACTCGTTCCTCAAATTTTAAATAACTTATTACCTCACTTCACCTTTATTGCTTTTCCTCACAATCTCCGTACAATACCGTCAACTTTAAATTATGCTTTAAAAATTAGGTTTAATAATGAATATTTCCCCTGAAAGCCAAGTATTAGAACGTCACTTAGATCTATTAAATCAAGGCTCAGTACTTTTTGCCGGTAATGTCACGGATAATTTTCCCCAACAATTAAAATCACAAAAAATTCCAACCCATGTCTGGTCATGGTATTTTGACTACGCAAAAGATCTTACAGAAGAGGCTTGTACCTTTGGTAGCAACTGCTACCAACAGGCAGACTTAATCCTTTTTTACTGGACAAAAAACAAACTAGAAAATCAATTCCAACTCTTACAACTTCTTTCTAAAGCCCCTATCGGTCAAAAAGTACTGATTATCGGTGAAAATCGCTCTGGCGTGCGTTCTGCTGAAAAACTACTTGCACCTTACGGAGAGATTGCCAAAATTGATTCAGCGCGCCGTTGTTCTCTATATCATTTTGAATTAACAGAAAAAGTAAACTTCAATTTTGATGAATTCTGGAAAACAACCGAATTTATGCCAAACTTTAACGTAGCAAGTTTGCCTGGCGTATTTAGCGCGAATGTCCTTGACGAAGGGACCAAACTCCTCCTCTCAACCCTAAATAATCGCCATTTCTTTGGGGATATCCTCGATCTTGGGTGTGGTGCAGGGATAATTGGTACCTATATCAAACAAAAATTCCCTAATATTCATCTCGTCATGAGCGATATTCATGCCATGGCGCTTGAAAGTAGTCGCCGTACCCTACTCATCAATAATTTAATGGGTGATGTCATCGCAAGTGACGTTTTTTCCCACATTGAAGGAAAATTCGATGTTATTCTCTCAAACCCACCTTTCCACGATGGGCTTGATACCGCTTACCGTGCAGTAACAGCACTTATTACGCAAGCAAAATGGCATTTAAAAGAAGGCGGAGAATTGCGTATTGTAGCAAATCGCCATTTACCTTACCCTGATCTACTCGATCAGCATTTTGGTAGCCACGAAGTGCTTGCCAAGAATAATAAATTTGTAGTGTATTCAGTGCATAATTAATGCAATATCACGCCCCAATTTTCGTAAAAATTTATGCGAAAATCGGGGCGTGACTAAATTTCCTAATGCGAAATGAGCACGGATAGATTATAATTTGGCACTGTTTTTATAACTTTTACGACTTTTTACAGGAACATAACGATGTTAATGGAAAAAATTGGCGATTCGGCGAATAGCCTCGCTTCTCGAATTCTCCTCGGTTTTATTGCGGTTACTTTCGTCTTGAGTGGTGTCGCGGGATATATGTTCTCGCGTACGGATACCTATGCGGTTAAAGTAAATGGTCAAGAAATTTCTCAACAAAGTTTCCAGCAACGCTTCAATAATGCGTATCAAGAAATCAGCCAACGCCTAGGCAACCAATTTGCTGCGGTAGCAGATTCCCCTGATTTTAATAAAAATTTACGTAACAACGTACTAAACCAATTAATTGATCAAACCCTACTTTATCAATATGCAGATCAGTTAAAACTGGGCATCAGTAAACGTCAAATTGAAACAGCTATCGTTATGAATCCAGAATTTAAACAAGATGGTAAATTTAATAACGATCTTTATCTCCAAGTTTTAAAAATTAATGGCTTAAATCCTGATTACTACGCACATATCGTCTATAACAACCTTCTTTTAGGACAATTGCAAAACGGTATTCTTGGTTCTAACTTTGTTGTACCAGCTTTAGCAGATACGCTTGCGAAAAGCTTTTACCAAACCCGTCAAATTCGTGTAGCAAACATCTCAACAGATGCGCTTATGAATAAAATGCCGGTAACAGACGCAGAAATCAAAGCGTATTATGATGCACATCAAGCCGAATTTACTGTACCAGAACAAGTAAAAGTACAATATATTGATTTAACACACCAAGATGTCGCGAAAAATATCAATGTAACCGATGTTCAGGTTGCACAATATTATCAAGATAATCTTGCGCAATATACTCAACAACGCGTTGCTCATATCCAAGTCCCAACCAAAGAAGAAGCAGATAAAATCTATCAAGAATTGCTAAATGGTGCAGACTTCGCTACTCTCGCAAAAGAATATTCTAAAGACACGCTTTCTGCGAAAAATGGTGGTGATTTAAGTTGGATCACTCCAGGAATGATGCCGAAAGCATTTGAAGATGCCGCAATTCAATTAAAAGCAGGACAATTCTCTTTACCAGTTAAAGTAGATAATGCTTACCACATCATCAAAGTTGAAGAAGAAAAAGTTCAACCACTTTCTGATGTAAAAGACGAAATTGCAACAAAACTTCGTAACGAAATGGCACTTAATGCTTTCTATAGCACAGAGAAAAAATTAAGCGATGCGGCATTCGGCACCACAGACAACCTTGATAGCGTAGGTAAAGAATTGAACTTACCCGTCCATGAAACTACCCTATTCTCTCGTCAAGACGTGCCAGCAGCCTTAAATTACGGTAGTGTTGTAACAGCATTATTTAACTCAGACATCACACAAGGTGGCATGAACTCTGAAGCGATTAGCGTTGGTGATCAACACTCTATCGTTGTACGTGTAGTTCAACATAAAGCAGCGGGCGTTCGTACTCTTGATGAAGCAAAAGCAGACATTACGCATTTAATTCAGCAACAAAAAGCGCAAGCAATTGCATTCCAAAATGCAGAAAAAATTGCCACTGACTTGAATGCCAATAAACCAATGCCTGCGGATGTACAATTTGGTAAAGATGAAACCCTTTCATTCAGCAATACAAGCCAACCTGATTTAACGCAAGCTGTTTTCGCTCTACCAAAATCAGATAAACCAATGTATTACGCTGTGAAAATGCCAGCGGGCGAAGTGAAACTTGTCGAACTTGAAAAAGTAACCGATCCAGCACTTACCCCTGAACAACAAAAAACCTTTACCCAACAAGTGCAACAAGCCAAATTAATGGCACTCAACACTTTACTCGTAAAAGCATTACGCGAACACGCTGAAATTAAAGTCAACAAAGACTTTATGCAAGCAGAATAAACGTAAAATAAAAACAACATAACAAAAAAGCGATCGGAAGATCGCTTTTTTTATTATGATATTTTGTGCAATCTGATGCGCTTATTTTCTCTGTTATATTAGAGCTTTTCACTCTACCCTCTACCGTCCTACATAACTGATATTGAGCGATATTCTAGTGGTTTTTATCCTCCTAAATTCCTATTTCTACCTCCCTTATTTCCCTACCTTTATTGAGCTAGATCATGGTGATTATTTTAAGAAATTTCGCAGAAAGGGAAAAATTTTCTCGTCTTTTTTTCTGATTTGTGGTATAAAACGTGCTGTTATTTTGAATGGTTCAAAATAACTTTTTTTTAACTCTAAAACACACGCATACCGAGCGGGTAAAACGGGGTGCCAAACGGTCGTTTTACTTGGTATGTGGAGGCTAAACCCAAACTTTAAAAAGGAAAAAATCATGGCACAAGTTACTATGCGTGAAATGCTTCAAGCTGGTGTTCACTTCGGTCACCAAACTCGTTACTGGAATCCAAAAATGAAACCATTCATCTTTGGTGCTCGCAACGGTGTTCATATCATCAACCTTGAAAAAACTGTTCCAATGTTCAACGAAGCATTAGCAGAATTAACTCGCATTTCAGCAAACGGCGGTAAAATTTTATTCGTTGGTACTAAACGTGCAGCATCTGAAGCTGTAGAAAAAGCAGCTAAAGAATGTGGTCAATTCTACGTAAATCACCGTTGGTTAGGTGGTATGTTGACTAACTGGAAAACTGTTCGTCAATCAATCAAACGTTTAAAAGAACTTGAAGCTCAAGCACTTGACGGTACGTTCGACAAATTAACCAAAAAAGAAGCGTTAATGCGTACTCGTGAAATGGAAAAACTAGAAATGAGCCTTGGCGGTATCAAAGATATGGCTGGTATCCCAGATGCAATTTTTGTAATCGGTGCTGACTACGAACATATCGCTATCAAAGAAGCAAACAATCTAGGAATTACTGTATTCGCAGTTGTGGATACTAACGCAAGTCCAGATGGCGTTGACTACATCATCCCAGGAAACGATGATGCAACTCGCGCAATCAACCTTTATGTAGATTTCGCAGCTAAAGCTGTGAATGAAGGTCGTCAAAACGACGAAACAGTAACTGAAGAATTAGTTGCTGATATCGTTAAAGACGCAGAATAATAAATCGTGGGGGCAACCCCACTTTTTATAGAGTCGTAATTATAACTTTAAAGTTGTTATTAATTATTGATGTAAATTTATCATCCCCATTTGGAGTTGGTATAACATATCATTATAACGCGGGATGATATTTAAATTATAAATAAGGAAATTAAAATGACATCAAAATTTAATCTACACCCACAAATCAACAACGGTTTTACTACTACTGATCCAGAATTCACTGGTGGTACTTTACACTGTAAATGTCAAGAAAACCCAGTTGTTGTGAAATTATCTTCACAAACAGCACACAACCACGCTTGTGGGTGTTCAAAATGTTGGAAACCTGAAGGAGCATTGTTTTCACAAATCGCTGTTGTGCCAAGTGACAAACTTAGCGTAGAAGCGAATGAAGATAAACTTTATGTTGTAGACTCTAACGCTGTTATTAAGCGTCATGCCTGCAAAGAATGCGGTGTTCATATGTATGGTCGTATCGAAGATACAAACCATCCTTTCTACGGTTTAGATTTCGTTCACACTGAACTTTCTGACGAAAAAGGTTGGACTGCACCATCATTCGCAGCTTTCGTATCTTCTATCATTGAAGCTGGTACGAACCCTGAAGATATGACCGCAATTCGCGCTCAATTTGAAGAGCTAGGCTTACCGACTTACGATTGCTTATCTCCAGTACTTATGGATGCTATCGCTTTCCATATCTACAAGAGCAAGCACAATAAATAATTAATTTAATTATTCATTAATTAAAAGGAAAGATACCATGGCTGAAATTACAGCACAATTAGTAAAAGAACTGCGTGAACGTACTGGCGCAGGTATGATGGAATGCAAAAAAGCATTAGTTGAAGCAAATGGTGATATCGAACTTGCTATCGACAACATGCGTAAATCAGGTCAAGCAAAAGCAGCTAAAAAAGCTGGTCGTGTTGCTGCTGAAGGCGTTATCATCGTTCGTATCGCTAAAGATCACGGTGTGATGATTGAAATGAACTGCGAAACTGACTTCGTAGCTAAAGACTCAGGTTTCTTAGGCTTAGCAAATGAAGTTGCTGACTACGCATTAGCTCATGAAGGTATCAGCATCGAAGATCTTCAAAAAGAATTTGAAGAAAAACGTGCAGCATTAGTTGCTAAAATCGGTGAAAACATGACTATCCGTCGTGTTAAATTCTTAAAAGGTGACGAACTAGGTTCTTACTTACACGGTGCTAAAATCGGTGTTTTAGTTGCTGGTAAAAATGCAAACGAAGAATTATTGAAAAAAGTTGCTATGCACATCGCTGCAAGCCGCCCAGACTTCGTTCGCCCTGAAGATGTTCCAGCAGACGTTGTTGCACACGAACGTAAAATCCAAATTGAAATCGCAATGCAATCTGGTAAACCACAAGAAATCGCTGAAAAAATGGTTGAAGGTCGCATGAAGAAATTCACTGGCGAAGTATCTTTAACTGGTCAACCATTCGTTATGGATCCATCAATCACTGTTGGTGAATTCTTAAAACAAAATGGTGCTGACGTTGTTGACTTCGTACGTTTAGAAGTAGGTGAAGGTATCGAAAAAGAAGAAACTGATTTCGCTGCAGAAGTTGCTGCAATGACTAAATAATTTTCTTCTTAGTTATGAAAAAGCAGATCTTTGGGTCTGCTTTTTTTATTTATTGAGGTATTTTATGGCAGCTAAAATTCATAAAACCAATGCAATGCGTATGTTGGATCGTGCGAAAGTAAGTTATGAAATTCACGAATATCCAACCGATGGTTCAATCGCAGCAACCGACGTCGCAAAACTTTTAAATGAACCGACTGAACGCGTATTTAAAACATTAGTGACCACAGACAATAATAAAAATTTCTTTGTATTCTGTGTGCCAAGTGAAGAAGAACTTGATTTAAAAGCAGCAGCACGTACAGCTGGCGTGAAAAAAATTGAGATGCTAAAACAAAAAGACCTTTTTCCATTGACTGGATATGTACATGGTGGTTGTTCCCCAGTTGGAATGAAAAAGCAATTCCCAACCTTTATTCATGAAACCGCAAAAGAGTGGGAAAGTATTTATGTATCAGGTGGGAAAATCGGCTTACAAGTAGAAATCAATCCACTGGATTTAGAAAAACTTATCGGTGCACAATTTGCATCTTTTATTAAAACGCATAATGAATAAGACTTTGACGAAAATCACGCCCTGATTTTCGTCAATTTTTTTGTAAAAACTGTGTCTTAATATCCATGATAAATTGATCTACCTGTTTCCAATCGGTATATTCAACTTCCTTCGTTGTATCAGTTTCGCCACCTGTCAATTTCATGATGAGTTTTATCATATAGCGGTCAAACAAGTTATATCTTGGATATCGTAAGGCACCTGCAAATACCGCTTTTAATTTAGGTTGCCAGATTGGTGCTATTCCAGCTAGATATTTTCTCACATAGGGATTTGTTTCAGGGGTTCTTTTATTTTCCTTCCGCGCTGTTAAATTGACACCAAAAAATGCTGTATCTTTGTAGCTTAAAGCGGCACGATGTCCTTTAATAAAACGGAATAAACTCGGATGGAAATGCCCATAGCGGATAGGTGCGCCGATGATGATAACATCAAAATCAGCCAAAGAGCCTTGAAATTCTTTGATATTTTCGACTTGGCAAGGCGCTAGGTGTTCTGCAAGATAATAGGCAATTTTTTGGGTTTGCCCATCTTGCGATAAATATAAAATTAAGATTTTCATTTCCCACTCTTTCTATAAATCTAAAAAAATAAAGTAAACTTAATTATTCGATATTATTACTATAAGGCATGTATTATGGACCAAAAATGACCATCATTCCAATGTTATTTTTTTGTACTAAAAAAAGGATATAATACCCACTTAATATTAAATTCTTCCCGTAGGATAATTTTCAAATGAAAAAACATAATAAAAATAATCCTCCTCAACCCTCTATTGTTATGGCAATTCCAGTAGGTTTGTTTGGTAGTGTCATGGGGTTAACAGGACTTACTCTCGCATATCGCCATCTTGCTCATCAATATGCTTTCTTTGGTAAGATTGCAAGTGGATTGAATATTTTCACACTTTTCGTCTTCTGTGTATTAACTCTTCTCTTTGTTTTTAAATGGATTTTCTTTTTTGATAAAGCCAAAGCAGAATTTCAGGATCCTATGACGAAAAGTTTTTTCGCAACTATCACAATTTCACTGCTCTTATTACCGCTATTATTAAATCAATATTCTAACGCATTAGCATTTTACGTGTGGATTGCAGGTGTGATTCTTTCCTGGCTCTTTGCGCTTTATATGGTGCACTTTTGGATTGAAACAAAACATATCGCTACCCAACTCACACCAGCTTGGGTGCTCCCAGTAGTAGGTACCCTTAATATTCCACCTGCTTCTGTACTCTTTCATGGACAATATTTATATATTTTAAATTTAACTTCGCTAAGTATTGGCATGTTTTTCGCTATTCCGCTCATTACCTTAATTTTCTCGCGGATTGTCTTTATAGAAAAACTACCTTCTAATTTTATGCCAACTCTTATTATTCTCGTTGCACCTTTCAGCGTAGCTTATCTAGCGTATGCAGCAACATTTAAAACCCTTACTCCATTTTCCTACGCGTTATTTAGTATCGGTGTCTTTATTTTTCTGGGGTTACTTCCCCAATTAATGCATGCCACTCGTATGTTATCTTTTAAAGTAATTTGGTGGGCTATCAGCTTCCCGATTGCGGCAATGTTAAATAGCATGTACAGCGTAGCACATCTATCTGCTAGAGATTACCCGCTTTTCTCACATGCATTACTGATAGTCACAAACATCGGTGTATTACTTTTTAGTCTAATTATTCTCTTTCTCATTTATCGTACTGCGAAAGGAATTATCATGCGGGAGCTCCGCTGTTTCTGTTAAAGAGTATATACATTTTAAATAGTATTCGACCCTCGCTTTCTTGCGCATGCCTAAAAAAAGCGTAAAATAGCGAGGGTTTTCGTTATCCATTGTAGGGATGACATTAAACAACGCTTCAACAAGGGCACGCCCCTTGTTTTCTTTTTTATTTAACACGTAACCTGTCGTGAGGGTTACCACTGTGAAAGGATTGAATTATGCCAATTATTACTTTACCGGACGGCTCTACTCGTCAATTTGATAAACCCGTTACTGTCATGGAAGTGGCTGAAAGTATCGGTGCTGGTCTTGCAAAAGCAACTATCGCTGGTCGTGTAAACGGTGTACGTCACGATGCATGTGACTTAATCGAAGACGATGCAAAATTAGAAATCATCACTGCAAAAGATGAAGATGGTTTAGAAATTATCCGTCACTCTTGTGCTCACCTTTTAGGTCATGCCATTAAACAACTTTACCCAAATGTAAAAATGGCAATCGGACCAACTATTGATACCGGTTTCTACTACGACGTAGATCTTGATCACTCTTTAACTCAAGAAGACTTAGAAAAAATTGAAAAACGTATGCTTGAGTTAGCGAAAACGAACTACGACGTTGTAAAAAAAGTGGGTACTTGGCAAGATGCATTTGATACATTCGTAGAACGCGAAGAACCTTACAAACAAGAAATTCTTGATGAAAATATTGAACGCAGTGCAACTCCAGCACTTTACCACCACCAAGAATATATTGATATGTGCCGTGGCCCACACGTACCAAACATGCGTTTCTGCCACAATTTCAAATTAATGAAAGTAGCAGGTGCTTACTGGCGTGGTAACAGCGAAAACAAAATGTTACAACGTATTTACGGTACTGCATGGGCTGATAAAAAAGATCTTAAAGCTTACTTACAACGTTTAGAAGAAGCTGCAAAACGTGATCACCGTAAAATCGGTAAAGCGTTAGATCTTTATCATATGCAAGAAGAAGCACCAGGTATGGTATTCTGGCACAACGATGGTTGGACAATTTTCCGTGAATTAGAAACTTTCGTTCGTACTAAATTAAAAGAATATGATTACCAAGAAGTAAAAGGTCCATTCATGATGGATCGCGTACTTTGGGAACGTACTGGGCACTGGCAAAACTACGGTGATTTAATGTTCACAACACAATCAGAAAACCGTGAATATGCAATCAAACCGATGAACTGCCCAGGTCACGTACAAATCTTTAACCAAGGTTTAAAATCTTACCGTGATCTACCATTGCGTATGGCAGAATTTGGTTCTTGCCACCGTAACGAACCATCTGGCTCATTACACGGTTTAATGCGTGTTCGTGGTTTCACCCAAGATGATGCTCATATTTTCTGTACTGAAGATCAAATTGAAAGCGAAGTAACAAACTGTATCCGTATGGTTTACGATATTTACAAAACTTTCGGTTTCTCTGATATTGAAGTAAAACTTTCTACCCGTCCAGAAAACCGCATCGGTAGCGATGAAATGTGGGATCGTGCAGAAGAAGATTTAGCGAAAGCATTAACTGCAAATGGCTTAGAATATGAAGTCCAAGTTGGAGAAGGTGCATTCTATGGACCGAAAATCGAATTCGCACTTCGCGACTGTTTAGATCGTGAATGGCAATGCGGTACTATCCAACTTGACTTTGCATTACCAGGTCGTCTTGGTGCAACCTATGTTGCAGAAGACAATGAACGTAAAACACCAGTTATGATTCACCGTGCAATTTTAGGTTCGATTGAACGTTTCATCGGTATCATCACTGAAGAATACGCAGGCTTCTTCCCAGCATGGTTAGCGCCAACACAAGCAGTAGTAATGAATATTACTGATAACCAAGCGGACTACGTGAAAAAAGTAGTAAAAACCCTTTCTGATGCAGGTCTTCGCGCCAAAGCTGACTTACGTAATGAAAAAGTAGGCTTCAAAATCCGCGAACATACCTTACATCGCGTACCGTACATGCTCGTTGTCGGCGACAAAGAAATTGAAGAAGGCAAAGTAGCAGTACGTACTCGTAAAGGTCAAGATCTTGGCACAATGACAGTGGAAGAATTTACTCAACTTCTTAAAAACCAAGTTCAAAACCGTGAACTTAAACTTATCGGCGAAGAATAATTTCTGCTGATTTCTTGCTAACCACGCCCCAATTTTCTAAAAAATTTATGGAAAATCAGGGCGTGTTTTTATCAAATGGAGTGCGGTTTTTCATATAGTATTAAAAAAACGCAAATTTTTGTGCTAGAATACGACCCCAGTCTGATACCCTATTCCCTTTCCTACATAATGGGAAATGTAATTCTTAATGGGTAATTTATTGTTCGTTATGTGTTCTTTTTATGAAAAGAAACTAACTTGTAAATAAATTGTTATTAAGTTTTAAACTTTTTATTTATAATTCTTAAAATTTATCATTTCATCAGTAAAGGAAAAAAAATGTCTGATCAATCTTGCATTATCATCGCAATCGCAGGGGCGTCTGCGTCGGGTAAAAGTCTATTTGCGTCAACTATTTTAAAGGAATTACAAACAGAAGGTGTAAAAGATATCGGAATTATTTCTGAAGATAACTACTATAAAGATCAGTCACATTTAGCATTAGAAGAACGTGTAAAAACAAACTATGACCATCCAAATGCAATGGATCGCGATTTACTGCTTTCTCATTTACAAGCACTTAAAGCGGGTAAAGCAGTTGATATTCCAGATTATAGCTATGTTGAACATACGCGTACTCAAAAAATCCATCATTTCGAGCCGAAAAAAATTATCATTTTAGAAGGTATTTTACTTTTAACTGATGAACGTATCCGTGAAATTGCAGACATGTCTGTATTCGTTGATACACCACTTGATATCTGTTTTATTCGTCGTTTAAAACGTGATATGGAAGAACGTGGTCGTTCTATGGAATCTGTTATTAATCAGTACCATGCAACCGTTCGTCCAATGTTCTTACAATTCATTGAACCATCAAAACGCTATGCGGATATTATTGTCCCTCGTGGTGGTAAAAACCGTATCGCTATTAATATGCTAAAAGCACAAATTCTCCATTTATTGGGAAAAACTCCACACCACTCAAACTAATTCAGAAAAGGAAAGGCAATGCGACTCTGTGATACCGATATTGAACGCTATTTAGATGAAGGCAAAATTAAACTTACCCCTCGTCCAGACAACGACCAAATAAACGGTGCAACGGTAGACGTTCGCTTAGGGAATTCTTTTCGTGTCTTCAAAGATTACGCACTGCCTTACATTGATTTAAGTGGTCCTAAAGAAACTGTTGCGGCTCAACTTGAAGCCGTTATGAGCGATGAAATTATCGTAGATGATGGCGATGCTTTTTTCCTACATCCAGGAGAATTAGCACTCGCAACCACTTATGAAAATGTAGAGTTGCCAGCAAATATCATTGGTTGGTTAGATGGTCGTTCTTCTCTCGCGCGCCTTGGCTTAATGGTGCACGTTACCGCCCATCGCATTGATCCAGGTTGGCAAGGTAAAATTGTTTTAGAATTCTTTAACTCAGGTAAATTACCGCTTGCACTTCGTCCTAAAATGACAATTGGTGCATTGAGTTTTGAGATCCTGAGTAATGATGCTGCTCGTCCTTATAATGTACGTCGAGATGCTAAATATAAAAATCAACAAAATGCGGTTGCAAGCCGTATTGATGAAGATAATCAATAATTTTAATTAAAAATAAAGGTAGCCATGCGCTACCTTTTTATTATCCCTAATATATAAAATAAAAATGCCTTGGTCATTACCCAAGGCATTTCCTTTTATATTACTTTATTTTACGGTGGGGATACCCCTGCAGGGTCAAAGGTTGAACCTTGTCCTGGAGGGGCTGCTCCATCTGGTGTATTACCAGATGAGGTACTTCCCGTTGGATGGCTTGTATTTCCTGAACCGCTAGAACCTGATGGTGTTCCACTGGCAGTTGGTACTGGTAAGCCTGAAGATGAACCCGATGAAGATGAGGAACTTACGACAGGCGAATTGGTTAATGGATCAGTATTATTATCAAATACTGGTCGTTTATCGGTGATCTGTCCGACTTCATTATTAAGTCCTGTAGCACTACGAATAGCACTCGCTAATTCATCTGCATTTTTTGCAGTGTAATAATTGCCTTCACCTACACATTTTTCCCATGCTGCAGTTTGCGCTAACGTATCTTGATCAGTAGATTTGCGTGGATCATATCCTACCGCAATAAAACTGATCTTGGAGTTATATTTAGTATAACCAGCTTGTTGTAAGCTATCTAATCGACGACGAATACGATCACACACCCCTATCTGCTGGGCATTTCCTTGAGGAAGCAAATATTGGGTAGGATCCATTAGACTACGTGTAATGTAGTTGTTATATCCTGGGACGTATCCTCTACGTCCTTTATTGTGTACATTATAAGGAATAAGTGATCCATCTGTATCTTGCGGGATAACATTAGGGTTATATTGTCTACTTTCCTCTCCACCCGCGGATGGTAAATGTGTCATCCACGTTGGTGCACGTGGGACCGTATCAATACCATCTGACAATACAACAATAAACCGTTTAGTATTAGATTTAATCTTGTCTGGTAATGTATCTTTATCAACTTGCATCAATAAGTTGGCACCTATCATTAATCCAGAAGATGCTAATGTAGCCCCTTGCGGAGAAATATTTTCAAAGTCAGCATTTAATTTTGCCAGATCCTTATTTGTACTGGTATACCATACTTGCGTTGTAGATGGTTGTGGATTTTGATTAGCTTGTAACAAGCATGACGCACTTTTTGCAAATTTATAAAATGGCTGATTACTTAAAGAAGATCCATCAAAATGATCTACCATGTCTAAAGTCTTAGCATAATTTAAAAAATAGCTATTTTTTTGGTAAATACATATTTGTTTTTGCTGATCTTGTAATGATTTCAGTGCATTTTGATCGTTTGTTAACGTATTTTGTGCATCTGTTAACTGATCTTTGAGCCCCTCTTGATAATGATGATGGTGATGATGGTGATAATAACCATAATCATCGCCATCTAATTGGTTTTGCTGATTCTGTATATCATCTTGAGCAGTATCACATTCACTAGTCCAGTTACCGCTATTATTACATTGATCTATTTGTTGTTGATCGGCTGCAATTTTATTTTGTGCATCCTGTATGCTTTGCTGAATCTGTTGTACCTGACTTTGATCGTTCGCAACTGTAGATTGCTGATCTGCAATTTGTTGTGACGCACCGTTACAGAATTGCGCATTCTTTGGATCCCCTATGTAAATCGGCGTAGCTAATGGTGTCGTATCATATACATATGCTAATACGCACTGATCTGGTGTATTTAATAACTGTGAACCATATCCAAAAAGGGCAAAACCAATTCGGTTATAAAGTTTTACAGCATTTGGATCATCAGATGGCTTCAATAATGATGTAGATACTTTCTTAATTACCGAACGTAATACATTGATTTTTACATTCGGATCATCTGCTTGTACACACGCAACCCGTCTTCCTGATCGTGTAACATTATAATCACGATCTGGGCGTTTACATGCAAACGTTACACCATCAATTGAATCTTTCATTGAGCTTGAAAAGTCAGCCACAAACATAATATCAACAGGAATATTCGCACGATATTTCCCAATATAAACTGTATTATCAACAGCAATTTTTTGTGTACGACCAAAAGAGAGTCCGTAATCTTTTTTGAAGTCATTTCCCCAATACAACCAAGATGGACGTTCAAAACCACCGTCCACAACACAAGCGATATCGTTTGTTAACACACCATTTTTCATAACATGATCGCAGTGATAATAAAAATCATCCTTAATATTGTAATTATTTTCCGCATTCCCAGTTGCAGTGTAATTTTTGTAGGTATCGGGTAAGTAATAACTGCGAACCACAGTAGCAACCATTTGGATATTACGTTCATATTCCTTAAATTCTAGATCACACTGTTTATAAGCCGTTGGATCAGTTTTAGCTTCCGAACACCCTTTTAATGGAATCCCTACATTTTTTGCATGCAACTTAAAATCCTGAAAGTTTTTCGCAACAATACTTTTTGCATTGACAGCATTGTTATACTCCGTAACCTGTTGTTGATAGGCAGCTTTTGCTTGCTCATATTGTTGTTCAGCGGCATTATATTGATCAACTTCATCATTGTAGGTGTCCACAGCATTTTGGTAATCTCGCCATTTGTGTTGGTAATCACGTGCCTGATCTCTATAGTTCCGTTCAGCTTCTCTATATGCATCACTACATTCATAGCTATAGTAATCGTACCCAGCAGCATCACACACTTGTTCCCTATCGGGTCTTTGTGGCGCAACTGGTGCTGTAGGCGCTACAGGTTGTGTTGGCGGTTGTTGTGTAAAAGGAGCCGGTTTCGGTGGTAGGGGTTTATCCGCATCCCCTAAACCTAGTTGAGAATTTACACCCACAATATTCTGATTATCGCGGAATCGAGTATCCTCAGCAGTTAAAAATAGCCCTGCTTGTTGTAAGCCTTGCGTAAAACGAACCTTATCAAATAAGATTCCCGTTCCATCCACAACAAAAGTGACGTATCCAATAATGACTGCTGACAGTAAAATAGTAATCATTCCATATACGCCTGATTCGTCATGGTAAAATTCTTCTATTTTTCTAGTTAGCAGCGACTTCACTAATTTTTCTTTCAAAATGCGTTTTTTCATTTCAATATCCTTTTAGCAAATTATTAACGCCCAACTGCAAGGGAAGAAGAACGTAATGTTCCATTCGCATAGGCAGGTCCTACTACCAATGATCTAAAAACACTGTATGCGGGTACACAAACTGTTACCTGATACAGCGGAATAGTTCGCTCATCATTTTGCTCACTTCGTGGAGCAATATTTTGAAAATTTAATAAATTCGTTGTCGGAACACATTGTTTGGTGTCCCCCATCGGTTGGGAAAGTGCCATATCAACAACGGGTTCTTTTGTCGCTGACGTTTGGTCAAATTGCAATGATTGAATCACTAAATAAAGTGGTCTTGGATCATTTGGATTGCCGTAATACATCGCCTTCGCCAATATTTTTAACGGTGCCACTTCTGATTCTGATAGAGCCTCTACTTTACTTTTCCCATCTGGCGTACGGTACAATTGAGTACGTTCGCGCAAAACAGTTACCAACGAATAAGAAATATTGTCTAATTGTGCGACTGTCGCCCGCGTAATTGCTAAATCCATCATAAAAAAGAGGACCAACACTAAAAACATCACCGTCAATAAAAATTCAATCGCGGCTGCCCCTTTTGTATCGCGGAGAAATTTTCTTACTGGCTTAAGAAGCTTTATTAAAGTATGAACGTTCATAAATTTGTACCACGAAAAATTGTCGAGTAAATAAATGCTCCACCGTTGAGCTGATAAATGGAATCGGCACAATAAAGTGATATTTGTAAGAAATAACATAACGAGCAAGCGGTGCATCATAACTGCATGATTTACCTTTTAAGCAATTATGAATAAAGTCTGATGAACTACTCCCTCTGTTATTTTTAACTGCATCAACGAGATCCGCGAGATTTCTTGCATAATCAATATGTACGGTCAAGCCATCAATATTGGCTGCAAATAATCCCATTGTCGTTTGCCCGACAATGCTGTCATAACTTTTTAAAATATTGCTACGAAGTGCATCTTGGTAGTCACCGCCTTCATCGTGCAAATCTGTAGTTTGAGTAAGGCGTACCCCCTCGGATACGGCATATGTCCAATAGGCATTCGTGATTGCCATACGTCCTAGTTCGAAAATCATGAAGATAATCAGAAAATAAATGCCGATGGTTAAGCCAACCTCAACCATCATATCTCCCTTATCTTGTTTCAAGAATCGACGGAATCGCTGTGTTAACTGTCCTACCATCTTCTCTTCCCTTTATGTGCGTGTACTAACTAAGTTCATCACTAATCTTTTCCATCACATATCATCAGCAATGATTTATTCCTATTAAATAATTTAAAGCAACGCGCTACTTATCGCGAAATACAGGTCGTTTATCTGTTACTTTTCCTACTTCTTCATTTAATCCAGTGGCACTACGAATTGCATTAATTAATTCATCTTTATCTTTTGCAACATAATAATTTTTATGTCCTACACACTTAATCCAAGCCTCGTACTGCTCTCGCTGATCACGTCTATTAGATTTAGATGGGTCATATCCAATCGCAATAAAACTTATTTGAGAGGGATATCTTCCATATTTTTCTTGATCCACCAGATAAGTATCTAGCCTACTTCGAATTCGCGCACAAATACCATCAATCCCCACTCTAGTCACTACCTGACCATCTTCATCGTTAATTTCTTTAATTTTTTCATTATCAGGCTTTAAGCCTAGATTCAAATACTTCGTTGGATCCATTAAGGTTCGAGTAATATAGTTCCCTTTATCCTGTACATTTCCTGTCCTTTGCTCAAAATGAATCTCATCTGGTTTATATTGAGTACTAGATTGCCCACCACCAGCAATAAATTTGCTTTCATCAGGATCCTTTGTATCATCATATTTTGCATTGTATTCATCATTACCGTCCGAAAGGACTACAATAAACCGTTTCGTGTTAGATTGAATTTTCTCTGGTGCAGTTTCTGGATTCTTATTCATTAATAAGTTCGCACCTACTATTAATCCCGATGAGGCTAGCGTGAAACCAGTAGGATTAATACTCGCAAATTTACTATTTAAATTTTTAAGATCAGTTGGGTTCGCATAAAACCAAGCCTGCGTGGTACTTGGTTGCGGATCTATTAAGCGTTTACCTTTATAATATTGTCCCAAACAACGAGCACGCTTCTTAAAGCGGAAAAATGTATTACTTAAATTATTTTCTAACGGATTTCCATCTAAATCCTCTATCATGCGCAAAGTATTAAAATAATTTAATTTATATCCATATGTATCTTTGTAACGACACTTTTGATTTTGCTTAATTTGTAACTCTTTTAACTCATTTTCGTATGACGTAGCTAAATAAGTAGGGTAATCTTGTAAGCGTGTTTTAATGCTTTGTATTCTTTTATCCAAATATGCGCAGTCTTTTTTATTTCCTCGAACAAGCTCATGTGATAAACGATATTTATCATATCTATACGGCAAGACACATTGATTAGGATTGTCTAATAATTGCGCACCATAGGCAAAATCAACAAAACCAATCCGGTTATAATTTTTAGGCGCTCTCGGATCAGTAGGTGATTTAAGAACCTCATTGGATATCTGTTGAATCACATTTCTCAAAATTGTAATTTTTATATTTGCAGGATCTTTTTTATTACAAGTTGTGTCTTTACATATAGAGTGATTCATAGATCCTGAAAAATCATTAACAAATACAACATCTACTGGAATATTCGCCCGTGTTTTTCCGATATAAACCGTATTATCAACACTTATTTTTTGTGTCTTATTAAAAGACAATTTATGGTCTTTTTTAAAAGTATCGCCCCAATAGAGCCAAGACGGTCTTTCAAATCCCCCATCAACAATACAAGCAATATCATTCGTCACTACACCATTTTTCACAGTATGGTCACAGTGATAATAAAACTCATCCTTAATGTTATAGTTATTCTTCAAATTCCCATTCGCATAATGTTTATAGCTTGTAGGCAAATAATAGCTACGCACAATATTTGTGATCATTTGGATATTTCGACCATACTGCCTAAATGCAAGATCACATTTTTTATAATTCGTTGAATCGACATCATTATCTGAACAACCATCCAGAGAAATGCCTACTTTCTTTGCATGATCTTGAAAAGCCGGATAACTGTGGTGAGCAGCAACTGCTTGATCGTGTGCTTTTACCGCACTGTCATACTGCCCCTTCGCATCTAAATAGTCCTGTAAACTCTTTCCGTAATCTCCAGTATAATATTTTTGAAACGCCTGCCATCCTTTCTTTTGATAGTACTTAGGCTTGGAAATTTGCTCATACTGTTGTTTACAATATTCATAATCGCTATCTACAGGACAAAGCCAAATAGGCCAGCCATGCGCGTCATACCCCTCTCTACCTGCATAATCCTTGTTATTAAATATCGGAGGTTGTTTAGTAAAAGGTGCTGGCATCGGCGGAATGTCTTCCGAAACTTGTTGTAATTTGGGCTGTGAATTTACCCCCACAATATTTTGATTTTCGCGGAAACGGTTATCTTCTGCCGTTAAAAATAATCCAGCTTGTTGTAACCCTTGTGTAAACCGAACCTTATCAAATAAGATCCCCGTTCCATCCACAACAAAAGTGACGTATCCAATAATGACTGCTGACAGCAAAATGGTAATCATGCCGTAAACACCAGACTCGTCGTGATAAAACTCTTCTATTTTTTTAGTTAGTAAAGATTTCGCTAGTTTTTCTTTTAAAATGCGTTTTCTCATACTAATCCCCTAACTCCACTCCTAAAGGAAAATACTACCGTCCTACTGCCAGAGAAGAAGAACGCAATGTACCATTCGCATAGGCAGGTCCTACTACCAATGATCTAAAAACACTGTATGCGGGTACACAAACTGTTACCTGATACAGCGGAATAGTTCGCTCATCATTTTGCTCACTTCGTGGAGCAATATTTTGAAAATTTAATAAATTCGTTGTCGGAACACATTGTTTGGTGTCCCCCATCGGTTGGGAAAGTGCCATATCAACAACGGGTTCTTTTGTCGCTGACGTTTGGTCAAATTGCAATGATTGAATCACTAAATAAAGTGGTCTTGGATCATTTGGATTGCCGTAATACATCGCCTTCGCCAATATTTTTAACGGTGCCACTTCTGATTCTGATAGAGCCTCTACTTTACTTTTCCCATCTGGCGTACGGTACAATTGAGTACGTTCGCGCAAAACAGTTACCAACGAATAAGAAATATTGTCTAATTGTGCGACTGTCGCCCGCGTAATTGCTAAATCCATCATAAAAAAGAGGACCAACACTAAAAACATCACCGTCAATAAAAATTCAATCGCGGCTGCCCCTTTTGTATCGCGGAGAAATTTTCTTACTGGCTTAAGAAGCTTTATTAAAGTATGAACGTTCATAAATTTGTACCACGAAAAATTGTCGAGTAAATAAATGCTCCACCGTTGAGCTGATAAATGGAATCGGCACAATAAAGTGATATTTGTAAGAAATAACATAACGAGCAAGCGGTGCATCATAACTGCATGATTTACCTTTTAAGCAATTATGAATAAAGTCTGATGAACTACTCCCTCTGTTATTTTTAACTGCATCAACGAGATCCGCGAGATTTCTTGCATAATCAATATGTACGGTCAAGCCATCAATATTGGCTGCAAATAATCCCATTGTCGTTTGCCCGACAATGCTGTCATAACTTTTTAAAATATTGCTACGAAGTGCATCTTGGTAGTCACCGCCTTCATCGTGCAAATCTGTAGTTTGAGTAAGGCGTACCCCCTCGGATACGGCATATGTCCAATAAGCATTGGTGATTGCCATGCGTCCTAGTTCGAAAATCATGAAGATAATCAGAAAATAAATGCCAATGGTTAAGCCCACCTCAACCATCATATCGCCCTTATCTTGTTTCAAGAATCGACGGAATCGCTGTGTTAAATTTCCTACCATCTTCTTGTTCCTGCTCAACGCCTCAATTATCGAAAAATTTTATGCTTTCCTACATTGTAGGCATGATGTTATTTGAAGTTCGCGTAGTATTTTTTAACGCATTAATCAATTCATCAGGATTGGTATTCATATTTTCACGTTCAATAACTTTTTGGGCATACGGTATATCGCCACTTTTTACCAAAGCAAAAACTAAGTTATAAAGTAAACGTTGATCATGTTGACCATTTAAATATTGTGGGAGTAATAAACGAACCGCATTACTATAATTACCCTCTAAAATGGAAATCATCGCTAAATTATTTAAGGCAATCGTGTCATTTAAAAAATAAGTTCGTGCTGTATTAAAACTTTGACTGGCTTTTCTTAAATAACCAAGCTGGGCATAAGCGATACCTTGGCTATTATATGCCTGTGCATTATTTGGATATTGACTAATCAGTGTTTTAGCTACTGTTAATGCTTCGTTGTATTGTTGAAGTTGTACAAGCGAACGCAATTGAACAAGAAGTCCTCTTTCTCTAAATTGTGGGTTAGTTAATAATGGTTTTACATACAATAATGCTGAGGTGTAATCACCTTCATCAAAATAGGCTTTGACTAATTTATAGAGATATCCATTATAAGTTTCAGACTTTTTGTTATTTGTATTTTCTAGCACTGTTCGATAGAGCGATACCAAGCTTGCATAGTTTCCTGTAGAATTATAAAGCTTTTCCGATACCTCTATTTTTTCAGGGCTTAATGCTGTTTTATTCAATGTATAACGTTGCGATGCGTTATTCCCACGGTGGTTACTAACACAAGCAGTTAAACCTAAAATAACACTGAGTACGAGAGCACTTTTACATACTTTTTTGAACGTCATAATTTCATCCTTACTAACCTGGAAAATTTTTAATGCTATTCTTAGAAGCCCATTTGTGGAAATACACGCATGAAACCTGGCGCTAAGATTAGGATAATAATCGGGAACATGATGAAAAGAATAAGTGGAATACTCATCTTCGCTGATAATGTTCCTAAATGTTCTTCAATTCTGAGTAATTGCATTTCACGAATATCTGCAGATAACTGAATTAATTGATCGTAAATCGCAGAACCAAAATTTAAACTTTGTTGCATTACTGTTGTAAACATACGAATTTCTTTTGTTGGTAATGAAATAGATAATTCATCAAGTGCGACAACTAGTGATGTTAATTCTGCTTTTCGTAAAATACGAAGCATTACGTAAGTCAAATCAGGGTTTAATACTTTAAAATCAATTGCTACACGTTTTAATGCCATATCAATGGTCATCCCGGTTTGTACACACACAGCGGTTAAATCGATAAAACCTGGTAAATCCTCCATAATAGATTTAACCCGTGCATTAATAACCATCCCCGTAATCATCCCCGGCAATACAATTGATGCAATTAACGCGATGAAAAATGTCATCAATGCATCACCTTGGTTGGTATCCGACGTAATAACATACGTGATAAATACAACCAAACCCGCAAACAATAATTTAAGTTTTAAATTCTTATCAATTAACCCCAATACTCGCAGAAATTTATTATTACTAATGATAAGTAATTCAAGCTCAATTTGTTCTTTACGTTTTCCTTTCTTGTTATCATCTTCTTTAACTTCCATTGGTCGAATCCCAGCAAGAATCTCACGATATCCTTGCATTTTTTTTCGTGCCACAATAGCAAAGATAATAACAACAATAAAACAGCCAAAAATAAGCGAAAAGAATAGAATCTGTGTAAGCATAATCAGGTTGCCTTCTTCATTAACCACCAAATAATACCCATACCCAAGGATTCAGAACCGAGTACGTAGTACAACACAAGACGACCTTTTGGATCGGTAATAATATAATTAAAGTTATCTGGCATTTGGAACTTCATAAAGAAGAAGAAAAATAGTGGGAATACCCCAACGATCATGGCAGACATACGCGCTTCAGATGTCATGGCTTTTTTCTTTTGTTCCATCTTTTGACCATCAGCAATTACACGACCAAGACGTTTAATGATTTCCTTCATCTGACCACCTTTTTCAAGGTTAATCTTTAAAATAGTAATAAAGAAATAAAACTCACGATAAGGCCAGCGGGTATAACTATCTGCCATTACCGTATCAACGTCCTCCCCGATAGCTAAACGTTTATAAATATATTTAAACTCTTCGCCAAAAGGTCCTCGAACATCTTGTCCGCAACGTTCTATTGCTTGTAATAACCCTGCCCCTGCCGTAGTTGCACTATTTAAGACTTGGATAACTTCAGGAAAGCTACTGTCAAATTCTTTACGATTTCGGCGGCGTCCCCATTTCCATACGAAAACAAAGAATAAAAGGAAATAAAGAGTACTTACGATGGTAGAATTAAAACGAATAAATTGCGCATTTACAAAATACACCACCATGTAAATGAACAATGTAATAATACTGTTCCGTATTAGGTTTTGTGGTTTCCCATTTACAAAATAATACTTCCACAATAAGACTTTATCTTTTGTTTTATGGTAAAGATTGTTCCAAAAGGATGTCGTGTATTCTTTAGCAACGATCTTTTTCTTAGTTCCCGAGAACTTAACTGCGGTATAAAGTAATAACAATACACCGAATGCTAATACGACGTAGTAAAGAATCATTCTGTTTCCACTCCAGCAAAGATTGATTTCAATTCACTTTCTAGATTGAACATTTGTGCTTTTTGAGCAACACAGCTACGAGAAATTAACCCGTGATTAATAAAACGTCCCGTAATCTTGCCGTCTTTAGTTCTATCGTGTCCTACTTCAAAACTAAAGATATCTTGTAGAACGACTTGGCCGCCTTCCATCCCCATAATTTCAGTAATATTCATTACCTTACGTGAACCGTCATTTAAACGCGAAGCTTGAACAATAATATTTACCGCCGAAGCAATATTACGGCGAATCGCTTCAAGCGGTAAACTTGAGCTCGCCATCATTACCATTGCTTCCACACGTGAAATAGCATCTCGAGGACTATTGGCGTGCAGGGTTGTCATTGAACCATCGTGACCAGTATTCATCGCTTGGAGCATTTGGAAAGCTTCTGGACCACGACATTCCCCTACGATAATACGTTCAGGACGCATACGTAGCGCATTGATAACTAGGTCCCCCATCGTCACTGCCCCAGTATTTTCTACCCCCGCAATACGGGTTTCTAGTCGTACAACGTGAGGTTGTTCAAGTTTCAATTCAGCGGTATCTTCCATGGTAATGACACGTTCGGTATGGGAAATATAAGCAGAAAGTGCATTCAGCAAAGTTGTTTTACCTGAACCTGTACCACCAGACACAATGATATTTACTCGGCAACGTGCAGCAATGATAAGGAAATTCGCCATTTCCAAACTCATAGAGCCAAAATTCATTAATTCTTGTAAACTTTTTTTGTTCTTAGAGAATTTACGAATAGAGATCGCTGTCCCATCAAGGGCAATTGGCGGAATAACAACATTAAGACGGCTACCATCCGGTAGACGGCTATCTACCAACGGAGAACCACTATCGATACGACGTCCCACCATGGCAACTAAACGACGAGCAATTTCGGTTAATTGTTCATTATTAATGAACATCTTATCGGTTTTTTCTAGAAGCCCGCGGCGTTCAACCCACACGTTATAAGGTCCGTTTACCAAAATATCACTGACAGATTCATCTTCCATAAGTGTACGTAATGGACCAAATCCGAGAATTTCATCTGCTACCATCTCTGCTACGGTCACAGCATCGGCAGCTGTTAGATAGTTGTTAGTTTTACTTGCAACCTGGTAAGCAACCTGGATCAATTCATTGACCAGCTTTTCCCGATCTTCTTTTAACTGATCGAGTTTATTTACCTCTAGGTTACTCAAAACGCCATCACGAAATTCAGCTTGTTGATCTAGTGTTAACATACATACCACCTATTAACTAATAAGTTTTTGCCAAATGGTTTTAAATAAACTACTTTGTTCTTTTTTACCTTCCTCACGCGATAATGCACCAATAATCAGCATCGCGAGTTGTTTGACAATTTTTTGAATTGATTTTGTCATCCGTACATCAAGAACCGTTTTTGCATTGGTATTTTTTAAAAATGGAATAATGGCATCCACCTTACAAGTCAGTAAACTCTCAATATCTGCTTTAGACATTAAACGTGAGTGCTCTAAACGGCTATCTTCAATACATACAAACGTTCTGATCAATTGATTATTATTAGATCGTTGACGTTCGCACTGTTCCATAAAACGTTTTGCTACACGTAATGAATCAGGATGACGTTCTGCAACCAGTACGAAACTACTTGCAACATTAAAATAATTGATGTATTCGTCTTTAGTCACATTAAAAATAGGTTGGTCATAGATGATAAAGTTATATTTTTCTAATTCATCTTCTGGCAAGTGTTCGAAATCTCCCATAAAAATATCGAGGTTTTTCTCAAACTCTACGATATCCCCTTGGAGTTTTTTATCAAAAAGTAAATCTAGATCTTGGGAACCATGACTACCCTGCACTAATAAAACAGGAACTTTTTTATCCTTTGCGATCTTATTAGCTATCTGAGCCGATACGAAAGTTGCACCAATACCACCCTTACAGCCTAATACACAAACTTTTACCGTGTTACGAATAGTCGGAACTGTCATTTTGCTCGCTGTAATGCGAGTTACCATTAAGTTAAGTTGACTTTTACGGTTAAAATATAAAATATTTGCTTCAGCCAAGCGTTGTGCTAGTGAGATAGAATCACTTTCACCAACTAAACAACACCAAATTTTTTGAGGTACAATCGCGCTAACCCGTTCAATAATTTCTGGGACATTGGTATCGTCTTCAATATCGATCACGACACCCACAGTTTCTTCTGCATCAAGAGAGATGTCTTCACTTTCAAAAGACTTATCAATAACCTCAACGTACTCAACGCCATGAGAACGTAGCAATTCCGCCAATTCTTCTTGAATTGGTTTAGAAGGAGAAATAACAACAACTTTTCGTGAACTATCAACGGTAGCATTGTTACCATCAAGTAATAACATAAATCTTCTCCTTAATATTCACTTTGAATAATCATATTACTTTCAACAGAACATGGAGTAAGCCCATCCACTGCCCCAATATTTTCGACAAAGCTAGAATCCGCTGCCGAATAAGTGCAAGTCGGTCTATTCTTGCCAAAAGTTCCTAATCCCACATAAAGTGGGTAAAGTGGATGTGCCTGTTCTATCATTTGGATATTTCTTGAATCTAATCCCTGCTCAAGCAAAAAGTCTTTTACTTTTGGAGCAAGTTGACGTAATGCGTAACTGTAAACCACCCTTGCTCCTGTTTCGGTTGGTGTCGAAATTGCACGAGTTAATTGATATTCTAAATTTTTCAAACCATACAACGTACCGCTATATAAGGGATAAATATTTTCTTGAAGTACGATTGGTGCAAATTGACCACCGATTGGCGCAACCGGTCCGTGCTCATTATGTTTGAGTTTACTTCTCACATAGGCACTGTTGTATACCGTTACACCATATACATTGTGTTTTAGGGTGTTCCCAAACGCAGGATGACCTGCTAGTTGTTGAGTTAAACTTCCATAAACATAAACGTTATCCGACACATTCTTATCCAACGCATTGGCGAAAACTGAGTATCCAGCAAGTGCCGCGATTAATACTAATTTTCTCATTGAATAAATCCTCCACGTTGTAAGAAATTAGTCACCTGCGTTTTGTCATAAACTTTTTTCAACGGACGCAAGTTAAAGAAGCTTTGTAAAGTTCCTGTACTATCAAAGTTTGGTAAAACAATTTCGTTTTTATCAACTGGTTTAACAAGATGAACGGTTGCAACGATGACTAACTCTTGCTCTTTGGTTGAAGTAGATGCATTACGGAAAAATGCACCTAAGACTGGGATATCACCAAGTAATGGAACTTTTGATAAGCCTTCACTACGCGTTGTGCTATACAATCCACCGATTACAAAACTTTGCCCATTCGCAACTTCAAAACTAGACTGACTGCTAGTCGTATTTAGGATAGGTGCCCCTGCTAAACTTCCCACGACATCCGATACGCTTTGATCAAGTGCTACCCGAATTCGTCCATTATTTTCTACCTTGGCAGCTACCTGTAAATTAATACCGTAGTTTTGATAGTTTGTTGTAGGCGTACCATTGGAGGTGTATTGAACAACAGGAATTTGTCCCCCAATTAATACACTTGCTTTATGTCCAGATAGCATCGCAAGATTTGGTTGTGCTAGAATTTTTGCATCATTATTGTTGTGTAATGCATTAATAAAGCCTTGGAAATTCGCCGCATTAAAAGAAATTTGCGTAGCTCCCGAATTTGCATGATTAAAAGAGGTAATTGCAGATGCACTTTCCAATGCATGATCAAATGCATTAGAAATTTTTCCACCAAGGTAAGACCAAGAAATTCCGAGATTATCTACCAATGATTTATCAATAGAAGCAACGGTAAGTTGGACATTAATTTGTTTAGGATCTAATACTTGAGCATCATTAATTACGTTATCAAAGGTATAATGCGTAAGAATATCCTTACCCATATTATCCCCTATCGTATCGGTTTCTCTGGCTGGCGTATTTCCTGTTGCAGCAGCAACAATACGCTGTGCATTCTCAAGTTCTTCTTGAGTTTTCGCTTGACCTTTGATCACATACGCTTGCCCAATTTTTACAACTTGTAAATTGCTCTGTGGAATCTTGATTTTAAGTTGGTTGTTGGTGTAATCAGCATGCCCAATATCATTAACAATAATATTGGCACTTAATAGATTTTTATCATCTGTCCCGAGTACATTAACATCTGTCATCCCCGCCGTTAATCCATAAAAAAGTAAGCGTTTGTCACCTAGGATTTTATAATTCGCAATACTTGGATTGGTTACAAAAATAGTGTCAATTTTCTGATTAAATGTCATTTCACGACTTTCACCCGGAGCTAATGTAATAGTTTGTGCTTGTAAAATACTCGGCACGCTCATTACCGCAAGTGTCATAACAAATAGAAATAACTTACGCATAATACCTATCCTCTTAATTGACGGATTAATAGACTTTCGCTATTTACGGCTGCAGGGGCTGCAGCTGGAAGAGCAACTAATGAAATACCAGATTCTAATCGGTATAACTGTTTTAATTGTTTGAGTGTCATTTTCAACACTATACGCCCTGCGATTCCGCTATTTGATTTTGCTTTAGGTTTGTCAATGCGCAAGACTTGAAGATAATCTAAAACTTTTACAAGGTTACTTTTATTATCGCGATAAAACTGTCCGAACAATGAGACGTGCGCCCCTGTTTTTAAGGTAGTTAAGAGATAAGATTGATCAAGAGGAATAGTAAGTGTATATGCGATATCTTTATTTGGATCTAAGTTTGCAACGATATAATCATCAGATTTAGGAGAAACCAATACTTTTGGATCAATCATAGTACCTTTTGTTACATTTTCAGTAAGTAAAAAGGCATTTAATGTACCGCTATCAGTTTGATCTAGATCGGGACGGATATTAAAAACAATTTGAGGAATTGCTTTTTTTTCGTCCGCTTTGACAGGAATGGAATAGGTTTTTGTCGTAACTTTATAATCACCTACTTGTAAGACGGTTCCTTTTGTAAGATCTTTGGTAGCCACTGCCGTTTCAAGAACAACATTTTTATATACCGGTTTTTGAACAACCTCTTGACGACGGATTTCGGCGTGTTCATCATCGTGTGATTTATTCATCACAACAAGACCAACTACACCTACCCCTAATATTAAAAACGAAATGATAAATAGAAGACGATAATTCATAATAAATCCTTAGATCTTTGTGACAAATTAAAAACCTAACAACGAATAAAACCCTTTACTAACTCACAGCAGGAAAAAACAAAACCTCCTGCAAAAGGAACCCACCAGCAATAGCTACTCCATACGGAAGTCCTTTTTCGCGAACATTTCTGCGGAAAAATATCAAGCCACCGAGTGCTAAAATGACACCGAAAACGGTAACAAAAAAGAAAAAGAACATTAACTGAGATGGTGGGATTGCTAAAACGAGTATCGATAACATTTTGATATCGCCAGCACCAATAATGTGAATAAGGAAAAGAACAAAGCCTATGGCTAACGTTATAATTGCAGGAGTAAGATAAACGCCTCCGTGCAACAGGATAGAATAAGGAAGAATCGCACACCCTAATGCAAACACAAGCTGATTACTGATCACTCGATGTTGTACATCTGAACAGCTAATCAAAATAAGAATTGTAACAATGGTAACCGAACTAATAAGAAAGATTCCCATCATACCCAAACTGATGCTATGTGACGCAGGGAGCATACTTACGACCTAAAAATAAAAAAATTACTAAAAACTAATTCTTACTAAAACTAGTAATAGGTTGCCACCCTACATGGGACGGCAACCTCACATATTATTTAACTATCTAAGTAGTTATTATGATGCAGCTGTAACGCTTAATGTAGCGGTACTGATTGCTGAGCTTAAGCTACCGAAACGGTCTTCTAATTTGTGAATGAAACCGTCTTTGTTGTAGAATACTGCGATGATCATTGCAGCTACAGCTACAGCGATTAGACCGTATTCAATTGCAGTTACACCGCGTTCGTCTTTAGCGAATGCACGGATACCAGAACGTACTGCTGAACGTACATTTTCAGTTACAGTTACGTATGCTTTTGTAGAAAGTTCATTTAACATTTTATACCTCACTCAATTTTCATTTATGAAAATTAATAACTATTTACTTGGAGTTTCTCCAATACACATTAAGAACACGTCTTAGGTCAAATAATTTGCTTTCTCATCGCATTCTCTTCAAAACTATGTATAATTAGTGGCTATTTACCGTGAGTAACGCTGCTTTGATTGCGTTCGCCATGCCATTTAATTTTGCTCCTAAACTTTGAACAAAACTGCCTTTACCATAAGCAATAAAAATAACAGCAGCAGAAATAGCAAAAGCGATCAATCCATACTCTATAGACGTTACACCACGTTCGTTTTTAGCAAAATATCGAACTGCTCTCGCTACTACGGCATCAGCAAGTTCATTTGCTAGGATGTATGCCTTTGTAGAAATCATGTTCAACATTTTTAAACCTACCTAATTTCGTAATCGAAGATTAACCTTTCTTGATGTTCTTTCCGTAGAAGGATACGTCCTTACTCCCTCTAAGTGGTTACAAGAATACCATTCTTATTTTTCTTAGCAAGTGTATTATTTTTTATCTCTTTATATAATTTTATAACCAATTTGGAATATGTTATTTCAAGAGATTGAACCGGAAGCCTGATATCACTAGAAGTTAGTACTTCATATAAGCTAACTTTTAATAATTACATATTCTATATTATGATTATTTATCAATCAACAATATTGAAAACATAATCACTACAATAGAAGAAACCTATCAAAATTCTTAAATGAAAGACTAAAAAACACCCTTTTTACGGGTGTTTTTTAACCTTTATTTTAATTTTCTGTTTACATATTTTTTATTTTTTCCTCCATTTTTGCTTTTTTTTAACCAATTTTTATTAAAAATAGATTTCCGATTAAATTTATCGGATTTTATGAACGGATAAAAAATAATCTTTTAGTGTATATTTATTGCTCTTTTTGTTAAATATTATTTTTATTTATCTA
>JAHHQX010000016.1 GCA_020026155.1 Actinobacillus sp. | reverse complement strand
CGGATAAAGATGCAAAATCTGCTGAGCAAACCGCTAACCAAGCCAATACTACCGCACAATCTGCAAATAGCACTGCACAAGCAGCAAATAAAACAGCTGGGCAAGCAAACGCAACAGCTCAAAATGCGGATAAAGATGCAAAAGTGGCTGTTCAAACTGCTAATAAAGCGAACAGCACCGCTCAAGCAGCAAATAAAACAGCAAATCAGGCAAATGCAACCGCTAAACATGCGGACAAGACTGCAAATACGGCCAATAATACAGCTCAGGTTGCAACAAAATCGGCAGAACAAGCTAATAAAACGGCCCAAACAGCAAATAAAATCGCAAGTTCTACAGAAAATAATGTTAAATCATTACAAGGCAGTGTGAAAAAAATTACTAAATCGGTGAATCAGGGAATTGAAGTTTCAGGTAATAAAGGATCATTCAAGATTCCAATGCAGCAATTTTTAGTAATAAAAGGAACCACTACTAACGGTAATAGCAACATTATTGTTACTGCAAATAATAAAACGAAAACACTTGATGTAGCGCTCAATAAAGACGTACATATTCAAAACTCGATGACTGTCGGTAACAGTAATACCGCGCATACGACCGTAAATAAGCAAGGTGTAACAATTAGTGGAACCCATGGAAAACCATCCGTTACATTAACTGCTCAAGGCTTACATTTTAAAAATCACGCAGCAATTATTGATGGCGTGGCAACAAATCCAAATGACGATTCCTCTGTCGCAACTGTGGGTTATGTGAAAAAAGTCATGAATGCAAATTCACAAACTAATCATCGCTTAGATGATTTGAATCGTCGCATGCACAGAATGCAAAAACATTTAAGAGCAGGGATTGCGAGTAGTATTGCGATTGGAATGCTCCAATCGTCTCACTTTGCCGATCAAAGTACAGTTTCAGCCGCTGTAGGAGGATATGAGGATGAAAATGCGCTTGCCGTCGGTTATGCACACACGTCCGACGATAGGAAGGAAACATTCAAAGCTGGCGTAAGCGTTAATACGCGTAAGGAAGTCGGCTATGGTGCAAGTTTTGGTTACTCTTGGTAAGATGAGTAAACATTTTGGGCAGATAATTATCTGCCCCTTTTTTTATTTATTTTGTGTAATCACGCCCTGATTTTCGGCGAATTTTTTGAGTTTTGCACGTTTGGCATTATCTTTGGCTAAAAGGCTTACGGCGATAACGATAATTAATGCTCCAATCCAAAATGTAGCCGGAAGATGATCCTTCACAATAAAGGCATCAAATAATCCTGAAAATACTACGCCAATAAACGTAAATGGCGTTAGCGTACTAGCACTTGCATATTTAAATGCTTTGGTCACATAAATCTGGAAAATTAATCCAAAAATTCCAACACAAATCAATAAGATAAAGCTAGAGAATGATACCCATACCCAATCATGCCCAAAAATAAGGGCTATCGACAGGAAGCCAATCGTATGAAAGTAAAAAACGATATTTTGAGGAGAATTATATTTGTTCAATTCTTGTAAACTACAATAAGCAATCGCGGCAAGAACAGCACTCACTATCCCAACGAATACATAAAAATTATCAATATGCGCTTGTGAATGGCTCCCCAACAAAATGACACAGACGCCAATGAAGCCCAGAGAAATCAACACCACTTGAGTTAAAGTAGTGCGGATCCCTAAGAATAATAAAATGATCGGAACAAAAAGTGCAGAGGTATTCATCAATAAAATGGCAATCGCGACTGGCAAGTGCTTTATGATATAGAACATCAACAACATTGCCGAAATACCTGCGGCATTCCGTAAAATAAAATATTGAGGCTTCGTAAAATTAATTTTTAGTTGTTTAGTTTTCACAACAAAAGGCAAGAGGAAAATTGCCCCTAAGAAAAATCGTACAAATAATATTTCACTTGATGGAACCGCGCCTGAAGCAAATTTTACAAAGATCCCCATAATCGCAATACTGATATAGGCAATTAGTACATAAACAATCGCTTTATTTTCGTTACTCATAATTTCAATTTCTAAATTTTTCAACCAATAAAATACCTAAAGAATGCCGAGTATAACAGGTACATCCTAAATTTCTATTCCTCTCCCCCCATAACGAAAAAATCGTGGCAGTTTTAACCACGCCACGATTTTCGGAAAAAATTATATTATTGATAAATTACAGATTACTATCATGTTGCACGGGTGTTTGTGCTGTCATTTGTTTTAACAAAATAGCATTCAATTGCTGAACGGCTTGAAGTGCTGTAGCAGATAATTTTTTCCCTTCCTCTGTCATATATATTTCAGCTTGCTTTGGATTTTTTTGATACATGGCTAATACCTCTTGATCATTATTTTTAAATGTATCTCTCACTTGCTGACGAATTTTTTCAAGCTGAGGTTGGGTGTATTTTTCCATATACGGATGGTAATAAGGGGTAGTTAATGCACCAGTTCTTCGATAAGTCCAATAAGCTGATTTAAAATCAGGCATATCCGTCCCTTGTTGATATACCTGTGGCGTAGATAAAATTCCTGAATAGAAAGGAATAAACACACTGGTTTCAGGCACTCCAAGTGAAATCCAATGTACGCAACCTACCGCACTAGGCATATTGGGGCGACATTGCAATATATGCGATTCCATCGTATACGCAACATTAATAGGTCTAAATTTACCCTGATACCTCCCGTACGGATCATATGGCGTATTGTTAAAATGAGAACGTAATACTTTCGCGACATCCGTAACCGCAATTTTCTTATCAGGTACTTGAAATATTTTAAACTGTTTGGCATCAACATCTTGTTTAACTGATGGCGTTAAAATTCTCTGCCCATCCCATATACGCGGGTTATTGTATTGTTTATCGTGAGCATCTTCCGTACCAAATGCTTTTTTAAAGCTAAAGTTGCCATCTTTCTTAGGGTTATATAAACCTTTTTGCTCTGCAAATACAATTAATCCTGGAGAAGCTAAATAATGTTGAGAATCATCTAAATTAATTTCACCTATACATAATTTATTTGGAATAACCGCATAGCTATTATCAGGAACTCGCACCGCTACCCAATGGTGACCAGATCCAATTTCCATATACCAAATTTCATTTTTATCTGAGAAAATGACCCCATTTACTTCCGCCGCTCCCTTCTGTTCAACAATTTTTCCTAATCTTTCTACCCCCTCTCGGGCAGTTTTAACATAGGGAAGAACGACCGTAAGCATAGAGTCTTCTGCAATCCCATTCTTCACTAATGGATCGGCTTTGAGCGCTTTTTCATTCGCACGTGCACTTTCTGTTGCACTCATTGCCACCCCAAATTGATTGATCCCCGCTTCCTCATATTGCCCATCTTTTTGCGTCCATTCAGGCGTAGCAGTGTACTTATAATGAACTAAAGGCAATGGATATGTAAACCCATTGCCTTTAGAAACATACATACTATTCGGAGTATTTTGACCTTCTGGATGCACAACAAAACGTTTATCCCATGCTGTTTTCATATCTTCGTTCCGAGCAATCATCGTGGAACCATCAACAGTTGCAGCTTTTCCTACTAGGACCGTTGTACAGGCCTCCCCAGCAGGAATACAGATCGAAAATAATGCAATAGAAAGCATAGAATGCCTAAAAAAAGATTCACGTACCATAACTGACTCCTTACTAAACTAACATAGTTGTTTATAAAAAATATTTATTAGCTACCATACAATTTTTTACTTTTATAAGAATCTCTTTTTGCCTACCCATATACAAGATATAAAAAAATCGTGGCAGTTTTAACCACGCCACGATTTTCGGAAAATTTTATTGAAAATAGTTTAATACAAACTTAATTACGCCTTATCCAAGTCGATAAAATGATCACGATAGTAAGCAAGTTCGGCAATAGATTCACGGATATCATCTAAGGCAAGATGTGTATTTTTCTTTTTAAATCCAGCTAAGATTTCTGGTTTCCAACGAGCAGCTAATTCTTTCAATGTACTTACATCTAAATGGCGGTAATGGAAGTAATCAGCAAGTTCTGGCATGTAGTTGTATAGAAAACGTTTATCTTGTGCTACGCTGTTCCCACAAATTGGTGAAGCACCTTTTTCTGTCCATTTTTTAAGGAAGTCAAGCGTTTGTAATTCGGCAGCTCGTTCAGTCAATTTACTCGCACGCACACGGTCAATTAAACCATTTTGACTATGCGTCGTTTGACACCACTCGCTCATCTTACCTAAAAGCTCATCTGACTGATGAACGGCAAGAACAGGACCTTCTGCCAAAATATTTAAATCTTTATCCGTGACAATCGTTGCAATTTCAATAATACGTTCTTTATTTGGATCTAATCCCGTCATTTCCAAATCAATCCAAATCAAGTTTTGACGGTCTTTTTGTTTTGCTTTATCTGTACTCATAATTTCGGTATCCTATAGAAATTTACTTCCCTATATTAGCGGAAAAAGCTTTTTTCTGTAAGGATTCTCTTTGGCTAAACGCAAATTAACTCAAAACCAAAAACGCCGTATTCAGGCAAATCGTTCTAAAACACTCCATCGCCATCAAAAACAAGATATTGAATGGCAAGATGAAATGCTGGGTGAAACCCAAGATGGGCGTGTTGTTACCCGCTATGCTTCCCATGCAGACGTGGAAAATGCACATGGTAAAATTTTCCGTTGTAATCTTCGCCGTACTTTATCAAGCTTAGTTGTCGGCGACTACGTAATTTGGCGTGAAGGCAATGAGCAATTACAAGGTGTAAGCGGTGTGATTGAAGGCGTTTATCCACGAAAAAGTGAAATTCTCCGCCCAGATTACTATGACGGTTTAAAACCCATTGCGGCAAATATCGATCGTATCATTATCGTTTCTGCCGTTATTCCAGCATTATCTCTAAATATTATCGATCGTTATTTAGTCATGTGTGAAAATGCAAAAATTCCTGCCACGATTGTCCTAAATAAAATAGATTTATTGGATGAGCAAAGTCGCCAAGAGGTTGAAGAACAACTAAAAATTTACCAAGATATTGGTTACGACGTGTTACTCGTTTCAGCAAAAACGGGAGAAAACATGGATACGTTGACGGCACTTTTTGCACAAGGTACAAGTATTTTTGTCGGTCAATCTGGCGTCGGCAAATCAAGCCTTATCAATCAAATTTTCCCTAATCTCAATGTGCTAACTGGCGATGTCAGTGAAGTATCTGGTTTAGGTCAGCACACTACAACATCTTCACGTTTGTATCATCTTCCCCAAGGAGGCGAATTAATTGATAGCCCAGGGATCCGTGAATTTGGTTTATGGCACCTTACCGAAACTCAAATCACAGAGGGATATCGTGAATTTCATGATTTTTTAGGTACATGTAAATTCCGTGATTGTAAGCACCTAACTGATCCACAATGTGCATTACGTGATGCAGTAGAAGCAGGGAAAATTAGCCCAATCCGTTTTGAAAATTATCATCGGTTATTAGCAAGTTTATCTGAAACAAAGTCACAAAGACATTTTGCTAGCGATATTTAATCGATTATAAAACAAACAAAAAGAGTGCTAAATGTACTCTTTTTTTGCCTTTTTTGTGATGTACTTCAAATTTTACAACCTTTTTTATTGATTATTTAAAGTGCTCATTAGATACTTGTCTCGCTTAAAATTTAAGTTAAGAAAGGTGATTTATGCATCTTTTCCTAGGATGAAAGATTCATCCATTTTATTTGATTAAGGACACAGACATGTACTCAAAAGAAGTTGAAATTACAGCCGCAAATGGTTTACATACTCGCCCTGCTGCGCAATTCGTAAAAGAAGCAAAAGGTTTTACTTCTAATATCAACGTTACCTCTGGTGGAAAAACAGCAAGCGCAAAAAGCTTATTTAAACTCCAAACCTTAGGTTTAACACAAGGTACGGTCATTACCATTTCTGCTGAAGGTGATGATGAGAAAGAAGCCGTTGATCACTTAGTGGCACTCATTCCAACATTAGAATAAAAACAATCAAACCATTATGCCACAAAATTTCCTCATTCATTTTGTGGCATTTTCCTATTCTCGTAACTCAAAATTTGGAAGGTTCATATGCTGTCAGGTATTCCCGCATCTCCAGGGATTGTCTTTGGAAATGCACTTGTTTTAAAAGAAGATGAAATTGTTTTCGATACTCGCAAAATTTTAGATTCTGAAGTAGACGAACAAATTGCAAAATTTTATCAAGGTCGAACTGAAGCGATTGCTCAGTTAAATGCCATTAAAGATCGTGCGCAAAAAAATCTTGGTGAAGATAAAGCGGCTATCTTTGAAGGTCATTTAATGATTCTTGAAGACGAAGAATTAGAAGAAGAAATCATTGACTACATTCGTTCTAATAATACAACTGCTGCAGTTGCCGCTGAAAAAATTATTGCATCTCAAGTGGCAATGCTTTCCGAATTAGACGATGAATATTTAAGAGAACGTGCTGGTGATATTCGAGATATTGGTAACCGCTTAATTAAAAATATTTTAGGTATCAAAATTATTGACCTTGGGGAAATCAAAGATAAGGTTATTCTCGTTGCAAAAGATTTAACACCATCAGAAACGGCTCAACTTAATCTAGAAAATGTACTCGGCTTTATCACCGATTTAGGTGGTCGCACATCCCATACTTCAATTATGGCACGTTCACTTGAACTTCCAGCCATCGTAGGGACAAATAACGCTACCCAAGCGATTAAAACAAATGATTACATCATCTTGGATGCGACTGATAATCAAATTTATATTAATCCATCCGAAGAAGAAGTAAAACGTTTGCACACTTTAGCTAAACGCCTTGATGAAGAAAAAGAAGAACTAGCTAAATTAAAAGATTTACCCGCCGTTACACTAGATGGTCATCAGGTCGATGTAGTGGCTAATATCGGTACATTACGTGATTGTGAAGGTGCAGAACGCAATGGAGCCGAAGGTATTGGTTTATACCGCACTGAATTCTTATTCATGGATCGCGACCAATTGCCAAGTGAAGAAGAACAATTTAAGGCGTACAAAGATGTTGTAGAAGCCATGAATGGGCGTTTAGTTGTCCTTCGTACAATGGATATTGGTGGAGATAAAGATCTCCCATATATGGATCTACCGAAAGAAATGAATCCATTCCTCGGCTGGCGTGCTATTCGTATTGCGCTTGATCGTCGTGAAATTCTCAATACGCAATTACGTGCTGTACTTCGTGCATCCGCATTTGGTAATCTCGCTGTGATGTTCCCAATGATCATCTCGGTTGAAGAAATCCGTGAATTAAAATCAGTTATTAAACAACTGAAAGCCGATCTCAGAGCAGAAGGTATTGCATTCGATGAAAATATCCAAGTCGGTGTCATGGTTGAAACTCCAGCAGCGGCCGTGAATGCAAAATTCTTAGCAAAAGAAGTAGACTTTTTCAGTATTGGTACAAACGATTTGACACAATATACCCTTGCAGTCGATCGTGGTAATGAATTAATTGCGCATCTCTATAATCCGATGACACCTGCTGTCTTAAATCTCATTAACCAAGTCATTTCAGCCTCCCACGCTGAAGGTAAATGGACAGGGATGTGTGGTGAGTTATCCGGTGATGAACGCGCTACCCTACTTCTTCTCGGTATGGGACTTGACGAATTTAGTATGAGTGCAATTTCAATCCCTCGTATTAAAAAACTGATTCGTAATGTCACATTTGAGGAAGCACAAACCCTAGCTAAAGAAGCATTACAAAAACCAACCGCGCAAGAAATTGCCGATTTGATTGCGGATTTTTTAGCAGACAAGGGCTAAATAAATATTAATTTCATCATTTTTTCGCTAAAATGGCAGGGATTTTGTATAAAGTAGGAGTACAGAATGAGCTTTTTAGGTAAATTATTTGGTTCAAAAGAAAAAAAAACTATCAATGTTGAAATCTTTGCCCCTGTCACTGGTGAGCTAATTAGTCTTGAAGATGTTCCTGATGTTGTGTTTTCAGAAAAGATTGTGGGGGATGGCATTGCTATTCGCCCAACAGGTACCCTTCTTGTTGCCCCTGCAGATGGCGTAATTAACAAGATTTTTGAAACCAACCATGCATTTTCAATGACTACTGCAAGTGGTGTTGAATTATTCGTGCACTTCGGCGTAGATACTGTAGAACTTAAGGGGAAAGGTTTTACTCGTATTGCAAAAGAAGGGCAACAAGTGAAATGTGGAGATCCTGTTATTGAACTCCACTTAGATGAATTGCAAGATACAGATAAATCTTTATTAACGCCAGTTGTTATCGCTAATATGGAAGAAATCTATCATCTTGAAAAAAAATCGGGACCTGTCGTGGCAGGAGAAAGTGTGATTCTTACACTTCAAAAATAATAATAAATTCTACTCAAAAAACCTCATTTCAAAATGAGGTTTTTTATTTTAATCACGCCCCAATTTTCGGAAAATTTTTTACTTTTAAGCACCATATAAATTTGTTATTTTAAGCAGAATTAACTTCGTTTTCTTAACGATCTCAAAGATAGAGATTTCTTTTAGAAGGAACAATTATGTCTAACCCACTTCTTACAACAACTGGTTTACCAGAATTCTCAAAAATCAAACCAGAACATATCCAGCCTGCCATCGAACAAATCATAAAAGAAAGCAGAGAAACAATTGGAAAACTTCTTACCCAACCACAATTTACTTGGGAAAATTTTATTGAACCGATGGATAACCTAGGTGAAAAACTACAACGTGCTTGGTCACCAGTGAGTCATTTAAATTCAGTAAAAAATAGCCCTGAACTCCGTGACGCGTATGAAGCTTGCTTACCTTTATTATCTGAATACAGTACCTGGCTTGGTCAGCACAAAGGTTTATATGATGCCTACCTCTCTCTAAAAAATAGCGTTGAGTTTTCAACTTATTCGCTTGCTCAACAAAAAGCGATTGAAAACGCACTGCGCGATTTTGAATTATCTGGTATTGCCCTTGATGATGAAAAACAAGCACGTTATGCAGAAATTGTGGCACGTTTATCTGAACTTAACTCAAAATTCAGTAATAATGTCCTCGACGCAACTATGGGCTGGGAAAAAATTATTACCGACATCAATGAACTTAAAGGTTTACCAGAAAGTGCTTTACAAGCTGCTGCCCAATCGGCAAAAAGTAAAGGCTTAGATGGCTGGCGTTTTACCCTTGAATTTCCAAGCTATTTGCCGGTTATGATGTACGCAGAAAATGCGGCTCTTCGCGAAGAAATGTATCGTGCTTTCGCAACCCGTGCTTCTGATGAAGGTCCAAACGCAGGGAAATGGGATAACACTGCGATTATGCAAGAAATTCTCACTTTACGCTTAGAACTGGCTAAACTTCTTGGCTTTAATACCTATACTGAGCTTTCCCTTGCTACCAAAATGGCAGAAACACCCGATCAAGTGATGCAATTTTTAGATAATCTTGCATTACGTTCAAAGGCACAAGGTGAGAAAGAGTTACAAGATTTACAAACATTCTGTAAAGAACAATATGGGGTAGAACAGCTTAACCCATGGGATATCACTTTCTACGGTGAAAAACAAAAACAAGCGTTATATCAAATTAGCGATGAGCAACTTCGCCCATATTTCCCAGAAAATCGCGTTATTTCCGGACTATTTGAGCTTATTTCACGCTTATTCAATATTAAAGCTGAAGAACGTTTTGATGTAGATACTTGGGATAAATCAGTTCGTTTCTTTGATCTTAAAGATAAAACAACTGGCAAATTACTCGGTAGTTTCTACCTTGATCTCTATGCGCGTGAACACAAACGTGGTGGTGCATGGATGGATGATTGTATTGGTCGTAAAGTGTTAGATAAAGATCATATCCAAACGCCAGTTGCTTTCTTAACTTGTAATTTCAATGCACCAATTGGTGATAAACCTGCATTATTTACTCACGATGAAGTGACTACCTTATTCCATGAATTTGGACATGGTATCCATCACATGCTAACAGAAATCGACGTGCCAGATGTTGCTGGAATTAACGGGGTGCCATGGGATGCGGTGGAATTACCAAGCCAATTCCTTGAAAACTGGTGCTGGCAACCAAAAGCGCTAGAATTTATCTCTGGGCATTACGAAACTGGTGAACCATTACCGCAAGATCTATTACAAAAACTTATTGATGCTAAGAACTTCCAAGCAGCTATGTTTGTTTTACGTCAATTGGAATTCGGTTTATTTGATTTCCGCCTCCACCATAACATCGACCTAAATAATCCAAACCAAGTATTAGAAACCTTGAAAAAAGTGAAAGATGAAGTGGCTGTCGTAAAAGGTGTGGATTGGGCAAGAATGCCACATAGCTTTAGCCATATCTTTGCTGGAGGTTACGCAGCAGGCTACTATAGTTACCTTTGGGCAGAGGTATTATCTTCAGACGCATTCTCTCGCTTTGAAGAAGAAGGTATTTTTAACCCAGTTACAGGGCAATCATACTTAAAAGAAATTTTAAGCCGTGGTGGTAGCGAAGAACCAATGGTTCTCTTTGAACGTTTCCGTGGTCGTAAACCAACACTAGACGCATTACTTCGTCATAAAGGCATTAAGGGCTAAATCATGAAATATAAATGGATCTTATTCGATGCCGATCAAACGTTATTTTCATTTAGCTCTTATCAAGGTCTTGTAAATGTCTGTGCCAAATATGGCATGGACTTTACGAAACAGGATTTTGAAGAGTATGAAAATATTAATCAACCACTATGGTTGCAATATCAGCAACAGCAAATCGATGTTAATCAACTTAAATGCTATCGTTTTCAGCATTTAAGTAAAAAAATCGGTATTGACCCATTACAAATAAATGCAGAGTTGATGGATCAAATGGCAACGTTAAGCCCTGCCTATCATGAAACTATCCCTATGCTTGAAAAACTCCATGGTAAAGTGAATATGGGTATTATTACCAATGGTTTTGCCTCAATGCAACAAGCTCGTTTGGATTTTACGAAAACTGCTAAGTTCTTTGATTTGCTCATTATTTCTGAAGAAATCGGTGTTCCAAAACCGCAAGCGGGCATATTCTCTGCCGCATTTGATCAAATGCAACAAAAATTTCCGGTTCAAAAATCTCAAATTTTAATGGTTGGGGATAGTTTGTCATCCGATATTGCTGGAGGAAATGCATTTGGCTTTGATACTTGCTGGCTGAATCAACACCAGCAGACCTCACCAGACCACATAAAACCTACATTTGAAATTACAAATATTTCAGATTTGGTAAATATTGTAATGTAGCTTAAAATAAACGCAGTAAATTTAATTTATTTACTGCGTTTTACATAAGGATAATAATATATGAAATCGGTGTCTATCATAGGGTTGAATACGTGGGGATTATCATTAGCCAGATATCTTAAACAGTTTGGCTATGATGTAAAAGGAAGTACACGTACTTATGAAAAAGTAGAAAGTGCTCGCTTACAAGGCTTAGAGGCGTATCAACTTGAATTAACGCCTGAGCTGAATGCTGCACCAGAAGACATTAATGCCCTATTTAATGTCGATGCACTCGTCATTAATATCCCTCCCAGTCGCTATTTTTTTCATAATCACGAATATGTTAAAAGTATTCAAAATATTATTAATGAGGCGCTTCTCCATACTGTATCTCAAATTATCTTCATCAGTTCAACAACCGTTCTAGGTACACAACCTGGTATCCTTAACGAAAACACGCCACCCCAACCTTACAATGAAGTTACACATGCACTCACCCAGATTGAATCAATGCTCGCCAAATTGGACGATATTGATTGTGATATCTTACGGTTAGGTAAATTTATTGACCCTAATCTCATTTCACGACATTCTACGCAGGACAATTTACTTTCTTCTCTTAATCTTATTCATGAAGAAGATTGTTGCCGAGCAGTTTATTTGTTACTAAAAATGCCATGTGGACGTCGTTTATATCATTTAGTGGCACCCACTCCGCAAATTCAATACTTTTTAAAACATCACGCCAGCCAAGAAGATCGTCAGCAAGCAGAGCAACAAATCATTGAAGGTACTAAAATTTGCCAGGAACTCGGATTTGTGTACCAAAATCCAGAAATTTTTGCCTAGACGCCCCAATTTTCGGAAAATTTTTTATGATTTCTAGATGAAATAAAGCAGGATAAAATCTCCCCTGTCTATAAAGTCTTATTTTTTTTTGCTAGAATCTCGCAATTATTTTAAACAGTGAGTACTTATGACAACGAATTCTGTATATAAATTTCCATCATTTACACAGTTTATGCCACATGAGAAACGTATTCTTAAACGCTTTCGCTCGTGGTTACGCTTTTGTTATGCAAAAACAACGATTCGCTCACAAATCCATACCTTTGAGACATTTTTAAATCAAAATGCTCTTTGGCAACCGCTTTTTAATGAAGAGCCATATCGTTGTAATACATTACTACGTAAATATTGTGATAATCGTTTCTCAGCTGAAGAACGCTTACGTATGATTTGCCATAATTTTATCTTAGCTGAAAATTATTTCGGAAAGTCGCTTTGTCAAAAACTCGTTAGCGAACAACAAATCTTACTGGCTAATTTAACGGAAGATTTACAAGTCTATTTGAATATCAATCGAATCGATCCTTTTGAAGGTTTCTTTTCACTAAACATTCTCACCACGGAAAAAGAGAGAGTGTATGATGCTTCTTTCACATTCCTTCCACCTAATAAAATTCTGATTGCCAGTATCCAAGGACCAAAAGGTGAGGATGCAGCACAACTTGTAAAAACTGCAACGAAATCGCTGTTTGGTGTTCGCCCAATGTTTATGCTAGTTAATATTTTCAAAATGCTTGCCCAAGACTTACAGCTCGACCTTGAAGGTATTGCACATAAAAACCAAGGCAAATACCGCTTTAACGATCACACCAAATTACTTTTCAATTATGATGAATTTTGGAGCGAAAATCAGGGCGTATTAAATGCAGATGGCTATTGGCATCTCCCGCTCGACATTGAACGTAAACCACTAGAAGAAATCCAAAGTAAAAAACGTTCCATGTATAAAAAACGCTACGCTATGTTAGACGAAACCGCGCAGCAAATTACTCGTTTCTTTAAGGAGAACGTATGACAATTATTATTACCGTAGATGGTCCAAGTGGTGCAGGTAAAGGTACGCTTTGCTACGCACTTGCTGAAAATTTTCATTATCAATTATTAGATAGTGGTGCCATTTACCGAGTATGTGGTTTAGCCGCATTACAAGAAAACATTAATTTAGATGATGAAGAAGCCCTTACTGCACTGGCTAAACGCCTTGAGCTTCGTTTCAGTCCACAAGACGGTGAAGTGAATGCTTTTCTAGGTAATGAAAATGTCAGTAAAAAAATTCGTACTCAAGAAGTGGCGGAAGCAGCTTCAAAAGTCGCAGCCTATCCAGGTGTGCGAGCAGCCCTTCTCCAACTCCAGCGTGACTTTGCTAAAGGTACTGGTTTGATTGCTGATGGTCGTGATATGGGTACAGTGGTGTTCCCAAATGCTCAAATAAAACTCTTTTTAGACGCTAGTGCGGAAGAAAGAGCCAAAAGACGTTATAAACAGTTGCAAAGCAAGGGAATTAATGGTAACTTTGACCAGATTTTGACCGAGATTCAAGAGCGCGATTTCCGCGATAGAAACCGTGCTGTTGCACCGTTAAAACCTGCGGAAGATGCACTATTGCTGGATAGTACAACATTGAGTATTGATGAAGTCATTCAACAAGCACTCTCGTTTATTCAGCAAAAACTTTCTGAATCTCACTAAAATTTCCGTTGAGTTTATTTATGGACAAATAAACTTGTGTTATCAACCCCACATTTCATGGATGGAACGTGGTCGTTATTTTTTTATATATTGAAGATTAATTATGACAGAATCTTTTGCTCAACTTTTTGAAGAATCACTAAAAACCCAACAACCTAACCTAGGCGACATCATCGATGCAACTGTTGTTGCAATCGAAAAAGGCAACGTTTATGTTGATGCAGGTTTAAAATCAGAAGCACGTATTTCTGAAGAAGAATTTAAAAACGCTCAAGGCGAATTAGAAGTTAAAGTTGGCGATACCGTTAAAGTAGCTTTAGAAGCTTTCGAAGATGGTAACGGCGAAACTAAACTTTCTCGTGAAAAAGCAGTTCGTCACGAATCTTGGATTGAATTAGAAAAAGCATACGAAGATCAAGCAACAGTTGTTGGTTTAATTAACGGTAAAGTTAAAGGTGGCTTCACAGTTGAGTTAAACGGTGTTCGTGCATTCTTACCAGGTTCTTTAGTAGACACTCGCCCATTACGCGATACTGCTCACCTTGAAGGTAAAGAATTAGAATTCAAAGTAATCAAACTAGATCAAAAACGTAACAACGTTGTTGTTTCTCGCCGCGCTGTAATCGAATCTGAAAACAGCCAAGAACGTGAACAAGTTCTTGAAAACTTAGAAGAAGGCGCAGAAGTTAAAGGTGTTGTTAAAAACCTAACTGACTACGGTGCATTCGTAGACTTAGGTGGTGTTGACGGTTTATTACACATCACTGACATGGCTTGGAAACGTGTTAAACACCCAAGCGAAATCGTAAATGTTGGTGACGAAATCGATGTTAAAGTATTAAAATTTGACAAAGATCGTAGCCGTGTATCTTTAGGCTTAAAACAATTAGGTCAAGATCCTTGGATCGCAATCGCTGAAAATCACCCAGTAAACAGCAAATTAACTGGTAAAGTAACTAACTTAACTGACTACGGTTGCTTCGTTGAAATTTTAGAAGGCGTTGAAGGTTTAGTTCACGTTTCTGAAATGGATTGGACAAACAAAAACATCCACCCATCTAAAGTTGTTTCTTTAGGTGACGAAGTTGAAGTTATGGTTTTAGACATTGATGAAGAACGTCGTCGTATCTCTTTAGGTTTAAAACAATGCCAACCTAACCCATGGTTAAAATTTGCTGAAACTCACCAAAAAGGTGAACGTGTAAGCGGTAAAATCAAATCTATCACTGATTTCGGTATCTTCATCGGTCTTGAAGGTGGTATCGACGGTTTAGTTCACCTATCTGATATTTCTTGGAATATCCCAGGTGAAGAAGCAGTTCGTCAATACAAAAAAGGCGACGAAGTTGAAGCTATCGTATTACAAGTAGACTCAGCTAAAGAACGTATCTCTTTAGGTATCAAACAACTTGAAGAAGATCCATTCAACAACTTTGTTGCAGCAACCAAAAAAGGTGCTATCGTAAAAGCAACTGTAGTTGAAGCTGACGCTAAAGGTGCTAAAGTTGAATTAGCTGACGGTGTTGAAGGTTACATCCGTGCTGCAGACTTAACTTCTGAAGTTGCTGTAGGCGAAGAAATCGAAGCTAAATACACTGGTGCAGATCGTAAAACTCGCATCGTTCATTTATCTGTTCGCGCTAAAGACCAAGCAGACGAAGCTACTGCTCTTGCAAATGTAAACAAACAAGAAGAAGTAGAAATTCCTAACGCAATGGCTGAAGCGTTCAAAGCAGCAAAAGGTGAATAATTAAATTATTCTCTTTAACAAAATTAGCTTGGTATAATTACCAAGCTAATTATCCATCAGAGTTTAGGAGCGTATTATGACTAAATCAGAACTTGTAGAAAAATTGACTACTACCAATCCAGATTTGTCTTTCAAACAAATTGATTTAGCAGTAAAAATGATTCTCGACCAAATGTCTGAAAGCTTGGAAGAAGGTAAGCGAATTGAAGTTCGTGGCTTCGGTAGTTTTTCCTTACATTTCCACCAACCTCGAGCAGGTAGAAATCCAAGAACTGGCGAAAGTGTTCAACTTCCCGCGAAATCCGTACCCCATTTTAAAGTTGGTAAAGAATTACGCGAACGTGTAGACTTCACTGCATAATGTAATAATATGACTTCCTAAAACGACACTTAAGTGTCGTTTTTTTTATGTATTTTTGGCATAATGTACGCCTCTATATGCTTTTATTAAAGGAGTTGAAAATGTTCAAATATATTATTGCTCTCATCATCCTTCTTGCTTTACTTTTAGTCGGCGTGACTGTTGGAGCAAATAATGATCAGATTATTACTTTCAATTACATTATTGCACAAACCGATATTCAATTATCTACCCTTGTTGCAATCTTATTTGGTATTGGGTTAATCCTAGGTTGGCTTATTTCATCTTTCTTCTATGTAAAATTACGTTTAAAACATATGGCACTTACTCGCCAGTTAAAACGCCAGATGAATGCACAGCAACCTCAAGCTAACGCACCAGCTGTCACTCAAACTCCTAAGACAAAGGCATAAATATACTATGTTAGATCTTCTCTTCTTGTTGCTTCCTATTGCAGCCGCATATGGTTGGTTTATGGGATACAGAAGCGTGAAAAAGCAACAAGAAGATGCCAATAATAAGTTTTCCCGTGCCTATATGACAGGGGTAAACTTTCTATTGTCAAACCAGACTAATAAAGCGGTAGATTTATTCTTAGATATTATCCAAAAACAAGAAGCCGATCCCGATAATCCTGATGAATCGGATCTTCAAGCCCAATTTGAAGCTCAACTGACCCTTGGTAATCTCTTTCGTTCTAAAGGAGAGGTAGATAAGGCTATTCGCATTCACCAAAATCTTAACAGAAGTGATGCCTATAGTTTTGAACAAAAACTCCTCACTAAACAGCAGCTTGCTAAAGATTTTATCAGTGTCGGTTTTTATGATAGAGCGGAAAATTTATACATTCTTCTCGTAGATGAACCAGATTTTGCAGAAAATGCTTTACAGCAATTAACGCAAATTTATCAAAAAACGAAAGAATGGAAAAAGGCTATTAATGTGGCTGAAAAACTCCAATTATTGAATCCACAAGACAATAATATTCCACTTGCCCACTATTATTGTGAAGAAGCCCAAAAGGTTTTAAAAAGCGACCCAGTAGCAAGTGAAGCATTACTGCAACAAGCATTAAATGTATCACCGACATGTGTCCGTGCATCAATTTTGCTTGCAGAAATAGCCGTTATGAATTTAGATTATCAGAAAGCGTTAAATTATTTCACAAATACACTTGAACAAAATCCTGATTATGTAAGTGAAATTATTCTCCCTATCCAATACCTTTATACAGAACTTGGTCAAGAGGAAAATTTTGAGTTATTTTTAATTCGTGCAGAACAATTAAAAAATAATAGTGCTGTTGAACTGGCTTTAATTGATACTATTGAGCAAAAAGAAGGGCCGCAAGCTGCACAAATGAAACTTTACCAACAAATAAAAACCAACCGTACACCTGTATTATTTGAACGTTTTATTCAATATCAAATAGAACAAACGACTGATGAAAAATCTCAACATAGTTTAGTTCTACTCCAAAAAATGGTAAATGAATATATCAAACAAAATGCTGAGTATCGTTGTACCCAATGTGGCTACCAAAGTCACAAATTAAGTTGGTGTTGTCCATCTTGCCAACAATGGGAAGGTATTAAACCTATTTCCAGCTTTAAAGCTATCCACTAATTTAACTATGAGCTAAATCACTATGAGTACTCTTGTCTACTCCACCGAAACTGGACGTATAAAGCCCCAAGCTGAAACGATTGAACGCCCTAAAGGCGATGGTATTGTCCGTATTGCACGCCAAACAAGTGGGCGAAAAGGTAATGGCGTAAGCCTAATCACAGGCTTAGATCTTGATGATGCCGAGCTAAAAAAATTAGCTAAAACCCTCAAACAACGTTGTGGGTGCGGAGGGACTGTCAAGAATGGCGTTATTGAGATTCAATCAGACAATCGTGAAATGTTAAAAAACTATCTGGAATCCCAAAACTATCGCGTTAAGATAGCTGGAGGGTGATTCTTTGCACTTTAAAGGTGAGGACTCTCACCTTTTCCCCTATATATCCCATATATCCTATCTTTCTTATATTTCCTTCAAAAATTCTATTATATTTTCCATCTTCATCGTTTTATTTTCACCGTAACTTTCCTGACAAAATATCCGTATAGATTATTATAAATTTTATAATTTTTATTCTAAAAAATACCTCTTTAACGTTATTTAGTTTGAATCCATATTTTTTAAAAAACGTCCATAATGTACCCAGTTTTTGAAGAGTTATCTAACAAAACAACTTCCTTTTTCTTACATTATCAATAGGAGTCTAAATATGGCTTTCAACTTAAAAAACAGACACTTACTTAGTCTTGCCCATCATAGTGAACGCGAAATTAAATTCTTACTTGATTTGGCTCGTGACCTTAAACGTGCAAAATATGCAGGCACAGAACAACAAAAATTAAAAGGTAAAAATATTGCATTAATTTTTGAAAAAACTTCTACTCGTACTCGTTGCGCATTTGAAGTAGCTGCTTATGACCAAGGTGCTCAAGTTACTTACATTGATCCAAATTCTTCTCAAATCGGTCATAAAGAAAGTATGAAAGATACCGCGCGTGTTCTTGGTCGTATGTATGATGCAATTGAATACCGTGGTTTTAAACAAACTATCGTTGACGAACTTGCCGCTTATGCTGGTGTTCCTGTATTCAATGGTTTAACAGATGAATTCCATCCAACCCAAATGTTAGCTGACGTTCTCACCATGATGGAAAATTGCGACAAACCATTAAGTGAAATTAAATACGTTTATATTGGCGATGGTCGTAACAATATGGGTAATTCTCTTCTCCTTATGGGTGCAAAAGTTGGTATGGATGTCCGTATCTGCTCACCTAAATCATTATTACCAGAACAAAGTATTGTTGATATGTGTGAAAAATTTGCTAAAGAAAGCGGCGCTCGCATTATGGTAACTGATGATATTGATAAAGCAATCAAAGGCGTGGATTTTGTACACACTGATGTATGGGTATCAATGGGCGAACCATTAGAAAGCTGGGCAGAACGTATTAAACTTCTCCTTCCATACCAAGTTACTCCTGAACTTATGAAACGTACAGGTAATCCAAGAGTGAAATTTATGCACTGCTTACCTGCATTCCACAATAGTGAAACAACTGTCGGTAAAAAAATTGCAGAACAATATCCTGAATTAGCAAATGGTATTGAAGTAACTGAATCTGTATTCGAATCTTCAATGAATATTGCGTTTGAACAAGCTGAAAACCGTATGCACACCATCAAAGCTGTTATGGTTGCAAGCTTAATTTAACGGGAGATTCGTATGAGAATTGTTGTAGCTTTGGGCGGAAACGCCCTATTACGTCGCGGGGAACCTCTCACCGCAGATAATCAACGTAAAAATGTAAAAATTGCTTGCGAACAAATCGCGAAAATTTATCCAAACAATGAACTAGTTATTGCTCACGGAAATGGTCCCCAAGTTGGTTTGCTTGCTTTGCAAGGTGCTGCTTATCAAGATGTTCCAACCTATCCTCTTGATGTCCTTGGCGCGGAATCAGTAGGAATGATCGGATACATGATTCAACAAGAACTTGGAAACTTAGTTCCATTTGAAGTACCGTTTGCTACTTTACTTACCCAAGTCGAAGTTGATAAAGACGATCCTGCTTTCCAACATCCAACAAAACCTATCGGCCCAGTCTATACAAAACAAGAAGCAGAAAAACTTGCTGCCGAAAAACATTGGACAATTGCAGAAGATGGTGACAAATATCGTCGCGTTGTTCCAAGCCCATTACCGAAACGTATTTTTGAAATTAGACCAGTAAAATGGTTATTAGAAAAAGGTACTATTGTTATCTGCGCTGGCGGTGGTGGTATCCCAACCTTCTACGATGATAATGGTGATCTTGTGGGTGTAGAAGCTGTAATTGATAAAGATTTATGTTCAGCACTTCTTGCTTATGATATCAATGCAGATTTATTTATCATTGCTACTGATGTTTCAGGCGTATTTATTAACTGGGGTAAACCAGATCAAAAAGCCATTGCATGTGCTTCCCCAGAAGCGATGGAAAAACTTAATTTTGCTGCAGGATCTATGGGACCTAAAGTTAAAGCAGCTATTAATTTTGCCCGTCAAACTGGAAAAGATGCCGTCATAGGTTCTCTTTCAGATATAGTTGATATCGTCGCTGGTAAAGCTGGTACCCGCATCAGCAACAATGCAACCGATATTACTTATTACTAATTTTAACGTGGCGATATTTTTCGCCACTTTTTTTAATGAAATTGTTTTTAATAACAATAGTTAAATTTGGAGACATATTATGAAAGATAATACTGCTTTAAACGTAACATCTGAAATTGGTCGATTAAAAACCGTATTACTTCACCGCCCAGGTGAAGAAATCGAGAATCTAACCCCAGATCTTTTGGAACGTTTATTATTCGATGATATTCCTTATTTAAAAATTGCTCGTGAGGAACATGATGCATTTGCACAAACACTACGTGATGCTGGTGTTGAAGTGCTTTATCTTGAAAAATTAGCTGCTGAGGCAATTGCAACAGATGAAGCAATTAAAATGGAATTTATTCACGAATTTATAAAAGAAGCTAATGTTCAAAGCGAATCTCTTCATAATGCGTTAGTGGATTATTTCTTAAGTTTTAATGACCAAGATATGGTTAATAAAATGATGGCTGGCGTTCGTAAAGAAGAACTTAGTAACTATCATAGAAATTCACTTTATGATCTTGTAAACGTAACCTATCCATTTGTTTGCGATCCAATGCCAAATCTTTATTTCACCCGCGATCCTTTCGCAACTATTGGCCATGGTATTTCTCTTAACCATATGCGCACCGAAACTCGTAACCGCGAAACCATCTTTGCGAAATATATCTTTAAAGCACACCCTCGTTTTAAAGGTAAAGATATTCCATTCTGGTTTAACCGTGGTGAAAACACCTCTATTGAAGGTGGTGATGAATTAATTCTTTCCAAAGAAATTCTAGCTCTCGGTATTTCTCAACGTACTGATTCTGTTTCAGTAGAAAAATTAGCTCAACGTATTCTTTCAGCACCAACCAGTTCATTCAAAACTGTTTTAGCATTCCAAATTCCAGTAAGCCGTGCTTTCATGCACTTAGATACTGTTTTCACTCAGGTAGATGTCGATAAATTTACTGTACATCCAGGTATTGTGGGTCCATTACATGTGTATGCAATTACTCTTGATCCAAACAATCCTGAACAACTTCAAACAGTAAAAGAAGTTGACACATTAGAAAATATCTTAACTAAATACTTAAAACGTCCAATCACATTAATTAAATGTGGTGACGGGGATGACATTATCTCTGCACGTGAACAATGGAATGATGGTTCTAATACATTAGCAATTGCTCCAGGAGAAGTTGTGGTATACGACCGTAACTATGTAACCAACGGCATCTTGAAAAAACATGGTATTAAACTTCACATTATTCCATCATCAGAACTCTCTCGTGGTCGTGGTGGTCCGCGCTGTATGTCAATGCCACTCATTCGTGACGACTTATAAATGTAAATAGCGTTAAGGTAATTATGGGGGTGGTATTTAAGATATAACACCCCTTTTTTGTCGAACTTTTAGAGGTATTAATTATGTCTGAACAACATTCAGAGCCTAAAAAACTTGGGTTTGCTCAATTGGCAGCACTTATCGTAGGTTCTATGATAGGTGGTGGAGCATTTAATCTTCCATCTGATATGGCTCGTAATTCAGGAACTGGGGCAATCATTATTGGTTGGATTATTACAGGTATTGGTATGATTGCGCTAGCATTTATTTATCAAGCGCTTTCTAATCGAAAACCAGAATTAACGGGTGGGGTATACAGTTATGCCAAAGCAGGATTTGGCGAATATGTTGGTTTTAACTCCGCATGGGGATACTGGTTAAGTGCTTGGATTGGTAATGTCTCTTACTCCGTTCTTCTTTTTGGTGCGCTCGGTTATTTCTTCCCGATGTTTGGTGCAGGTAATAATATTGCTTCAATCATTGCAGCTTCCATTCTAATTTGGTGTTTTACCGTACTTGTTCTAAATGGGGTCAGCGGCGCAGCCATGGTAAACGTTGTTACCACTATTGCCAAACTTGTTCCAATTTTTGTTTTCATCGTCTTAGCTATCTTTGCCTTCCATTTTGATAAATTTACTTTCCAATTCTGGGGAAATCCTGATTTGGGCGGTATTGTAAGTCAGGTTAAAAGTACTATGCTTGTAACCTTATGGACATTCATTGGTATTGAAGGTGCTGTAGTTGTTTCTGGTCGCGCAAAAAACCAAAAAGATGTTGGTCGCGCTACTGTGGTCGGTCTGCTAGGAACCTTAATTACTTATATGCTTATTACCCTTATCTCCTTAGGGGTAATGAACCGTGAAGGATTGGCAGGATTACAAAACCCATCATTAGCTTATGTTCTTGAATTTGCGGTAGGTAAATGGGGCGCAGCATTCATTAATATTGGTCTTATTATTTCACTATTTGGTTCACTATTAGGTTGGATGTTACTTGCTGCTGAAATCCCGTACGTTGCTGCAAGCGATGGTGTGCTTCCTAAAGTTTTTGGTACATTAAACAAAAAATCAGCACCAATGGGCTCTTTGCTCATCACAAATATCCTCGTAGAATTATTCTTAATTCTTACTTTAATTTCAAACAGTACTTATCAAGCCCTATATTTCCTTGCTAGTTCAGCAATTCTCGTACCATATCTTTTAAGTGCGATGTATGGCTTGAAACTTACCATTACTGGTGAAACTTATGATGTAGATCCAAAAGGAAGAACTAAAGATAAAATTTTAGGAACCATCGCCACAATCTATGCATTATGGCTCTGTTATGCAGCCGGTCTCCAATATATCTTATTGTGTTTCATTCTTTACGCAATCGGTATTATTTTCTTCTACATTGGTAAAAAACAAAATTTCCCTGATAAACCGGCATTTACAAACCGTGAAAAAATAGGTGCAATCATTGTACTTCTTCTTGGAATCCTAGGTGTAATACTCCTCTACACAGGCGTTATCACTCTATAACATGCTCTAGAGGTGAAATAAATATTTCACCTCTTTTACTCTTGCTTATTTACCTCATTGTCATTTAATCGATAAATTAAGAAGGAGTCATTATATGAATAAAAAAAAATTCAAGTTTCCTACCGCTTTTACTATCCTTTTTATCATTATGATTATCGCTGTTAGCTTAACTTGGATTATTCCTGCAGGGGCTTATTCCAAACTTACTTATGATAAAAAAGATAATATGTTTATTATTCACACCTATAAAGAAGCCGATCGTAAACTTCCCGCTACCGACACTACCCTTAGAGATCTTAATATTAATATCAATCTATCCAGTTTCACGGAAGGTAAGATTCGGAAAGCTATTGCGATTCCAGGTTCTTATCAACGCGTTGAACAAAATCCCAAAGGAATCATGGATATCACAGAAAGCATGGTATACGGTACGATTGAAGCAGCTGATATCATGGTTTTTATTTTCGTTCTAGGTGGAATGATAGGAGTCATTAACAAAACAGGTTCTTTCGCAGCAGGTCTTTCTGCCCTAGCCCAAAAAAGTAAAGGTAAAGAATTTTCTATTGTCTTTATGGTAGCCATTCTTATGGCTCTTGGCGGAACAACATGTGGTATTGAAGAAGAAGCAGTAGCCTTTTATCCGATCCTCGCGCCTGTATTTATTGCTATCGGATATGATGCTATTGTTACAGTCGGAGCTATTTTTCTAGCAGCCTCTATCGGAACCGCTTTTTCTACCATTAATCCTTTCTCCGTAGTCATCGCATCCAATGCCGCTGGTATCCCATTTACAGAAGGGATCGCTTTCCGTATTATCGGATTTGTCCTCGGTACCGCAATGGTCATCTTATATCTTTATTGGTACGCAAAAAAAGTAAAAGCTAACCCAGAGTTTTCATACGCATGGGACGCACGCCATGCTTTTCTAAAAGCTTATAAAGATACTAAACAAGGTGAAGGTCCTGAATTTACACTTAGAAGAAAATTAGTGCTTACACTTTTCTGTGCAGGATTTCCGATTATGATCTGGGGCGTCATGGCTGGAGGCTGGTGGTTCCCAACAATGGCGGCTTCCTTCTTAACTATTACGATTATTATTATGTTCATGTCAAAATTAACAGAAGAAGAAATCGTATCATCATTTACAGAGGGCGCGGCAAGTTTGGTGGGTGTTTCCCTGATTATTGGATTAGCGCGTGGTGTAAACATTGTGCTTGAGCAAGGCATGGTATCCGATACAATTTTAGCGACACTCTCTGAAGTTGTTGCAGAAATGCCCGCAAGTACATTCATTATCGGGCAACTCTTTGTCTTTTTCATTCTCGGGCTCTTTGTTCCCTCTTCCTCTGGACTTGCCGTACTTGCAATGCCAATCATGGCACCACTTGCCGATACCGTTGGCATTCCTCGAGACATTGTTGTTTCTGCCTACAACTGGGGACAATATGCAATGTTATTTCTCGCACCAACAGGTTTAATTTTGGTAACCTTACAAATGCTTTACATCCCGTTTAATAAATGGGTAAAATTTATACTTCCAATGGTAGCAGGGCTGCTAATCATTGCATCAATATTACTATTAATTCAAGTACATCTGTACGCTTAAATTTGGAGTGGTTTGAAATATAACCGATTTAATAATTATACTAAGGGTTAAATAAAAATGAAAAATAACAGACTTGATAACATTGATCGTCGAATTTTACGTGCTTTACAACAAAATGCTCGCTTAGCTAATAATGAATTAGCCGATCAAATAGGGCTGTCTTGCTCCGCCTGTCTTCGTAGGGTTAAAATTCTAGAAGAGTCGGGAGTTATCAAACGTTATGCGACACTATGTGATGCCGAAAAATTACATTATCCATTCGTTATTTATGTTTATGGAACCTTTTTAGAAGAGGACTATAAAATCAGGGAACGGTTTATCTTTGAGATGAAACTTTTACCTCAAATCAGTGAATGCCATATGATATCAAGTGATTGGGATTTCATTCTTAAAGTGCACGTCAAAAATTTAGATGAATTTCACCAACTGAAAAAAGATTATTTAAATAAAGGGATTGGTATCAAAAATATTAAATCGGATATCGTGATTAAAACGATCAAGGATACAACAGATCTCCCACTCTAAAATCAAAAATGCCACAATAATTTGTGGCATTTTATTTATCTCAGATTAACTCTTTTTTAAAAGCGGATTCGCTTCGATAATTAATCCATCTTTTTGTAATAAGAATTGCTGCATATTTTGGATAAACGGTTTTAACGATAATCTATCAATCGCGTCGACCATGGCTTGACGTTGTGATTCCGTTTTATTCGTCATTAAAATGTCACTCCAATAACGATTTGCAGCAGCCGCAGAATTTTCTGGTTTTTGTAGCAATTCATTTTTAACGATTACTTTATAATGATTAAAGTCACTTTCGGTTAAATGTGCTAAGTCTTTAGCAAAATTTTGTTTAAAATGTTGGATTGCCTCCACTAACTGAACATTGGTACTTTGCGGAGATTCAACACTAAATCCTAGTCCAGCGTAGTCATAGTAAGGTTTATTATAGGCAACAACAATATACCCCAATTGCTGTTCAGTACGTAACTGATTAAAGAATGGCGTTCTAATCATTTGCGCAAGCAACGCAACTTCTGCTTTTGCTTGATAGCCAGCTTTACCTTGTAAATAATAAGTGACGGCACTGTCATGATGAGGAACATCAAAGCGCACCACTTCATTTTTATCAATAATATTGACTTTCGGGCTTACCCATTTATTTTGAAGATGACTATTTTTAAGGCTATTACTCACTTCTTTTGCCAATAATGTTGCTTGATCAAATGTAGTATCACCATATACCATCATGCGTACATTTAATTTCAATAAGACTTTTTTGACCAAGTCTTGCATCATTTTTTCATCCATTTTACGCAATACTTTTAATGTTTCTTGCGGTAATTCTGCGGTTGGCAATAAACCGTGATTTAAATAGGCAATCGTTTGTCTAAATGGCATTAGGGTTGGAAAACTTTCTAAGTTTTGAACATAAGTTTGTTTAATCCGTTTAAACACGGCCGGATTTTCGTCAAAATTTTTGAAGTTTTGCAACATTGTCTGTAATAACAATGGCATTTTTTGCGTATATCCAGAAATGCTTAACTGTAAACTCTGTCCGTCTGCATCAAAACTTCCCTGTAAACCCGCAAGAGAGGCTTCATAAAAAGTATGAATCAACTCTTCATTTTTAAAGCTTGCCCAAAGTGCCATTGCCACGCGTTCTTGCAAAGATAAACTGCCCTGTGGCTCAAGGCTAATAGCCACCGTACTACGAGGCACATCAAATTTTCCATTGAATTGATAGAAAAGATGAATACCATCTGCAAGGGTTTCTTGTTTGGCCGTTATTGTTGGCTTTTGCAAAGTATAATTTGTTGCAATGAAGGTATTTTTCCCTGGTAAATGCATTGCTTTTAAAGCAGCACTATCAGGTATTTTGGCGCTTAAAATTGCCTTCGTATCTAATGGTGTAATCGAATAAGGAACCTGAAAATAACGGGTCTGCTTTTTAAAATGTAGTTGCGGGGCACTCAATTGAACCACTGCATTTTGTGGTGTCATTAAGGCTAAATTTTGCAAAATTGCTTGACGATCATAACCCGTATAGATTGAATCCAACGCTAAAATATCCTGTACTGGATAATTATTCATGTGTGCAGCTAAATCAGAGGCTTCATCCATTGCGCCCGTTTTCTCTTGGAATTGAAAATCACGTTTAGCAATCATTGCTAATTCTTTATAATTTTCTTCTCCATTTTTAGCACTCTGTTGTTGCAATAAACGTAAATAATCAAATACAACCGCTAAAACAGCATCACGATGTTCAAAACCTTTATCTGTCAGTACCATTTGAATGCCAAATGGTAATTCATTTCCAATTCTTTCTGAGAAATTTGGACTAATTTGAGTAATATAGCCCATTTTTTTAAGCGTGCCCGCTAAACTATCAGCACCTTTATAGTCCAGATTGTACGCAATATAAGTAAATACTTTCGCATAAATCTCTTTCAACTGATAAGGCAGCATAAAGCTAATACTTAAAGTTTTATCCTGATCAAGCGACTGATTTTGAATGAAAACTGGGAGCTGATCGCGCTTAAATAATGGCGTAGTAATTTCAGTACTCGCTAGATTTTGTCCTTTTGGCACTTCCGAGAACATAGCTTTACCCCATTTCATGAGGGTTTGGGTATTTTCTTTACCAATAATTACAACCGACATGCGATCAGCGGAATAGTAATCTTTGTAGAATTTTAATAAAGCAGGACGTACAGTAGCTGTAGGTAAAGTAGCAAGGCTGCCGATACTAAAGCGTGAAAATGAATTATCTGGATTAGTCGCTTGTTTAAACGCATCTAAATTACGCCATGTCGCAACACGCATCTTAGATTGATACTCCGCATTCACTGCATGTCGTTCTCGATCGACATATTCCGCACTCATTAATGGCGCAACAAAAAATCGAGAAAATCTCGCCATACCTTGTTTTAAATATTGGGGATCAATATCAAAGAAGTAATTTGTGTGATCAAAGGCAGTAAATGCGTTATTCGATCCGCCATGTTGAGTAATATACTGTGAAAATTCATCAGCTTGAGGATATTTATCTGTGCCTAAAAACAACATATGTTCAAGAAAATGAGCAAGTCCAGGATAGGCCTTAGGTTCATTACCACTCCCTACCGCAACATCTACTGCCACTGCTGCACGCTGAGCATTTTTGTCAGACACCACCAACAGTTTTAATCCATTCGGTAGAGTCGTAAATGCGTAATCTCGTTTATCATTTTGACTCTTAATAATCTGCGTATGAGCTGTCGGTACCATTACCTTAGCCGTAGGTTCAGTTAATGTTGCCGCATACAATGGAGTAGCAAAAACCAAACCTAAACTTAAATATAATCCAGTTAATTTCAATTTCATTTTCTACATCCTTCTCTGAAAAAAACTTGTAAAATATAATCAATATCTTTCAGCCATTCAATAGACTAATTACCGCTTTTTAACCATAATTAGCGTAAAATAAAGAGAATACGCCGGCTTTTTCATAAAAATTTATTTTATTTTTTATAAGGATAAGGAATATGGATAATCGTCATCTTGAAACGATTTTAAATCAAAAATTAGATATTAATGCTATTCGCGACTATGCTCCAAATGGTTTGCAAGTCGAAGGTAAAAAAGACGTAAAAAAAATTATTACAGGTGTCACGGGCTGCCAAGCCTTACTTGATTATGCGGTTAGCCAAAATGCCGATGCAATAATCGTCCATCACGGTTATTTTTGGAAAAATGAGGATCCACGCCTTATTGGGATGAAAGGTAAACGCATTAAAACGTTAATGCAACATGACATCAATCTCTACGCCTACCATTTACCTCTTGATGTGCATCCTGAGTTAGGTAATAACGCACAATTAGCTATGTTACTTGGTTTAAATACCCTGCAACCTCTTGAAGATAAAACACCGAGCATTCCAATGTGGGGGGAATTTGATACCCCGATTTCACCAGCAGAATTACAAATGCGTTTACAAAATTTATTGGGACAAGCACCTTTAACTAGCCATGATCATGCCCCAACGCAAATCAAGCGCCTTGGTTTATGTACAGGTGGTGGTCAAGACTATATTGATCTTGCTGCATTAAAGGGTATGGATGCTTACCTCACTGGTGAAGTATCCGAACGCACCATTCACTCCGCTCGCGAACAAGGTATTCATTTCTACGCAGGCGGTCATCACGCAACCGAACGCTACGGCATTATGGCACTCGGTAAATGGCTCGCTGAAAACTACGATGTAGATGTCGAATTTAAAGATATCCCAAATCCAGCATAATAAAAAACCGCCTCATGGCGGTTTTTTTATTATCAGAATTTATTTTTGTGCCAAATAAGCGTTCCATTATCAGACACACTCATTTTTCCATCACCAATAAGTTGATCATAAATGTAGTCAATATATTTATGGCGTTCACTTTTCTCTACACTTTTAATGACAGAAACAATATTATTCCCTAATGCTAATTTCGTTTTAGGATAATTACTTTTTCTTTTGGTGAATTCGCAATATTCATTATAGGTAGCTAATTTTTGCGATAATTTACTCCACTGTAATTTACTATTTTCTTGTTGTACTAACCCCTCCTTTTTAAACATCATTAAGCAATAATCTGTATATACTTTCGCTTGTTCTTTCGTAAATTCTTGGGACATAAATGATCGTAAAAAACAACGTACAGTATTAATTAATGTATCAACTTTCGTAGGCTTATTATCCATATCTAAAAAATGCCGTTCTATTTTTAAATATGAATAAAACGCTTCTTTATGACATGTAGGATCACAGACTTTATCAGATACATTTTCTTTTGAAACATTCTTTAATTCTGATGCACTAGTGTTACTTTTATCTGCCACAATAAAAGGCTCTGGTTTATTTGTGTTTCCAGGTACAGTCACACGCTCAATATTAGCCGATTTTTGTGGTTCAACAGGTGGCTTTTGATTATTAGCAATAGTTTTTATTATTCCCCTTTCAGGTAATTCGACACCATCTAATACGACTTCACCATTAACTTCCTTAGCAAGATTACATTTTACTAAGCCACCAATAAAATTATCATAAAAACGTAATTTACGTTCTTCGTTTGTATCCAACGATAAATCAGACAAAAACTTATCCAAAAATGCTTTTAGTTGCAGATATGTTTGCTCAGAATACTTTGCTGTATAGGGTCTTGGCGTGACGATAGGCTGTTCAGGAACATTTGCCTTTGCAGGTTTTAGAAGAGTCTCTGCTGTTGGGGAAGGTGAGTTCTTAGGGGAAAGTGCAATTTTGGCTATACGCCCATGTTTGGTCAATGTTTTACAAATACCTTCATATCCATAATCTTGTGAAAGAATATGGAACTCAATACTTTTATCAACAGTCGCATCTAAACGACCGAGATCTAAAGCAATATGAAAGTCTAAATTATTTTTTGCACAATCGGCAATCTTTATAAAATCGACATTTCTTAAATCATCCCATTCCTCAGGAAACGTAAAACTACATTGTTTTGCACCAATATAAACAAAGATTTTACTATAATCATTCCAATTTATTTCTGACTTAAGAATTGGCGAATCTAATGTGCCGACATTCTCATAATCTACAAATGCGTAATTCAAATTTACCTCTCTTTTGGGTTAATTAGAGAGAGGTATTATACGCTTATCGAATAAAAAGAAAACAATACATAAAAATAATTACCTTTCTTGAGGGTGTCATTCTATGTATTGTATAACTTTTATTATGACTAATCAGTTACTTACAAATAAAACTCTTGCAATAATTTCCCACAACAGAGTTTAAATTTTCGTCCACTTCCACAAACGCAAGGGGATTTCTCACCAGGGAGATTTAATGTAGGATCAAGAAAATAAATACGTCCATTTTGATGAATAAATAATGATTTTTCGTGATGAATTTCATCAACACCGTCTTGTGCAAAATAAGCTTCAAATTCGACACTACTTTTATTTTTAGCAAATTCGTCTTGCACTTTTAATACACAAAGCCCTTGCCACTGTTTTTCCTGCGCCCATTTTTTTAGCGCTGCGATATCCATTGCGGATTGTTGGCGTGGAAAGGTGGTTTTTACGATATAATCAATATTCCCTAAAACAAAGGCACTATAACGGGAACGCATTAAGCTTTCGGCATCTGGCGCATCTTCGCCTAGATGATAAGGTTGGCAACAATCTTGGTAGGTTTTTCCCGACTGACAGGGACATGCTTCGCCCATAATACTCCTCACAGAACTATCAAAAAATAACGATATCTCTTACATATCGTCGTAATAAAAAATTATACCAATTAAGTGTATCAATAATGCCACTTCTTACGATTTTTTTGTAGTAATTTATTTTTATCCGTCTACAATACTTTTCTTTAACCGTGTGGTTCGCAACCCTCCCACTTTAAAAAACTAGGAAAATATATGAATTTTTTAAATCCAAACCATAATCGTAAAGCATTAGTCATTTTTTCTGGCGGACAAGACTCCACCACCTGTTTATTACAAGCGATTGCTGATTATGGTGTTGAAAATGTCGAAACCGTGACTTTTGCCTATGGTCAACGTCATGCGATTGAACTTGAAAAAGCCAAATGGATTGCCCAAGATCTTGGGGTAAAACAAACGCTTATCGATACCAGTTTAATGAAAGCCATTACCCATAATGCTTTAATGAGCGAACAAGAAATCAAAACAGGTGATAATGGTTTACCGAATACCTTTGTTGATGGTCGTAATGCATTATTCTTACTCTATGCGGCAATCTATGCAAAAGGGCAAGGCATTAGCGACATCATTACGGGCGTGTGTGAAACCGATTTTAGTGGCTATCCAGATTGTCGTGATGTGTTTATTAAATCAATGAATGTGACATTAAATCTTGCGATGGCATATGATTTTCGCATTATCACCCCACTGATGTACTTAACCAAAGCGCAAACGTGGCAAATGGCAGATGAACTGGGACAATTAGACTACGTTCGCCATCACACTCATACCTGCTATATGGGCGTTGAGGGTGGTTGTGGGGAATGCCCAAGTTGTAAATTACGTGAAAAAGGCTTAGCAGAATATCTTGCAAGTAAAAAATAAGGAATGATTGATGTTTAGAATTAGTAAAGAATTTAGTTTTGATATGGCTCATCTTTTAGATGGTCATGATGGTAAATGCAAAAATCTACACGGTCATACTTATAAATTGCAAGTCGAATTAAGCGGTGATCTGGTACAATATGGACCAAAATCAGGTATGGTCGCAGACTTTAGCGAAGTGAAAACGGTTGTAAAAGGTTTATTGCTCGATCATATGGATCATGCATTTATTTACGATGAAAACAGCGAACGCGAGCAAAAAATTGCGCGCTTACTCCAAGAGCTCAATTCAAAAACATTTGCCCTTCCGTGTCGCAGTACAGCAGAAAATATGGCCCATTTTATGTTTACCCAATTAAAACAACATAGCCAACTTCCGATCAGTGCGATTCGCCTTTGGGAAACCCCAACTTCTTTTTGTGAATATCGTGAGGATTAATGCAGAATTTAGTGGATCCAAGCTATGCGATCGTAGAGATCTTTGAGAGCTTACAAGGCGAAGGCGCAAATTGTGGTATGCCTGCAATTTTCTTGCGTTTTGGCAAGTGTAATCTCCGTTGTACCTGGTGTGATACGCCATACGAAGAATATCAAAGCATGACAATGTCAGAAATTTTAACGAAAATTGAGGCGTTTAATGCTAAAAATATTATCGTAACAGGCGGTGAACCCGCGGTTGTACCAAACATTGACATTATCTTACAAGCCCTTAAAAAACGTGGCTACTTTCTTGCCATTGAAACCAATGGTTTACAGGAAGTTCCCGCTGAAATTGATTACATTGCAACAAGCCCAAAAGCACAATATGCAAAAATGTATGCAAAACAATGTCTTTCGCATGCTGATGAAGTGCGCATCGTGGTGGATGATAAAGATAACCCAGAGAAATTTGTGCAATTTTGTGAATTTATTCGTGCCAATATTCCTGCACGTTTTTATTTTCTTTCCCCTTGCGATAACGAGGGTGAAATGAATTTACATCAAACATTAAGTTATCTCGGCAAACTCAATCAAAACCATCCTGAAATGCCATGGCTTTTGAGTTTACAAACTCATAAATTAGTCGGCATTGAATAATAAAAAAGGACGGCAAACCGTCCTTTTTCTTTACAAACACGCCTCAATTTTCTCCAAAATTTATGTACTATTTGAGTGCAGCAAGGAGATCTTGGATAAATCGCAAACGGGCCTCCCGATTTTCAAAATCTTGCGTAAAGCGGAATTTTGTTTGCCCATCAAATCGATATACTTTAGGGGCTTGCTGAATCAGTGCGAGGAACTTCATCGGATCAAGATCAGCATTCGGATAAAACTCAATAAAACCGCCTTTATCATTCATCTGAATCCGTTTAATCCCCATGTCCTTACTTTGCAAACGCAATAAAGCAATATTGAATAAGTTCTTCACAGGTTCTGGCAATAATCCAAAACGATCGATCAATTCAACTTTTAGTTCATCAAGTTCTGTAGCACTTTCGGCACTCGCAATACGTTTGTAGAAAGATAACCGCATATTTACATCACCCAAATATTCTTTAGGGATTAATGCTGGCATTCCTAAATCAATTTCACTTTGGTTACCTGTCAATTCATTTAATGTCGGTTCTTTCCCACTTTGTAACGCTTTCACCGCATTTTCGAGCAGATCCATATAAAGACCAAAACCGATACTTTCAATTTGTCCGCTTTGCTCATCGCCAAGTAATTCCCCTGCTCCACGAATTTCTAAATCTTGTGTGGCTAATAAGAACCCTGCACCGAGCGTGTCTAGGCTTTCTAGTGCTTCTAAACGTTTACGTGCATCCGTACTCATTAATTTAGGCGGAGGCGTAAGCATATAGGCATAGGCTTGATGATGAGAACGCCCGACTCGCCCACGTAATTGATGCAATTGTGCTAAACCGAATTTATCCGCACGTTCGATGATAATCGTATTCGCTGTTGGAATATCAATTCCAGTTTCAATGATGGTTGAACAAACCAATATATTAAAGCGTTGATGATGGAAATCCGTCATCACGCGCTCTAATTCACGTTTATGCATTTGCCCATGTCCGACTATAACTCGTGCTTCTGGCACCAGTTTTGCGACTTCTTCTGCACAATTTTCAATACTTGCGACATCATTATGTAAATAATAAACTTGCCCACCACGCATAATTTCACGCAAAATTGCCTCACGGATAAGATTATCGTCCTTTTCACGAACAAAAGTTTTCACGGTTAAACGGCGTGCTGGTGGCGTGGAGATGATAGATAAATCACGAATCCCATTCATCGCCATATTCAACGTGCGTGGAATTGGCGTGGCGGTAAGCGTTAAAATATCAACATTCGCTCGCAACGCTTTAATCGTTTCTTTTTGGCGTACACCGAATCGATGCTCTTCATCAATAATCAGTAAACCAAGATCTTTAAATTTCACGTCTTCTTGCAGGACTTTATGTGTCCCCACCAAAATATCGACCTTACCCTCTGCCAGATCTGCTAGAATTTGTTTTTCAGCTTTGCCTGAATTAAATCGTGATAACATTGCGACATTAATTGGCAGATCCGCAAAACGATCACGGAACGTTTCATAATGCTGTTTAGCTAATAACGTTGTCGGCACAAGCACTGCAACTTGTTTGTGGTTCATCACCGCTAAAAAAGCAGCGCGAATTGCTACTTCCGTCTTACCAAACCCCACATCCCCACAGATCAAGCGATCCATGGCTTTAGCTTGTGCCATATCACTGATAACGGCATCGATCGCACGTTTTTGATCATCGGTTTCCTCAAAAGGGAAACTTGCAGAAAATTGTTGGAAAGCCTCACGATCATATTCAAACGCAAAACCTTTTTTCAATTCACGTTGTGCATAGACATCCAAAAGTTCTGCAGCAACATCTCGAATTTTCTCAATCGCTTTCGCTCTGGCTTTTGCCCAGTTATCACTTCCCAATTTATGTAATGGCGCATGTTCTTCATTACCACCAACATAACGGCTAATTAAATGGAGATTGGCAACAGGCACATACAGTTTGGCATTATTGGCATATTCCAACATTAAAAATTCAGAGGAAATGCCCGCATTTTCCATAAAAACAAGTCCTTGATAACGCCCGATTCCCTGTTCTAAATGCACCACAGGTTGACCGATCTTTAACTCAGCCAGATTTCGAATTAGCGTATCTGGATTAACCGACATACTTTTGCGGTGACGATTTTGCACTTTCGCACCAAGTAAGGCACTTTCACAAATAAAAGCTATCGGCTCGTCATTTTCAATAATAAAGCTATATTCAAGCGGACTTATCCAAAGTGAATATTTCTCAGTAAGTTTTTCTAAATCCGTGATTTGTTTTAAACCTAATTTTAAAGGTGCTAATAGTTCTAAAAGTGTTTCACGACGCCCTGCACTTTCTGCGATAAATACTACTCGTCCTTTAAAATTATCTAAGAAATCAGAAAGTTCACGCAACGGCTGTTTAGATTGAGCCTGTAGCGTAATATCAGGAACAGTCGCAACAGGTAAATTCTGTTGCTTAACGCTTTGGCGCAGTACTTTCTCTTGTTTAAAACTTAAAACAGGATACTGCTTCAACTGTTTATTGATCGTTTCCATTGAAAGCCATAGCGCAGAAGGTGGCAATAATGGTCGCATCGGATCCACGCGACGACTTTCGTAACGTTTTTCCGCGTCTTGGTAAAAGAGTTCTCCTTTTTCTTGATTATCCATCCAGTTGATAAATAAAGTATTCGCTGGTAAATAATCAAAAAAGCTTGCCATATGATCGAAGAATAATGGTTGCCAATATTCTATCCCAGCAACTAATGTCCCTTTGCTGACTTGTTGATAGATATGCTCAGGATCACGGCGAATTTCAGGAAAATTTTGTCGAAAATTGAGGCGAAAAGTTTCAATTCCTTGATCGTTACTCGGAAATTCATGCGCTGGTAAAAGACGTATTTCATCAATTTCTTGAGAAGTCCGCTGACTATCTACATCAAAAATCCGAATAGAATCCACTTCATCATCAAAAAAATCTAAACGATACGGCACATCGCTTCCCATTGGAAAGAGATCAAGTAAGCCACCACGTAACGCATATTCTCCGTGCGATAACACTTGATCAACTGCACGATAGCCTGCTTTAGCGAGTTGTTGGCATAGTTTCGTAAAATCTAGTTGCTCGCCTTTTTTGACTAAGAATACGTTTTGTTGCAAAAATTCAGGCGGTGCAAGACGTTGCATCAACGTATTAATCGGTAGAATAAAAATACCCGTTTTTGCGGTACGTAAAAAATATAACGCACTTAAACGGTGTGAAATGATATCTTGATGTGGACTAAAATTATCATATGGGAGGGTTTCCCAGTCTGGAAATAAAACTATAGGTATAGTCACAAGCGTTTCAAGCACTTTATGCAATTGAAGCGCAGTCTGAGTATCGGGAGTGACGACGCAGATGACACCTTTGTGCATTTGGCTAGCTGCCGCAATGGCAAAACTGTCTGCACCACGCAAGGCATTTCCAAGAATTTTATGATCAGCAGCCGTTTGAGGGAGAGGGAATTTAAAATAATTCATCTTTTTTAAATCTTATCGTAAGTCCAACATGATGAATTATTTTAGCACTATTCACGGAATGTCTTAATAATAGACATAAAAAAACGCACTGTTTACACAGTGCGCTGTCAAGAAACTGGTTTAAAATCAACCCATTCCGTATTTTTTTAATTTTTTGCGTAATGTACCGCGGTTGATACCAAGCATGTTAGCTGCACGAGTTTGGTTACCACGAGTATATTGCATGATCATATCTAACATTGGATGTTCAACTTCAGATAACACTAATTCGTAAAGATCATCTACATCTTGACCATCTAATTGTGCTAGATAGTTTTTAACCGCAATTTTTACAGAATCGCGTAATGGTTTTTGAGTTACTTGTGATTGAGAATTTAACACTGAAGTTGTTAATGCTTCAGTTGGATTACGTTGTTCTACCATCGTTTCTTTTCCAAAATTTGTAATTTAAAAAAATTTTCTAATGCTTCTAATTGCTCCGCAGCACTTTCGATTGCATTAAAACTGTGTTTAAAATCAGTATTGGGGGCAAGACCATTTAAGTACCAAGCAACGTGTTTACGTGCTATGCGATATCCTTTCGCTTCACCATAGAACTGATGAAGATCTTTAATATGCCGATACACTACTGCAAATTTTTGTTCTAAATCTAATGCCTCTGCCGCTTCCCCATGAGTCAGTTTCGCAACGACGTCTTGAAAAATCCAAGGATTTCCTAAGGCTGCTCGACCGATCATTACGCCATCGGCTTGCGTATAATCCAATACGGCTAACGCTTGCTCTGCAGTTTGTATATCGCCATTGGCAATAACTGGTATACTCACTTGCGATTTTACCGCTTTAATATTCTCGTACTCTGCATGCCCGTTAAATAAACAAGCTCTCGTTCGTCCATGAATAGTTAAAGCACTAATTCCCGCTTGCTCGGCAATTTTGGCAATTTCCACACAATTCTGATTGTCTTTATTCCACCCTGTACGTATTTTTAACGTAACTGGGACATCTACTGCCTTAACGACAGCGTGCAAAATCTGCTCTACTAATTTGGGATACTGCAACAATGCAGAACCTGCCAGTTTGCGATTTACTTTTTTAGCAGGGCAACCCATATTAATATCAATAAGATCTGCACCATATTGCACGTTTACTTGTGCGGCTTGTGCCATTTCCTCAGGATCACTACCTGCAATCTGCACGGCGTTAATCTCTGCATCTGTAGCACGGGCTAATCTTAACCTTGACTTCTCTGTGTGCCAGACTTGAGGATTACTAGACATCATTTCAGAGAATGTCAGCCCAGCCCCAAACTCACTACACAATTGCCGAAAAGGTTGATCTGTAATGCCTGCCATTGGCGCTAAAAAAACAGGATTCCGTAATTGATAACAACCAATACGCATTTCATTTCCCCATATTTAAGAAGAAGAATAGCAACCCAGTGAGGGTTGCTATTTCGTCGTATTTTAGCCTAACGACAAGGCTCGCTATAATACGCATTTTTAAACGATTTGCAAAGCATATTATTTAAACAAACAAGATTTTTTTAAAAATCTTGTTTTTTTTTTGTTAAATTCGTGTAAATTTATAAACTTTACTTATAATTTAACTAAAAATAATTAGTATCTACTACCAACGAGTATAAATTTTTTGTCTAATTTTTTAACCCAATAAAGCTAACTAAAAATAGTCGCCTATCGCTTTATTTTTAACCTATTTTTTGCCTTTATATACAAAACCCTGACTCTTATAAAAACACGTATAAAAATCAGGGTTTTGTTTAAAATTTAAAATGTTAATGTTTTGTTATCGTTTATTTTTCTTAATAAATTTCATCAAACGTTTACGTTTACGTAATTGACTTGGTGTCAATTTATTACGACGACCTGCAAATGGGTTATCCCCTTCTTGGAATAATAAACGAATTGGCGTACCAATAATTTTCAAACTTTTACGGAAATAGTTTGAAAGATAACGTTTATAGCTTTCAGGCAATTTATCCATTTGGTTACCGTGAATCACGATAATTGGTGGATTATAACCGCCTGGGTGCGCGTATTTAAGTTTAATACGACGACCATTCGCAAGTGGTGGCTGATGTTCTTCAGTCGCCATTTGCAGAATACGTGTAAGCATAGACGTTGTCATTTTTTGGGTTGCGCATGCGTAAGCTTCTTTGATTGAACCAAATAAGTTACCCACACCACTACCATGTAATGCAGAAATAAAGTGTACTCGTGCAAAATCTAAGAAACCAAGACGACGATCTAATTCTGATTTCACTTGATCTTTGATATCTTGATCTAAGCCATCCCATTTATTGACCACGATCACTAATGATTTGCCCGCATTTAGAATAAAGCCAAGTAAAGAAAGATCTTGATCTGAGATCCCTTCCCGTGCATCAATCGTTAATAACACCACGTTTGCATCTTGAATCGCCTGAAGTGTTTTAATTACAGAGAATTTTTCTACTGCTAAATGTACTTTTCCGCGTTTACGCACACCGGCTGTATCAATTAAGGTATACGCTTGACCATCACGCTCCATCGGAATATAGATACTATCACGTGTTGTACCCGGCATATCGTATACCACAACACGATCTTCACCGAGAATGCGGTTAGTTAATGTCGATTTACCGACATTTGGACGTCCCACAATCGCAATTTTAATATTTTTATCTTGCTCTTCTTGTTCTGCCTCAAGCGCTTCATCCAGCATTTCTGCATCGGCTTCGTTTTCAACGTCAAAATCTTTTGACCATTCATCTTGTTCTGCCTGATCAATATTTTCTTCGTTTTCCTCGGACGATTCCTCAGATGCGTCATTTTTTTCGGCTAATGGTGCTAATAAATTTTCAATTAAATTATTTACACCGCGTCCTTGGCTTGCCGCAATCTGTGCCATTTCACCCAATCCAAGCTCATAAAACTCTGCACAATGAGAGTCAGCATCAATCCCATCAATTTTATTTGCAACAAGAATGGTGGTTTTATTTTTACGTTGACGTAAATATTGAGCGATACCAATATCAGCTGGCATTAGCCCCGCACGCGCGTCAACAAGGAATAATACAATATCTGCTTCTTCAATCGCTTGGAGAGATTGTTCAGCCATTTTTTCTTCAACACCTTCTTCGCTCCCATCAATACCACCAGTATCAATCACGAGAAAGTCATAACCATTTACATTTGCGTGACCATATTTACGATCACGTGTTAAACCTGGGAAATCCGCGACTAACGCATCACGTGTGCGCGTTAAGCGATTGAACAGGGTTGATTTCCCTACATTTGGACGCCCAACTAGCGCCACCACAGGCATATTCATAGAAACCTCATTAATAATATTCATTAAATATGATGGATAAATGATTCATTATAACGGAAAGTTCTCTCATCTATCCAAAAAAGATCATTATATTGTCTAAATTTAAGCAAAACTGGACGCAAAAGCTAATTTTTACGAGCTTTCACAAATAAAAGTACTGGACGATGCGCAAGATCTTTGAAACTTTCTTGCCATTCCGGCTCATTCTGCAACATCGGCTCGCGCACTTCTTCTATCGTAAGCCCTGCAGAAATTAAATCATTAATAATGGTAGCAACGGTACGGTGATAGGTTTTAAACGGTTTTTTAAACCAATTTCTATCGCGTTCCCCTTCTTCTCGATAATGATTTAACCGATATGCAAGCGGTCGCTTCTGTTCATCTTTTTGCCAACGATCTCCATCTTTATGACATGTAACGATTGGATGCTCTTGGGAAAAGACTAGCGTTCCACCTACTTTCAATTGTTGCGTAATTTTCTTTAATAAATCAGGAAAATTGGCAATGTAATGAAAAGCAAATGAGCTAGTGATAACATCCATCAGCGGTAAATGTAATTCGTCAAATTTTTCCATCGGGCACTGATTTAACGAAAACGTTTCTTTTTCATCACGCCCCGATTTTCCGCAAAATTTATGTAAATTTTCTTGCGCTACACTCAACATCGCCTCAGATAAATCTACACCTGCTACAAAATCCGCACCATTTTTTAAATAAAGTCCTAAATGTTCTCCCATGCCACAACCTAAGTCTAAGACACGTTTATTTGCAAGGGGAGGCACCATTTCTAGCATTGTTTTCTTTTCAACGACCTCGTTCAAACTATACGGATTTTGACGCAATTTTTGGTATAGCTTAAAAAATTCTTCTTCATCATAAACTGATTTTTGTTGCATGGTTTTTCCTTACCCTGTGAAAATCGGCAAAAAGTGAAACTGTTGCGCGATTTGTGCAAAAATATTTAACATAGCGAAAACAATAATAAAATAAATAATAAAATTACCACCGTACACTTGATAACGTGGCGGGTTAAATTTCTTACGTGCTGCTTTAACCAATAGCGCAGGTACAATCCCTGTCCACACCGTTGCAGCTAATCCCGCATAACCAATCGCCATCACAAATCCATATGGAAACAATAAACTCAGAATAAGCGGTGGCAAGAAACTTATCATACCAATCTTTATACGTTCCCGTTTCGTATGATCGGGTAATTTAAATAAATCGCTAATATAATCAAAAAGCCCAAGCGTTACGCCTAAAAATGAGCTTGCAATCGCCATATAAGCAAAGAAACGTAAAACAACGGCCAAAGACTCACCCTTAATCACACTTGAAAGTGCCGTCAATAATGCATGAATATCACCATCTTTCTCAATAACTGGCGCAAAATCAGCACGTGGCAAATTGCCCTGTACCGCTAATTGCCATAACAAATAAATCACTAACGAAAGTCCTGTTCCTAAAAAAATAACCTTCGCTACGCGCCTTCCATCTCGACGATAATACTTCACCAAACTCGGTACATTGCCATGAAATCCAAAAGATACTAAACATACTGGTAATGCACCGAGAATATAGGGGTAATAATGTTCGTTCGCAGGCGATAAGGTATTAAATAAAATCGTTGCTTTTGCCGAAGCGACCAAACCTAAACTTGAATATAAAAAGGCTATCACCATACCGCCTAGCAAAATGACATTAAATCTATCCACCGCCTTTGTAGAAAGCCAGACAAAAAATCCTAACCCGAAACAAAAAATAAGCGAGCCTATACTTCGTGGTACGGGTAACGTAGGAAAAAGATGCTGTAATAATGCTTGTGTCATTCCTCCACCTGAGGTCACATAAGCATACGTTAAAATATAAAGGACAAAGGCAATTGAGAGGCCTGTGAACCAATTCCAATGATCACCTAATAGATCTTTTACAATTGTAGGAAAACTTGCCCCTTGGGGATAATGGAGATTTGCCTCAAGGATCATCAATCCAGATGTCATCATACAAAACCAGGTATAAATGAGTAAAATGACTGAACCAACAAACCAAACACCTGCCATTGATGTCGGGTTCGCTAACATTCCCGCCCCAACCGTTGTACCTGCAATGATCATTGTACCGCCTAATAGCGATGGTCTAGTTAGATTTTTTTTCATTTGTTTCTACCCATTTATTGTTTATTTTGTACTAGTTTACTAGTACATTTATAAAAAACAACATTTTTTGATCATTTCAGATAAGATCTAGGTATGAGAAAAAAAAATAAATCTTCTTTTATCAAATAGTTACTTGTCTAAACTTTAGAAAAAAGATATAAAAAAATTAATCTTATCAATTAAAAATAATTTAATGTAGAAAAAGTAGAAGTGTAGAAGCTTGAATGGCGCACCCAAGAGGAGTCGAACCTCTAACCGCTCGGTTCGTAGCCGAGTAC
>JAHHQX010000015.1 GCA_020026155.1 Actinobacillus sp. | reverse complement strand
ACGACCTTTGGCTCCGGAGGCCAACGCTCTATCCAACTGAGCTACGAACGCATTCACATTTGATAACGTAGTGCGTCGCAACGGGGGCGTATGTTAGTGATTTCGTTCCCACTTGTCTAGCACTTTTTTAATTTTTTTTTAATTTTTTAATTAAAAGACGATTTTTCATACCAAGTGTTTATCTTTTAATAATTTTCTGGATAACTTTTATTAGATATTTTTAACGTCCAGTCATTTTTTACAGCTCATCATACAACTTTCTTGCATAATTATCTGACATTCCTGCAATATAATCGCAAATAATTCTATTTTTTTCTGTATCTACTGCCGATTTCCAGCGTTCATAGGTATTAGAAGGTAATAATCTTTCGGGATTATTACGTAGAATTTGAAACAACTCCCGTAAAATACGTTGCCCCTTATACTCTACTCTTTGCGTATTAATATGATTAATAACATGTTTTCTTACAAATTTTTTCAACGCTGTTAAAACAGCGACAACATCATCAGGCAATTTCGCATTGTAATTTAAAAGCGGCTCATCAAAACACTCATAGCACACCCATTCCACATGGCAAATGAAGTAATTAACCAGTGTGCCTATGGCATCTTTTCTTAAATAGTGTTCATTGGCAAAGAGATCATTAGAAAGTGTATTTATTTTGTCACTTATCCACGTTCCTTTTTTCTCTTTAATAAGTGAGGCTACTTCTCTGTCCCATGCTTCTTTCTCTACCATCCCTAAAACTATTGCATCTTCTAAATCATGAACGGCATAAGCAATATCATCTGCCAATTCCATAATGCTGCAATCAAGCGATTTATATTTTGTTTTTTTATAAACTTCTCCGTTCCGCTTTACTTTATCTGTTAGTAAGAAGTTTTTACGATCTGTAACTGTGAGCGGTTCTAAAACCCAATTAAAGGTATTTGCATCATCTTGGTAAATCCCTTTCTGTGCTTCCCACTTATCCATATTAACGTATGGTGATAATTGCTCGCTTTCCATATTTGGAAATTGCAGAACAGGATTTTGGATAAGCATAGGATACTTAATGACACCTAATAATGTACGACGGGTTAAATCCATGCCGTTGTGTTCTGTATAAGGCTCAAGACGAGTCAAAATACGAAAAGTTTGTGCGTTTCCTTCGAATCCACCATCTTTATACATCACAAAATTCAATGCATTTTCGCCGCCATGTCCGAAAGGCGGGTGACCGATATCATGAGCTAAACATAATCCTTCGATTAATTCCGTACTTGGCAATAACTTTCTAAAATCTTCTAGTGCATAATTCCGTGAGGCCATACTCTTTTCCAATAAATGCTGAATTTTTTCCTCACGCATTAAATAATTAGTCAGGCTACTTCCAATTTGGGCGACTTCAAGAGAATGCGTTAGGCGCGTGCGATAAAAATCATTTTCCCCTACGGCATGAATTTGACGTTTCGCTTGAAGACGGCGGAAAGCAGCACTGTGTAAAATCCTTGCTCGATCGCGTTGATAAGGGGTTCGGTGATCATCTTGACGTTGAATTTGATCTTGTTGTCGTTCGGTCCAACACGATTTGACTATTAAACTCATACTTCCTCCGCAAACAATCTCTCAGCATTACCTGACATTCTGATAAAAGTTAGTTAGAATTAATGCCACCTTATGATTTATTTTTCAACTATTTTTATGCAAGATTTGCCATTTCCGGTTACAGCCTTTCGTGCTGAATTTCCTTTTTTAAAAGAAAATCCCGATGCAGTTTACCTAGATAGTGCAGCAACGACATTACGCCCACAAGCACTCATTGATGCTACGATAAATTTTTATGCCTCAGCAGGTTCCGTACATCGTAGCCAACATGATGAGGCAAACACGACGGCTTACGAAAATGCACGTAAAGCCGTTGCCAAATTTGTTGGTGCAGAAAAAGAAGAATGTGTGATTTGGACAAGTGGAAGTACACATGCAGCCAATCTTGTTGCCCGAGGAATTGCCCCATCTTTAAATAAAGGTGATGAAATTATCCTTACCTTTGCCGAACATCATGCGAATTTTGTTCCGTGGCAGCAACTGGCTTTAGAAAAAGGGCTAAAATATCACGTTATTCCTTTCAATCACGAAGGGATACTGGATATCAATGCATTAAAAAATGCGTTAAATTCCCATACAAAATTTATCGCCTTAAATTGGGTGTCAAATATCAGTGGTGCCGAACAGCCGCTTAATGAATTAATTCCACTTATTCGCCAATACTCATCTGCACAGATTTTTATTGATGCTGCCCAAGCGGTAAGCCTTTTTCCTATTGATATTCAAAAATTAGATTGTGATTTTCTAGCATTTTCTGCGCATAAACTCTATGGACCGACAGGGCTTGGCGTCCTGACTGGAAAATTTAACGCCTTAGATCGGCTCCGTCCCCTATTTTATGGTGGAAAAATGGTAAATACGGTTACAGCTAATGAAACCACCTTCGCCCCACTTCCCTATCGCTTAGAAGCAGGGACACCGAATATCGCTGGCGTTATTGGTTTTGGAGCGGTACTAACATGGTGGCAAAAATGGAATACCCTAGAGGCTAAAGCGCATACAATTGCTTTAGCCGAGGAAACCCGAATCCGCTTAGCCAACTATCCAACTTGCCAAATTTTTTCAGCACCTAATAGCAGTGTGGTAAGTTTTGTTTTTACCGCTATCGCAAGTAGCGATTTAGCCCTTGTACTCGGCGAACATAATATTGCTTTCCGAAGCGGTAAACATTGTGCTGAACCATACTTAACCCAACTTGGACAAAGTAATGTATTACGCTTATCCTTTGCACCTTACAATCAGCAAAGTGATATTGATCGATTTTTTACAGCGCTTGATGAGGCGCGAGATTTATTATGTTAAAAGAAAAATTACAACACGCCACCAACTGGCAAGAACGCTTTCGTTTGCTTATTCAAGCCAGCAAAAATTTACCCATTCCTTCAGAACAAGAACGTGAAAAAATGGAAGAAATCCACGGTTGCGAGGCACGTCTTTGGTGGCAAATGGAAAAAACCGCTACAGGGCTACACTTCAAAGCTTATAGCGAAGCACGTATTATGAATGGTATTCTATTTTTATTACTAGAAGAACTTAGCACTATGCCCACTTCAGATATCAAAAATTTCTCATTAGAGGATTTTTTTGAAAAAAATGGCATCTTACAGAATTTAAGCCAAACACGCCGTTTAGGTTTAAAAGAAATTGAAAAACGTTTACAGCAAGCAGAATACTGTTAAAATCTGACCTTTATCTTATAAAAAATGGGAGAACTTTATGGATACTTTAGAGAAAATCAAAAAACAAATCGCAGAAAACCCTATCATTCTATACATGAAAGGTTCACCAAAATTACCAGGTTGTGGTTTCTCCGCGCGTGCAGTGGAAGCTATTCTTGCTTGTAATGTGCCTTTCGGCTATGTGGATATCCTACAACACCCGGATATTCGTGCAGAATTACCAAAATATGCACAATGGCCTACTTTCCCACAACTTTGGGTTGAAGGCGAATTAATCGGTGGTTGCGATATCATTTTAGAAATGTTCCAACTAGGCGAGTTACAAGTTTTACTTCACGACGTTGCTGCACGCCACCATGAAACCAAAGCAGAAAAAGACGCTGAATAAAATCACGCCTCGTTTTTCGGAAAATTTTATGAAAATCCCTTCAACCGAAGGGATTTTTTATGTTGAGCGCTTATTGGAAACTTTTAATCCCCTACTCACCATATAACAACACACAATTGCGCCGATGATTGCGAAGAAAAGGAAATAGAATCCGGCATCCCAGCCATAATGCTCGGCTAAAACGCCAAAGAAGGCCGTTCCAGCAGAACCACCAACAATATAACTAATCAATCCACGCATCCCAGTCGCGGAACCTGCTGCAAAAGGAGGAACTACTTCAATAGCTTGAAGGGAAGCTAAGAACATCGGTACATAAATAAACGCGCCGACAATACCCGCACTTAACATGACCACTAATAAAGAATGACTTATCCAATAAATTGTTATCGCCATTGCTACCCCCAGTAAACAAAGCACAGCAAGTGGCATACGATGTCCTTTAAAGAGCGTATCCGTCACATAGCCAGCTAGAAGCGTGGAGGGAATCGCAGACCATTCAAAAATAGCGAATGTTGTCGCAACCTCTGTTTTTGAAAAACCTTTTACTTCCAGTAAATACAACGGTAACCAGGTTAAAACACCCAACCTTATCATGTAGCTAAATGCATCTAAAAAGGAGACATACCAAATATTACGATTGGTAAAAATATAATTTTTTAAAATAAACCATGTGGAATAATCTAGTGTATTAATATCATCAGCCTTTCCTTGGCTATTCGTATCATTGGTAATAATTTCATTTAAAGGAGGAAGGTGTTCTTGCGTAGGTTTTCCAAGCCCGACAAAATAAAAAATAATCGCGATAATCGTGGCAACAGCCACAGGTACAAAAAAATAAGCTGATTGCCAGTGATTTTGCCCAAGCCATGCAATCCCGAGCCCAGCAATAGGAGCTATCAGTCCACCACCTAAATTATGCGAGGCATTAAAAATAGCGGTTGCGCTTCCTCTGATTTTATGGGGAAACCAATTGGCTAATATGACGTAAGATGGGCCAGCCCCCATACCTTGAAAGATCCCATTTAGAATACAAAGAAAGAAAAAGATCCAAAAGACAGTACCAAATCCCATCATTATATTGACCACACCCGACATAGCGAGTCCAATTAACATGAAATATTTGGGATTGGTCTTATCGGCTATAACTGACATAACACCTTTACTTAACCCATAAGCAACAAGCATTGTGCCAGATAAAAAACCGATATCTTGCTTAGTAAAATGAAAATGTGAAATTAAATCAGGAGAAGAAAGCAAGAGATTGTTACGTAAAATGTAATAAGCTGCATACCCAATAAAAATTCCGAATAGCGCTTGCCAACGCATTCGATCGTATCGCGCTATAATAACTTGCTTTCCGTTAGTATTCGGAGAATTTGGAAGAGATGCCATATAACCTCCAACCTAGATTCTAATATTGGCAAATCATCAAAATCCTTGATAACTATTCCTTTTCTTTTGTGATTCCGTACTGTTTTAATTTGTTTGCCACCGCAGTATGAGAAATACCTAACCGACTTGCCAATTTTCGTGTTGTCGGATATTGGCGATAAAAATGACGTAATAATTTTTCTTCAAAATGATTCATCATTTCTTCTAGCCCTTGCTCTGGTAAATCCAGCACCTCATTTTCTAGTGGAAATTTTTCTTCCACTAGTTGCACATCCCCTACTGTCAATGTGCCAGTTTCATTGAGTGAGCAAGCACGATACAGCACATTGTAAAGTTCTCGACCATTTCCACGCCATGCGTAATTTTGTAATTTACGACACACCGCTTCATCCAATGGCATAAAGGTACGTTTTAATTTTTGCCCAATTTTAGCTAAAAAATAATCCGCTAATAGAGGTATATCATTAATGCGATCCCGTAATGGTGGAATAGTTAGCGTTAATACATTAAGGCGATGATATAAATCTTCACGTAGTTTTCCCTCTTGGACAGCTTGCCAAAGTGGAATTTGCGAAGTACAAATCACTCGTACATCTGCGTAGTGAGTTTGATCTTCCCCCACCCGGCGAAAAGTACCATCATTAATGAATCGTAATAATTTTGCCTGTAATTCAAGAGGTAATTCTGTCACGCCATCTAACAAAACTGTTCCACCATTGGCATATTCAAAAAAGCCCTGACTTGCAGCAGTATTTTCGCTTTCTCCATGCCCAAACATTTCACTTTCAGCCTCTGCATTTGGTAGTCCCGCACAATTTACTGCAACAAATTTTTGCTTTCCTCTCGGACTAGCTTCCACGCAGGCAGTGGCTAGAAGATCCTTCCCTGTCCCCGTTTCACCCTCAATCAATAAAGGGGCCTCAAGCTTGGCAAATTTTTCTGCCGAACGTAATACACGTTGCATATTGTCACTTTGAGTCATAAATGCCTCAAAACCCATATTGGTTCCATTCATAGCTTATTCTCTGTTGTAAGTTATATGTTTGCGCTTAGAATATTTTATGACGAGTTATTTTTTCTTGTAAAGATATACTTACAAACAACATGCCTCAATAGAGGTAATCAAATCTTAATTCATAATTTTTGTATAATTTTAAATCTCTTTTTTGTTGCATTAGCGAAAAAACGATTTTTACCTTAAAATTAGCACTAACACTTAACTTTTTATATCATGCTATGAAAAATTCTTTTTTACCTTTTTTAACGTTAAAACGCCTACCATTAAAGGGATTGATACTAATTGCTTTAAGCATGAGTCATCTCTCTTTACAGGCGGCTCCACGTATTCCAGCAGAGGTATTGAATAACGGTTTGGTTTACTGTGCGAGCAATACGGGACTCTCATTCAATCCGCAAAGTGCAGAAGATGGCACAAGCATGAATATTGTCACCGCTCAAATCTATAACCGCCTTTTTGCAATGAAGAAAAATAGCGATAAAGTCGTTCCTGAGCTTGCAACGGGCTATACGATGTCAGCGGACGGGAAAACCCTTCTTATTTATTTACGTCATCATGTTAAATTTCAACAAACCCCATGGTTTACGCCTACACGTAATTTTAATGCTGATGATGTCGTGTTTTCTCTTAACCGCATGCTTGGCAGAACATTAGATTCCGCACATCCAACAAGTAAAATCTTAAGAAAACTAGGCTATTATCCAGGTTTACAGATTAATATTTACCACCAACAGGCAAAAAAAATCCGTTTTCCTTATTTTGAAAGCATTAAACTTAATGAAAAAATTCAATCTATTGACGCAGTTGGTAAATATACAGTTCGAATTCGTCTATTTTCACCAGACTATTCTATTTTGTCGCACCTTGCTAGCCAATATGCCATTATCTTTTCTCAAGAATATGCTACGCAGCTAGATGCAGACGATAATCTCTCAAACTTAGACGTATTCCCTGTCGGGACAGGTCCTTACCAGCTCAAAAGTTTTTTCCGCAATCAATATGTCCGTTTAGAGAAAAATAAACATTATTGGGGTAAGAAAGCGAAGATTAATAACATTGTCGTTGATCTCTCCAATAACCAATCTGGGCGCATGCTGAAATTTTTAAATAACGAGTGCCAAATTGCGGCAACGCCAGAATTAAGTCAACTTGAAATTTTGGAACAATCTCGAGGTAGAAACTACTATCTCCATGAGGCTGAAAGCATGAATCTTGCTTATCTCGCATTTAACTTCCATAAGGACTTAATGCAAGATGAACGCATTCGCCGTGCTATTTCTCAAGCAATTAACCGTAAACGTATCGTCAATGCACTTTACTATGGCAATGCCTCAGTGGCTAATCGCATTATTCCGCCAAATTCTTGGGCATTCCAAGCTGATGCGCATTCTTTTGATTATGGTTATGATCCTGTGCAAGCACGCAAAATTCTTGCACCTTTACACCTCACACTGAATTTGTGGGTCATTAACGAAGAACATGTTTACAACCCCTCTCCAATTTCGATGGCTGAAATTATTCAGTATGATTTAAATAAGGCAGGCGTAAACGTCAAAATTCGTTATATCACTCGTCCATTCCTCAACCAACATTTAGAAGAAGGGAATGCCGACTACGATCTTATCTTAACCGGCTGGCTTGCCAATAACTTAGATCCTGATAACTTTATGCACCCAATTTTAAGTTGTAGCACTCAAAATGATGTGACTAACTTATCGCATTGGTGCAATGCAGACTTTGAATACAAACTCAAACAAGCACTGTTATCTAATAAAACAGCTGAGCGTGCGACTTTCTATAACCAAGCACAAGATATCGTATTAAATAAATTACCTATCATCCCGATCGCTAACGTTAAACGAATTCTCGTTGTTAAAGATCGAGTAAGAGGATTAAATTCTATGTCATATGGAAATATACAATTTTCAGCATTATCTCTAAAACCGGAGGCTAAATAGTGTTTTCCGCTTTTTTACGCCGTAGCTTCTTAGCTATTATTACGCTTTTTATGCTAACGTTCATCAGCTATGCCATTTTGCTTAAAGATCCGTTAAATGCACAGCTAGGCGTGCCACATTTTTATTCTGGATATTGGTTTTATATCGATAGCCTACTTCACGGAAATCTTGGCATCAGTTATCAAGGTGGCGAATCATTAACACGAACTATCCTTGCGGTGTTACCCCCTACATTGGAGTTGTGTTTTACATCCATGCTATTAGCAACCCTTTTTGGTATACCGCTGGGTTATATTGGTGCATTGCCAGAAAAACCGTGGATTAGCCGTACCGTGCGTGCTACTTATTTAGTCGGGCTTTCTATCCCAATTTTCTGGTTAGCACCAATCTTATTATATTTTTCAGCTATTCATGGTTGGGAAATTTCCGCAATTGGTCAATACAATTTACTTTACGACATTCCAACTAAAACAGGATTCCCACTTATTGATATGTGGTTTGTGGATGTACCATATCGAGTAAAAATCATTCAAAATGTACTCCAACATCTTGTTTTACCAACATTAGTACTTTGCATTTTACCGATGATGGAGATCACGCGTTTCATTCAACAACGGACTCAATCATTATTAACAGAAAATTACATTAAAATTGCACTTTCACGTGAAGCGTCTAAATTTAATGTATTAACTAAATATATTTTGCGTAATAGCTTACCGCAATTGGTGTCACAATTTCCGCGCCTGTTCATTTTATTAATTACCCAATGTATGTTAATTGAAGGAACACTCGCATGGCCTGGTATTGGTCGCTGTTTAATTGATGCCGTCAGCCAACAAGATTACAACAGTATCTCCGCGGGTGTTATGGCAATCGGTTTATGTATTTTGCTGGTAAATATTTTTACGCAAATTCTTATGTTCATTCTCGATCCATTTAATAAAAAGGGCTGGTATGTTAAATAACTCTGTGGACTCATTCCGCCATCAAAAAACATTGCGTCAAATTTGGTTGGCTTTCTACCAAGATAAAGTCGCACTTTATAGTTTTTATATTTTTACCGCACTTATTTTTATTGCTATTTTTGCCCCATACATCACCCCATATAATGTAAACCAACAGTTCGTTGGTCAGGCATTATTACCACCATCTTGGTTTGAAAGCGGTAAAATTTCGCACTTCCTCGGGACGGACAATATCGGACGTGATGTATTAAGCCGTTTATTGGTGGGCACATCTTATACTTTCGGGACGGCACTTGTCGTTGCCCTCGCAACGGCAATTTTAGGTGGATTATTCGGCACACTTGCAGGATTATCGCATGGGGTGCGCTCGCGTATCCTTGGGCATTTCTTTGATAGCTTTATCTCGATCCCGACCTTGCTCACTGCCATTATTATTGCAACCTTAATGAAAGCAAGTCTTGCGAATTCCATGTTGGCGATTACCCTCGCCCTACTCCCATATTTTATTCATGAAATCTCACAAGTCGTGCGCCAAGAGCTCAATACAAATTACATCACGATGCTCCGTTTGGACGGCGCAACCCATTGGCAACAACTAAAAGCTTGCTTCGTGCCTAAAGTGCTTATCCGTTATATGCGTGAAGTAAGCAAAGTTTTTGTGGTAGCAATCGTTGATATTGCGGCGTTAAGCTTTATTTCTCTCGGCGCCCAAGCACCCACACCAGAATGGGGATTAATGATAAAAGATTCCGTTAGCCTCATTTTCGTGGCTCCTTGGCTCGTCATCTTGCCGGGTATTGCATTATTATTTACCGTGATGATCTGGTTAATCTTCAGTAACGGACTTTGTCACACCGTTGAAAAATATTATGAGTAAACACTATGGCACTATTAGATATTCGTAACCTTTGTGTTGACGTCATCACGCCAACAGGCAAAGTCAAAATGATTGATAACGTAACCTTCTCATTGAATGAAGGAGAGCTTTGTGGGCTTGTCGGCGAATCTGGCTCCGGCAAAAGTATCATTGCCAAAATTATTTGTAATGAAATCCAAGATAACTGGATTATCCGTGCCGATCGTTTCCGCTTTGACGATGTTGAATTATTAAAACTTCCTGCAGAAGAGCGTCGCAGTATTATTGGACGCAAAATTGCCCTGGTTTCGCAAGCGGCACTTAGCACCCTTGACCCAACTCGTCGTCTTGGAAAACAAATCAAACAAAATATTCCAAACTGGACATTTAAAGGTCGTTGGTGGCAGTATTTTGGCTGGAAGCGCCGTCGTACAATTGAGCTTTTACACCGTGTAGGGATTCAAGATCACCGCGATGTCATGCGCAGTTATCCCGAAGAAATCACTGAAGGACAACGCCAAAAAGTGCTTATTGCCATGGCAGTGGCTAACCAGCCACGCTTACTTGTTGCAGATGAACCGACAAATGCGCTTGAAGCCATTACTAAAACCCAGATTTTCCGCCTATTGGATAGCATGAACAAAAATCTCAACACCACTATCCTTTTAGCAAGTAATGACATCAATCACCTGAAAGAATATTGTGATCACCTCATTATTCTTTATTGTGGTCAAAACGTAGAATCTGGCACAACGGAAGCGCTTTTAACGACACCGCACCATCCGTACACCCCAGCAATTATGCATGCGATGCCAGATTTTAGCCAACCGATTCCAACCAAAAGTCGCCTTGGTACATTAAAAGGCACCGTACCAATGATCGATGATCTCCCAATCGGGTGTCGCCTTGGTCCACGTTGCCCGTTCTCGCAAAAACAATGCATTGCAAAACCGCCTTTGACCTATATTCGTCAACAAGAATATGCATGTCATTTCCCATTAAATATGCGAGCAATGCGTTGCAAAATGAAAGAAGAACCTACACCACTTGTTATTCAAGCTACAGAAAATTCGGATTAAGGACTTTTTATGTCAACACCATTATTAAAAGTTTCAAATGTCAGTAAAACCTTTGTTGACCCATCCATTTTCTTGGGTAGCACCTCATTTTACGCTATTAAAAATATCAGTTTTGAATTAGAAGAGAAAAAAACACTCGCTATTATCGGAAAAAATGGTTCTGGAAAATCGACAATTGCTAAAGTTCTGGTTGGGCTTTTCCCACCCAATACAGGAGAAATTCAATTCAAAGGTCGCACCCTGACTTTCGGCGATTATTATTACCGAGCCAAGCACCTCCGCATGGTATTCCAAAACCCCGATAGCGTTTTTAACGCACGTTTAAATGTAGGACAAATTTTAGATGAGCCCCTAAAAATTATCACCGCGATGGATACCGAAGAACGCGATGAAAAAATTGGGGAAACACTTCGCTTAGTGGGGCTTTACCCTGATCACGCTAACGTTCGCTTAAGCACTATGTCATCAAGCCAAAAACAACGTGTTGCCCTCGCGCGTGCGCTGATTTTAAAACCAGAAATTGTCATCATTGACGATACCTTGGCGACCCTAGATGCCACTGTAAAAATTCAAATGATGAATCTACTCTTAAAGATCCAAAAACGCCTCGGTATTGCCTACGTTTATATTGGTCAAAATCTTGGGATTGTGAAACATATTTCTGATCAAGTTCTCGTTATGGATCAAGGCGAAATGGTTGAATACGGCGACACCCGCAAAGTCTTCACCGACCCACAAGCCGACGTCACCAAACGCCTCATAGAAAGCGAATTCGGCAAACCCCTTACCGAAGCCGCCTGGTACGAACCGAGCGACGAATAAATCTCTCTAAAAACAAAAATCACGCCCCAAAAATCATAAATTTTTACGAAAAATCGGGCGTGATTTTTATTTTTCTTCTAAAAAATCTTTCTTATCTTTTATTTAATTATTATTACTTATTTTTAACTACCCACTAATAATTAAAGTCTGTTATTATTCGATTGAATTTTATCTTATTTTTTAGCCCCTATTGATAATTATCAATCCCGACTAGATTAGTAAGGATTAAAATTCCGGAGATTTGTTTAAATCATTTTTGGAGGTATTAAATGAAAAATTACAAAGTGCTGTGGGGAATTTTAATTATTACCCTAACGGCGACTTTTACATTATTAGGCTTCGCCGGTGTAGAAGTTTATCGTAATGTACCGCCTGTTCCGACAGCGTTTGTGGATGAAGCGGGTCATACGGTGATTTCTCACGACGAAATTTTACAAGGTCAAGATGCTTGGCAGTCTACCGGTGGTATGGAGATCGGTACTATTTGGGGTCATGGGGCTTATCAAGCGCCAGACTGGACAGCAGACTGGTTACATCGTGAAGCAATGGCATGGTTAAATATTAAAGCAAAAGCGGAATTCCAAAAACCGTATGCTGATTTAACTTCATTGCAACAAGATGAATTAAAAGTGGAATTACAACATGAATATCGTCACGATAATATGCAAGCGGACGGTAAAGTTGTACTTTCTCCAACTCGTGTTGAAGCAATTGCTGAGGCAGGAAAATATTATTCTGCGCTTTATGGTGATGATCCGAGCATGGTGAAAACTCGCTCTGATTTTGCGATGAAGAATAATACCCTTCCAAATGCAACTGATCGTGCACATTTAAATGATTTCTTCTTCTGGACATCTTGGGCTGCTGCTACTGACCGTCCAGGATCAGATGCAACTTACACCAATAACTGGCCACATGAACCACTTATTAATAACGTACCAACCACTGAAAATATCATGTGGTCTATCGCGTGCGTTGTGCTTTTATTAGTGGGTATTGGCTTCCTCATTTGGGGTTGGGCATTCTTACGTAATCATCAAGAAGACAAAGTGACACCCCCTGACACTGATGTGATTGCTGGACTTGCTCTAACCCCATCCCAAAAAGCATTGGGTAAATATGTTTTCCTTGTCGTTGCCCTCTTTATGGCACAAATTATTATCGGTGGTGTGGTAGCGCACTATACGGTTGAAGGACAAGGTTTCTATGGTATTGATTTATCACCATATTTCCCATATAGCTTATTACGTACTTGGCATATTCAATCTGCGCTTTTCTGGATTGCCACTGCATTCTTAGCGGCAGGATTGTTCTTAGCGCCTGTGATTAATGGTGGAAAAGATCCGAAATATCAAAAATTAGGCGTTAACGCATTATTTGTTGCCTTATTAATTGTGGTAATTGGTTCTTATCTCGGTAACTATTTTGCGATTGCAAATCCAAAACCAGGTACACTTACCTATTGGTTCGGTATTCAAGGTTATGAATACTTGGATTTAGGTCGTTTCTGGCAAATCTTACTCTTTATTGGCTTCTTGCTTTGGGTTTATCTCATGTTACGTGCTGTCGTTGATGGCTTTAGACGTAATGGGGATAAAAACCTTTTAGCCATTTTCACTGCGTCTTTCGTTGCAGTAGGGTTATTCTATGGGCCAGGTTTATTCTACGGTCAACATACTAGCCTTTCTGTGATGGAATATTGGCGTTGGTGGGTGGTTCACCTTTGGGTAGAAGGTTTCTTTGAAATCTTTGCAACCGCAGCAATTGCCTTTATCTTTGCTTCTCTTGGTTTACTTGATAAACGCACTGCGACTGTCGGTACTTTAGTTTCTGCGATTCTTTTCGCTATCGGCGGTGTACCAGGTACATTACACCACTTATACTTCTCAGGTACTACAACTCCGATTATTGCGATCGGGGCGAGCTTCAGTGCATTAGAAGTGGTTCCATTAATTATTATGGGCTATGAAGCTTACGGTAACTGGAAACTTAAAACTGCTACTCCTTGGGCAGGTAAACTTTCTTGGGCTATTTATTGCTTCGTTGCCGTTGCCTTCTGGAATATGCTCGGTGCAGGTGTATTTGGTTTCTTAATCAATCCGCCAATTTCGCTTTACTATATCCAAGGTCTAAATACCACCGCAGTTCATGCTCACGCAGCATTATTCGGTGTGTATGGTTTCTTAGCACTTGGTTTTGCATTAGCCGTATTACGTTACATTCGTCCAGATGCAGAATTAAATCCAAAATGGATGAAATTCGGTTTCTGGTGCTTAAACCTTGGTATTGTATTAATGATTTTAACCAGCCTTTTACCAATTGGTATTTACCAAGCCGCAGCAAGTATCAGCCATGGTTTATGGTATGCGCGTAGCGAAGGCTTTATGCAACAAGGTTTCTTACAATTCTTACGTTGGTTCCGTATTGTAGGCGATACCGTATTTATTCTCGGTGCATTCGCTTTCTTCGTACAAGTTACCCTTGCGTTACTCAACCGTAAAAATGTAAAAGCATAAGATTCTTGATAAAACAAAAGGCGCAGTAAATTGCGCCTTTTTTATTTTCATTATGATCTATTAATAAGCTAACAACCAGCAGAAGAACCAGAGAGAAATAGCAAATTCAATTGTTCCCACTTGTTGGACACTAAGTTTACGTTTTGGAAAGAAGTACGCACGAAGGTAAGCAGGAAGAAATGCCACGCCAAGCATCCAAGATTGGCTAAAGAAGTAAAGGAGAATCGCAAGATGAACAACATAGCTCGTATAAAGGTAGAACTTGTTCTTACGTTCACGCATCATGGTTTTAACGTAAAACACAATACTGATTAGCATCAAGGTGGTATAAACGACGAGATGCAACATATTTTGATCAAATTCGCGAGCAGTAAAGTAATAGGCACCCGCACCAATAATTTCAAAAATAGCAATCCCTGCGAAGTCATTACAGATTGCACGTTCATCACGGGCATTAACGTAGTAAATATTCACTAAAATAAACGGAATCGTTGCCACACCAAAGAGGATAATTTCCCAGTTATAAAAGAATGCGGGGAGAAATAATAGGAAGCTTATCGTCGCATAAATTACTGTCCAAACTTTATAAAACTCTTGGTTACGTCCTTTAAAAATAGATAAGAAAGGATATACCGCAAGATATAACGCAATCCACCCAGCCAATAAAAACCACGATTGCCATGTAAATGGGGCTAACCACATCCCATATAAAAATGGCATCAACGCCATAACCCATGCACCATACTGATTAGAGATTAGTAACTTTTTCATAGAATGCTCCTTTCTTACAAGATCAACAAAAATGCTAGCACTGTTGTTGACGAGAGTAATAAAACGATTTTTATATTTTACTTAGCGCATTCTAATACAGTAAAACGCATAAAAATAGAGCGAATTTTTAAGAAATATTTGCTCTATTCGTTATTCTTCACTCTAAACTCTTATCCATTAATCGGCGTAACACTTAAAATAATTTTCCCGTTCTTAACTGAAACATTAATCGCCTTAAGATCTTTCAAGACGATTTCATTAGGGAATTTCTCGTTAGAGTATGTTGTTGCTAATGCGAGTACTCTTGCTCCAGCATTATGCCCTGCCTCAATACCACCTGGTGCATCTTCAATAACTACGCAATTTTTGATATCTGCATTGAGTAATTTAGCCGCCATCAAATATCCTTCGGGATGTGGCTTCCCATTTTTAACTTTTTCAGCAGTGATCAACGCATTCGGCAATGGAAGGTGGCAATACTGCAACCGATCACGTGCAATATTTTCAGTCGATGAGGTCACAATCGCCCATTTATTAGTAGGAAGGCTATTTAATACTTCAGCCGCTCCTGGGATAGTTTTTACATCTGTTTCTTTCGCTTCTTCTATGGTAAAAAGTTCGACCGCTTTTGCAATATCAGCATCATCGCCTAAAACACCACGGGCTGTATCTTCTGGTCTACGCCCATGTGATTGATGAATGACACTTTCTCGCTCTAATCCATAATGATCCGCCCAGCGCCCCCAAATCCTTGCACAAGCAGCGCTTGAATCAATCAAAGTACCATCCATATCAAATAACACGGCATCGACTTCCATTATGATTTTTTCATTTTTATTCATCATATAACTCCATCATTTTTATTATATTCTTCATTATTGAAGAATGGACAAAAATCTACCATTTACTGTTTTTTTTTCAATCAACAAGTGAATTAATATAAAAAAATATATAAATAATTATAAATACGCCCACTTTTTCATAAAAAGTTATGCGTTATTCTTGAGGAATAAATTCAAGATCCAGTAAAAGAGGATTGTGATCGGAACTTTCTGTTTTATCGGTTGTAGCAGAGATGACTTGTAAACCGCGGATAAATACAAAATCGAGTGGTTTACGCATAAATCGTAAGCGGTAATCTGGATTAAAATGCACCTCTTGAAGTTGATATTTTTGCGCTAATGTTTTTAGAAACTGATAACGCGCTTTGCTCCAGGCATTCAAATCCCCCGCAAAAATAACAGGACCAGTATGGCTTTTAATAAGATCGAACATCTGATTAATCTGCTGCTTGTAATAAGTAGTATTTAACTCGAAGTTAACGAGATGAATATTTATCATTAAAAGAGAGGTTCCATCTTGCAATGGAAATAACATTGCCATGCCAACCTTAGGGATACGGATCCAAGGCTCTTTTCCCGTTCCAACACAATATATTTGTGGAATATATTGGCTCAACATCGCCACGCCAGATTCTTTTCCACGATAAGCGAAGGAAGAAACGTAAAGGCGAGAAGGGAAATCTTGTGGTAAGTGAGTTTGAGTTTCAATAGTGCGGCTCGCTTCTTGAAGCAAAATAAAATCTTTATCTTTTGCGTAATGACTTAATGCTTGCTCCCAACCGTTATCCTCACCTTTATGTAAATTCCAGACAACCAGTTTTACCCGATTTTGAACAATACGCGGTACGCTCCGCTCTTGCTTAAAACATTGCAACATCGGATGAGCAATAAAGGGTTCTGGCGACGCATAAGGCGAAATAAATGTGATTTTCGGTTGTATATAAATCATGATGTTATGACCTACATAAAGAAATAGCACGCTTATTATAAAGCAGAATAAAATAATGTACTTTCTAAATTTTCTCACAATCGCAAAATAAATAAAAATATGCTTTGGAAAAGTTTAGCATTTTACTTATACTTAGCAACCAATCTTTTGAGATTGGAAAATAACAAAATAATAAGAAAAGAAAGATAATAAATCATTAGATGTACTGCCAGAGGCGCCTCCTACCGAGAATCTGTTGATTTTTTATTATGTTCTATCGTTATAAAAAATGAGCAGATTTGTTAATTTTTATAATAAGGAATAGAACTCATGACAGTTTATATGCATCTTTGCTTTCTTTCCGCTTTTTCTATTTTAATCGGTTTCATTACGAAAAAGATTAGTGCAAAAGCGCAATATACTATCGCAGTAACGGCGACGTCCATGCTGTGTTCTTTAGGTCTGATTTTTTTGGGTCACTTTGGGTTTTTTAAAATTGATCTTGTCGCAAAACAGATGATGGAAACCATTGATTTTAAAACATTTTTAATCGATGGCGTGCTCGGATTTTTGCTTTTCGCGGGCGCATTAAGTATTCGTCTTCCCCTAATGAAAACACAATGGCGTGAGATTACCGCACTTTCGCTTTTTTCTACATTAGCATCTACGCTATTTGTGGGCTTTGTTTTATATGGAATTGCATCACTTTTAGGTTGGCATATTAACCTAGTTTACTGTTTCCTTTTTGGCGCAGTGGTTTCTCCTACCGACCCGATTGCCGTCCTTGCAATCATCAAAAATTTAAAAGCACCACAAAAATTATCAATGAAAGTTGAAGGTGAATCATTATTTAATGATGGGGTTGGGCTTGTTATCTTCACAACTATTTTTGCTGTCGCTTTCGGGGGTCAAGAGCCTACTGTAAGCGGTATTAGCCTTCTATTCTTAAAAGAAGCAATCGGTGGCATTATTTATGGGGCAATTTTAGGTTTTATCGTTCATTTATTCATAAAAAATACGAAGGATGCGAGTATGCAAACCCTTCTGACTTTAACGATCCCTACTGCTGGGTACATGCTCGCAAATATGCTTGAAGTATCGGGCGCACTTTCTATGGTTGTGTCAGGTATTATTATCGGTAACTGGTCAAAATTAACAGGGATTGAAGAAGAAAATCAACGCAATTTCGAACATTTCTGGGAAATGATCGACCAATTCCTTAACTCTTTACTTTTCCTTTTAATCGGTTTCGCGATGTTGCTTGTTGATTTCAGTTCACAAGGCGTAACACTCGCTCTTTGTGCTATTCCAATTTGCTTAATGTGCCGTTATTTTAGTGTTTATTTACCTTTTATTTGGTTCCGTCGTACTACCGTTTATAACCCTTATACTCTCCGTATCTTAACTTGGGGTGGTTTACGCGGTGGCTTATCTCTTGCAATGGCGTTATCAATCCCGAGCGATCAAATTTTTGTGAAAAGTATCGGAATGGACTTACACGATTTGCTCGTGATTATGACCTACGCTGTGGTGTTATTCGCTATTTTAGTACAGGGTACAACCATTGAAACCATGATCCGTAAATCAAAAGAATCTACGCTTGCGGAACGTGGTTACGTTAATTTAAACGGTAAAAAATACCGTACAAATTAACCTAATTTTTTCGGAAAAACTCGCCGTCTTTTTATTTTTTAAACGGCGAGTTGCTTCCCTTTTAAGATTCTGTTATTTTCTGCTCAATTTTAATACTAATATCATTGCTTTCCCGTGCATTTTATAGACGTAAGCCGTGATGCCCGTTATAATCTAAAATCTTTATAAGATGTGACTAATATATTCGGCAGGACCGAATCCAATTAATTTGAGGTAATCTAATGTCATCTATCGAAACAACCCAAGGTTTAGAACGCCGCGTACAACTTACTGTACCTGCTGAAACTTTTGAAAAAGCTGTTCGTGAAGAATTAAAACGTGTTGCAAAAAATGCAAAAGTAGATGGTTTCCGTAAAAGTAAAGTTCCACCAGCAATGGTAGAAAAAATGTACGGTGCATCTGTGCGTCAAGAAGTATTAGGTGAATTATTACAACGCGCTTTCTTTGAAGAAATGATGAAAGAAAAAGTGAACCTAGCGGGTCGCCCTACTTTCAACGTTGAAAAAATGGAAGAAGGTAAAGACGTTGAATTTACAGCAACTTTTGAAGTTTACCCAGAAGTTGAATTAAAAGGTTTAGATACTATCGAAGTTGAAAAACCAGTTGTTGAAATTACTGATGCTGACATCGAAAAAATGATCGATGTTCTTCGTAAACAACAAGCAACTTGGAAAGAAGTTGATCGCGCAGCAAAAGCTGACGACCGTGTAACTATTGATTTCACTGGCTCTATTGACGGTGAAGAATTCCAAGGCGGAAAAGCTGAAGACTTCATTTTATTAATGGGTCAAGGTCGTATGATTCCTGGTTTTGAAGAAGGCATCGTTGGTCACAAAGCTGGCGATAAATTCGATATCGAAGTAACTTTCCCAGAAGATTACCAAGCAGAAAACCTTAAAGGTAAAAAAGCGGTATTCGCAATCAACTTGAAAAAAGTTGAAGAAATGGAATTACCAGAATTAACTGATGAATTCGTTTCTAAATTTGGTCCAACTACTAAAACTGTAGCTGACCTTCGCGCTGAAATCGTTAAAAACATGCAACGTGAATTAAACAATGCAGTTAAAGCACGTGTTAAAGCACAAGCATTAGAAGGCTTATTAAAAGCAAACGAAATCGAAGTTCCAGCATCAGCTGTTGAATTAGAAACTGAAGCATTACGCAACCAAGCAGCACAACGCTACGGTATGCCAAAAGAACAAGCTGCTCAATTACCAGCAGAATTATTCCAAGGTGAAGCAAAACGTCGTGTTCAAGTAGGTTTATTACTTGGTGCATTAATGGCTGAAAACAAACTTGTTGCTGACGAAGCTCGTGTAATTGCAATGCTTGAAGATATGGCATCTGCATACGAAAAACCAGCAGAAGTTGTTGAATACTACAAAGGCAACGCTGAGTTAATGAACAACTTACGCAACGTTGTTTTAGAAGAACAAGCAATCGATGCATTACTTGAAAAAGCAAAAGTATCTGAAAAAGCAATGTCATTTGATGAATTAATGGCACCAAAAGCTTAATCATTTTTTGCTAAAAAAATAAAGAAAGTGCGGTTGTTTTGTTACAAAATGACCGCATTTTTACTATCTACAATTTTTAAATTTTAAAAAAGAGGAAACTATGAGTGTTATTCCTATGGTTGTAGAACAAACGTCTCGTGGCGAACGTTCTTACGATATTTATTCACGTTTATTAAAAGAACGTGTTATTTTTCTAAGTGGCGAAGTCGCTGATCCAATGGCAAACCTCATTGTGGCTCAGCTCCTTTTCCTTGAAGCCGAAGACCCAAATAAAGACATCAGTATTTATATTAATTCACCAGGTGGCTCTGTAACTGCAGGTATGGCAATTTACGATACCATGCAATTTATCAAACCCGATGTTCGTACTGTGTGTTTAGGTCAGGCTTGCTCAATGGGTGCATTCCTTTTAGCAGGTGGTGCGAAAGGTAAACGTTTTGCGTTACCTAATGCACGCGTTATGATCCACCAACCGCTTGGTGGTTTCCGTGGTCAAGCAAGTGATATTCAAATTCATGCACAAGAAATTTTAAAAATTAAACAAACATTGAATGAACGCTTAGCTTTCCATACGGGTCAAGATATTGCGACTATCGAAAAAGATACTGATCGTGATAATTTTATGTCAGCTGAACAAGCAAAAGCATATGGTCTTGTTGACGAAGTGCTTGTAACTCGTGATGACGAAAAAACAACAAAATAATAATTAAGGATAAGTGATGAGTAAAAAAGAAAATGTAACTTGTTCCTTCTGCGGAAGAAGTGAAGATGAAGTAGCCAAAATCATCGCTGGGAAAAATGGCTATATTTGTAACGAATGTATTGACGCTTGTCACGAAATTCTTGTAGAAGAACGTGCTGAGGGTCGTGGTGATGATTGGGAAACCAGTGAAGACGACAAAGTCGAAACCATGGAACCGAAAAAATTACCAACACCGCATGAAATCCGTGAAAATTTAGATGATTATGTCATCGGTCAAGACTATGCGAAAAAAGTCCTTTCCGTTGCGGTTTATAATCACTATAAACGCTTACAATCACGCAAAAATATTAGTGATGTAGAACTCGGTAAAAGTAACATTTTATTAATTGGTCCAACTGGTAGTGGTAAAACGTTACTCGCTCAAACCCTTTCTCGTATGCTAGATGTTCCTTTCGCGATGGCAGATGCGACGACATTAACCGAAGCAGGCTATGTTGGTGAAGACGTTGAAAACGTGTTACAGAAACTTCTCCAAAGCTGTGACTACGATACCGAAAAAGCAGAAAAAGGGATTATTTATATCGATGAAATCGATAAAATTACCCGTAAATCTGAAAATCCATCTATCACCCGTGATGTATCAGGTGAAGGGGTGCAACAAGCTTTACTTAAATTAGTAGAAGGTACCGTTGCCAATATCCCACCACAAGGTGGACGTAAACACCCTCGCCAAGAGATGATCCAACTTGATACCTCAAATATTCTCTTTATTTGCGGTGGCGCATTTGCGGGTCTAGATAAGATCGTTGAAAAACGTATCAACAAAGGTGGAAATGGTATCGGTTTTAATGCAGAGGTTAAAACTGAAGAAAATAAATTGAGTTTAAGCGAATTATTCAGCCAAATTGAGCCCGATGATTTAATGAAATTTGGTTTAATTCCTGAATTTATCGGTCGTTTACCAGTTATCGCACCACTTAATGAATTAGATGAAAAAGCATTGATCGCGATTCTCACCGAACCAAAAAATGCGCTAACTAAACAATATCAAGCACTATTTGGTTTAGAAGATGTTGAACTTGAATTTACCGATGCGGCACTGATCGCGATTGCGAAAAAAGCCCTTGCTCGTAAAACGGGTGCTCGCGGTCTGCGTTCTATTATGGAAGGCTTATTGCTTGATACTATGTATGACTTACCATCATTGGAAAATCTTGCTAAAGTAACCATTACTGAAGAATGCATTACCGAAGATAAAGCCCCTGTTTTAACTTACAAATAAACACGACGCTTTATATTTAAAAAATAAATCACGCCCCGATTTTCGTAAAAATTTATACGAAAATTGGGGCGTCTTTTTTCATGAAGGTATTCGCTTAACGAATTGATTTATTTTAGAAATCAACGCGAAGTCCTGCATAGTAGCCATTTTGGCGTTTCGTATATTGTGTATCGCCACGCGCTTTATTGGTCGCATATTCTAAGAAAGTTTTCACATAACGTGTCCAGCGATAATCGGTACCAAACGCGAAACCTTTATTTTTCACGTTATCGGTAAATTTGGTTTGACGATAAGCTGTATAAATACCCCATGGATAAGTCACATAATAGCGTGCACCTAATTGCCATGCTGTTTGAGAATTGTGTGCAGCATTGCGTTGATAACGATTGCGGTCATGAATATAATCCGCACCAAAATCAAAGGCACCAATGCCAAATCCTAGTGCAGCCCCGATACTACGAACAGTTTGATAATATTGCGGTTTATTAAAACCATAAACTAAATTTGCTTTTACGCGGATATCGTCAAATTTCTTGAAAAAGAGAATACCGGTTTGCCAGCCATAATTATTCGTATTCGCTGTATTTAAACCATACTGATTTGTAATGTACTCCGCGGCATTGGAGGCAAAACTATAGTCAGCACCAAAAGTAAAGCCATTCCACGCGACTGTTTCAACATGGATATCTTTTTTACCACTTGTTTTAAGACCATATTGGGTACGTCCGTAAGTGCGATACGTTCCTAAATTACCGTCTTTATCAATTCCTGGAGACAGCACACCGGCTGCAGTAACGCCTCCAAATTTATATGTAAAATCAGCAACTTTTAATTTATTTGCAATGGTGCTTTGATTACCAAAAGAGATTTTACCCCAATTACGGTTTTCAACCCCTGCATAAATACGGTGGGTATAAAAACCACTACTGAAATTATCATCATATTTAGTTTGTGGACGAAGTTGCATTGCCGCAAAAGCAGAATAATCCTCATCAATTTGTTGGCTAAAGTTCAACCAAAAACGAGATTGGTCATTCAATAAGTCTGTACGTGCACTTTGTTGTTTTGCTAACAAGATACGAGCAGATCCATAAAGGCTGACTTTAGAACCATCTTTTTGGTAAAGAATTGCAGCATTGGCCGCTGTGGCCGTTAACGTTGCAATTGTTAAAGCAATGAGAGTTTTTTTCATACGACATACCTTTTATATTTTTACTTAATGAAATTTTCATGACTAACTTATAAACAGATAGTTCATTTTTCAAAAGTTTTTTTGCTGTTTTGTGAACACCCTCACACTTTTAATCTATTTTTTACGGTAGACTTTCGCATAAGTTAAACTTTGGCGGACTAATAATTTTCTTTTAGTTATGTTCATTTTTTAACCCGATTTTTGATTTTTTTCTCGTTGTCGGAGTCATCATGAAGAAATCTATACTCTCTATAATCATTGGCGGGGTTCTCCTCGCCAATGGCTGTACCCAGTTAACTCAACCCTCCCATTCTATTAATACCACTATTCAACAACTGCAAGGCACCGGTCATACTTCTCCTGCTGAAGGCATTGATATTGCAAATAAACAATTTACTTCCAAAAATTACTATACGGTGGAAGGCATCATCACTGCGATTCAAAATAAAGCTCTCGGTCGAGATCTACCGCAAGGTTTTTTCCTTCAGAGCGCAAGTGATAACAATCCACAAACCTCAGATGGTATTTTCGTAAATACAGGTGATCTCAAAAATTTAAGTGTGGGAGATTTAGTCAAAGTTACTGCAAAAGTAACTGAGCATTATCATTGGACTCAACTTACTTCTGTTTCCAAAATTGATGTTTTAAAAACACAACAACCTCTCCCGCCAGCGGCAGTCCTAGATTTGAATAACCAAAACTTTAATGATGCATTAGAACGCGTAGAAGGCATGCGTGTGAAAATTGCGAAAGTAAGTGACATGCACGTTACTCGAAATTATGGTTTTGATTATGCAAGTCATCGCAATAACTTGGTGTTATCGCATAAAAATGCGCTTGTGCATCCAAATCAAAACGAAGCTCCGCGTGTACGTCCACACTGGAATGCAAATGATGGTACGCTGGTTGTGGAATCTTTTAAACGTGTACCAAATGGTCAAATTCTTTGGTACCCTAGTTTTGGATTAGCTAACGGAAATGGTAGTTCAAACAATTACATTAGAATCAATGATTTAGTTGATGGTTTAGAAGGGGTCGTAGGATATTCTTATGGTCAATATCGCCTTTATGTGACAAATCAAGCAAATCAAAATACGTTTATTCATACGCAAGAGCGTCAACCGTACCCTTTAATGAAACAAGGGGGAAATTTACGTATTGCGAGTTTTAATGTTTTAAATTATTTCAATCCTCCTTACGATGAATCACGCAATCCTCTCGGTCAAAATCGTGGTGCCCAATCCGAAAAAGAATTTCATTTACAAAGCGATAAAATTGCGACCGCAATTGCCAATATGCATGCGGATATTGTTGGTTTGATGGAAATTGAAAATAATGGCTTTGATAAAAAATCTGCCGTTGCAGACTTAGTCAATCGCATTAACAGTAAAATTAAAAATCCAGCTGACCATTATGCGTACTTCACGCCTAAAAATGGTGAAAAATCTATTGGTGGCGATGCCATCACAACGCAGGTTATTTACAAGAAAAATAAAGTAACATTAGAAAATTACCATATTATTAAAATGCCAGAACAACATGCACCGAGCGTGCATTATACGGACAAAAATCGTGATAAAACTTTCACGGGCAGTGTACACCAACGTGATACTATCGCCCCAACCTTCCGCATCAATGGTACCAATAAAGTGATTACTGTTGCCGTAAACCACTTTAAATCCAAAGGTTCTGTTTGTTGGGAAGATGTGAATACAGGTAAGAAACTGGATTTAGACCAGCAAGGTGCTTGTGAAAACTTACGTGTCGCAGCGGCAGAACAGCTAGGGACAGCTCTTGCACAAATCAAAGGTGATAAGATCATTCTAGGAGATTTAAATTCCTATGCAAATGAAGATCCTCTTATCGTACTCACTGACCGTAAAAACTTAGCAAACCACACAACCAAGGCAGCTGCTTATACCTATATTGGCGGAAATAAAGGGACAGGCACTCCACTTTATGGTAAAGATGGGAAGGTAGTAGATCGCTCTTTTGGTTACCTCAATATCATTCGCCAGTTACACCCAGATTCTTATAGCTTTGCTTATAACAATCACATTGGAACATTAGATTACATCCTCATCTCTCCGCCACTCAAACGTGCAGTAATTGATGCCCATGAATGGAATATTAATGCCGGTGAATCTACTTTATTTGAATACAGTGATAAACATAATTGTAGCTACGGGGTATGTTCACCGCGCCATAATGATATTTATCGTGCCTCTGATCACGATCCCGCTATTATTGATTTGGATACGCGTAAAATTTGATTTCCTCTAGCGTAAGCCTCGCCTCAATTTTCATAAATTTTTCCGAAAATTGAGGCGTTTTTGATTACTTTAACATTGAATCATTTTAAGAAAGGGAGCGGATTAACCCCATCACCGTAACGTGAGATTTCAAAATACAAGCCAGCTTGCTCTTGTCCACTGATCGTCCCTACTTTAGCAATTTCTTGTCCTGCCGATACCACATCACCTGTTTTCACTAAAAGTGTTTGGTTATAGCCGTAAAGCGTAAGGTCATTTTTACCATGTTTTAAAATTACCATTAATCCATACCCTGATAATTTTCCGGCAAAAATAACTTGCCCAGTATAAATGGCTCGTACTGGTGCCCCACGATTAGCTTTAAATACTACCCCTCTCCAACGTAATTCCTCTAATTGGCTCGTACCAAATTGATGTAAGATACCAAGGCTTTGAACTGGGTAGGCATACTGATGATGAGGGCGCCCTAACCCTTGCTGAGCCTTCGCTAAAAGTGCTTTTTGTTTTGCTTGTAAAACTTGAGCCGCTGCTTGGCGTTCTGCTTCTGCAATTTTATCGCGTAAGGCTTTTTCATTTGCGCGTAACTGCATTAATTTACGTCGTTCTTGGGTTAATTGGCGACGTAATTTAGAAAGGCTATCTTGGTAATTTTTTTCAGTTTCTTTTTTCTGATCCAATACTTTTTGGAGATCATTTTTCTGCTGATTTATTGCATTTGTTTGATCTAAAAGTTGTTGTTGCTGCCCCCGTAAAAGATGTTGTGTATTTTCAAGGGAATCCAACAACTTAGCTTTCTGTTGATAGAGATAAGTAAAATAGTTTTTCAAAATCTCAGTATGTTTATTGGGATCGGATAATAACTCCTCTAAAAAAGATGGATCTAATTTTGCTTTATAGATCGTGGTCACAATGTCTTGTAATTGATCTTTTTGCTGGGAGAATTTTTCTTTTAATTTTTGTTGTTTATTCTGAAGATCTTTTTGTTTTTTCAGCGTTTTTTGTAATGAATTTTCTAGATCCTCAACCTGTCCTGTTAAGGCTTGTAATGTTTTATGGAAATCTTTAACTTCTTGCTGCAAACTTTTTTGCGTTTGTTCTTGAAGACGTACTTTATCTTGTTGCTTTGCAATTTGAGTTTGCAAACTGCTCAAATCCGTTGCTTGAGCCGCGACTGGTAAGCACAATGCTAACCACCATAAATAATTTTTTTTCATTTTTTTTCCTTTTTTATTTTTGCTTAAAATATAACAGGATTTTGGTATTTTCTTAACTATTTATCTCTTAGTACTGCCATTATTTTTCCGTCGCTTCTTTGATATTTTTACACGCAAACATCGCACGAATTGATATTTTTCGCTATAATGACGAGCAGTTTCTGATTAACTTTTATTATATAGAGGAGTCTATTATGGAATTAGTATTTATTCGTCACGGTTTTAGCGAATGGAATGCGAAAAATTTATTTACTGGTTGGCGTGATGTAAATTTAACAGAACGTGGCGTTGAAGAAGCAAAAGCTGCAGGTAAAAAATTACAAGAAGCAGGTTATGAATTTGATATTGCTTTTACCTCTGTTCTCACTCGCGCAATCAAAACTTGTAACATCGTTTTAGAAGAATCTCATCAACTTTGGATTCCACAAATTAAAACTTGGCGTTTAAATGAACGTCATTATGGCGCACTCCAAGGTCTTGATAAAAAAGCAACCGCGGAAAAATACGGTGAAGATCAAGTTCATATCTGGCGTCGTTCTTACGATACCCTTCCTCCACTACTTGATCCACAAGATCCAAATTCTGCTCATAACGATCGTCGCTATGCTCACCTTTCTCCAGATGTTATCCCTAATGGTGAAAACTTAAAAGTAACTTTAGAACGTGTATTACCATTCTGGGAAGATCAAATTGCACCTGCGCTTTTAGATCATAAACGTGTTCTTGTTGTTGCTCACGGTAACTCTTTACGTGCATTAGCAAAACATATTATTGGTATTTCTGATGCAGACATCATGGATTTTGAAATTCCTACAGGTCAACCATTAGTTCTACAACTTGATGATAACTTAAATTTCTTAGGTAAATTCTACCTCTAGTTAAGTTCTCCGTTCCCCCGCCTATGCGGGGGATTTTTTTATCTCTTTTCCACATTTCTACGTTGTACGAATAATAAGTTCGCTATATTATCTTAAAAATTAAACAATAATTTTTATTTAAAGGGAGAATAAAAATGTTAATTTATATTGCTGGTGCTGGCGCGATGGGTTGCCGTTTTGGTTATCAACTGCTTAAAAGTGGTCAAGATGTTATTTTACTTGATAACTGGGATGCGCATATTAGCGCAATTCAATCCAACGGATTAGAGATTACAGGCGATAAAACTGATACCGTCCATATCCCTATTATGCATCCAACTGAAGCGACTCAAAAAGCCGATCTTATAATTCTATTTACTAAAGCGATGCAACTTCCCACCATGTTGCAAGAAATTAAACAAATTATTGGTCCTCATACTAAAGTTCTTTGCCTTTTAAATGGGCTTGGGCATGAAGATGTGATCCGCCAATATGTTCCATTAAAAGATATCCTGATGGGTGTAACAATTTGGACAGCAGGTCTAGCGGGACCAGGGAAAGCCATTCTAGAAGGAACTGGTACCATTAATTTACAAAGTATTGATCCTAATGGGAAAGCGAGTGCAGAAGAAATTGTTAAGATTTTAAATAATGCCGGGTTAAATGCGACTTACGATGACGATGTTGTGCCAAGTATTTGGCGCAAGGCGTGTGTAAATGGCACGATGAATCCAACCTGTGCTTTATTAGAATGTAATATCGGTCAATTCTTCGCGACCGCCGAAGCACCAACTATGGTAAAAAACATTATTCATGAATTTGTTTTGATTGGGCAAGCAAAAGGCATTTCTTTGAATGAAGAAGAAATAACCCGATATGTAATGGATACTTCCATTAAAGCCGCACATCATTATCCCTCTATGTATCAGGATTTAGTTCAAAATCATCGTCCAACAGAAATTAACTATATTAATGGCGCTATAGCAAGAATGGGTAAGCAATTGAATATTCCTACTCCATATTGCCAAATGATCACCGATCTAGTCCTTGCTAAACAGCAAATCCTTGGTATCAAATAAGTAAATAAAAAAGATCCTAACTTATCCACAGGTAAGAAAGGATCTTTTTTTAACTACAGTATCTACCTTTAACCATCAATTTCATCAAGATCAGCTTGAGAAAGTTGTGGTTCAGGTTTTACAACTGCTTTATCACCATGAATACGGTAATTGAGATTTTGGAAATATGCTTCACGGAACATAATGTACGGATCTTGCGAGTCTTTTAATAATTTACCTTTACCTAATAATGCCGCACGTTTATCCAAACCTTGCACAACGTATTTTGCTAAACCAACTGGCCATTCAAGTAATGAAAATACAGGGTACGTGTAATCTGCAAGATTACCTAAATCTTCTCGAGGTGTCGCTGGTCCATACGCTGGTAACATTACGTAAGGTCCCGTTTTTACACCATAAACACCTAATGTATCGCCAAAACGTCGATCTGCGTCGTGGGAAACAGTTAAACTTGGAATTTTATCTGCCCAGTCAATCAAGCCCCCTAGACCAAAAATCGTGTTAAACCAGAATCGCGTAAAGTGTAACATGGCAATTTTTGGTTTACCTTCAAGTAAATAGTTAACAAAACTTGCGGGCTCATCTAAGTTATTTGCAATATTCACTAACCCCACTCGCAATGGCATAGGTACATAATTTTTCCAACCTTCAGCAGCAGGCTTAAGAATATAAGGATCCAGATAGTTGTAATTAATATTCCACATTGCGCGATTAAATTTTTCTAACGGATCTTTACGTTCACCTGTTTTAGGATCTATCGTTGCACAGGCGCTAAGTAAACAGATACTCGTGGCCGCCACCACTACCAGTTTACCTGCCTTTGATAATTGTTTTTTCATCTCAATTTCCCTTTATTGGAACAAATCGATTGTTACGCAACCGTAGCTAATTGCATTAATATACGGCGTACAGGCTCAGCTGCGCCCCATAATAATTGATCACCCACAGTAAATGCTCCAAGATATTGCTCACCCATTGCTAATTTACGTAATCGCCCAACGGCAATATTTAATGTCCCTGTAATCGCTGCTGGAGTAAGTTCCTTAATGGTTTCCTCTCTTTGATTAGGAATCACCTTCACCCACGGATTATGTCCACTGAGCAGTTCTTCAATACGTTCAAGTGAAATATTTTCTTTGAGTTTGATGGTAAAAGCTTGGCTATGACAACGCAATGCACCAATACGTACACAATATCCGTCAACCGCAATTGGCTCACCGTCATTTCCTAAAATCTTGTTGGTTTCAACCATTCCTTTCCATTCTTCGCGAGTTTGTCCATTCGGCATCGCTTTATCAATCCAAGGAATTAAACTCCCTGCCAATGGTGCGCCAAAATATTCAGTTGGAAATTCGGGCGAACGCATCGTGTCGGTAACTTTCTTCTCAATTGATAAAATCTCACTAGCTGGATTTTGAAGTTCATGCGTAACAACATTTTCCAATACACCCATTTGTTGCAACAGTTCTCGCATATTTTTAGCACCTGCTCCTGAGGCTGCCTGGTAAGTAGCGACTGAAACCCATTCCACCAAATCTTTTTCAAAAAGGCCGCCTAATGCCATAAGCATTAAGCTTACTGTACAATTTCCACCAACGAAGGTTTTAATTCCTTGTTGAATCGCATGATTAATCACATGTTGATTGACAGGATCGAGAACAATTACCGCATCTTCCTCCATACGTAATGCTGAGGAAGCATCAATCCAATATCCTTGCCAACCACGTTCCTTTAATTTTGGATAAATATCATGGGTGTAATCGCTACCTTGGCAAGTTACAATGATATCGAGTTGACTTAAAAGATCTAAATCATAGGCATCTTGTAATGATTGTGAAATTGTGACACCCGCAAACTGAGGGGCCGCTTGCCCGACTTGAGAAGTAGTAAAGAAAATTGGCGTTAATTTATTAAAATCTGCCTCCTGTTGCATACGCTCCATTAATACAGATCCAACCATACCGCGCCAACCGATAAACCCAACTTTTTTCATTTTTATTCCTTTCTTAATTATCGCGTTCTAATTGCTTGATGTAACGTAAAGTCGAAAAATTCGCACTGAAATATCCAAGCAAGCCACCAATTAAAACAAAGGTAGCAATATCGCTTACTGTTAAATTAATTAATTGAAATTTTTGATGAAATAGTGCGGAGATGGCAGCGACATCTTGTGAAAATTCACGAAGTAAAAAGAAACTTAATAAACACCCTAGAAAACTACCAAGTACGACAAATAAAATTCCCCTATAAAGGAATGGACGCATAATAAAGCCTTTCGTCGCTCCTAAAATTTGCATCACCTCAATTTGTTTCTTACTGCTATACACTTCTGCGCGAATACTATTTGAAATAATCAATACCACAGAAATAAACATCAGCAAGGTACAAAACGTACTAATTTTAGCAAAAAGTGCAGAAAGCGCAGAAATTTTTTGCAAAAAAGCTTTTTCAAATTGAACCTGATCGACGCCCGCTAACTTAGCAAATTTTTCGCTTAAGATTTGAATCTCATTTACATCCCGTTGATTCTGCTTGAGTTGAACAACGATAGCAGATGGCAGTTGACTATCAGTGAACCAGCCTACGGCCTCTTCCACACCTGCTTGTTTTAAACTTTGCAAACTCATTTGTGGCGAAAGATAAAAAGCCTTTTCTATGCCTGGTTGAGTGCGCAAAGAGGTGAGTAATTGATCTCGCGTTTGATCGCTAATTCCTTTTTTCAAAAAAAGCGTCATTTCACCACGGATTGGAAATTGTTGCTCCAAATTTTGCGTATTTTTCCATAATACGTAGCTTAAACTAGGCAAGCTAAATGTAATTGCAATTACAACAATAATTAATAAACTTGAGCATTTTTCATGCCATAATTCGATAAAGGTTTGTCGCCATGCATAGGCCTGTTGACTACCCCAAAAAGAGAGACTGGACATAATTTTTTCCTTAGACAAGATGCCCCTGATTTAAATGGATACAACGGAAAGGACGCTGTCTTAAAACTTCAAGATTATGCGTAGCAATCAGAACCGTCATCCCACTTTGATTGAGATTTGCGAACAAACTAAAAATTTCACGCGATAATTTTTGATCCAAATTCCCAGTAGGTTCGTCAGCTAATAAAATCTTTGGTCGATGTACAATCGCCCTTGCAATATCAACACGCTGACGTTCACCGCCAGACAGAGAACGAGGATAATAATTTTCATATCCTTTAAGACCAACTTTTTCTAACGCAGCTCGCGCGTAGCCTTGGGCTTCTTTCAACGATAGTCCGGCAATAATAAGCGGTAATTCCACATTTTCTAAAACAGTTTTATGTAAAAGTAAATTATCTTCTTGATGTACCATTCCTATTTGACGACGCAAAAAAGGCATCTCCCGTGCAGGTAATCGTGTAATATCATGATTATCAAAGAAAATTCGTCCTCCATTTGCGCGTTCTAAGCCCATGATTAATTTTAATAAAGTGGTCTTACCTGCTCCAGAATGGCCAATTAAATACGTTAAACTATTTTTGGGAAGAAAAATATTAATTCCCTGCAATGCGTTTTTCTTGCCACCAGAGTAAACTTTGCTTACATCTTCAAAACGAATCATCTTGATCTGCCTCTTTCTTACTAGTTTTACGATTATAAAAGATTTTTTGCGGAAAAAAAATGCAACAATTCCCTGATATTCTGATCTTTTTTCCATTTTTAGTTGTCTTTTTATACGTAAAGAGCCGAATTTTTTTTCAATTCATCAATTGAAAATTTAAAAAAAGGCTCATAAAATAAATGAACGTTCATTCAATATTGTTTTAACCTCATTTTAAAAGGAAATGTGATGTCTAAACCTACGATGGTAGAAAAAATTTTCAATGCCACGGAAATGTTAATGGCTGAGCATGGTTTACAGGGACTTTCTATGCAAAAAATTGCTAAAGAAGCCGGTATTTCAGCGGGGACCATCTATCTCTATTTTCAAAATAAAGAAGATCTCCTTAAGCAACTTGCTCAACATATCTTTGATACTTTCCAAGTAGTGCTTAAACAAAATTATAATCCAAATCTCTCATTATTTGAGCAATATGAGACAATGTGGAACAACCTTTGGTGTTTTTTAAAGGAAAATCCCCGTATTGTTATCAACCATAATCAGTACCAGTCCTTACCGCATCTTCCTGAGCTTTGCAAAATGGCAGAAGAAAGTAAGCAAGGAGTATGGGCTCAATTTTGCAGAAAAGGTATTGAATCAGGAGAAATTGTCAATTTACCAACGACCGTTCTCTGGAATTTAAGTATCGGCTCAGTTATGCGTCAAACTTTAGATAATCTCTTATCGCAATTTAATTTTGACGAGCAACTAAAAAAAACGGTTATCTCTTGCAGTTATAACGCGATTGTAAACCGTTAACTTCTTTATTTTGTGGAGCAATTATGTCTATTGAGCAAACTCAAAAACCACCAAAAAAACATGGGATTATCCTTAAAGTTGCACTTATCGTTATTTTACTCATCTTCATCGCTATGATTGGTGCAAATTTTGTGAAAAGTTATATGACAAATAAAATTTTGTCCCACTTGCCACAACAAGCAGAACCGGTCACGGTAGAAACCTTTAAACCGCAAACTTGGGTTCCAGAAATCCAAACCTCTGCTACTATTCGTCCAAATCAAGGGGCTATGTTGCAATCTCAAGCCTCAGGCGTGGTTTCAGAAGTATTGGTAAAATCTGGGCAAGCAGTTAAAAAAGGTGAAGTTTTAGTGCGCCTTGATAGTCGTGTCGAAATAGCACAATTAAATGCAAGCAAAGCAAAACTAGCTTCCATCGCCCAAACGTATCATAGCTACGTCAAACTATATAAAACTCAAAGCGTTTCTAAACAGGAATTAGATAATGCGAAAGCTGCCTATGACTCATTGGTAGCAAGTATTAAATCCATGGAAGCGGGCATCAATCGTCGCCAAATTGTTGCACCATTCTCTGGTATTGCCGGTATCGTAAAAGTTAATGTGGGACAATTTGTGAATGTTGGAACCGACATTGTACGGGTTGAAGATCACAGTCAAATGAAGGTCGATTTTGGTATTTCAGAAAAACATCTTGATTTGCTTCATATTGGTCAAAAAGTCCTTGCAACGACAGATGCTTATCCAAATCAAACATTCACCGCAACCATTACAGCCATTGATCCTGCTGTCAACGCAAGTACTGGCTTAGTGGAAGTACAAGCTGTATTTAAAAATCACGACAAATACCCGCTTATGTCTGGGATGTTTGTCCGTTTGAGTGTCCAAGTTAGCACAGAAGAAAATCAATTTGTCGTCCCACAAATTGCTGTTAGTTATAACATGTACGGTAATTTTATTTACATCCTTTCTCCAATTTCTGAAAAAGAAAAAGCAGCATTAGCCGATTCTAAAATGTTTGCTCAAAAAAATAATCTTGAGAATGTCTATCGTGTAAAACAAACACCGATTACCGTTTTAGATCGTCGTAGCGTTTATGCACATTTAGCACAAGACAACTTTAAATTTGGTGAAAAATTTGTTGTTGGTGGTATGCAACGTCTAAATAATAATTCTCTTGTATATGTGGAAAATAAACCGCTTATTGGTGTTAACCCACCTAAAAATCCAGGTAACTTATAAGGAAGTACGATGAAATTTACTGATATTTTTATTCGTCGTCCTGTATTAGCCGCCTCTATTAGTTTGCTAATTGTAATTTTAGGATTGCAAGCGTTAGCTAAACTTAACGTACGGCAATATCCTGAGATGACAACCACTGTTTTAAATGTATCAACAATCTATCCGGGAGCGGATGCTGGATTGATGCAATCTTTTGTTACCTCTACGTTAGAAGAATCCATCGCTCAGGCAAATAATATTGACTATATCTCATCCTCGAGTAGCCCGGGTAGCTCTAACATTACGATTAAGATGAAATTAAACACCAATCCTAACGAAGCATTGGCAGATATTTTATCTAAAGTAAATGCGGTACGTTCTAAACTCCCAACGGGGATTGAAGATCCCGTTATTACGTCAAGTAGTGGGGGTACTGGGATTATTTATTTCCAATTTTATTCCAATAAACTTAGTGCAAGCCAAGTAACCGATTACATTGAACGCGTTGTCAAACCCCAATTTTTCACTATCCCTGGGATTGCCCAAGTAGATATTTTTGGGGCGGCCGACTATGCAATGCGTATTTGGTTTGATCCAGAGAAACTCGCAGCCCAACACCTTTCTGTATCGCAAGTTATGCAAGCTCTAACAGCAAATAACTTACAAGCCGCCGCCGGGAGCGAAAATGGATTTTATGTTACATACCGTAATAAAATTAATACGACCACTAATACTATTGATGAATTAAAAAATCTTATTATCTATGACAAAGATAATCGTTTAGTGCGCCTTAAGGATGTAGCGACTGTCGAATTAAATAAAGCAAGTGACGATGTGCGTGCAACAGCAAATGGGAAAAATGCGGTTATTCTATCAATTGAAGCAAATTCAACAGCCAACCCAATTGATGTAGTAAAAGCAATTATGCCACTGTATGCACAAATCAAAGAAGCATTGCCGAACGGTATCAATACTTCCGTTTTATACGATTCAACCTTATCAATTGATAGTTCCATTCATGAAGTAATCAAAACTATTGTTGAAGCAACCGTTATCGTACTAATCGTTATTTTGCTCTTTATTGGTTCATTACGTGCTATTCTCGTACCAATTGTAACAATTCCACTTTCATTGATTGGGGTAATATTCTTACTCCAAGTTTGTGGTTTTACCATCAACCTCATGACCCTATTAGCAATGATTCTTGCCATCGGGCTCGTGGTAGATGATGCAATCGTTGTATTAGAAAATGTGGACCGCCATGTTAAAGGTGGTGAAACAGCTTTCCGTGCTGCTATTATTGGTACGCGTGAAATTGCTGTTCCTGTTATTTCTATGACTCTCACTCTCGTAGCGGTTTATGCGCCTATTGCCTTAACGGGCGGGATTACGGGTTCACTTTTTAAAGAATTTGCTCTTACCTTAGCAGGTACCGTATTTATCTCAGGTATTATCGCTCTGACACTTTCACCAATGATGTGTAGTAAATTGATGAAAGAAAATACGAATCCAAGCAAATTCGAACAAATTGTCGATTCTACTTTACATAAAGTTACCCAATCCTATCTAAAAGTATTAGGGTTAATTATGTATTATCGTAGTTGGGCCTTAGCGTTTGCGGTTGGGATTTTTATCGCATTGCCTTTCTTGTTCCGCTCTTTACCGACAGAAATGGTACCACAAGAAGATAAAGGGGCTTTCTTTGTAATGGGTAGCGCACCAGCCATGGCAAATATTGACTATGTTCAAGACTCAATGAAACAGTTCGAGAACTTAGTTAAGAAAAATCCGAATGTCACCTCGCAAATGGTTATTTCAGGTAATCCAACAAGTAACCAAGCAATTAGTATCGTTATGTTAAAGGACTGGGCAGATCGTAAAGAAACTCAAGCTCAGATTTCAGCGAAGATTAACCGTCAGGCTAAAACCATTCCAGAAATGAGCATTTCCGCTTTCGGTTTTCCAGAAATTAATACCGGGGAAATGGGACCACCAATTGGTTTTGTTATCAGTACTAATGATAGCTACCGTAAATTGGCACCTGTCGCTGAAGAGTTTTTAGATAAAATGCGCAATTCAGGCAAATTTATCTTCTCTAGTCTGGATCTGAAATTTGATACAGCAGAAGTCGATTTACAAATTGATCGCAATAAAGCGCGTACTTATGGTGTATCTATGCAACAAATTGCCAATGCCCTTGGTAGTTACTTAGCAGCAGCCACTATAACCCGAGTAAATATTGATGGGCGCGCCTATAAGGTTATCGCACAAGTAAAACGTGCCGATCGCTTATCACCAGAAAGTTTGAAAAAATTCTTCGTAAAAACAGCTAGTGGCGATTCTATTCCACTTTCTAGCATTATTACTATGCACGTTGAATCTTCACCTGCTTCATTACCTCGATTTAACCAGCTTAATGCGGCAACGATTTCTGCAGTACAAATGCCTGGGGTATCAATGGGTGACGCAGTCAAATGGTTAGAAACCACGGCAAAACAAGATTTACCAAAAAGTTATCAAATTAATTTTAGAGGGGAAGCACGTCAGTATGTTCAAGAAGGCAGTACGCTTGCATTAACCTTTGTCTTAGCGGTATTGATTATTTATCTAGTTTTAGCGATTCAATTTGAATCTTTCCGCGACCCATTAGTGATTTTGGTATCGGTTCCCCTTGCGGTGAGCGGTGCGTTATTAGTGCTAAATATTTGCTCCTTCCCTCGGGATCCGGTTGCTGGCGCAACATTAAATATCTATTCGGAGGTGGGGCTAATCACGCTTATCGGCCTCATTACCAAACACGGTATTTTAATGTGTGAAGTAGCAAAAGAAGAACAATTACAAGGTAAGTCACGTATTGAAGCGATTATGATTGCGGCTAAAATTCGTTTACGCCCAATCTTAATGACTGTAGCAGCGATGATTGCGGGTTTAATCCCACTCCTCTATGCAAGCGGCGCTGGGGCTGTTTCACGCTTTAGTATCGGGATTGTAATTGTGGCAGGGCTAGGTATTGGGACATTCTTTACGCTCTTTATCCTCCCTGTTATTTATACTTACCTCGCAACACGTCATAAACCACTACCGGTTTTTGATGAAACTCAACCAGGTGTACTGGCTGAAAAATCTAAAACAATAGAATAATCACACTTAAAAAATTAGGGCGAAGTTAATCTTCGCCCTTTTCTTTTTCTAACAATAATAAAAGACGCCCCAATTATCGTAAAAATTTATGATTTTTGAGGAGTGGTTATTTAAGAAATATTAACGTCTAAGGTTGGTTTTAGCGATATCAATAAGTTGATTACCATGCCCATTAAATACGGCTTTCAACATGTAGATCGCAAACCCTTTGCGTTGTTCATTCGTTACTTTCGGTGGCATACCGATTTCATTTTTATCCGTGATCACTTCCAATAATGCAGGACCATCGTGAGCTAAGAATTCATCAATCGTATTAGATAAGTTTTCTGGTTCAGTTGCCTTAAAGCCTTTTACACCACACGCATCAGCAATGGCAGCAAAACTTGGATTAATCATGTCAGTAGCATTAGATAAATAACCTGCTGCAATCATTTCGATATTTACGAATGACAGACAACTATTATTTAATACAACAATTTTTACTGGCAATTTGTGTTCGACTAGGCTTAAAAAGTCGCCCATTAGCATCGAAAAACCACCATCACCACACATCGCAATAACCTGACGTTTACGATCAACGATTTGGGCACCAAGTGCCATTGGCATAGCATTTGCCATACTACCATGATGGAAAGATCCTAATAAACGGCGATCTTTACCAATTTTTAAAAAACGTGCACTCCAGAGCGTTGGTGTCCCAACATCGAAAGTAAAAATCGCATCTGAATTCGCCTTGTCACTCATCATTTTGAAAAGGGTTTGCGGATGAATACGTTTATCCCCTGCTTTAATTTCTGCTTTACTATCAAAATCTGCACGTGTTTTCTTATAATGTTTTAAACAGTTATTTAAAAATACTTCATTGTCATTCTCTTTTACAAGAGGAAGCAACGCTGTCACGGTTTCTTTGATATCCGCAAGAATACCCAGATCAATTTGAGTATGTCGTCCTAAAGCACCTGGATCGATATCAATTTGGATAATACGTGCATTTTTAGGATAGAAGGCACGGAATGGGAAGCCAGTACCTAGAAGTAAAACGGTATCCGCATTTTCTAAAGCATGGTAGCCTGATTCAAATCCTAATAGCCCTGTCATTCCCATATCATGGGGATTATCATATTCCATGTACTCTTTCCCGCGGAAAGCATGCACAATTGGTGCTTTTAATTTCTTCGCTAAAGCAATCACTTCATCACGTGCGTCTTTACAGCCAGCCCCACAGAAGAAGGTAATATGATCGGAATCATTTAACATTTCGCTTAATTTAGCGAGCTCATCTGGCGATGCAGAATAATGCGGTAATTCTGGTTTTTGCCATCTAATTCCGATGCCTTTTGGCATTTCCATCTCTAATACATCACCTGGGATAACAATCGTCGCAACGCCTCGTTTTAAGATCGCTTGACGCATCGCAGTTTCAATAAATTGTGGCATTTGTTCAGGATTTGTAATTTTTTGACAATAGACGCTGCATTCTTTGTAAAGATGAACAGGATCTGTTTCTTGGAAATAATCTGTTCCTATTTCACTAGATGGGATATCACTCGCAATGGCAAGAACCGGAGTACGATTACGATAGCAATTATACAGCCCATTCATCAAATGCATATTTCCGGGACCACAAGAACCAGCACACACTGCTAATTCTCCCGTAATGCCAGCTTCAGCACCAGCCGCGAATGCGGCGACTTCTTCATGACGAGTACCGATCCATTCTATTTTCCCTTGCTTACGCATACTATCAACTAAGCCGTTAAGAGAGTCACCCGTGACACCCCAGATCCGTTTCACACCTGCCGCGCTAAGTAGGTCAACCATATAATCAGAAATTTTCATACCTTCTCCTTACACATGTTCAAACTCTATCCTATTAATGATTGGATTTTAATCGCATTCTATTACGAGTATATTATTTAAACAACTGTTATTTGAGTGCTTTTTTCATAATCAGTTAAAAGATAACGAAAAAGATGGTATGATTGGCAGGATTTTTATGCCAACTTTAAAAATATAAATGAGCCATCCCATGAAAGATTATAGTTATATAACGATGTCCCTAGCGGGGGTGTGTCTGGCTGCAAAATTAGCTTCCGATTTCGCGCATTACGGGAAAGCTGATGAAGCCGATTTTCGCCTCCTCCTCGAAACAACCGTACCTAGAGAACATGACTCAATGATGGCAGTTTATGGATATAATCCTGAAAAATTGCGCCATGGACTACAAGAACTTTGTCACCAACTTAGTGACACCGATAAAGAAGTGGGTCATTACTTTCTACGCTTAATTGCACTTGAAGGAAAGTTAAGAAAAAATACGGAAGTCAAACAAGCTATCGCTAACCGCGTTGCTTATCTCCCTACACAATTAAATCACTACGATATCACCAGCGATCAGATTTGTACTACTCTTGCGAGCATCTATAGTGAACTAATTAGTCCCTTGGGTGGCAAAATTAGAATTGTGGGTTCTGTAGATCATCTTTCTAATCCATACATTCAGGATCGTATCCGTGCATGTTTATTTGCTGGCATACGTTCTGCCGTTTTATGGCGTCAAATGGGAGGCTCAAAGTGGCAATTCCTATTTGCGCGAGGCAAACTTATCGACACGACTCTTGATATTCTAAATTGTATTAACTAATAGGAAAAAATATGACGCTTTCTTCTCTTTTTGCTGTATCACCTATTGATGGGCGTTATCAAAGCAAAACCAAAGTATTGCAGCCACTCTTTAGTGAATTTGGATTAATTAAAAACCGTGTAATTGTAGAAATCCGCTGGTTACAAAAATTAGCACAAACACCAGAAATTGCCGAAATTGCACCGCTATCTGAACAAGCAAATGCATACTTAGATAGCATTATTGATAATTTTAGTGCTGAAGATGCACTACACGTTAAAGAAATTGAACGTACCACCAACCATGATGTAAAAGCGGTGGAATATTTTTTGAAAGAAAAAAGTGCTACCCTCGCTGAATTAGAAAAAATCGCTGAATTTTTCCATTTTGCGTGTACCTCAGAAGACATCAACAACCTTGCGTACGCATTAATGTTAAAAGATGCCCATGAAAGCGTAATCGTTCCAGAGTGGGAAAACTTAATTAATCATATCAAGCGATTAGCTAATGAAAATAAAGCTGTTGCGATGCTTGCGCGTACACACGGGCAACCCGCGACACCAACAACGGTTGGTAAAGAAATGGCGAACGTGGCTTACCGTTTAAGCCGCCAGCTTAATCAACTTCAACAAGTTGAAATTCTTGGTAAAATTAATGGTGCAGTGGGTAACTATAACGCGCACATTATTGCTTATCCAAATGTCAACTGGCGCCAATTCAGCGAAGAATTTGTCACTTCACTTGGTTTAACTTGGAACCCATACAGTACCCAAATCGAGCCGCACGATTTTATCGCCGAATATTTTAACTGCGTAGCTCGTTTTAACACCATTCTTCTCGACTTCGATCGCGATGTTTGGGGCTATATCTCACAAGGTCACTTTAAACAACGCACTGTTGAGGGTGAAATCGGTTCAAGTACCATGCCACATAAAGTCAACCCAATTGATTTTGAAAATTCGGAAGGTAATTTAGGTATTGCCAATGCATTAATGGCACATCTAAGTGCAAAATTACCTATCTCTCGTTGGCAACGTGATTTAACCGATTCAACTGTAATGCGTAATCTTGGCGTAGGTATTGGTTACAGCCTTATTGCTTATGCTTCCACCAACAAAGGTTTAAGTAAATTAGAAGTAAACCAAGCCCACCTACTCGCTGAACTCGATCAAAACTGGGAAGTGTTAGCTGAACCTATCCAAACGGTGATGCGTCGTTATGGTATTGAAAAACCTTACGAAAAACTTAAAGCATTGACTCGCGGAAAACGTGTAGATGCGCAGGCAATGCAAGCTTTCATTGACACGCTTGAATTACCAGAAAATGTAAAACAAGAACTTAAAGCGCTAACGCCAGCAACCTATATCGGCTTAGCCGAAGAACTTGCAGAAAGTTGCTAATCATAACTTAAAGAAAAAGGACGAATATTCTCGTCCTTTTTTGTTTACTTTAAATTATTAAGGTTTCTTTCTATTCTGTAAAAATCGTTGGTATTTTCTACCATAGAAAAGTACCAAGAGGAGCGATGCAATAAAAGAATATTCGATACAAGGCACAAATAAAGAAGCTAATTGTTTCATCATTTGTGCAACATTTGCATTAATTCCAATAAGGATTGCATTAGCAAAATACATCAAGACAAATGCGAACCCCCAGCAGATTAAAAACATCTTCAGTAAAATAAATCCGCCATTATTTTGATTATTTTCAGCCATAAACTTTGCCCATTTTCTAAAAAATACGATTTATATTGTCATTAATTTAACGCTTAATTTGCAGACTGCAACAAGATTCTTAATTCATCGGCGCAATGGCAGGTTTTAATCTTTTCAAAAAGATCGATTGCTTCAGGATAATCTTTTTTCAAATATTGCAACCATTGCTTAATGCGAGCGATATGATAAAAACCGCTATCGAATTGATTCTCTACTTGTGAATAAGCGCGAATCATCGGCATTACACCACTTTCCCAATCTAATTTATCTGCATTTTGTTTAAGAACATCGCTTAAATTCGGCACATTCAATGCCCCACGTGCTACCATCAAATCTTGGCAACCCGTAATTTGCAGACAACGTTGACCATCTTGGTAAGTAAAAATTTCACCATTGGCAACAACGGGAATACGTAATTTTTCACGCACCTCACCAATTCTTGCCCAATTAATACGTTCTGCTTTATATCCATCCATCTTAGTACGCCCGTGAATGGCAATTTCTGTTGCGCCACCTTGCTGGCACGCATCAGCAATTTCAAACGCATGATCAGGATTATCCCAACCCAAACGTACTTTCACACTTACCGTATGCTCCGCGGGTACGGCTTGGCGGATCGCCTGAGTCGCACGATAGATTAATTCGGGGTCTTTTAACAGACTTGCGCCACCTTGACTTCCATTCACGGTTTTAGAAGGACAACCGCAGTTTAAATCCACGCCATGCGATCCTAACGCAATGGCACGCATTGCATTTTCAGCTAACCATTGCGGATGTTGCCCAAGGATCTGCACACGCACAGGTGTCCCGGCTTGCGTCAACCCATTCTCATATAATTCTGGACAAATTCGATAATAAGTTTTCTCGGGTAATAAACTATCTACTACTCGGACAAACTCCGTTACGCACAAATCATAATGATTCACTCGGGTTAATAAATCCCGCATAAAATAATCTAACACGCCTTGCATTGGCGCTAAAATGACACGCATTTTTTATCCTTAAAATAAAAAAACCGCTCTTTGCAAAGCGGTTTTCTACAACATTATCGCTTAACGCCACCCTTTCGCTTTACGAATTAAATCGTAAGCGGCTTGGATTTGTTGGGTTTTCTCTTTTGCCATTTCTAACATTTCTTTTGGCAACCCTTTAGAAATCAATTTATCTGGGTGATTTTCACTCATTAATCGGCGATAAGCACGTTTTACCGTTTGTTGATCATCACTTTCAGACACACCTAACACTTGATATGCATCCGCCAATGTTGGTCCACTACTGCGTTGGTATTGGTGATACTGCTGTTGCTGACTGTAATCATGGAAACCATCGGTATCTTGCTGTTGATAGAAGCCACCCGCCCCCGCATGCTGATAGAACCCGCGGAATTGACGTGCAGCTAATTCCATTGCAATCATTTGATCGAATTGGAAACGTGACACGCCCAATTCTTCAGCAATGATATATAAGATTTCCTGCTCGCGTGGATCTAAAACATCATCAGCAAAGGCCGCTTTTACCTGTACTGTTAAGAACATACGCAATAAATCATTACGTTGTCCACAACCTTCACGAAATTCTTGAATCGCTTGGCGTAATGGGAAATTCGCATCTTTACCACGGGTGAATGCATCTTGCGCTAATTTTACCCCCGCCTGATCCAAATTCATTTGTGCCATCAGATTATTCGCAAGGGCAATATCTTCATCCGTCACACGACCTTTTGCTTTACTTAAATGACCAAGTACCGCAAAGGTTGTTTGCATAAAAAGCGATTGGCGAGTTAATTTACGTTTAAAAATGCTAGAGCGCACACTGCCTAATTCATAAATTTTCTTATCGGCTAAGTGTCCTACGAAAATCCCCGCAATCATTCCAAAAAAACCACCAAACTTTAATCCGATGATTGCCCCAACAATTTTTCCAATAAACATATTTGCTCCTCAAATCACGCCACTAAAATCATAAAAATTTATGCGATTTATGTGGCGTGAGTTCAATTAATTTGCGGCTAACGCTTCACGTTGCGCTGCAAAAATTTGCTCACATCCCTGTTTAGCCAAACTTAATAAAGTTAATAATTCTTCATGGCTAAACGGCTCTCCTTCTGCAGTACCTTGGACTTCGATCATACGACCGTCCTCACACATCACTACATTCATATCCGTTTCCGCATTGCTATCTTCAATATATTCTAAATCGCATACGGCCTCTCCATTGACAATTCCTACGGATACTGCTGCCACAAGATTTTTAATCGGATTTGTTTTAATTTTCCCTTCCGCTAATAAATAAGCGATCGCATCACATAATGCAACGGCTGCCCCAGTGATAGACGCAGTACGTGTACCACCATCTGCTTGGATAACATCGCAATCTAGTGTAATCGTATTTTCACCTAACGCTTCTAAATCTACCATTGCCCGTAATGAACGAGCAATTAAACGTTGGATTTCCATGGTACGACCGCCTTGTTTACCTTTCGCCGCTTCACGTTGCATACGGCTATGGGTTGAACGTGGAAGCATACCATATTCAGCCGTTACCCAACCTTTACCTTGCCCTTTCAAAAAGCGCGGAACACTTTCCTCAATACTCGCTGTACAAAGCACTTTCGTATCACCAAATTCTACCAATACGGAACCTTCCGCATGTTTGGTATAATGGCGTGTAATTTTAATATCACGCATCTTATCAAATGGACGCGCGTTTGGACGTTGGCTTTGCATAGTTATTCCTCGATTCTAATTTCAAAAAATTGCGACATATTAACACGCAAACTGACAGAATAGAAATTTAACAGTACAATAACTAACGATATTTTTAATAAATAAAAGGATTCACCATGCTATACAGTATGACTGCTTTTTCCCGTGTGGAAATTAAAAAAGACTGGGGCTGCGCGATTTGGGAAATGCGTAGTGTCAACCAACGTTATCTCGAAACTTTCTTCCGCTTACCCGAGGCTTTTCGTGGACTAGAAAATACATTGCGTGAAACCTTACGCCATGCATTAACACGCGGAAAAGTAGAATGTTCACTCCGTATTGATATGGTGCCATCTAAAGATGCGGGACTTAACATCAACCAAGAATTTGCTGGACAAGTCATTCAATCATTACAATGGCTTAAAGAGCAAGTGGGGGGCGGTGAAATTAACCTAATGGATATTTTACGCTATCCAGGCGTTGTCGAAGCTCAAGAACAAGATTTAGATCAAATCAGCCAAGACTTGCTTGCAGGTTTTGACGAGCTTCTCAAAGAATTTATCGCAATGCGCGGACGTGAAGGAGAAAAACTCCATACACTTATTGACGAACGTCTCCAAGCCATCTCACAAGAGGCAGATAAAGTCCGTGCACAAATGCCTGAAGTTTTACAATGGCAACGTGAACGTTTGCAACAACGCTTTGCGGACGCACAACTTGAAGCGGATCCACAACGCTTTGAACAAGAAATGGTTATTCTTGCTCAACGCCTAGATGTTGCCGAAGAATTAGATCGTCTTCAACTGCATGTTAAAGAAACACAACGTATCTTACGTCAAGGCGGTGCAGTGGGTCGTAAACTTGACTTCATGATGCAAGAGCTTAATCGTGAATCAAATACTCTCGCTTCAAAATCAATTAATGCGGATGTCACTGCAAGTGCAGTTGAATTAAAAGTGTTAATTGAACAAATGCGTGAACAAATTCAAAACCTCGAATAAGGAGTCCTTATGCTCTTTCAACTCCCGATAACCTTAGTTCGCATCAGTGGCGTAGATAGCGAAAAATTTTTACAAGGTCAGCTTACTTGCGATGTGGTAAATCTTAAAGCCAACACACAAACGCTGACTGCCCATTGTGATGCTAAAGGCAAAGTACAAACAATTTTTCGCCTTTATCGCCAAGATGAACAAACTTTCTATGCCCTTATTCACAACGAATTATTAGAAAGCAGTCTTAAAGATCTCAATAAATATGCGATCTTTTCTAAAGTAACGTTTGAAACGTTAAACTGGCAAATCCTAGGTTGGCAACCTGAAAACGATATACCACGCCCCGATTTTCCACAAAATTTTTGCTTTAATTTAGCAGATGGGCGTGAAATTATCGTATGTGAAAATGCGCAAACCGATCACCATTTCGCCGATGCCACACTTTGGAAAATTGCCGATATGCAAGCCGGTATCCCATTACTTAGCCCTGAAACACAAAACGAATTTATTCCCCAAGCGATGAATTTACAGGATATTGAAAACGCTATTTGCTTCACGAAAGGTTGCTATATTGGACAAGAAATCATTGCACGTGCCAAATATCGCGGTATTAATAAACGCGCAATGTACGTCTTTCATACGGACAAGACTGACTGCACCAACGGTAGCGAAATCGAAACGTTACTTGGTGAAAACTGGCGTAAAACAGGCACGATTTTAAACCATGCTTGCTATCAAAATACCCTATGGTTAGAAGTTATTCTGAGTAATGAAATAGATAATAACCAACTTTTTAGAATAAATAACAACCTATTAGTTTAAAAAACAATCTTTTTGTCATACCTCTAAAGAGGTGATTTACTTATTCACCTCTTTTCATAACATTCTATTTTTTTCTTTTTATAACAATAATTTAACATAAATTTAACATTGTATTTATTTTTACATAACTATCAAGAAGTATTTAAAACCTATAAAAGATTACTTACTCTCTGTAACCGTATTTATTATGAACAGTTTTCAAAGAAGTGAATTAAGTTTCACTTCTTTTTTTTTTATATTTAAATCAGGGAAAATATAAATGAACCGAATTTTTAAAGTTATTTTTGATCGTGTGAGTCAGAAACTTGTTGTAGTCTCGGAACTCGCAAAATCGACAACTAAGGCCGGGCGTCAAATTAAACGAGCTCTTCTAGCTAGTTCAGGCGTATTATTAATACCGACATATAGTTTGGCAACAACTCCATCTTATCATCACCAAAATAGTGGAAAAAATATTGTTAAACATTTAAATGAAACAAAAAAATTATCAATATTTAAAAATTTTGCAGAACAAGATGTAACTTCTAATGTAGTACATTTCATAATGCCAACATTAATAAGTTACCCTACTAATACCATTCTTGGATCAGATTTATATCTACCACAAGATGCCGATTCTTCAAATTTAGAAATTATCGGTACTGGTATGCGTATTCGCTCTACCGAAAATAGCCAATTAATCGGTAATGGATTAACCCTTGATGGACAATATATAGATGATGATAATGAAACTCGCCCCCTAGGAAATAATATTCAATCTATTGGGAATAATTCATATATTGGAGGTAATAATATCCAAGCTATTGGCTCCGATATTCTAGTACAAAGCGGTCAATTTACCAATCAACCACAGTACCCCGTACAAACACCAGTAGAAAACGCACAAGCAATTGGGGATCATATAATTATCGGTGGTAGTAACGATATTGCTATTGGTACGGCTTCTATGTCTGCTGCGTATAATCCAGTTGGTATAAATAACCAAGGTCAATGGATTGATCGAAACTGGCACAATCAGAAATACTTTCATCAATTAAAAAACTCTATTACCAATCAGGAAGGTTCTGTTGCCATTGGTACGGCCTCACTAGCTGCATCAGATTATAATAATGCAACCGCGATTGGTAGTGTAGCAACCGCAGCAGGTTCAATAAGCCTACAGGATCCCGAGCAATCAAATAACACTACTGATAATGGCTCCATTGCGGTAGGAAACCGAAGCGCAGCTCGTGGTGGTGCACTGGCTATCGGTTCAAATGCAACGGCCTATAATAACTCTTTAGCAATCGGACAATCTGCCAAAACTATAATGAATCAGTATACTCGGCCTGAAATCGCGAATAATGCTATTGCTATTGGTAGCCGTGCTATTGTTGGTGAAAATAACGGTATTGCCTTTGGTATGAATACAGTTTCAAATATTGAAAATAGTATCGCCTTTGGTAACAATGTTACAACAACTCAAGGTCAGGCGGCGCAAATTTATGATGGTAATACCCTAACCTTCGGGAATTGGGCTAACTGGGATACTAATAATCAGCAAAGTACACATGCAAGCCAAATTAGCGGCGTTATTTCTGTAGGTGGTCGTCAAATCAACCAAGTTGCTGCTGGACAAATTAATGAAAATTCAACAGATGCAGTCAATGGTTCACAACTTTATCGCACAGATAAAGTGTTAGATTCTATCGCGCACAGCCTAAGACAAGTATTAGGAAATAATGCCACAATTACCCGTGACGGCACGATCACATTCGATAATATCGGTGGAACAGGAAAAAATACCATCTACGATGCTATTGCCTCTCTTAAAAATGGTCAGGGTAATGGCGGTAGCAGTATCTCCGCTGATCAAGTTAAACAAGAAATAGAAAAAGCCATTAAAGATGCTCAACAATCTCAGCAAGTAGCGCCAAGCTCAAGTACAAGCGATAATGATGCAGAACAAGCAGCTAGACGTGCTGCTCAATCTGCACAAAACGCTGCAGGCTCTGCAACCCAAGCTAATAGCGATGCAACTCAGGCAGGTCAAGATGCTGGTCAAGCTGCAAGCTCGGCAAGTAAAGCGGCTGGTTCTGCAACCAAAGCAGACGCAGATGTGAAAAAAGCTGACAAAGACGCTACTAAATCCGCAACGTCTGCTGGTCAAGCTGCAAGCTCGGCAAGCCAAGCAGCGGGGTCTGCAACCAAAGCAGATGCAGACGTGAAAAAAGCTGATCAAGACGCCACTAAATCCGCAACCTCTGCCGGTCAAGCTGCAAGCTCAGCAACCCAAGCAGCGGGGTCTGCAACGAAAGCTGATGCAGATGTGAAAAAAGCTGACAAAGACGCTACTAAATCTGCAACGTCTGCTGGTCAAGCTGCAAGCTCAGCAAGCCAAGC
>JAHHQX010000014.1 GCA_020026155.1 Actinobacillus sp. | reverse complement strand
TTAAATTCCATAAATAAAATTTTCATTTACTATAAAAATATTTTTCATTAAAAAAAGCACAATATTTTTATATTAACTATGCGTAGTTATGATATTTTTTCATCTAAAATTGATTTTTAACATTTTTTAAACATTAAAATGTTTGTTATATAGCGACAGGGGATAGACTCAATAAATTATTATTTAATTGACTAAATATCACTCTAATTTATATAAATATATATAGCGTAATGTAAAAAAAGCGTTATAATAGCCCGCGAATCAATACTGATTATATTTGGAGACATTATGAAATTTTCAACTCGTAATTTAATTAAGGGAACTGTAACTCAAATCACTGAAGGTGCAGTAAATGTAGAAGTAACTATCAAAACTGCAGAAGGTGTAGAACTTGTTTCTATCATCACTAAAGCAGCATGCGAAAACTTAGGCTTAGCTGTTGGTAAAGAAGCATACGCTGCGATCAAAGCATCAAATGTAATGATTGGTATCGACGAATAGTCTACATTTAACATCAGTGATTGCAGTGCGAATGGATTGGCACTGTAATCATTTTTCTTTTTATCCCTCCTTAATTATCCCATACCATTCTCACGTTATATTTTGTCAAATTCTGGCATAAACCTCTAAGCCTTTCTGATATACTATGGCTATTTAATCACACTTAATTTAATTATTATGAGAATACCTAGAATTTATCATCCTGAACCATTACAGGGGGTGACTACATGCTTTTTAAGCGACGATGCCACTAACCATGTGGCGCGCGTTTTACGTATGCAAGAAGGGGACCTGCTAACTTTATTTGATGGGTCTAACTGGACCTTTGAAGCCCGTATCAAAGCAGTAACTAAAAAAGCTGTCGAAGTAGAAATCCTATCTGCACAAGTAGAAGATAAAGAAAGTGCATTAAATTTACACTTAGGGCAAGTTATGTCGCGTGGTGATCGAATGGAGTTCACGATTCAGAAATCCGTTGAGTTAGGTGTAAAAACTATTACCCCTCTTTGGTCTGAACGTTGTGGGGTAAAATTAGATGAAGCGCGCATGGCGAAAAAAATTCAACAGTGGCAGAAAATTGCGATTGCTGCCTGTGAGCAATGTGGGCGTAATGTCGTGCCAGAAATTCGACCTATGATGAAACTAGAAGAATGGTGCCAAGAAGAACCAGAAGCGCTAAAACTTAACTTACATCCACGGGCGAAATATTCTGTTAGAACCTTACCAGAGTTTGGTGAGCGTCCTGTTCGTTTGTTAATCGGGAGTGAGGGTGGTTTATCTGCAGCAGAAATTGCTAAAACTGTTGAACAAGGATTTACTGAAATTCAATTAGGAAAACGAGTATTAAGAACTGAAACAGCAGCTCTTGCTGCGATTACAGCATTACAAATTTGTTTTGGAGATCTAGCTTAACTTTATGATGCAACTTAAAAATCATTTTTTAATCGCAATGCCGCAATTAGAAGATCCATTGTTTAAGCAAAGTGTGGTTTACATGTGTGAACATAATGAACAGGGATCGATGGGGATTATTATTAATAAGCCATCAGACATTAGTGTGGCGGAAGTTTGCAGTAAAGTAAATTTTATGATGGCAGAGCCTCGATTTTTTATCAAACAAAGTGTGCTTGCAGGTGGTCCAACGCATTTAGAAAATGGCTTTATTTTGCATGAGAAAACACAAGGTGCATTTAATCATAGTTATGCGATTGGTGATGATCTTATGCTTTCAACTTCCATTGATGTTTTAGAATCAGTAGGAACTGAAAAAGCCCCTCAAAAATATCTCATTGCACTTGGTTGTGCGAGCTGGGCGCCGAAACAATTAGAAAAAGAAATTGCAGATAATGATTGGTTAGTCGCTAAAGCAAGTAAGGAAATCTTATTTGATACTCCTTATGCTATGCGTTGGGAGAGCGCAGCCGAATCGCTTGGTATCAAAATGGAGCATTTGGTGCAATATAAGGGAGCGTGTTAATGGGATTTACAGCTTTAGCATTTGATTTTGGGACACGTAGCATCGGGTGTGCGGTCGGACAAAGTATTACGGGTACTGCACAATCATTGCCAGCATTTAAAGCAAAGGATGGCATTCCTAATTGGCAAGCCATTGAACAATGTTTAAAAAATTGGCAACCACGAGTAGTGATCGTTGGTTTACCTTTAAATATGGATGGTACGGAACAAGATCTTACATTACGGGCAAAAAAATTTGCACAACGCTTACATGGTCGTTTTGGTGTAGAGGTTATTTTACAAGATGAGCGCCTCACAACCTGTGATGCGCGTGCAGAAATTTTTGAGCGTGGTGGATATCGCGCATTAGATAAGGGTAAGGTAGATGGTATTTCTGCTTGTCTTATTTTAGAAAGCTGGTTTGTTGAAAATCCAGAATTTGATTAAACTACCTTATATATAAAATACTTAATTGCTTTATTTGTGGCAAAATTGTAAGCAAGCCAACCAACGTTTTTGTTGGAAAATTTATATCGTTAGTAAGGAAAACTTATGAAAAAAATACCTATTTCAGTCACTATGATGGTAAAAGATGGCGAACGTTATTTAAATCAATGCTTACAGGCATTACAGGACTTCGATGAAATTGTCATTTTAGATAATGGTTCGACTGATAATAGTATTGCTATTGCGGAGAGCTTTCCGAATGTAACGTTATACAAAGCTGATTTTTTTGGTTTTGGTCCAATGAAAAATGATATGGCAGAGAAAGCCAAACATGATTGGATTTTAAATGTTGACTGTGATGAGATTTTTAATCCAGAACTCGTTGAAGAAATTCGTCAATTAGATTTAGAGCAAGTCCATAAGGCCTATGCTATTTCACGAATTAATCATTATCGCGGAAAACCGATCAAGACTTGTGGTTGGTATCCAGATTATGTAAAACGTTTGTACAACCGCAACGAAGTACATTTTAACGATAAACAAGTACATGAAAGCCTTGATATTCCGAAGAAAGTGAAACTTATCCGCTTAAAGGGAAGTTTTAATCATTATTCATTTGAAGGAGCGGCAGGGCTTATTAATAAAATGCAGAAATATACGACCTTATTTGCTGAACAGCAAAGAGAGCGTAAACGTGCTAGCCTAGGTGGAGCGATTGGACACGGGTTAAGTGCATTTATTAAGAGCTATATTTTCCGACGTGGTTTTATGGATGGCGCGGATGGTTTCGTTATTTCTATGGGAAATGGTACAGGTGCTTATTACAAATACGTTAAACTGTATGAAGCCAATGAGTCGATTACAACAAGTCTGATTATTACGACTTATAACCGTCCTGATGCATTACGTTTAGTCTTAAACAGCGTGTTGAACCAAACAGTGTTGCCTAACGAGGTGATTGTTGCTGATGATGGCTCAAATCAAGAAACTGCAGAACTGATCAAAGAATACCAAACTAAATTTCCCGTCCCGCTTATTCATTCTTGGCAAGAAGATAAAGGGTTCCGTCTGGCGCGGTCACGCAATTTAGCAATATCAAAAAGTACGATGGAATATATTGTTATGATCGATGGCGATATGGTACTTGATAAACATTTTATTGCCGATCATAAAAAAGCAGCGAAACATAAAACCTTTATTCAAGGTGGACGTATTCTTTTAAATGATGATAAAACCGCAAAATTATTAGAATCTACAGCGCAAAAAGTGTCACTATCTTGTCTAAGTAGTGGGTTAGAAAGTCGAATTGAGAAACGGCTACAAGCTATCCATATGCCTTTTTTACGTAACTTATTGTTGAAGAAAGAAAAATCACATTGGCACAAAGGTATTCGCGGTGCCAATATGGGATTTTTCCGTGAAGACGTGATGGAAATTAATGGCTTTAATAATGAGTTTGAAGGGTGGGGACGTGAAGATAGTGAATTTGTGGAACGTTTCTTTAATGCTGGTGGTAAACGCGCTAATTTAAAATTTGGTGGCATTGGTTATCATTTATGGCATCCAGAAGCAGAACGCGAAGCTTTACCTGAAAATGAGGCACTCTTAAAACGTGCAACTAAAGAAAAATTAAACTGGTGTGAAGACGGATTAAACCAATTCCAAGCCGAAAAAGTATAAAATTTTCCGAAAAAGCTGGCGTGATCTTTTTAAAGAAATTTGCCGTAGGTGGGATCATTTACTTGCAAGAAATCGCGGTTTCGGTATAATTTGACCTCTTTTAAAAATCGCCTAACGGCATAATATTAACTACACTCGGTGCTAAATTCGGTTTTAGAGGGCGGAGTGGCTTCTTAAGAGGTTTTCTATGAAACAAGGTATTCATCCAGAATATAAAGAAATTACTGCAACTTGTTCTTGCGGTAACGTAATCAAAACTCGCTCAACAGTGGGTAAAGATTTAAACTTAGACGTTTGTGGCAAATGCCACCCTTTCTACACTGGTAAACAACGTGTTGTTGACACTGGTGGTCGTGTAGAACGTTTCAACAAACGTTTCGCTATGTTAAGTGGTAAAAAATAATTACCATTTGATATAAAAAAGAACCTCGCATTATGCGGGGTTTTTTTTGTATTAAAATTTATAAAATGATGAAAAAAGACGCTATTTTTGTACCTAAACTCTTGGTATCATAAAGATTGTTTTTAAATAAAGAGAAGTACATTATGGCAAATTCTAGCGCGATTTATTCAACCATTATTTCTGATTTGGATGGTACCTTATTAATGCCAGATCACCACTTAGGAAAATTAACCGTGGATACCCTTACTGATTTAACGCAACGCGGTATACAATTTGTGGTTGCAACTGGGCGTCCTTTCCTTGATGTACATGCCATTTTTACTGCTGCCGGACTAGATGATCTTTATCTGATTACGTCTAATGGTGCACGTATAGATAACATGAAGTCAGGTAACCTTTATTTAAATACGCTTGATAATGATATTGCACGAAAATTAACAACCTTATCTTTCGATCCGGAAAAGGTGTGTGTCAATACGTATGAAGCAAATGGCTGGTTTATTGATCGCGATGTGCCAGAGCTTGCTACTTTCCATCAGGATTCTGGTTTTGGATATCAGGTTGTTGATTTTCATCACCACCAATTTCAGGATGTTGAAAAGGTCTTTTTTTTAGCCCGAGATGGGGAGCCATTAAAGCCCATTGAAGAAAAAATAAAAAAACTATTTGGGAATTCTGTGAAATGGACGTATTCTGCTCCTCATTGTTTAGAGGTAATGAATGCCGATGTTTCGAAAGCGTCAGCTCTCCAACATCTTTTCCCTGCTCATAAATTGGAAAGTGCAATTGCATTTGGCGATGGCTTAAATGATGTTGAAATGCTATCTCTGGTAAAAACGGGATGTATTATGGAAAATGCTGATCCACGCTTAGTTTTGGAACTACCGCATTTAAAACAAATAGGAAGCAACGCTGAGCAAGGAGTTGCAACGCATTTAATAAGAATATTTGAAAAAGAGGGATAATATGGGATTTATGAATATATTACAATCAATTGGAATCGTGAGTTTGGGGGCCGCTTTTGGCGCAAGTTCACGTTATCTGATTAGTTTGGTATTAAATCCACTGGTTTCTACCTTGGCATTTGGGACATTAATTTCCAATTATTTAGGCTGTTTTATTATTGGATTATTACTCGCAGTATTCGCCCATTTTCCTGAGATCTCACCTCAATGGAAACTATTATTGGTGACTGGGTTTTTAGGAAGCTTGACTACATTTTCATCTTTCTCCGCAGAAGTCTTTGAATACTTAAACGGAGAAAAATGGTTAATGGGTCTCGAAATTATCGGACTTCATCTGATTGGTGGCTTAGGTTTTACCGCAATCGGTTTCTACCTTTGGAAAGCCTTTGTTGCTTAGGCAAAGAATTTAAATATTTCATTAAATGCTTCATCGCGAATGGTATCTTCTTCAAAAAGAATTTCATGTTTCGCGTGAGGCATTTTTTTAAGTGTCCCATTCGGAAGAAGTTCCACAAATTCTTTCAAATGAGCATTACTCACTACCTGTTCTTCCCCTGCTTCAAAAACTTCTACAGGGATTTCAATACGACCTAAAATTGTTGGTAAGGAGTGATGTGCTTGCCAGCATAAATGTGCCCAGCGGAAAGTCACGCCCCCTAATGCAAGATTTGGGAAACGATCCATTAAGGTATTTTGCCACACAATACGGTCTTTAGAATGGCTTAGTGTATTGTTTTCTGGATCTCGTGGCACATAGTTTGTTTGACCAAAAATATAACGATCGCCTTGGCCAAGAATGAGCATCAAGTTAACCATAAAGGCATCACGAATCGGATGTTTAGATGGCATTTCAAAAAAAGGCGCGACAAAAACGGCCTTTTTGATATCATGATCGCAATTTGCTAGATAAAATGCACTAATAAGCGCACCGAGCGAATGTCCAACCATAAATTCTTGATCATAATGAAATTCTTTTTTGAAGTTTTTCATTAAAATATTGAGGTCATCCACATAGAAACGAAATTCATCGACGTATCCTTTGTGGCGATTTTTAAGAAGACGTTGGGAACAGCCTTGCCCACGGTGATCAACGACTAATACATCATATCCTTTTTGGAAAAATTCCCATGCGGGTTCGGTCCATTTTAAAATATTTTCTGCGCGCCCATTTACTAAAACAACGAGTTTTGATGACAAGGGAGAATGTTTAAAATGGCGATAAGCCAGATGGCATTTATTTTTACCTTGAATAAATTGAATGGGAAATTGTTCTGCGAAGGGAAGCAAAGTGCTTTCTGCAAAATCGTTAAACGTATTTTGGTGTTCCATATTCATCATAATTTTCCTGAATCAGTAATGTGGAGGAGGAGTTTCCTCAGCTAAACTTGCAATATTAGAGCTTTGTACGCCTTTAAGTTTATCTGCAAGATGGCGAAGTTGGCGTTGCATTTTATCCAACATAAACTGCTGGTGGACTATTACGTCATTTAATTCTTCAATCGTTTTTTCTTGGAACGCAATTTTCGTTTCAAGTTCAGTCACTCTAATTTCTAAGTCGTTTTCCACAATCTATTTTCCTAATTAAAATAAAGATTGACATTTGTACAATCCGCTTTAATCTTAAATAACATTTTTTGTTATTATAAAGGATATTAAAAATGTTAAAAATGAAAAAAATCACAGCGATTTTGGCAACAACGGTTGTCGCAACCACTTTCTTAACTGCTTGTCATGATGATGCAAAAACTGCACCACAAACTCAGCAGCAACAACAATTACCAAAAGACTTTAATAGCCAAGCATCATACGCCGTTGGTTATGCAGCAGGTCAAAACTTTTTGGTAGGCATGATTGAAAGCCAAAAAGGTGTGATGGATTACAATCAAACTTATATTCTTCAAGGTATCAAAGATGCACTTGATAACAAGCCAGAAATGACTGATGAACAAATTCAATCTACTTTGCGTAAATTGCAAGATACATTAGAAAATGCACAAGTGAAATCTGTTGAAGAAAATAACAAAAAATTAGTGGAAAACTTCTCTAAACAAGATGGCGTGAAAAAAACTGCGTCTGGTATCCTTTACCGTATCGTAAGTGAAGGCGAAGGGGCAAATATTCTTCCAACTGATACCGTCAAAGTAGAATATACTGGTAAACTTGGTAATGGCGAAGTATTCGATAGCTCAGCAAAACATGGTGCGGTAGAGTTCCCATTAAATCAAGTTATCCCTGGTTGGACTGAAGCCCTTCAATTAATCAAAAAAGGTGGCGAAATCCAAATGGTTATCCCGGCTAAATTAGCGTATGGTGATAGCGCAATGGGACCAATTCCAGCTAACTCTGATCTTTATTTCCAAGTAAAAGTATTAGATGTTACCGCGGAAAAATAATGTTTAATTCATATACCGCATTATCCAACGTAATGCGGTATTTTTTTAACGATAAAATGGAATCAATATGCGTTACGTATTAGCGGTAAGTGGTGCAAATTATGGAAAACAGAGCGCTTTTATCGCATTACAGTTTGCTCAAGCTTTAGTGGCTAAAGGGCATCAAATTCAACAAATTTTCTTTATGCAAGATGGCGTATCCAATGCGAACAAGTTTGTTTCACCCGCAAATGATGAATTTAACTTATTAAAAGCATGGCAAACGTTTCATCAACAGCATCAAGTGCCATTACATTTATGCATTGCGGCCGCACAGCGTCGCGGTGTGGTAAATGAAATGACGTCTGAAATGACCGAAGTCAGTGTGGCAGCCCCTTTTATTCTAGCCGGGCTCGGTGAATTTATGCAGGCATCATTAACCTGTGATCGTGTATTACAATTTTAAGGATAAACATGAAGTTAGCGTTTGTATTTCGAACTGCCCCCCATGGCTCCAGTGTTGCACGCGAGGGATTAGATGCATTGCTGGCAGCAACAGCATTTTGTAATGAAGATGAGATTGGTGTTTTTTTTCTCGATGATGGTATTTTAAATCTCATCCCGAATCAAAACCCAGAAGTTATTTTACAAAAAGATTTTACAGCAGCCTTTAAATTACTTGATTTATATGAGATAGAAAATCGGTTTGTCTGTGAAGAGAGTGCACAGTATGCTTTTATTGAAGCGCAATCAATAATTGATGTTGAACCTTTATCCTATCAGCAATGGCTATCACAATTGCAGAAAGCTGAGAAAATTTTTACATTTTAGGGGAAGCGATGTTATATACCTTTTCTCAATCACAGTATGATTTGGCAGAAATGACCAAAATATGGCAAAATTTAACCGAACAAGATGTAGTACTTTTTTGGCAAAATGGCGTAAATTTTTTGGCTAAAAACCTTATACATTTTCGTCCGAGTCTATGTCAGGTTTGCGTATTAAAGAATGACGTTGAAGCACGTGGATTAAATCCTTATTTTGATAAAAATATGGAAATTCAACAGCTTAGTATGGATGATTTTGTTGTGCTAACAGAAAAATATTATCCTCAGCTTGCTTTTTAATACGCCCCGAAAATCGAAAAAATTTTTGAGGTATAAAGATGAAAACCTTTAAACTTGCTGCTACTGCACTTTTTGCGCTTTCTAGCGCAGTAGCTTTTGCGAATGTAGATTATGATGCGCATATCGCGACAGATCCTTTTGGACAAAATAGTACAGCACCCGTAGATTACTACATGCTGACTTTGTCTTATTCTCCGAGTTTTTGTGAACATGTTCGTGAAAAGTATGGCGAAATTCCTGAAAGTCAGCAGTATCAATGCGGTCCAAATAGTCATTTTAAATGGGTCGTACATGGCTTGTGGCCTCAAAATGCGCATGCTGAACAGGTGAAAGATCAACCACGTTTTTGCCAAGGAGATTTACCACCACTTCCAGAAACGCTACTGGAACAATACTTACCATATTCACCAGGTAAGGCGCTTTTGCAAGGAGAATGGGAAAAACACGGTGCATGTGCATTCCGTACGCCACAAGATTACTTCAATATGGAAAAAGTCTTGTATAAACAACTTGTTCTACCAAATGATAAACCGAATAAACGCCGCCTTATCGCATTCTTAAAAGAACATAATCCACAATTACGCGATGTGTTCATCAAAGTAAATCATAGCGAAGTAAGTATTTGTTATGATAAAAAATGGAATCCGATGAGTTGCGAGCATCGCCAATATCGTTAATTTTTCACATTAACGAATCCAATCTTGGTGCAGTTTCTCGCTGTCACCAAGATAATTTAAAATCCATATCACCGCTGGGCCCATTTTTGATTTATTCCACGCTAAACAGCAGGGGCTAACGGGGGGCTTTACAGCTAATTCCTTTTCAATCAGTTCACCTTTTTCTAAAAGAGGAACCGCCATATGGCTTGGAACGATCGAAATACCTAACCCTCCTCGTAAACATTGCAGTGCGCTATGCCAGTTAGGTACGACAATACGGCGCTGATTGTCCATAAGCCAAGTTAATCGTTTAGGGAGAGATCTTGCGGTGTCTTCCAAGCATACTGCTGGATATTGTGCTAGTTCTGGAACGGTTAGAGGATGGTGGGCGGTTGCCAATGGATGGTGAGGAGCAACCACAAATTTCCAAGTTAATGTGCCCATATCGCGATGCGCAAAGTTCCCGCCCACTGGAATCGCGGTTGTGGCACCAATGGCGATATCAGCTCGCCCATCGGCTAATGCATCCCAGACCCCATTAAAAACTTCCATTGTAAGATGTAATTCAACATCCGAGAATGTACGATAAAAATCGCGTACTAATTGATTGACTTGTTGTTCGCGCACGATGTTATCCAATGCCACGGTCACACTTTCACACCAACCATTTGCGACTTGTTGCGTGCGTAACTTGATACTTTCCATTTGTTTTAAAAGTTTTCGGCTTTCTTCTACGAAAAATTTCCCCGCAGGCGTCAATTCCACTTTACGATGTAAGCGAATAAAAAGTTGTACGGCAAGACGTTCTTCGATAGATCGAATAGTATAACTAATTGCACTTGGCACTTTATGGAGCTCGTCTGCAGCTGCAGAGAAACTTTCGCAGCGGGCGACGACATCAATGACTTGGAGTTCAGTATAAGAAAACATATGCGTTCAAAATTTTTGAAAGGAATGCGTAAATTTTAGCGTTTCACACTGGTTTTGACTATGGGTAAACTAGCGTTTTTTCAAAAACAAGAATGGGAATAAAAATTATGAAAGGAACCCCAACAAAATTTACTTTATTTTGGTTCGCGTGTTTAAGTATGTTAGGTTTTCTATCCACGGATATGTATTTACCTGCATTTGAAACATTGCGAACTGCTTTTGGCACAACCGAATCTTCTATTGGTTTAACCTTAAGTGTTTTCTTACTCGGTATGGCGATTGGGCAATTAGTCTATGGGCCGTTATCTGATCGCATTGGGCGTATTAAAGTCCTTGTGGGTGGGATGACACTCTTTTGCTTAGCGACTTTACTCTGTGCTTTCTCTCAAGATATTCAAGTATTTCTTGGTGCACGTTTTTTACAAGCATTAGGGGCATGTTCTGCGACTGTCATTTGGCAAGCAATTGTCGTTGATCGTTATGAGGGGCAAACTGCGGGACGTATTTTTGCCACAATCATGCCACTTGTTGCGCTTTCTCCGGCACTTGCACCTTTAGTTGGGGCAGGATTAGAACATCATTTTGGTTGGCGTAGTATTTTCCTCGTTTTAGTCGCATTTGGTATTTTTATTGCATTGATGACATTACGTGAACCAGAAAGTGCGCCACTTGATCGTGAACAAGAAAAATTAAGTGTGCAGCTTAAACGCGATTATGCCGCCATTTTGACTTCAAAAAAATTCTTCGGAAATATGATTATCTTTGCGGCTTGTTCTGCAGCATTTTTTGCATATTTAACGGGATCTCCATTTATTATGGCAGCGATGGGTTATACCGGTGGCGATATTGGTTTAAGTTATGTTCCTCAAACGATTGCATTTATCGTGGGGGGCTTTGGATGCCGTAGTTTATTAGCGCATTACGAAGGAAAACGTATTTTACCGTGGTTACTTGGGCTTTTCTTCCTAAGTGTTTTGGTTATGTTCATTATTCCATTTGTGATGCCTGTTAACAATATTTGGCCTATTTTAATTCCATTCTGTTTCTTAGCGGTGGCAAATGGAGCGATTTATCCGATTGTAATTAATCTCGCATTGAGTGATTTTAAAGAGTGTAGTGCTACGGCAGCAGGGTTATTAAACTTCTTACAAACATTGATTTGTTTTATTGCAAGTGGGTTAGTATCTGCTTTTGCAATGTATGGACTCTGGACGGTAACGGTAGCGATGTTCGTTTGTGGTTTTATCACTTTATTCGGTTTCGCCCTTTTCCGCCAATCTCAATATGAAGCACCTGTTGTTGCTGAAGCGTAATTGTTCATAAACAAAAAAAGCCACGTTCTGTGGCTTTTTTATTTTTCCTTTATCACGCCCCATTTTTCGCAAAAATTTATGCGTTTTTCATGTATTCTCCAGCCAATGATGCGCCGCCCATGCAGTAATACATCATACGGAATCGATCTTCAAAATGTTGGGTGAAAATATCAATTTTGGTTGGAGAGAGCGGAGTAATCCACATATAAATGGGTGGTTTCTCTTTATCTTTTTCAAGATTAACCCAAATTTTTCCTGCTTGCCAAAATCCAGTTCCTTGATATTCACAAGCAGGATAATGGCGGACTTTGGAAGCAGTGATCTCAATCTGGAATTGATGACTTGGCAGCGGGGTAATATTGACCTGTTGCCAGTATTCCTGAGGTTTATGGGGCGTTTGGTATTGTCCAGCTAAGGATGGAGAGGGTTGAGAAACCTGACAGCCGCTTAATAGAAGCGAGAGTAATAAATAACGTTTTTTTATCATAGTAAAACAAAAAAGCACCCCGAAAGGTGCTTCAATCATAAAAGGTAAATTAGAATTTTGCTTTGAGCATCGCTTCTAGTTTTTCTTGGTCAATTGCAAATTTACGGATACCTTCCGCTAATTTTTCCACTGCCATTGGATCACTATTGTGTTCCCAGTAGAATTCAGCTTCTGTCATACGTGCTGGTTTTGGTTCAACCGTACCGTGGAAGTCAAGTTTACGTGGAAGCGGGTTAGTGTCTTCTTGAAGTTCTTTTAATAAAGCGGGTGCGATAGTTAAGCGATCACAACCTGCTAATGCTTGAATTTCACCAATATTACGGAAACTTGCACCCATCACGATAGTTTTGTAGCCGTGTTGTTTGTAGTAGTTGTAAATACGAGTAACAGAAATAACACCTGGATCTTCTTCTGGTGAATATTCTTTCTTATCACTATGTGCTTTATACCAGTCTAGGATACGACCTACGAATGGAGAGATAAGATAAACGCCTGCTTCTGCACATGCACGAGCTTGAGCTTGAGAGAAGAGAAGGGTTAAGTTACAGTTGATGCCTTCTTTTTCAAGAATTTCAGCTGCACGGATACCTTGCCATGTTGAAGCAACTTTAATCAAAATACGATCATTTGCGATACCTGCCGCATTGTAAAGTGCTACGAGTTTACGTGCTTTTGCAATGGTTTTTTCAGTATCGTAAGAAAAACGTGCATCCACTTCTGTAGACACGCGTCCCGGAACGATTTTAAGAATTTCTAAACCGATATTTACCGCTAATTTATCTTCTGCATCAATAAGTTGTTGAGCAGGGTCATTGCTTTGTTGTTTTGCATAAGCAATCGCTTCATCAATAAGTGGAGCATATTGAGGGAGCGCAGAAGCACTTAAAATTAAAGATGGGTTAGTGGTTGCATCTTCTGGACGATAAGTTTTCATTGCATCAATATCACCAGTATCAGCAACGACTACAGTCATTTTGCGTAATGCGTCTAATTGTGTTGTCATGTTTTTCCCTTAATAAATGAAGTAAAGAACTCGGGCGTAAGGATAGCACAAAGAGCAAGCAAATAATATGGAATGAATGGTACGAATTGCACAAATAGTCATAACTTTTCGATGAAAAAAATTTCTGTTTTCAATGAGATAATTTTATAGTGAAAAAATAAATTGGCTTGATAGTAATCTTAGTTACTATATAATTAATAACCAATTTCGGGGGAGAGAAATGATGAAATATACTTTTAACGAGCAAGAAAAGCTTATTCGTAGAACGGCAGGTGACAAAGCTTCACTCATGCCAGTAGAGGACTTAATTTTAGTCCGTTTAATGACAAATTTTACATCGCTTTATAAAGAGCACCGTACTAGATTGTTACAACAATTTGGGCTTAATGAAACGCAATTTTTGGCTTTAACGCTAATTTATTATCAAAAAAATCGATCTATTCAACCTTCCGTATTGAGTGAAATGTTGGGATCATCACGCACCAATATCACTCGTGTATCCGATGATTTAGAGAAGAAAGGTTGGATTGAGCGTCAATTAATGAAAAGCGATCGTCGTGCTTACTTACTGAATCTAACGGTCAAAGGGGTAAATGTTTTAGAAGAATTTTTACCACATCAATGGAAATTGATTAGTGATCTTTTTTCAGTTCTTACACCAGAAGAAAGTGAATTCTTACAGGTGATTTTACGTAAGTTAACGAATCATATTGAGCAAATACAATAGGGGTAATTATGGCAGAGCAAAATGTATCAACCGCACAGCCAGAAGAGAAAGATTCTACAAAAAATTCATCTGACGGTGCAATGATTGAAACTACAACGACTAAGAAAAAAGCGCGTGAAAAATCAATGACGATTTTTGGGCTAGTTATTCTCATTGTAGTGATCTTATCCTTTTTATATTGGTTCTTCTTTATTCGAGGATCTGAAGAAACAGACGATGCTTATGTACATGGTAATCAGGTCGCGATTTCTTCTCAAGTAGCAGGTTCTGTAATGCAAATTAATGTGCAAAATACAGAATACGTGCATCAAGGTGATGTGTTAGTGGTACTTAATCCAAAAGATCGTGAGCTCGCATTTGCACACGCGAAAGACGAGCTCGCTCAAGTTGTACGTAAAGAACGCAATTTGATGTATAGCGTAAAAGAGCTTGAAGCTGCCGTGGTACAAAAGCAAATTGCGGTAAAACAAACAAAATCGGATTACATGCGTCAGGTTAATTTGGCTAAAACTAATTCAACTTCTAATATTATGTTAACGCATAGTAAAGATGCGTATGATGCTGCAGTAGCAAGTTTAAAACTTACCCAAAATCAATTAGCTGCAAATAAAGCCTTATTACTTGCTACGCCATTACGTCAACAGCCCGCTGTGAAAATTGCGATTACGGGTGTAAAAGATGCTTGGTTAAATTTAAAACGCACTAAAGTATTAAGTCCAGTCGATGGCTACGTTGCAAAACGTAATGTTCAAGTAGGGGAAACTATTGGCGCAGGTACGCCGCTAATGGCCGTTGTTCCAGCTAATCAAATGTGGGTTGAAGCCAATTTTAAAGAAACGCAAATGAAAGATATGCGTTTAGGACAAAAAGCACGTGTTACTTTTGACCTTTATGGTGACGATGTAAAATTTGATGGGATTGTAAAAGGTATTGAGATGGGTACAGGAAGTGCTTTCTCTTTATTACCCGCACAAAATGCGACAGGAAACTGGATTAAAATTGTACAGCGTGTACCTGTGCGTATTGCATTGCCAGCCGATCAGATTAAAAAGCATCCTCTACGTCTTGGATTATCTTCTCTAGTACGGGTTGATGTAACTGATACCGATGGGGAAACATTACGCGCGGCACAACCGATTAAGGCGGTGTATAAAACTGATGTCCTCACTTACAACGAAAGTGAGCTTGATAATGTGATCGAGCAAATTATTAAAGATAATATCGGGGATTAAGCCCTATGCAGGTCGAAGTAAAAAATTATCCACCTGTCACTGGGATAACATTAGCCTTTATGACGATCTCTTTAGCACTTGCAACCTTTATGCAGGTGCTAGATTCGAGTATTGCTAATGTGGCGATTCCTACCATTTCTGGTGACCTCGGCGCCTCAAGTTCACAAGGGACTTGGATTATTACCTCATTTGGTGTGGCAAATGCCATTTCGATTCCAATTACTGGGTGGCTTGCAAAACGTTTTGGTGAGGTAAAATTATTTCTTGCCTCAACAGCATTGTTTACCTTCTTTTCGTGGTGTTGTGGAATGTCTTCAAACCTTGAAGTCCTTATTTTCTTCCGCGTAATGCAAGGTACGGTATCAGGCCCACTTATTCCGCTATCACAAAGTCTATTATTAAATAACTATCCACCTAAACAACGACCACTTGCCTTGGCTTTCTGGGCGATGACGGTTGTTATTGCACCTGTTGTGGGACCAATTCTGGGGGGATGGATCAGCGATAATGCAGCCTGGGGCTGGATTTTCTTTATCAACGTACCCGTAGGAATTTTTGTGGTATTGGTATCAGGAAAAATTCTACTTCATCGCGAAACGTCCACTGTACGCGAACCCGTTGATTTGGTTGGATTGATTCTCCTCGTATTTGGGGTGGGGGCATTGCAATTGATGCTTGATAAAGGTCGTGAATATGACTGGTTTAGTTCAACAGAGATCGTCATTTTAGCTATTATTGCTGTTGTTGGTTTAATCTGGTTGGTGATTTGGGAGTTGACTGATGATAACCCAATTGTGGATGTATCCTTGTTTAAATCGTGGAATTTCTCTATTGGGTGTTTATGTACCTCTTTATCCTACTTATTTTATATAGGCTCCATTGTGTTAATCCCTATTCTATTACAGTCCGTATATGGATATACTGCAACGTGGGCAGGGTTGGCGACCGCACCCGTAGGTATTCTTCCATTAATCGTGATGCCAATTATTGGGAAATACAGTAGTAAATTTGATATGCGAGCGTTAGTGACATTCAGCTTCCTTGTGTATGCAACATCATTTATGTGGCGTGCGTATGTATTTGAACCAGATATGGGATTTTTTGATGTAGCGTTTCCGCAATTTATCCAAGGGTTGGCGGTAGCGTGTTTCTTTATGCCACTCACCGATATTACGCTTTCGGAAGTACCAGAAAATAAAATGGCATCTGCGACCAGTCTATTCAACTTCTCACGGACGCTAGCTGGCTCCATTGGGACCTCATTAGTGATGAACATGTGGTACAACCGTGAATCATTGCATCATGAGCGGTTGGTGGAATCTATTACACCATATACGCAAAATTCTGTAGAGTTTTACCATAAAATGGAAGCAATGGGGATGAGCCAACAACAAACATCAGGGTTCTTGGCAAAAACAATTACGCAACAAGGGTTTATTATCTCAAGTAACGAAATTTTCTGGCTATCTGCATTAGCATTTTTGAGTATGATCGTCGTTATTTGGTTCTCTAAACCAAACAAAGATAATGCGATAAATTAATCACGCCACAATTTTCCGAAAAATTTATGTAAAAAGACTACGTGAGTAGTCTTTTTTTATAGAAAAAATATTAAAATTTATGAAAAAAAAGACCGCAATTTGCGGTCTTTTAAGAAAAATACGTTTTATAGTACGTCGATACAGTTTAAATCATGGAAAGATTTTTCTAAGCGTTTAGACATAGATTCTTCTGATTTGCGTAACCATACACGTGGATCGTAGTATTTTTTATTTGGTGCATCAGGACCAGTTGGGTTGCCTAATTGTGATTGAAGGTAAGCTTCATTCGCTTTATAGAAATCTAATACCCCTTTCCATGCTGCCCATTGAGTATCGGTATCGATATTCATTTTGATTGCACCATAGCTAATTGCTTCACGGATTTCTTCAGTTGTTGAACCGCTACCACCATGGAATACGAAGTTTAATGATTTTGGTGGAAGATTACGTTCTTTAGAAACGTATTCTTGTGATTTACCAAGGATGGACGGTTTAAGTTTTACGTTACCTGGTTTGTAAACACCATGCACGTTACCAAATGCTGCAGCAATGGTGAAACGTGGGCTGATTGGGCTTAATTGATCGTAAACATAAAGCACATCTTGTGGTTGGGTATAAAGTTTAGTTTCATCTACATCGCTGTTATCAACGCCATCTTCTTCCCCACCAGTGATCCCGATTTCGATTTCAAGAGTCATACCCATGCGTGACATACGTTCTAAGTATTTACGGCAAATCGCCATATTTTCAGCCATAGGTTCTTCTGATAAATCTAACATGTGAGAAGAGAAGAGTGGTTTACCTGTTTCTGCGAAGTGTTTTTCACCTGCTTCAAGTAGGCCATCGATCCAAGGCAATAATTTTTTAGCTGCATGGTCAGTATGAAGGATAACAGGTACACCATATTCTTTTGCAAGAGTATGAACTTGTTTTGCACCTACGATAGCACCTAATACATCTTGGCGAACACCACTTTGGGTTTCTTTTAAGCCTTTACCCGCGAAGAAGGTTGCACCACCGTTAGAGAATTGAATAATAACGGGTGAATTTACACGAGCCGCAGTTTCAAGCACAGCATTGACACTGTCAGAACCTACACAGTTTACAGCAGGAATAGCGAAACCATGTTCTTTTGCATAAGCGAAAACTTTACTTACATCATCGCCTGTTAATACGCCTGGTTTTACGATATCAAGTAATCTAGTTGTCATGAGATTTTCCTCTAAGCTCAAAATAAGTAACTAAAATTTATAAAAAAGTGCGGATAAATGACGTTTAACCGCACTTTACATCTTATGCTTGCATTTCTGCTGCACGTTTTTCTAGAATTTCAACTGCTGGTAAAACTTTACCTTCTACGAATTCTAAGAAAGCACCGCCCCCAGTTGAAATGTAAGAGATTTTATCTTTAATACCAAACATATCAATCGCAGCTAATGTATCACCGCCACCTGCAATTGAGAATGCGCCATTTGCAGTTGCTTCAGCGATAGCACGTGCTACTTTTTCAGTACCTACACGGAAGTTAGGGAATTCAAAAACACCCACAGGACCATTCCAAAGAATAGTTTTTGCACCTTTAATGATTTCGGCTAATTGATCCGCTGTTTTATCCCCGATATCCATAATTTCATCATCATCAAGAACGGCATCAACAGGTTTTACAGTTGCGGCTGCAGTATCAGAAAATTCTTTACCAACGCGTACGTCAATAGCTAATGGAATATCAGTAGTTTCAGAAAGTTCTTTTGCAACTGGAATTAAATCTTTTTCATAAAGAGAAAGACCAACGTTGTAACCTGCAGCTGCGACGAAGGTATTAGAGATACCGCCACCGACAATAATTTTATCTGCAATTTGAGAAAGAGAATTTAATACTTCAAGCTTGGTTGAAACTTTGGATCCACCTACAATTGCAAGCATTGGACGTTGTGGTTCTTTTAATGCTTTGCCTAATGCGTTAAGTTCTGCAGCAAGTAATGGACCTGCACAAGCGATAGGTGCAAACTCTGCAACCCCATAAGTTGAGGCTTGAGCTCGGTGAGCTGTACCAAATGCATCCATAACGAAAATATCGCAAAGAGCAGCATATTTTTTCGCTAATTCAGGATCATTTTTCTTTTCACCTTTGTTCATACGTACGTTTTCTAATACTACGATTTCGCCTTCGCGAACTTCAACACCATTTAAATAGTCACGTACTAAACGAACAGGTACCCCTTCTAGGTGTTTATTTAGATAGTCTACAACGATTTGTAATGAATATTCAGGATTGAATTCGCCTTCAGTTGGACGACCAAGGTGAGAAGTAACCATTACTTTAGCACCTTGTTCTAGGGCATATTTCAAAGTTGGAATGGTTGCTACGATACGAGCATCAGAAGTGATTTCCCCATCTTTAATTGGAACGTTGAGGTCAGCTCGGATAAAAAGAGTTTTTCCGCGTAAATCAAGATCTTTCATTTTGATAACGGACATATTAATTTCTCCTATAAATAGACTCTAAACGGAGCGTATTATACCCCCTTATTCTTAGATTGTAACGGAAATTTATTGCCTAAATTTAACGTTTTTGTAAGTTATTTTTTGATCCTTTAATTTTATAAATAAAAACTTTATAATCGGAAACTTTGTATTAATTTAAGATTAGAGAACTTATGGCACTTTTAATTACAGAAAAATGCACAAACTGCGACATGTGTTTACCAGAGTGCCCAAATAATGCAATTAGTGTAGGAGAAAATATTTATGAAATTGATCCGAATTTATGCACTGAATGCGTGGGGCATTACGAAACGCCAACTTGCCAAAAAGTTTGTCCTATCACCAACTGTATTAAAACTGATCCTGAACATCAAGAATCGCAAGAAACGCTTTGGGAAAAGTTTGTTTTAATCCATCATGGCGATAAACTTTAAGAAGAAAGGTTAAGTGGATACTTAACCTTTTTCTATTTCATATGGAGTGAAAAGAATTATTTCGTTCCAAAAATCTTATCACCCGCATCCCCTAAACCAGGCAAAATATAGCCATCTTCATTTAAACATTTATCAATTGAAGCGGTATACACTTCAATATCAGGATGTGCGGCTTCTAGTGCTTTCAATCCTTCTGGAGCAGCAACAAGAATCAGAACTTTTATTTGCTTACAACCTTGTTTTTTTAGAAGATCAATGGTTGCAATCATGGAACCACCCGTTGCAAGCATCGGGTCAACAACGATTGCAAGACGCTCGTCCATGTCACTGGCAAGTTTTTGGAAATAAGGTACAGGTTCGAGTGTTTCCTCATTACGATACATGCCCACGACACTAATACGCGCACTTGGCATATGCTCAAGTACACCGTCCATCATGCCTAAACCTGCGCGCAAAATTGGAACAACCGTCACTTTTTTCCCTTTAATTTGATCAATTTCTACTGGACCACACCAGCCATTAATGGTAACTTTCTCGGTTTCCAAGTTTTGAGTAGCTTCGTAAGTTAATAAGCTTCCTACTTCTGTTGCTAATGCACGGAATTCTTTGGTGGAAATATCTCCAGCACGCATTAAACCGAGTTTATGTTTGACCAAGGGATGTTTTACTTCTACTAATTTCATTTTTTGTACCTCTGGTGTTATGAATTGTTCGCAAATTTTTTACAAAATTGCAGAATAATAGCACATTTCCTAGGTAAAAAATAGAAGAGAAAAGTAGAATTAGAAATCAAAAAAAATTTACCGCTAGACAAACAACAGACAAAGATTGTTTAAAATGGAAACGATGGAATTTTCAGTTTTTAATGGTCAATAAATAAATAAAGTGCTACAATTCCGCGTTTTTTATTACTTTTCACTTATTAACCTTAAAAAAATAGGCTAAATTATGGCGACGGAAAATCAAAAAAAGAAACAAAAACAATTAGCTGAAATTGAACAACCAAAATCTACTGGGTTAAATAAACTTTTGTGGGTAATCGTTGTTGTTCTTATCGCAGTTATCGCATTCTGCAACATTTATTTTGCAGATAGTTTTGCCACACCTATTCGTATTATTGCAGTAATTATTGGGTTGCTTATCACCTTAGGTATTGCAGCAATGACAAATCAAGGGGCAAAAGCACGTCAATTCTTAAAAGAATCAAAGATTGAATTACGAAGAATTACCTGGCCGACACGTCCAGAAACTATGCAAACGACTTTAATTGTTATAGGCGTAACCGTTGCCGTTTCCTTAATTTTATGGGGATTTGACAGCATCATCGTTTCAACAATTAACTTCTTGACAGATTTAAGGTTCTAATATGACAGAAGAAAATAAAACAAATAAGCAACGTTGGTACGTTTTACAAGCTTTTTCAGGTTATGAAGGGCGCGTAGCAGCAACTTTACGTGAATATATCAAACAACATGAAATGGAAGATCTTTTCAGTGAAGTGCTTGTTCCTACAGAAGAAGTTGTAGAAAACGTTGGTGGAAAACGTCGTAAAAGCGAACGTAAATTTTTCCCAGGTTATGTATTAGTGAAAATGGAAATGAATGATTATACCTGGCAACTTGTTCGTAGCGTGCCACGTGTAATGGGCTTTATCGGTGGTACACCAGATAAACCAGCACCGATTAGCAATCGCGAAGCAGACTTAATCTTAAATCGTTTAGAACAAAACGCGGATAAACCAAAACCACGTACTATGTTCCAACCGGGTGAAGATGTGCGTGTAACAGAAGGTCCATTCGCTGACTTTAACGGAACAGTTGAAGAAATTGATTACGAAAAAGGTCGCTTAAAAGTATCTGTTTCTATCTTCGGTCGTGCAACACCGGTTGAATTAGAGTTTTCACAAGTAGAAAAAAATTAATAATTTTTCACGAAAATCGTGGCGTGATTATTAATAATTTTTACTTGAAATTATGGTCACATTTTACTAAAATGCGACTCTTTTTTACACACAGGGGAGCTAGCAATAGCGCTATTACCCAAATTAGAGGAAATTAAAAATGGCTAAAAAAGTCCAAGCCTATGTTAAGTTGCAAGTTGCAGCTGGTATGGCTAACCCGTCACCACCAGTTGGTCCTGCTCTAGGTCAACAAGGTGTGAACATCATGGAATTCTGTAAAGCATTCAATGCGCGTACTGCAGAAATGGAAAAAGGTTTACCAATTCCTGTAGTTATTACAGTTTACGCTGACCGTTCATTCACTTTCATTACCAAAACTCCTCCAGCAGCAGTATTATTGAAAAAAGCGGCTGGTATCAAATCTGGTTCTGGTAAACCAAACAAAGATAAAGTTGGTAAAGTGACTAAAGCACAAGTACAAGAAATCGCTGAATTAAAAGCAGCTGATATGACTGGTGCAACTATCGAAACTAAAATGAAATCTATTGAAGGTACTGCACGTTCAATGGGTTTGGTCGTGGAGGAATAATCAATGGCTAAACTTACTAAACGTATGAAAGCAATCAAAGCTGGGGTTGATACAACTAAAGCTTATGAAATCAAAGAAGCAGTAGCTTTATTAAAACAATTCGCAACACCTAAATTCGTTGAAAGTGTTGACGTTGCTGTTAACTTAGGTATCGATCCTCGTAAATCTGACCAAAACGTACGTGGTGCAACTGTACTACCAAACGGAACTGGTCGTGAAGTACGTGTAGCTGTATTCACTCAAGGTGCTAACGCTGAAGCTGCTAAAGAAGCTGGTGCTGATTTAGTTGGTATGGAAGATTTAGCTGAATTAGTGAAAAAAGGTGAAATGAACTTTGACGTTGTTATCGCATCTCCAGATGCAATGCGCGTTGTTGGTCAATTAGGTCAAATCCTTGGTCCACGTGGTTTAATGCCAAACCCTAAAGTTGGTACTGTTACTCCAAACGTTGCTGACGCAGTTAAAAATGCAAAATCTGGTCAGGTTCGTTACCGTAACGACAAAAATGGTATTGTTCACACAACCATCGGTAAAGCTAACTTCACTGAAGAACAGTTAAAAGAAAACTTACAAGCTTTAATGGCTGCATTAAACAAAGCAAAACCATCTACAGCAAAAGGTATTTTCATCAAGAAAGTTAGCCTTTCAACCACTCAAGGTGCTGGTGTAGAAATCGATTTAGCTTCTCTATAATGTAGGCTTTAATAATTTCAAATTGAAATTATTATAAAATCGTAAAACCACTGACTTCGGTCAGTGGTTTTTTAATATTTAGTGAAATATGATTTTCATGGAAAATCAGTGTATTTTTATGCTTTCACCCACATTCTAAAAATATCCTGTATCAACTACAGAAAAGATATAAGTTGGAATTAATTTATAAAAATACTTTACAGATAAATTTTAATTGATTAAAATTTAGGACTGTTTTCACAATTGATGTGAATATTTCTGGCTGGTGCTTGACCTTATCAAGCCTCATCCAAGACCGTAGGGGAGGAAACTCTTAATCATCCTACGTAGATGGTGATACAGAATAAGAAGTTTTCTTGCTTCTGTGCACCGAATTCGCCCTAACTTAATACTGAGTTAGGAATTTTTATTCCGAGAAATCGGAGTGTATTCAGGAGCTAAAAGCCAATGGCATTAAATCTTCAAGACAAACAAGCAATTGTTGCCGAAGTAAATGAAGCCGCCAAAGGTGCCCTTTCAGTAGTTATCGCGGACAGCCGTGGTGTTACTGTTGATAAAATGACTGAATTACGTAAAAACGCTCGTGAAGCTGGTGTTTCTATGCGTATCGTTCGTAATACTTTATTACGTCGTGCAGTAGAAGGTACCGAATTCGAATGTTTAAAAGATACGTTTGTAGGTCCTACACTTATCGCTTTTTCTAACGAACACCCAGGTGCAGCAGCACGTTTGTTCAAAGAATTTGCTAAAGCAAACGATAAGTTTGAAATCAAAGGTGCAGCCTTCGAAGGTGAAGTAAGAGATGTTGAATTCTTAGCAACATTACCAACTTACGATGAAGCAATTGCACGTTTAATGGCTACTATGAAAGAAGCTGCGGCAGGCAAACTTGTTCGCACTCTTGCGGCATTACGCGACAAAATGGAAGAACAAGCAGCTTAATTTATACTGCTTTTCTTAAACTGTTAAATTATATTTACTTAGGAATTGATTGTTATGTCTTTAACTAACGAACAAATCATTGAAGCAATCGCTTCTAAATCTGTTACTGATATCGTTGAATTAATCGCAGCGATGGAAGAAAAATTTGGTGTTTCAGCAGCTGCAGCAGCAGTAGCTGTAGCAGGTCCAGCTGAAGCAGCAGAAGAAAAAACTGAATTCGACGTTGTTTTAGCAGAAGCTGGTGCTAACAAAGTTGCTGTAATCAAAGCAGTACGTGGTGCAACTGGTTTAGGCTTAAAAGAAGCTAAAGATTTAGTTGAATCTGCTCCAGCAACCTTAAAAGAAGGTATCTCTAAAGCTGAAGCTGAAGAATTACAAAAAGCATTAGAAGAAGCTGGTGCTAAAGTAGAAATCAAATAATTTTAGTTTGATTTTTGCCTGACTTTAGGCCGAATGGCTGGTGGTTTTTCCATCAGCCATTTTGTGCTATCCATACATAGGAATAAATTCACCGTTATTTGTTTCTATTTTTTACTCAAGAGATACAGACAGTATCTATTTTTGAGCTCCTACCCACTAGAGAAGTAAGGTTCAGAGTGCGGTCACTTAACGGCATCGTTGCCGCTAGCAAGTATTAGCGGTTGGGTCACTGAACAACAAGCAGAGGAACCCTATGGTTTACTCATATACCGAAAAAAAACGTATTCGTAAGAACTTTGGAAAACGTCCACAAGTTTTACACGTCCCTTATTTATTAACAATTCAAATTGATTCTTTTGAAAAATTTATTCGCAGAGATCCTGAAGGACAACAAGGACTAGAAGCAGCATTCCGCTCTGTATTCCCGATTGTGAGTAATAATGGCTATACAGAATTACAATATGTTAGCTATCAGTTAGGTCAACCTGTTTTTGATGTTCGTGAATGTCAAATTCGTGGAACTACCTATTCTGCACCTTTACGCGTTAAATTACGTCTAGTGAGCTATGATCGTGATGCAGCTCCAGGTACCATCAAAGATATTAAAGAACAAGAAGTGTACATGGGCGAAATTCCATTAATGACTGATAACGGAACTTTCGTTATTAATGGTACAGAACGTGTTGTAGTATCACAATTACACCGTAGTCCAGGTGTATTCTTTGATAGTGATCGTGGTAAAACTCACTCATCAGGTAAAATTTTATTTAACGCACGTATTATCCCTTACCGTGGTTCATGGTTAGACTTCGAATTCGATCCAAAAGATAATCTTTTCGCTCGTATTGACCGTCGTCGTAAATTACCTGCAACCATTATTTTACGTGCTTTAGGCTACACTACTGAAGAAATCTTAAATTTATTCTTCGATAAAGTAGAATTTACCATCAATAACAATAAATTATTAATGACTTTAGTACCTGAAAGATTACGTGGTGAAACTGCGTCTTTCGATATTGAAGCAAATGGTAAAGTTTATGTTGAACGTGGCCGTCGTATTACAGCTCGCCATATTAAAGCATTAGCAAAAGATAACGTTAACCAAGTTGCAGTACCGACTGAATATATCGTTGGTAAAGTAGCAGCAAAAGAATATTTAGATCTTGAAACTGGCGAAATTATTTGTGCAGCGAACGAAGAGTTAACCCTAGAAATCTTGGCGAAACTTTCACAAGCTGGCTACAAAACAATTGAAACATTATTTACAAATGATCTTGATGCAGGTGCGTATATTTCTGAAACCTTACGTATCGACCCATCTTATGATCGTTTAAGCGCATTAGTAGAAATCTACCGTATGATGCGTCCTGGTGAACCGCCTACAAAAGAAGCGGCTGAAGGCTTATTTGAAAATATGTTCTTCTCACCAGATCGTTATGACTTATCTGCAGTAGGTCGCATGAAATTTAACCGTTCTTTAGGTATCGATGATTCTGAAGGAAGCGGTGTATTAAGCAAAGACGATATCGTTCGTGTAATGAAAAAACTCATTGCAATCCGTAACGGTAACGGTGAAGTGGATGATATCGACCACTTAGGTAACCGTCGTATTCGTTCTGTTGGTGAAATGGCAGAAAACCAATTCCGTATTGGTTTAGTACGTGTTGAACGTGCTGTGAAAGAACGTTTATCTTTAGGTGATCTTGATTCATTAACTCCACAAGATCTTATCAATGCGAAACCAATTTCTGCAGCGGTTAAAGAATTCTTTGGTTCTTCACAACTTTCACAATTCATGGACCAAAATAACCCACTTTCAGAAGTGACACACAAACGTCGTATTTCTGCATTGGGTCCAGGTGGTTTAACTCGTGAACGTGCAGGTTTCGAAGTTCGAGACGTTCACGCAACTCACTATGGTCGTTTATGTCCAATCGAAACTCCTGAAGGTCCAAACATCGGTTTGATCAACTCACTTTCTGTGTACGCTCGTACAAATGACTACGGTTTCTTAGAAACTCCGTATCGTAAAGTAGTAAATGGTCAAGTAACTGAAGAAATCGAATATTTATCTGCTATCGAAGAAGGTAAATACGTTATCGCACAGGCGAACTCAAACTTAGATGATGACTTCCGTTTCACTGATGCTTTTGTAACAGCACGTGGTGAAAAAGGTGAATCTGGTTTATTCCGTCCTGATGAAGTTCAATATATGGACGTTTCAACTCAACAAGTTGTATCTGTAGCGGCAGCGTTAATTCCGTTCTTGGAACACGACGATGCGAACCGTGCCTTAATGGGTGCGAACATGCAACGCCAAGCAGTACCTACTTTACGTGCAGACAAACCACTTGTTGGTACTGGTATGGAAAAACCAGTAGCACTTGACTCTGGCGTAGCGGTTACAGCAAAACGTGGCGGTACAATTCAATATGTTGATGCATCACGTATCGTGGTGAAAGTAAACGAAGATGAAACAATCGCAGGCGAAGCGGGTATTGATATTTATAACTTAATCAAATACACCCGTTCTAACCAAAACACCTGTATTAACCAAATTCCTTGTGTGAAATTAGGTGAACCAGTTGGTCGTGGAGAAATCTTAGCAGATGGTCCATCAACCGACTTAGGTGAACTTGCACTTGGTCAAAACATGCGTGTGGCGTTCATGCCATGGAATGGTTATAACTTCGAAGACTCAATCTTAGTATCTGAACGTGTTGTTCAAGAAGATCGTTTCACAACAATCCACATCCAAGAATTATCTTGTGTGGCGCGTGATACTAAATTAGGTGCTGAAGAAATTACTGCGGATATTCCAAACGTAAGCGAAGCTGCATTAAGCAAACTTGATGAATCAGGTATCGTTTACATCGGTGCGGAAGTAAAAGGTGGTGATATTCTTGTGGGTAAAGTGACACCTAAAGGTGAAACTCAATTAACCCCAGAAGAAAAACTTCTTCGTGCTATCTTCGGTGAAAAAGCATCTGACGTTAAAGATTCTTCTTTACGTGTTCCAAACAGCGTGTCTGGTACCGTAATTGACGTTCAAGTATTTACTCGCGATGGCGTTGAAAAAGATAAACGTGCGCTTGAAATTGAAGAAATGCAATTAAAAGAAGCGAAAAAAGACTTAATGGAAGAGTTAGAAATTCTTGAAGCAGGTCTTTTCGCACGTGTGCGCAATCTTTTAGTATCAAGCGGTATGGATGAAGCAACCCTTGATCGAATGACTCGTGAACAATGGCTTGATCAAAGTCTAAGCGATGAAGAAAAACAAACTCAGTTAGAACAACTTGCGGATCAATACGAAGAATTACGTAAAGAGTTCGAACAAAAACTTGAAGTGCAACGTGGCAAAATTATCCAAGGTGATGATCTAGCACCAGGTGTACTTAAAGTGGTTAAAGTTTATCTTGCTGTTAAACGTCGTATCCAACCCGGGGATAAAATGGCGGGTCGTCACGGTAACAAAGGGGTTATCTCAAAAATTAACCCAATCGAAGACATGCCATACGATGAAAACGGTCAACCTGTTGATATCGTATTAAACCCACTGGGCGTACCTTCTCGTATGAATATCGGTCAGATCTTAGAAACTCACTTAGGCTTAGCGGCTAAAGGTATCGGTGATAAGATCAATGCGATGTTAAAACAAAAACAAAGCGTAGAAAAATTGCGTGAATACATGCAAAAAGCCTACGACCTTGGCGAAGGTGAACAAAAAGTTGATCTTAATACCTTCACTGACGAAGAAGTAATGCGTTTAGCAGAAAACCTACGTAAAGGTTTACCAATCGCAACACCAGTATTCGATGGTGCGGATGAAAAAGAAATCAAAGGTTTATTAGAATTAGGTGATCTTCCAACATCAGGACAAATTACTTTATTCGATGGTCGTACCGGTGAGAAATTTGAACGTCCAGTAACAGTAGGTTACATGTACATGCTCAAATTGAACCACTTAGTTGATGACAAAATGCACGCTCGTTCAACCGGTTCTTACAGCCTTGTTACCCAACAACCATTGGGTGGTAAAGCACAGTTCGGTGGACAACGTTTCGGGGAAATGGAAGTTTGGGCACTTGAAGCTTATGGTGCAGCCTATACCCTACAAGAAATGTTAACCGTGAAATCTGATGACGTAAACGGTCGTACGAAGATGTATAAAAACATCGTTGCGGGCAACCAACAAATGGACCCAGGTACACCGGAATCTTTCAACGTAATTATGAAAGAAATCCGTTCATTAGGTATCAACATCGATCTTGATGAAGAGTAAGCCTTAAAACTCTACTAGCCCATACGCCACGATTTTAGAAAAATTTTTCGAAAATTGAGGCGTATGAATAAGTTTAACTCCGATAGGAGCAATTAAGTGAAAGACTTAGCAAAGCTTTTAAAAACACAATCAAAAACTAGCGAAGATTTTGATGTGATTAAAATTGGTTTAGCGTCACCAGACATGATCCGTTCTTGGTCATACGGTGAAGTGAAAAAACCTGAAACCATTAACTACCGTACTTTCAAACCAGAACGTGACGGTCTTTTCTGTGCCCGTATCTTCGGACCTGTAAAAGATTACGAATGTTTATGTGGTAAATATAAACGTTTAAAACACCGTGGCGTAATCTGTGAAAAATGTGGTGTTGAAGTAACTCAATCTAAAGTACGTCGTGAACGTATGGGACATATTGAACTTGCTTCTCCAGTAGCACACATTTGGTTTTTAAAATCTCTACCATCTCGTATCGGTTTATTACTTGATATGCCATTACGTGATATTGAACGTGTTTTATATTTTGAATCTTTCATTGTCACTGAACCTGGCATGACTGACTTAGAAAAAGGTCAGCTTCTTACTGAAGAACAATATCTTGAAGCAGAAGAACGTTTTGGCGACGAATTTGAAGCGAAAATGGGTGCAGAAGCAATCCAAGATTTGTTACGTGCGATGGATTTAGAGCATGAGTGTGAAGTTTTACGTGAAGAATTACAAGAAACTAACTCAGAAACTAAACGTAAAAAAATCACTAAACGCTTAAAACTTATTGAATCTTTCATTCAATCTGGCAACAAACCAGAATGGATGGTATTAACTGTACTTCCAGTATTACCACCAGATCTTCGCCCATTAGTACCACTTGATGGTGGTCGTTTTGCGACATCTGACTTGAATGATTTATATCGCCGTGTAATTAACCGTAATAACCGTTTAAAACGTTTATTAGACCTTATCGCACCAGATATCATCGTACGTAATGAAAAACGTATGTTACAAGAATCTGTAGATGCGTTATTAGATAATGGTCGTCGTGGTCGTGCGATCACTGGCTCTAACCGCCGTCCATTAAAATCTTTGGCTGACATGATCAAAGGTAAACAAGGTCGTTTCCGTCAAAACTTATTAGGTAAACGTGTTGACTATTCTGGTCGTTCTGTAATCACAGTAGGTCCATTCTTACGTCTTCACCAATGTGGTTTACCGAAAAAAATGGCATTGGAATTATTCCGTCCATTCATCTATGCGAAATTAGAAAGCCGTGGCTATGCAACTACAATTAAAGCTGCGAAGAAAATGGTTGAACGTGAAGATGCAATCGTATGGGATATCTTAGCGGAAGTTATTCGTGAACATCCAATTCTCCTTAACCGTGCGCCGACACTTCACCGTCTTGGTATTCAAGCATTTGAACCAATTCTAATTGAAGGTAAAGCAATCCGTTTACACCCACTCGTTTGTGCGGCATTCAATGCGGACTTCGATGGTGACCAAATGGCGGTTCACGTACCTTTAACATTAGAAGCACAACTTGAAGCACGTGCGTTAATGATGTCTACAAACAACATCTTATCGCCTGCGAATGGTGAGCCAATCATCGTTCCTTCACAAGACGTGGTATTAGGTCTTTACTACATGACCCGTGAAAAAGTGAATGCAAAAGGTGAAGGCATGGTATTGCAAGATCCTCGTGAAGCAGAAAAAGCTTACGCAACAGGTAAAGCAGAATTACACGCACGCGTTAAAGTACGTATTACTGAATGGGTGAAAAATGTTGCAGGTGAATATGAACCTCATACACACCTTGTAGATACGACTGTTGGTCGTGCAATCCTTTGGATGATCGCACCAAAAGGTATGCCATTTAGCTTGTTTAACCAACCGTTAAACAAAAAAGGTATTTCTCGCTTAATTAACAGCAGCTACCGTCTACTTGGCTTAAAAGAAAGTGTAATGTTTGCTGACCATATCATGTATACCGGTTTTGCATACGCAGCACGTTCTGGTTCTTCTGTTGGTGTTGACGATATGGTTATCCCAGCGAAGAAATATGAAATTATTGCAGAAGCAGAAGCAGAAGTTGCTGAAATTCAAGAACAATTCCAATCAGGTCTTGTAACAGCAGGCGAACGCTACAATAAAGTAATCGATATTTGGTCTACTGCGAATGAACGCGTAGGTAAAGCGATGATGGAAAACCTTTCTACGGAAGAAGTAATGAACCGTGAAGGTAAACTTGAAAAACAAGCATCATTCAACAGCATCTTTATGATGGCAGACTCAGGGGCTCGTGGTAGTGCGACTCAGATTCGTCAGCTTGCTGGTATGCGTGGTTTGATGGCTCGTCCAGATGGTTCGATCATTGAAACTCCGATTACAGCGAACTTCCGTGAAGGTCTAAACGTATTACAGTACTTTATTTCAACCCACGGTGCGCGTAAAGGTTTGGCGGATACAGCGTTAAAAACAGCGAACTCAGGTTACTTAACTCGTCGTTTAGTAGACGTGGCACAAGACTTAGTTATCATTGAAGATGACTGTGGTACCCACGAAGGTATCGTAATGATGCCATTAATCGAAGGTGGTGACGTTAAAGAAGCATTACGTGATCGTGTTCTCGGTCGTGTGGTTGCAGAAGATGTATTAAAACCAGGTACAGACGAAGTATTAATTCCACGTAATACACTTGTAGATGAAAAACTTTGTGATGTTATCGATGCAAACTCTGTAGATAGTATCAAAGTACGTTCTGTTGTAACGTGTGAAACTGACTTCGGTGTATGTGCGAAATGTTACGGTCGTGACTTAGCACGTGGTCACTTAATTAACCAAGGTGAAGCGGTTGGTGTTATCGCAGCACAATCAATCGGTGAACCAGGTACACAGTTAACCATGCGTACGTTCCACATCGGTGGTGCGGCATCTGCAGCAGCAAAAGAATCTAGCGTACAAGTTAAAAATACTGGTACTTTACGTCTAACTGGTGCGAAATTCGTAACCAATAAAGAAGGTAAACTTGTTCTTACCTCACGTAATACAGAATTAACCGTGGTTGATACTTTTGGTCGTACAAAAGAACACTATAAACTTCCATACGGTGCTATCTTAAGTAAAGGTGACGCTGCGGAAGTTGAAGCAGGTGAAATCGTAGCGAACTGGGATCCGCATACAATGCCGGTTATCTCTGAAGTGAGCGGTTTCGTGAAATTTGAAGACATCGTGGATGGTTTAACTGTAACTCGTCAAACTGATGAATTAACAGGTTTATCTTCTATCGTTGTTCAAGATGTCGGTGAACGTACCACTGCAGGTAAAGATTTACGTCCAGCAATTAAACTTGTTGACGCTCAAGGTAATGATATCTTTATCCCAGGTACTGAAGTTGTTGCACAATACTTCTTACCAGGTAAAGCAATCGTGAACTTAGACGATGGTGCAGAAATTTCAATCGGTGAATCTTTAGCACGTATTCCACAAGAATCTGTGGGTACTAAAGATATTACCGGGGGTCTTCCACGCGTTGCTGACTTATTTGAAGCTCGTAAACCGAAAGAACCTGCAATTCTTGCTGAAATTTCTGGTATCGTATCATTCGGTAAAGAAACCAAAGGTAAACGTCGTTTATTGATTACACCAGCAGAAGGTGAAACTTACGAAGAAATGATTCCGAAATGGCGTCAATTGAACGTATTTGAAGGTGAAATGGTAGAAAAAGGTGACTTAATCTCTGATGGTCCTGAAATGCCACACGATATCCTTCGCTTACGTGGTGTTCACGCTGTAACAGAATATATCGTTAATGAAGTACAAGAAGTTTACCGCTTACAAGGGGTAAAAATTAACGATAAACACATCGAAGTAATCGTTCGCCAAATGTTACGTAAATGTGTGATCACTAACGCATACGATTCTGAATTCCTTGAAGGTGCACAAGAAGAAGTTGCGCGTGTTAAAATTGTTAACCGTCAACGTATTGCAGAAGGTAAACCACCAGTTGAATTCCAACGTGAATTACTTGGTATTACCAAAGCATCACTTGCGACAGAATCCTTTATCTCTGCGGCATCATTCCAAGAAACCACTCGCGTTCTTACAGAAGCGGCGGTTGCAGGTAAACGTGATGAATTACGCGGTCTTAAAGAAAACGTTATCGTGGGTCGCTTAATCCCAGCAGGTACTGGTTTTGCGTACCACAAAAATAAACGTTTAGATCGTGATGCAGTAAATGCGGAAATCGATGCAGCTATCATGGAAAATCCAGTGGTAGAAGATGCTGAAATCATCAGCCCTGCCGATGAAGCGACTGCGGATCTCGCAAAAATGCTAAACATGGCAGACTAATCTAGTCTAAATAAAGCCCCTGCCCGAAAGAGTAGGGGCTTTTCGTTTTTATAAGATAACGAAATTTTTATTTTCACCTGTGAGGTAAGTTGTATAAAAAATAGTATAACTTACTGGACATAGGGATTTATTTGAGGTTAAATAATTTACGATTTTTTAACATTTTTATAGCAAAAGTAAGGAACTGATAAATGGACCATTCTCAACTTATTTCTCAATTAGTCGATATCGCTGGACAATCTCAAGTTATCACTGATCCGAGTAAAACGTTGTTCTACCGTAAGGGTTACCGATTCGGAGAAGGGAAAGCACTCGCTGTTGTAAAACCTAAAACACTTTTAGAATATTGGAAAGTACTAGAGGCTTGTGTGGCTGCAGATGTTATTGTTATTTCACAATCTGCAAATACAGGGTTAACTGGCGGTTCAACCCCAGATGGTAACGATTATGATCGTGATATCGTTATCGTAAATACCCTATTACTTGATGGCATTCAGCTTATTGAAAAAAACACGCAAGTAGTATGTTTAGCTGGTGCAACTTTATATGAATTAGAAGATATTCTACGTCCATTACATCGTGAACCTCATTCTGTAATTGGTTCTTCATGTATTGGGGCATCTGTTGTTGGTGGGGTATGTAATAACTCTGGTGGTGCGTTAGTTCAACGTGGTCCAGCCTATACGCAAATGGCATTGTTTGCCCAAATCAATGAAAAAGGTGAATTAGAACTTAAAAACCACCTAGGTATTCATTTGGGTAATACACCAGAAGAAATTTTAACGAATCTTCAACAACATCGTTACTCCGCGGAAGATGTAGAGAAAGATTGTGGTCAAGGTTCTGACCATTCTTACTGTAATCACGTTCGTGAAGTTGATGCGGATACGCCAGCACGTTTTAATGCAGACCCAACACGTCACTATGAAGCTTCAGGTTGTGCGGGTAAATTAGCGGTATTTGCTGTGCGTCTTGATACCTTCCCAATGGATAAAGAAACTGCCGTATTCTATATCGGTACGAATGACATCCAAGTTTTAAATGATATTCGTCGTACAATGCTTACAGAATTTGATAGTTTACCGATTTCTGGCGAATATATTCATCGTGATGCTTATGATCTTGCAACTGTTTATGGTAAAGATACCTTCTGGGTTATCAAAACAATGGGAACAAAATGGTTACCAAAACTTTTTGCTTTAAAAGCAAAAGCAGATCGTATTGCAGAAAAATTCCCATTCATGCCAAAACATTTCAGTGATAAATTTATGCAAGTAGTTTCTAAATTTATTCCGAACCAATTGCCAGAAAAAATGGAAGATTTTCATAAAAAATATGATCACCATTTAATCTTGAAAGTGGGGGGAGAATTGATCCCTCAAACCCGTGAATTTTTGAAAAATTATTTTGCTGATAGCAGTAAAGGTGGCTACTTTGAATGTGATAGCAAAGAAGCACAGGCGGCCATGTTACATCGCTTCGCGGTTGCTTCTGCTGCAATTCGTTATCACAATGTACATGAAAAAGAAGTTGGTGAATTACTCGCTTTAGATATCGCTTTACGCCGTAATGATAAAGATTGGTTTGAACATCTTCCAAAAGAAATCAGCGATAAAATTATGCATAAACTTTATTATGGACACTTTATGTGCCATGTATTCCATCAAGACTATATTTTAAAACCAGGTGTCGATGGACATGCACTGGAAGAAGAAATGCTGAAATTATTGGATAAACGTGGTGCGCAATATCCTGCTGAGCACAATGTCGGTCATCTTTATGAAGCAAAACCAGAATTGAAAAAATTCTACCAAGACTTAGATCCAACCAATGGATTTAATCCAGGATTAGGTCACACTTCAAAAAATAAAAACTGGCAATAAATCATCAAAAATTAATGCTTTATTAAACAAAAAAATTGCCGAAAATCGCCCCGTGTTATGGGGCGGTTTTTTATCTTTAATTTTTTACTTATTTATAAAGCAGTTATACTCTGTCAATGCGGAACAATAAAATATAGTGATTGCAGTTTGGCATGCTAGCCATTATTCTATACGCCTCGAATTTAAATAATAGATTAATATTTAATCATTTATATAGTTGTAATTAACCACTTTTAGGCACTGGATATTTTATGAATAAAGCAAAAATGGTGACGAAGCGTGACGGTCGTCAGGAAGCAATCGATCTTGATAAAATTCATCGCGTAATTACCTGGGCAGCTGAGGGATTAGAAAACGTTTCTGTTTCTCAAGTAGAGCTGCGTACACACATCCAATTCTATGAAGGAATCAAGACAGCGGATATTCACGAAACAATTATTAAAGCCGCTGCTGATTTAATCAGTAAAGATTCTCCAGATTATCAATACCTTGCAGCGCGTTTAGCGATGTTCCATTTGCGTAAAAAGGCATTTGGACAATATGAGCCACCACATCTTTACGATCACATTACCAAGTTAGTGGAAATGGGTAAATATGATCGCGCGCTCTTAACTGACTACACCCGTGAAGAATGGGATCAAATGAATGATTTTATCGTACATGAACGTGATCTCACTTTTTCCTATGCAGCAGTAAAACAATTTGAAGGTAAATACCTTGTACAAAACCGTGTTACTGGTGAAATTTATGAATCAGCACAGTTCCTCTATTTATTAGTGGCAGCTTGCTTATTCTCTCGCTATCCAAAAGAAACTCGTCTTGATTACGTTCGTCGTTTTTATGATGCGGTTTCTACGTTTAAAATTTCATTACCAACCCCAATTATGTCTGGCGTGCGTACACCAACACGTCAATTTAGTTCTTGTGTATTAATTGAATGTGAAGATAGTTTAGATTCAATTAATGCGACGACTTCTGCTATCGTGAAATATGTATCCCAACGTGCAGGTATTGGGATTAATGCAGGGGCGATTCGTGGACTAGGTAGCCCAATTCGTGGCGGGGAAGCTTTCCATACCGGGTGTATTCCTTTCTATAAACTTTTCCAAAGTGCCGTAAAATCTTGTTCTCAAGGTGGGGTACGTGGTGGCGCTGCGACAGTTTACTATCCATTCTGGCACCTTGAAGTTGAAAGTTTATTAGTGCTTAAAAATAACCGTGGGGTAGAAGATAACCGTGTTCGTCATATGGACTACGGCGTACAGCTTAATAAATTGATGTATCAACGCCTGATTAAAGGGGCCGATATCACTTTATTTAGCCCATCTGATGTACCAGGACTTTATGAAGCTTTCTTCGCCGATCAAGATGAATTTGAACGTTTGTATGTTAAATACGAACAAGATCCCGCTGTGCGTAAACGTACTGTGAAAGCGGTTGAGTTATTCTCTTTATTAATGCAAGAACGTGCTTCAACTGGACGTATTTATATTCAAAACGTTGACCACTGTAATACACATTCACCATTTGATCCGAAAGTGGCACCTGTACGTCAATCTAACCTTTGTTTAGAAATCGCGTTACCAACTAAACCATTGAAACATATTCATGATGAAGAAGGTGAGATTGCACTTTGTACATTATCTGCATTCAACCTTGGCGCGATTGAAAATCTTGATGAATTAGAAGAACTTGCAGATTTAACAGTACGTGCATTAGACGCATTACTTGATTATCAAGATTATCCAGTGAAAGCAGCCCGCAACAGCTCATTACGCCGTCGTCCATTAGGGGTTGGGGTAATTAACTTTGCTTATTACCTCGCGAAAAATGGATTACGTTATTCAGATGGTAGCGCAAATGATTTAACGCACCGTACATTTGAAGCGATTCAATACTATTTATTGAAAGCCTCAATGGAATTGGCGAAAGAACAAGGTGCGTGTGAACTCTTTAATGAAACGACTTACGCACAAGGTATCTTGCCAATTGATACTTATAAGAAAGCGGTGGATGAATTAACGCAAGAACCATTGCATTATGATTGGGAAAGTTTGCGCCATGATATTCAAAAATATGGTATCCGTAACTCAACCCTTAGTGCGTTAATGCCATCTGAAACATCATCACAAATTTCGAATGCGACTAATGGTATTGAGCCACCACGTGGACATGTAAGTATTAAAGCCTCTAAAGACGGTATATTAAAACAAGTGGTACCAGAGTATGAAAATCTCGGTGACAATTACGAATTATTATGGGAAATCCCAAATAATACGGGTTATCTTCACCTTGTAGGTATCATGCAAAAATTCGTGGATCAGTCTATTTCTGCTAATACGAACTATGATCCAAAACGTTTTGCTGATGGCAAAGTACCAATGAAACAATTACTTGCAGATTTATTAACGGCCTATAAATACGGAGTAAAAACACTGTATTATCAAAATACACGTGACGGTGCTGAAGACGAACAAAACGATATGGAAGACGAAGGCTGCGCAGGCGGTGCATGTAAAATCTAATATTTTTCTTGTTACTTCCTTTGCTTAGGCATTGGGAGTAATGAGAAGTAAGATGACGTTTTTAAAATTAATCACGCTCCAATTTTCTTAAAATTTTATGGTATTTCAATATGTTATTAAAATTCATAAATTTTAACGAAAATCGAGGCGTGATTTTTTATTTTTCATTTTTATTGATAAATTTTTACGGCAGGTTGCGTGAAAATTTTCTTATCTTCCCAACGCAGCATCGTGAGATGACGCCCCCAAACGCATCCGGTATCTAGCGCATAAATATTAGCAGGCATCGGGTGTCCTAATAAACTTGCCCAATGTCCGAAAATAATTTGTTGCTCTTTATAAAGTGGATTGTCTAATTCAAACCACGGCACAATTCCTTCTGGTGCTTGTTCTACGGGGAGTTTACATTCAAACTCTAAACGATGATCGGGATAACAAAATCGCATGCGCGTAAAGGCATTGATAATATAACGTAGGCGTGCCCAACCCGTTAAATCATTTGACCAACGATCAGGCTCTTCGCCGTACATATTTTCCAATAACCCTGTAAAATTTTCACTTCGTAGCACCTGTTCTGCTTCCTGTGCGCAGGCAACCGTTGTTGAAAGATCCCAATCGGGCGAAATTCCTGCATGGCACATGAGAAGATTTTTTTCTGGCAAATGCACTAAAAGCGGTTGCGCACGAACCCAATCAATTAGATCGGCAAAATCTGGGGCATCAAAGATGGCATCAACATGATCGCGTGCTTTAATTTTTTTTAAGCCAACTGCCGTACTAAGAAGGTGTAAATCATGGTTACCCAAAACACTTTGTGCTTGATTACCTAAAGATCTGACTAATTGTAAGCATTCCAATGACTTATCGCCACGTGCGACGAGATCGCCAACGAGATAGAGTTTATCTTCGCTTGGATCGAAATTGACTTGAGTAAGGAGCATTTGAAGCTCATCGTAACAGCCTTGAAGATCACCAACAAAGTAGGTTGCCATCTTACACCTCTTATTTTACTTATTCTTTTACCACAGGGTTATCGTAAACCCAGTTTGCAATGTTCACAAAATCCGCCACGCTAAGATTTTCAGCACGCGCATTTGGATCGATGCCGAGTGCGATAATTTGTTCTTCAGATAAATATTGACCGAGTGCGTTACGTAAGGTTTTACGACGTTGGTTAAACGCATTAGTACAGATTTTATTTAATAATTTTAAATCTTTTGCTACATACGGCAGAGTGGTATGCGGAATTAGACGGACAACTGCCGAATCGACTTTTGGCGCTGGTTTAAATGCTGTTGGTGGCACATCTAGCACAGGATAGACTTGGCAGAAATATTGTGTCATCACGGTTAAACGACCATACGCTTTGCTATTTGGTGCTGCGGCTAAGCGTTTTACCACTTCTTTTTGGAGCATAAAGTGCATGTCTTGAATGACATCACAGTAGTCAAAAAGGTGAAACATCAATGGGGTAGAAATATTGTATGGTAAGTTACCGAAGACGCGCAATTTCTGACCTTTCTCTGCAAGATTTTCTTGCGCATAAAGATCTCGGAAATTAAATTGCATTGCATCGGTTTCAATCACGGTTAATTTGTGGTTTAAAAACGGATGGTGGCGTAAACGTTTAGCTAAATCACGGTCAAGCTCAACAACGGTTAAGTGTTCAACACGATCTGCAACCGGCTCAGTTAAAGCGCCAAGACCAGGACCGATTTCTACCAAAAATTGGTTTTCTTGAGGATGAATTGCGTTAACAATATCTAAAATCACACGATCATCGGATAAAAAGTTTTGACCAAAACGTTTACGTGCCGTATGACCTAAATGGGTTTTTGAACTCATATATTTTCCTAAAATAAATTTTTGAAAAAGAAAAAGTGCGGTATTTTCCCGCACTTTAACATAGTTTTATAGGGATGTTTAATATTGTGTTGCCCAGTGAGAAAGTAAAATACCTGTTGCAACACTAATGTTTAATTCCGTTTGTAATGGGTTAGTTGGAGTAAGATTTGGATGTAAATCTTGTGGCTGCATCAATTCATCATCAGCTTCTTCGCTCAATACAAAAACGACTTTATCATCAAATTTCATTTGCCCAAGTGAAGTTTTATTACCATTCGGGCTAAGATGAACTACTTGGTAGCCTTTTTCACGTAGTAAATCTAAGGCGCTGATGTTATCTTCAGCGCTTAATGGGCGAATATATTCCATACCGCCTTCTGCTACACGTAAAGTTGCAGAATTATAGAGGTTTGCCATATTGTCACTAATGACACCGGTAACGCCAAAAATAGCCGCAGTACGGATAATGCCACCTAAATTGTAGGCGTTAGAAATACGGTTGACCAAGATAAGTGCATCTTTTTTACGTGGAATATCTAAGTAGCCAGAAAGCGTAAAGGTGCGTGGTTTTTTCACTAAGAAACAGATACCGCCATTATGCTCAGTACCGCTTGCGAGATTAAGCTCTTCTTGTGAAACCACATGGTAGGCTTTTTTATTCGCTGCTAAGTAACTAAAAATCTCACCGATGCGATGGGACATTTGCACTGTACTCCACGCACGAATGATATTTTCTGGATGTTCTTTAAAAAGTGCTAAGCACGCTTTTTCGCCATACACTTTCATTTCTTGGGCACGGTTTTGTTTAATTTTTTCAGGTGCGCGTGGTGAAAGTGGGCCGGTTTTTTTCTCGTAGCCTTGGGCTTTACGTTCCGTTTTTTTGATAATGACATTCACGGAACCTGTTCCAGTTGCCGTAGAGAGGGAAGTTTGAGTACGGGTGACTTGTTCTACTTCCTTACGTGCTGCTGGGCGACCACCTTTTTTAAAAGTTGGGCGAGAAGCTAATTTTTCTTGGAACGTTGTTTTTCCTTGTGATTTTTTTTCATCGGCAACACGTTCACGGAAACGGTTGGTTTGTTTGGATTCTTGGAATGTTGGTTTGCTTGATTTCATCATTGATTGCGATCCTCTAAATATGGCGGGATAATGATGGGTAAGATCATATTGTTCATTAAAGATTGGTAGCATTATAGCGAAAAAATGTCATTTTTCTACCAACTTAGGCGCTAAATATTGTAAACTACCGAACTAGTCTTTAAGACGATGAAAAATGAGAACCTATTTATGTTAATTGATCGTACCAAGATGGCGGAGAAAAGACTTTCCGCTTTACCTTGTCTTCCACTTGATGCGGGAGATATGGAATTTATTTATCGCCCGGCTGAATTTAAAAAAGAAATTATTCAGCAAATTCGTCAAGCAAAGCAACGTATCTATATTACCGCTTTGTATTGGCAAAAAGATGAGGCGGGTAAAGAAATTCTTGACGAAGTTTTACAAGCGAAAGCGCGTAATCCTGAGCTTGACGTAAAAATCTTAGTAGATTGGCATCGTGCACAACGCAATTTACTTGGAGCTGCAAAAACACAAACAAATGCAGATTGGTATTGCGAGGAATGTTCCTGCTTATCTTGCCACGAAATTTTATTCTTTGGTGTACCGATTAATACCCGTGAAGTTTTCGGTGTATTACACGTAAAAGGATTTGTATTTGATGATACGATTCTTTACAGTGGGGCGAGTATTAATAACGTTTATCTCCATCACGGAGAAAGATATCGTTTTGACCGTTATCATAAAATTAAAAATACTGCACTTGCAAATAGCCTTGTGGATTTTATTAATGGCTATTTATTGGATCCTGCTGCCGTTCATGCACTCGATAAAGCCAATCCGGTAAAAACAAAAGAGATTCGCGCGGCGATTAAAAATTATCGTAAAAATCTTGCTCAAAGTGGACATTATAATTTTATTCCATCTATGAATAAAAAAGATGTTCAACATATGCTAACTGTTTCTCCTTTATTTGGATTAGGGAAAACGGGTAACAAACTAAACCGCGTTATCCAAAATTTATTCCAAGTTGTAGAAAATAAATTAACGATTTGCACCCCTTATTTCAATTTTCCATTGCCGTTACAAAAACGCTTAAAATGGTTATTAAAGCAGGGTAAACAAGTTGAAATTATTGTTGGGGATAAAACAGCAAACGATTTCTATATTCCGCCGTCAGAACCATTCAAAATGGCGGGTGGCTTGCCTTATTTATATGAAAATAATTTAAGACACTTCAGCAAGAAGTTTGATGATTATATTCAGTCAGGACAGTTGGTAATTCGTATTTGGAAAGATGGTGATAACAGTTACCACTTAAAAGGTGTGTGGGTAGACAACGATTACATGTTATTAACAGGAAACAACCTTAACCCACGAGCATGGCGCTTAGATGCCGAAAATGGTTTACTGATTCACGATCCAAATCATGAGCTTACTGCAAAAGCGGATGAAGAACTTGCCCTCATTCGCCAACATACGACTATTCTGAAAAGTTATACTGAATTGGAAACTATGGATGATTATCCTGCTCCTGTCCAAAAACTTCTCAAAAAATTCCGCCGCCTTAAAGCGGATGCCGTTGTTAAAATGATTCTTTAAAAAAGAAAAGCTCGCAAAAGCGAGCTTTTTTATTTCTTAAAGATCGAGTTCTAAATCTTCTTCTACCTGACAATAACACAGTAAGACTTCGTTTTGGTTGACGAAGGCAAGTGGTGGATTTGGGTAGCTGACTTTGCCTGAGATAAGTTTAGTTCGGCATGCACCACAGTAGCCATTACGGCATTGATATTCAGGGCGGAAACCTTGGTTTTCAATGGCGGTAAGGAGACTTGTTTTCTGGTTGAAGTGAAAAGTATGGTGGCTTTTCTTTAAGATAATTTTAAAGTCAGACATAAATGCAATATACGCCCCTATTTTCGTAAAAATTTTTATGAAAATAGGGGCGTGATAAATGAATTAAAGATCGAAATCGGAGAAGTCACTGCTATCTACTTTGGAGTCAATTTGACCAACTAAGTAAGAGCTGACCTCGACTTCTTGTGGTGCAACTTGAACGTTGTCAGAAACAAGCCATGCGTTGATCCATGGAATTGGGTTTGAACGTGTTTCAAATGGTAAAGGTAATCCCACTGCTTGCATACGGATATTTGTAATATATTCAATGTATTGGGTAAGGATATCCTTATTTAAACCGATCATTGAGCCATCTTTGAAAAGATATTTTGCCCATTCTTTTTCTTGTTCAGCCGCTGCGATAAAGATTTCGTATGCTTCTTGTTTACATTCTTGCGCAATTTCTGCCATTTCTGGATCGTCTTGACCAGATGCCATGATGTTTAAAATATGTTGAGTACCAGTTAAGTGAAGGGCCTCGTCACGCGCGATAAATTTAATAATTTTCGCATTTCCTTCCATAAGGTGGCGTTCTGCAAAAGCAAAAGAGCAAGCGAATGAAACATAGAAACGAATTGCTTCCAGAACATTTACGCTCATTAGGCAAAGGTATAAACGTTTTTTAAGTGTGCGTAAATCAACGTGTACTTGTTCTCCGTTTACTTCATAGGTGCCTTCACCAAATAATTCATAAAGTTGGCTATCACGAATGAGTTCGTCGTAGTAACGAGAAATGTCACTCGCACGTTTGATAATCTCTTCATTGGTGACGATATCATCGAATACGAGAGAAGGATTATTCACGATGTTACGAATAATATGGGTATAGGAACGAGAGTGAATCGTTTCAGAGAATGTCCACGTTTCGATCCAAGTTTCTAATTCAGGAATAGAAACAAGGGGTAAAAAGGCAACATTCGGACTACGACCTTGGATAGAATCGAGCAACGTTTGATATTTTAAGTTACTGATAAAAATATGTTTTTCATGCTCTGGTAAGGCTTGGTAGTCAATACGATCTTGAGATACATCTACTTCTTCTGGGCGCCAGAAAAACGATAGTTGTTTTTCGATAAGTTTTTCAAACGTTTCATATTTTTGTTGGTCATAGCGTGAAACATTCACATTTTGACCAAAAAACATTGGTTCTTTTAACTGATCATTTTTCTTTTGCGAGAAGGTAGTGTAAGTCATTATATGTTCCTATTTCGTAGTGCTAAATTAAAAAGGCAACGGGATATTCCCGTTGCACAAAATCGGTATTATAAATTAAATGGGGAAATATAAGGTAATTTTCCTTTCGTCAACATACGTTGTACGCCTGAATTATAATCATGGCTAAATCCACGGAATTCAAAGCGTAAGCCCACATTGTGGTTATAAAGGACTTCACCTGGTTGCTGATCGCTACGTGTTTCAACATAGCGGTTGATCCCTACCGATAATGCCCAGCAGCATGAATTGTATTGAACGCCGAAGAATTGATCTACTGGTTTCTTCAAGGCGATATCGTAATAGTTTTTACCCACAACAGCCCAGTTATCTAAGAACGACCATGCTGCTGTAATTCCCACTTGTTTAATATCATGGTCATAGTTTGCTAATTCATTTTTATTAATGTAGCGATAACTTAACTGAATCAAGTGATCGGCAGTTGGACGATACTGGATCGCGGTACTTGCACTTGAAGTGTGGTGGTATTCCGCATCGTAATGATACGCGGATGAGAAGTTCCATTGCGGATTAATATAGTAATTAGATGTAAATTCCCAGTCGGCACTTCTTGCGCGGTGTTTAATACGATCAGCTTGAGCGCGTGAATCGGTAAAATAATAAGTTTGTGCTGCACCAAAGTTAAAACGTTCTACACCATTTTCATCATAAAAACGGGTAGTTGCGCCACTTTTTACTTGGTTGGCGGAAAGAATGCGGTCAAGACCTGAATAATCGTCAGATGAGTCGTACCCATAACTGTTTGGCGCACCAATATCTGCCTGATTACGATATGGGCGATACATATAAGTTACTTGCGGCTCAATTGTTTGGGTATAACCATTATCGAAATTTTTGGATAAAAGAGTATTTACCCCAACTTTAAATTCTGGAATAACACGGTTTAAATGCGATTTAACTGCATACGCATTTGGTGCATCTCCTGATTTTTGGAGATAACGCGTTGCGTATAAACGGCTTTCAAATTGAATGCCACCATAACGATTGCTTAGTGGTAACGTTAAGGTCGGTTCTACGTGGAAACGCCATGCTTCAGGCATAGTGCGGTTATCATTTTTAAATTGCACCGCTTGCGAGAATAAATGGAAATCTACCAAACCACCGATATTATCGTGATAATAGTTGTAGTTTAGTTTTGGTAACGTTTTGTAAGGGGTATTCGCATTCGTTGAGAAAACTTGGAATTTCTGGGTTGAAAGTTGGAAATTATAGTTTTCTTGATCGTAATTTAGTTGGAATTCTTGTGTTGCGTAACCGTCTGTACTATGCCCATATTGAGAGTCAAAGTCATCAAAATAGGTAGGATCACTTACACGGGTATAGTCAACGTGTAAACGCCAGTTACTTGCGAGATTTGCATTATGTTCCCAATAGAATAAATGACGTGATTTATTCGGATCCGTGTATTGAGAATAACGGTCATGCTTAATGTATTCTCCTGCAAAGGTACTCTGACCTAGAGGTGTTAAAATACGGTATTCCCCAATTTCTTGATAACCACGACGTGACATGGCTTTTTGCGTGAACGTTGCGTCCATATTTGGTGCAATATTCCAATAAACTGGAATACTTACCCAGTACCCATCACGACCGCCTGTACCATAGCTTGGAATCAATAGCCCCGAACGTCTTTCATCGCCTAATGGGAATTGGAAATACGGTAAATAAAAAACAGGTACATCGCCTACATAGAAACGGGCATTCCACATTTCTGCGTATTGTTTTTTGATATACTGTTTCATCTCTGTTGCTTTAATTTTCCAACTATTATTGGATGGTAAACAGGTGGTAAAGGTCGAATCTTTAAGGACACGATAATCCGGTTCTAATTCAATTTCTTTAGCATTCCCACGTCCTTGGCGATCCACTAATTGATAAAGACCATTTTCAATGGTAGCGGAACGATTAGATAAATTAAGATTAGCTTTATCACCAAGCAAATAAATTAAATTATCTTGATAATCGAAACCACCCGATACTCTCACATTACGGTAAGCATTTTCTTTATTACCTAATTGCTGTACCTCTGCTTCTTTTGCACTTAAATAGCGGTTGCCCTGACGAATTTGAACATTACCTTGGTAAGTCGCCTGGTTGGTATGATTAAGGAGTGCTTTATCTGCTTCAATATAAACAGGTAATTGATTAGGGTTTCCTTGTACAACTTTTCCAGTAAAGTGTGGGACGCCCGCTAAGCATTGTGCTTGTAAATCAGCATAAGCATTAATAGGCGCATAGGCACCTAAAATTAAAATGGAAAAAAAGGAGAGGGTATATCTTTTCATTGTTATATCTTTATTCGGATCCTGTAAGACTGGGGGAAAATTATATTCTATTTTCTAAGCAAAGACTCTACGGGATTATAAAGAAAATATTAGGAAAAAGCATTGAAAAAAAGGAATAAAATTTCATCCCTAAAGAGGGATACAAAAGTGCAAAGGTGTGGTAACTTTTATTTTAAAATGGGCTTTGTTAAAATTTTCAACTACCATTGTGGTTGTAAATTCACCATGTAAGTTAGGTTAACATTATGAATTTTATACAAAAAATAGAAAAATTTATTTTTAATGTACAAAAGTGGGTTCATTATCTGCTCGATCCAGATAGTGATTTCTGGTACTCCAAATTAGTCAATAGTTTTATCATTGCAACGATTATTTTAGATATTCTGGCTGTCACGCTCGAATCAGAGCCTGATATCCGCCATCAGTTTAGAATGCTGTTTGAAAATGTTGAGCGATTTTCTCTGATTATTTTTACGCTTGAGTATTTTCTACGGTTTTGGTCAGCGCCTGCGAGCGATGAATATAAAGATGTTTCAGCAAGCGTGGCGCGCTGGCGCTATACCACGTCCTTCTTTGGTTTAATTGACCTTATCGCGATTGCACCATTCTTCTTAGCTTTCTTTATTCCGAATACTGAGGCATTACGGATTATCCAATTATTCCGTGCATTTAAATTGATGCGTTATAACGCGGCAATGAATACTTTATTAACAGTGGTAAAAGAAGAAGCGCGGGACTTATTATCGGTTATTTTCCTCATGGGGATTTTATTAATCATTGCATCAAGTGGTATTTATCTTTTTGAACACAAAGCCCAACCGCAGCATTTTGGCAGTATTTTACGCTCAATGTGGTGGGCAATTGTAACGATTACGACGGTAGGTTACGGTGAAAACGTACCTGTTACCGTGCCAGGGCGTATTTTCGCAGGGATGGTGATGGTCATTAGTATTGGTATCGTAGCACTTCCTGCCGGTATTCTCGCCTCTGCGTTCTCTGAACAATTGGGGCGTCATAAAACACAATACCGTAACGCAGTACAAGATATTTTATCAAAGGGAAACGGCATTACACCTGACGATCGTCATATTTTAAAAAGTATCCAAAACAAATGTAACTTATCTGATTTGGATGCGAATAATATTTATCGTGAAGTAGTGGATGAAATGGCAAAACAACAGCAACACATTCAGGCAGTCATGGATAGTGTCCAGAAGGTCACCCCAGCAACTACGCCACAACCTCAACCAACGCAAAAGGCTACCAGTCCCTCTACGTCTTCAGCTCCGTCCACTGTGACACAAATTGCTAATGTTGTACAAGAAGCGCAAAATCCAGGAACTGATCCGATACCTTCTCCTGAAGCAGCATTAGAAACGATGGCACCAGCACCAAAATTCTGTACACAATGTGGTGCGAAAGTAAATCAGGGAGATAAATATTGTAGTCAATGTGGTCATAAATTATCGGAAAAATAAAAGACGCCACAATTTTCGCTAAATTTTATGTAAAAACCTCACGTTTTAAAGGACGTGAGGTTTTTTTATTTCTTATTAATAAAAAGAAAATTAAAGATGGAGGATAAGGTAGAACCACGCTGCAATGATCGCACCGACAATAGGCGCTGTGACCGGAATCCAGCCATAGGCCCAGTCAGGATTGGTGTTTAATTTGCGTTGTAATAGTGTTAATACTAGGCGGGGCGCTCCATCTCGTGCAGGATTAATTGCATAACCCGTTGTACCACCTAAACTTAAACCGATAACCCAAACTAAAATTGCAACTGGAAGAGCGCCAATGGAGCCTAAGCCAATCGGGGTTGTGACAGAATTTCCGGGTAAAGTAATATGTGCATCTGCTGCGATGTAAAAAATCACGAAAAGTAAGACGAAAGTGCCAATAATTTCATTAAAGTAGTTCACTTTGTAATTACGGATCGCGGGTTCAGTTGCAAAGCAGGCGCGACGTAGTGCAGGGTTATCTGTAATTTTGAAATGATCGATAAAGAACCAGTAAACTAGGAAAGCACCGATCATCCCACCTATAATCTGAGCTAGTATATAACTTGGCACCGCACTCCATGGGAAAAGTCCAGCGGTTGCTAAACCAATAGTTACAGCAGGATTCATGTGCGCACCAGAGATAGGTCCAGCAACGACCACACCAATGAATACGGCAAACGCCCACGCAGTTGTAATCACCATCCAGTTTCCGCCACCAGTTTTTGTATCTTTTAAAACGCAATTAGCGACGACACCGTTCCCTAATAGAATAAGTAATGCTGTGCTGACAAGTTCTGCCACAAAAGGACTCATACGGCTCTCCTATAGTAAATAAATGATTATTAACTATACGAATAGACAGTTTTTCACACAACTAGGAATTCCTTAAAATATGATGAGCTTCACATTTTTGGAGTGAAAATTTAAAAATGTAGAGATTTTGAAGTGAAAAAGCCACAAAAATAAATTGTGGCTTTTCGTAGAATTGATGGCTGCTAATTAACGGCTACGGAAAATAATACGACCTTTTGTAAGATCATATGGAGTCATTTCTACCGTCACTTTATCACCAGTTAAAATACGAATATAGTTTTTACGCATTTTGCCAGAAATATGAGCAGTCACCACGTGACCATTTTCTAACTCAACGCGGAACATTGTGTTAGGTAGGGTTTCTAAAATTGTGCCTTGCATTTCAATGCAATCTTCTTTAGCCATTGATTCCTCTAAAATTGATTAAGTTTAAGTCAAAAAAACGGGGTGATTATACGCCCTAAACGAAAATTGTTAAAGATATTTTATCCATCATGCTATGTATAACTTACGATCATATAAAGTTATTTACGTAATTTTACATTTTCAATCGCATGATTTTTCCCTTTACATAAAATTAAATTAGCACGTTCACGAGTCGGAAGAATATTTTCTTTTAAATTTAACCCATTGATGTTATCCCAAATTTTTCCTGCAGTTTGGATCGCTTCTTCTTCAGAAAGTTTTGCATAATTTTTGAAATAAGAATGGGGATCACTAAATGCACTTTGGCGAAATTTCAGAAAACGTGCAATGTACCAATCTTTTAATAATGCTTCATCGGCATCTACATAAATAGAAAAATCGACAAAGTCTGATACAAAACATTTATGGTGAGAGGTGGGAGCTTGTAATACATTTAACCCTTCTAAAATTAAAATATCGGGACGATCCACTACGTTAAATTCGTCTGGGACGATATCATAAGTTAAATGGGAATAAATCGGAGCGCGCACATTCTCTTTTCCAGATTTTATATCTGCCAAGAAACGAACTAACTTAGTGGTGTCATAAGAAATCGGAAATCCTTTTTTATCCAGAATATTTTTTTCTTTTAAAACAGATAAAGGATATAAGAATCCATCGGTTGTAATTAAATCAACCTTTTTAGGTTCGGGCCAACTTGAAAGAAGGTTTTGCAAAATACGTGCGGTTGTGCTTTTTCCTACGGATACACTCCCTGCGATACCAATAATATAAGGGACATGCGGTTGGGAATGATTAAGAAAACGATTTAAAACCGCACGGCGACGTAGATTTTCATCAATATAGTAGTGGAGTAGACGGATTAGAGGTAAATAAATCGTACGTACTTCATCTAAAGATAAAGATTCATTAAAACCGAGTAGGGGTTTGAGATCTTTTTCTGTAAGTGTTAGGGGGACAGATTTACGTAAATCTGCCCATTGTTTGCGAGAAAAATTTAAAAATGGAGTTAATTTTTCTGTTAATCCAGGATTGTTTTCCACTAAATTCACCATAAATGGAATTATTAATTAAAAATAATGGTGCGGAAATATACCCTAAAAACCTCTCATACCCCTAAAAAAATTAAATAAACTGGCAAAAATTTAATAAAAATTAAGCATTTTGTTTTAAAAATCGTCTAACAATATAAAAAAATGAAATTTTTTCAAAAAAGGGGTTGCACGGATTTTTAATTTACATATAATACGCCGCACTTGCTTACGACAACGCCGACTTAGCTCAGTAGGTAGAGC
>JAHHQX010000013.1 GCA_020026155.1 Actinobacillus sp. | reverse complement strand
CTAACCGCTCGGTTCGTAGCCGAGTACTCTATCCAATTGAGCTATGGGTGCGTAATAAAAAAAATGGCGGTGAGAGAGGGATTCGAACCCTCGATAGAGTTTTGCCCTATACGCCCTTAGCAGGGGCGCGCCTTCAGCCTCTCGGCCATCTCACCGCAATTGGTTTGTGCGGCGTATAATACGGTTTTATAGAAATAAGTCAAATAGTTTTTTTACTTTATGCATTTGTTTGCATAAAAAAAGATCATTATTATCAATCTGTTTCCTTTTTGTTTTGAAAAGAAACATTTTATGTTTATTTCCCCAACATAGCGCGCATACTCGCGAATGCATTTGCAGCGACTTCCCTATCTCGTTTTTTATCTTGTTCCTTCACACTTTTTTCCCATTCAATGTGATCTTGCGGTAATTCTGCTAAAAAACGGCTTGGTTCAGTTTGTACAGTTTCACCAAATTGGGAACGTTCTTTACATAATGTGAAGGTCAATTTTTCTTTTGCTCGTGTAATCCCCACGTAAGCAAGACGACGTTCTTCTTCTACATTATCTTCATCAATACTAGTTTGATGTGGCAAAATTCCCTCTTCCATTCCCATCAAGAAAACATGCGGAAATTCTAAACCTTTCGAAGCATGCAATGTCATTAATTGCACCTGATCGGCATCTTCATCGGCAGCGTTACGTTCTAACATATCACGTAAGGTTAATTGAACTACAACCTGTGCTAAGGTCATCTTGTCATTTAACCCATCACCAGTAAGCATGTTTTCCACCCAATTAAAGAGTGTCGCCATGTTACGAGCTTGCATTTCTGCAATTTTCGGGCTACTTGCCTGCTCATAAAGATATTCTTCATAATGCAAATCACCTAGCATACTACGTAAAATACTTTCTGGACTGGTTCGTTGAGCTTTCTCAGAAAGCCCTTGGATCCAGTTTGCAAACTTCTGTAAGGCATCATAATTGCGAGGGGTTAAGCGATTGATTAATTCAAAATCAAAAATTGCTTCATATAAGCTAAGATGTCTTTCTTTTGCTAATGAACCTAACGTTTCTAACGTTGCGGGACCAATTGAGCGTTTTGGTGTATTCACAATTCGCAAGAAAGCAGCATCATCATCGGGATTCACGATCAAACGTAAGTATGCCATCATATCTTTGACTTCTGGACGAGAGAAAAAGGATGTTCCACCAGAAATTTTATAAGGTATGCGGTTTTGAACAAAAATTCGTTCTAACAAGCGTGATTGGTGATTACCACGATATAATACGGCAAAACGTTTATAAGGCATTTGATAAAGCATGTGTTGCGTTAGGATTTCCCCTGCAATGCGTTGCGCTTCATGCTCTTCATTTTTTGCGGTAATAACCTGTAATTTTTCGCCTTCGCCAAGAACGGAAAATAATTTTTTATCAAAAATATGTTCATTATTTTCAATGAGAATATTAGCACAATGCAAAATACGTTGGCTTGAACGATAATTTTGTTCGAGTTTTATAACGTGTAAGTTTGGAAAATCCTGATTAAGACGCATCATATTTTGTGGTTCAGCACCACGCCATGCATAGATAGACTGATCATCATCGCCAACAACCGTAAAGTTCCCGTCTTCTCCCACCAACATTTTAATTAGCATATATTGACTGGTGTTACTGTCTTGATATTCATCGACGAGTAAATAACGGATCTTATCACGCCAACGCATACGGACTTCTTCATTATTTTTTAGTAAAAGTGTCGGCATCATGATCAGATCATCAAAATCCAACGCATTATATGCGTGGATTTGATTTTGATAACGCGCATAACAGGTTGCCGCTAAGCGCTCATCTGGCATTGTTGCTAATGCCAAGGCTTGCTTAGGCAAAATCAGATCATTTTTCCATTTACTAATCCGAGCCATCACCGCCCGCACTTTTTCTCGATCCTCTTGTAGCAGATCCGAGGTCAATTCTTTTAATAAAGCAAATTGATCATGATCGTCGAGCAACGTAATATGCGCCTTAAAATTTAATTCACGATATTCTTGTTTAACAATCTCGAATCCTAAGGTATGAAAAGTAGAAATTCGTAATCCACGTGTTTGATCTTTACCAATAGAACTGGCTACCCTTTCTTTCATTTCACGTGCAGCTTTATTCGTGAATGTCACCGCAGCAATGTGATGCGGACGATAAAAACCTTTATGAATGAGGTAAGCAATTTTGTTGATAATCACACGTGTTTTCCCTGATCCTGCGCCTGCAAGAACTAGACACGCACCTTCTACACTTTCAACAGCCTGTTGTTGCTGTGGATTTAATTTCATTAATCATACCTTTTAAATTTAAAAGAGAATCACGCCACGTTTTTCGTGAAAATTTATGCTTATTTTTGGCGACGTGCTCGAACCGCCGCAGCAAGTTCGCCTAATACATTTTCTGAATCTGCCCAACCTAGACACGCATCAGTAATACTTTGTCCGTATGTTAAAGGTTGTCCTTCGATGAGATCCTGACGCCCTTCTTTAAGATGGCTTTCGATCATTACTCCAAAGATCTGTTTAGATCCTTGGCTGACTTGTTGACATACATCCTGACAAACAACCATTTGCTTTCTAAAATCTTTTTGGCTATTTGCATGACTAAAATCGACCATTACATGGGCTAGCCCATTCATTTCTTGGATTTTTTCACAGACTGTTGCGATAGATTTTGCATCATAATTTGTACCATTTTCACCACCGCGTAAAATAATGTGGCAATCTTCGTTCCCTGTCGTTGAGATGATGGCAGAATGTCCAAATTTTGTAACCGACAAGAAAGAATGCGGTGAGCGAGTTGCACGAATCGCATCTAACGCGATTTTAACACTGCCATTTGTCGAGTTTTTAAAACCTACCGGACAAGGCAAGCCTGATGCCAATTCACGATGGACTTGGGATTCTGTCGTACGTGCGCCAATTGCACCCCAGCTCATAAAATCTGCCAAATATTGTGGCGTGATCATATCCAAAAATTCGCCTGCGGTAGGGACGCCGAGATCGTTAATTTCAGCTAGCAATTTACGTGCGATCTGTAAACCATCATTAAGCGCATAAGTATGGTTTAAATAAGGATCATTAATTAATCCTTTCCAACCTACCGTTGTGCGTGGTTTTTCAAAATAGACACGCATGATAATTTCTAATTCATCTTGGTATTTATCACGCATTGTTTTAAGTTTTTTTGCATATTCAACCGCTGATTCTGGATCATGAATAGAACAAGGACCGATAACGACAAGCAAACGATCGGATTTCCCTTTGATAATCTCACTCGCCGCACGGCGTGCTTGCTTCACTGTTGTAGCTGCAACTGGTGAAACTGGAAATTTTTCTAATAAGGCGATTGGCGGTAAAACTTGTTCAATTTTGCCGACACGACTGTCATCTTTTATTGGTAATTGATTCTCTGGCATTTTCTTTTATCCATAAAAAAAGGGCTTAGCCTTAGGCTAAGCCATTCTCCGCTAAATTAATTAAGCTTTTTGTTTCATTGCAGGGAAAAGAATTACGTCACGGATTGACGGCGCGTTAGCAAATAACATCGCTAAACGGTCAATACCAAGACCTTCACCTGCTGTTGGTGGTAAACCGTGTTCAAGTGCAGTTACGAAGTCATCATCTTTAAACATCGCTTCATCATCACCTGCTTCTTTTGCAGCAACTTGCGCATCAAAACGTTCTGCTTGATCTTCTGCATCGTTTAATTCTGAGAAACCGTTACCGATTTCGCGACCACCGATGAATAATTCAAAACGATCTGTAACATCTGGGTTTTCATCATTACGACGTGCTAATGGTGAAATTTCAGCTGGGTGTGCCATTAAGAATGTTGGTTGAATAAGGTGATGTTCTGCCACTTCTTCAAAGATAGCATTAACGATACTACCTAAGCCCCAAGATTTTTGAACTTCAATACCAAGTTGTTTACAACGTGCAGTTGCTTTTTCTAAGTCGTAAAGTTCTTCTTTCGCAATACCATTACCGTATTTCACGATAGCGTCATGCATAGTGATACGTTCAAATGGTTTACCAAAATCGAATTCATATTCGCCGTAAGGAACGATAGTTGTACCAAGAATATCTAACGCAAGTTTACGTAATAATTCTTCAGTATTATCCATTAAATCATGGTAATCCGCGTATGCTTGGTAGTATTCAATCATCGTAAATTCTGGATTATGACGAACAGATACCCCTTCATTACGGAAGTTACGGTTAAGTTCGAATACACGTTCAAAACCACCTACTACTAGACGTTTTAAGTAAAGTTCTGGCGCGATACGAAGATACATATCAATATCTAATGCGTTATGGTGTGTCACGAAAGGACGTGCTGCTGCACCACCTGGGATGACATGTAACATCGGAGTTTCAACTTCAATAAAGCCTTTGCTTAAGAAGTATTCACGCATACCTGCGATCACTTTAGAACGAATAATGAAAGTACGACGAGATTCTTCATTAGAAATAAGATCTAAATAACGTTGACGATAACGCACTTCTTGATCCGCTAATCCGTGAAATTTATCTGGTAAAGGACGTAATGCTTTAGTTAAAAGTTGAACTTCACTTACACGAACCGTTAATTCACCAGTTTTGGTTTTAAATAATTCACCTTTAACACCAACAATGTCACCTAAGTCCCATTGACTTACGTCATCTGCGTATACGCCTTCAGGAAGGTTATTTTTCGCAACATAAAGTTGGATACGTCCACTCATATCTTGTAATGAAATAAAGGTTGCTTTACCCATTGCACGACGCATCATGATACGTCCAGCTACAGCAACTTTTACTGATTCAGCTTCAAGTGCTTCATTGTCAACATCATCATATTTCTTATGTAAGTCTGCTGCTAATGCGTCGCGACGGAAAGTATTTGGAAATGGATTTCCTTTTTCGCGTAATTTTTGTAATTTTTCACGGCGTACCGCCATTTCACCGTGAAAATCAAGTTCGGTATTTTGTTCTGACATAATGCGTCCTTAAGTTATTTTAGTAGTGATTATTTATAGCCCAGCTTTTAAACTTGCTTCGATAAAAGGATCTAAAGCGCCATCTAAAACTGCCTGAGTATTTCGGTTTTCAACACCGGTACGTAAATCTTTAATGCGAGCGTCATCAAGCACATACGAGCGAATTTGACTACCCCAACCGATATCTGATTTTGCATCTTCCATCGCTTGTTTTTCTGCATTTTTCTTTTTCATCTCAAGTTCGTACAATTTAGCACGTAATTGCTTCATTGCTTGATCTTTATTTTTGTGTTGAGAGCGATCATTTTGACACTGCACTACAACACCTGATGGAATATGCGTGATACGTACGGCACTTTCCGTTTTATTAATATGTTGTCCACCTGCGCCTGATGCTCGATATACGTCAATACGTAAATCGGCTGGATTAATATCAATATCAATATTATCGTTAATTTCAGGGTAGACAAACGCAGCACTAAAAGAAGTATGGCGACGATTATTTGAGTCAAAAGGTGATTTGCGTACTAAACGATGAATGCCGGTTTCTGTACGTAACCATCCATAAGCATATTCACCTGAAATTCTTACGGTCGCAGATTTTATTCCTGCTACATCACCATCGGAAACTTCAATAAGTTCTGTCTTGAATCCTTTACTTTCTGCCCAACGAAGATACATTCGTAAAAGCATTTCTGTCCAATCTTGCGCTTCTGTTCCGCCCGAGCCTGCTTGGAGATCGAGATAACAGTCATTCGCATCATTTTCACCACTAAACATACGGCGAAATTCTAGTTTTGCAAGCTGTTCCTCTAATGCATTTGCTTCGGCTTCAGCTTCTAAAAATGTTTCTTCATCCTCAGCTTCAACAGCTAATTCTAATAAGCCTTCTACATCATCAATACCTTGCGTAAGTTGATTGATGGTATTAACAATTTCTTCTAATGTAGAACGCTCTTTTCCTAATGCTTGAGCTCGTTCAGGCTCATTCCAAACATCAGGCTGTTCTAATTCAGCATTAACTTCTTCTAAGCGCTCTAATTTGCTATCGAAGTCAAAGATACCCCCGAATTGACTGCGTTCTTTGCGTCAAATCTGCAAGGTGATTTTTTAATGGATTAATTTCAAACATTGCCCATTCTCCGTAGACATTAAACTGTAAATTATAGGTTATTTTAGTTACTTTGAATAGCAATTCATAATCCTATTTTTTCTTACGGAAAAAGTTGTTTTTCTTTTCATACAAATTTTATGAAAAAAATCTAATAATTTTTAAAGAAAATTCGCCTACCTTTTATTGGAGTTTCTTGAACAATTTTTAAGTTTATTTCAAAAAAATACTCATATCGAAGTAGTTCGTCTTATATTAAATGACTTTCTTTTGTTTTCGATCAATTTTCTGCTTTTTTTTAGCATTTTAAAAACCGTTTCAATCCCTTAAAATATTCCCAATTGTTTTTTCAAGGAAGATTATAAAAAGATTATGGAAAAAATTATTGAACTTATGGCTTCGCCAACCCAAATGGCACAAATTGGCGAAGATGTTGGAGCATATAAGGCGCGTAAAAAGCCATTTTTATCCTTTGTTTCAGCAATTACCTCTGGCGCATTTATTGCACTTGCCTTTGTATTCTACACAACAACCCAAACAGGTATTTCTCCTACTGCATCATGGGGTTTAACTAAGTTAGTAGGCGGAATGGTGTTCGCTCTCGGTCTTATCATGGTTGTTGTTTGTGGTTCCGAGCTATTTACCTCTTCTACCATGTCAATGGTTGCTCGTGTTACAGGGAAAATCACTACTTTCCAAATGGTTAGAAACTGGATTGTCGTGTATTTAGGTAACTTTGTTGGTGCAATATTCATCGTAATGCTTATCTGGTGGTCTGGTCAAACATTAGCAGATCATGGGCAATGGGGCTTGACTATTTTAAAAACTGCACAACATAAAATCCATCACACCTGGTGGGAAGCATTCTGTCTAGGGATGTTATGTAACATTATGGTATGTGCTGCAGTATGGATGAGTTATTCAGGCAAAACGTTAACTGATAAGATTTTAATCATGATTTTACCAATCGGCATGTTTGTAGGTTCTGGCTTTGAACATAGTGTTGCAAATATGTTTATGATTCCAATGGGAATTATTGTCGCCCACTTTGGTAGTGCCGATTTCTGGCAACAAATTGGTATCAATCAAGCACAATTTGCGGATTTAGATGTTTATCACTTTATTGTAAAAAATCTTATTCCAGTGACTTTAGGTAACTTAATTGGCGGTGGCGTATGTATTTCACTCGTACAATATTACCTAAACAAGCCACATCATCACTAATTAGTTATTGTAGTTTTATCCAAAAATTGGGTAAAACTACAGCATAAAATAGTGGAGGGTCATACGATGGGTCAAAATCGAAATATTGTATTATTCGGTACAATTATCGCTCAGTTTGGATTAGGTTCTATTTATACTTGGAGTTTATTTAACTCACAATTAGCGCTCTTTGAGCAGACTGCTTTACCTAATATTACGCTAACATTTTCAATTATTAGCTTTGCACTTGCATTTTCCACTTTATTCTCTGGGAAATTGCAAGAATATTTAGGAATAAAAAAAGTCGTTATTCTCTGTGCGATTGGCTTAGGTCTTGGTTTAATTCTAATTCCTCGAACTCATTCTCTCGTTGCACTTTATATCTGTGGGGTCATTGTTGGTGCTTCCGACGGTATCGCTTACATGCTTACACTCTCTAACTGCATGAAATGGTTTCCAGATAAAAAAGGATTAATTTCTGGTGTTTCTGTAGGTGCATATGGGCTGGGTTCTTTTGGATTTAAATACATCAATGTTGCCCTACTCCAGTCTGTGGGACTTGAAGCATCTTTCATGTATTGGGGTCTTTTAACTTTTGCACTCGTATTTATTGGTGCTCTCCTTTTAAAAGATGCTGTTGTAAAAACCGCAGTCGCACAGAATAACCAAGGACAAATAAAAGAGTTTACCCCTAAAGAACTCTTTTCTAGCCCACAAGCATACTTGTTATTCATTTGCTTTTTAGCATCTTGCTTGAGTGGTTTATACGTCATTGGTATTGCAAAAAATATTGGGGTAGAATTTGCGCACGTATCTCTAGAAGATGCGGCGAACGCGGTGGCAATTATCGCGATTTTTAATACCTTAGGTAGATTTATCTTTGGATGGCTATCTGAGAAAATTGAACGTACGAAAGTTTCTGCATTAGGTTTTGCAATCATTGCAATTTCTGTCAGCATTATTTTATTCGTACCACTAAATTATAGTTTATTTTTATTATCCGTAGGCGGAATTGCTTTCTCATTCGGTGGGAACTTACCTGTTTTCCCTGCTATCGTTGGTGAGTATTTTGGTCTACAAAACCATACTAAAAACTATGGCATTATCTATCAAGGTTTTGGTATTGGAGGATTACTTGGCGGAGTTATCGCGAGTATTATGGGTAGCTTTACAGCAACCTTCTATCTAATTCTCGTATTCTCAATTATTGCGGCAATTATTATGTTGTCTTTAAAATCTCCGCAAAATGCATAATCCATGGGTAACTTTATTTTAAAAAATTTTTTTAAAATTTATTTTTAATTCGTTATAGGAGAAGAATATGTCTCAACTAACCGAACAACAAATTGAAGCCTGGAGAGGCTTTAAAGGCGGTGACTGGCAAAAAGAAGTTAACGTTCGTGACTTCATCCAAAAAAACTATACCCCTTATGAAGGCGACGAAAGTTTCTTAGCTGGTGCAACTGAAGCGACTACTAAGCTTTGGGACGAAGTAATGGAAAAAATTAAGGTTGAGAACCAAACTCACGAACCTTATGACATTGATCCAAATACTCCATCGACTATCACATCTCATAAAGCAGGTTATATTGACCAAGCTCTTGAACAAATCGTTGGTCTTCAAACAGATGCACCATTAAAACGCGCGATCATGCCATTCGGCGGTATCCGTATGGTTAAAGGTTCTTGCGAAGTTTATGGTCGTGAATTAGATCCTGAAATTGAACATATCTTTACTGACTATCGTAAAACTCACAACCAAGGCGTATTCGATGTTTATACTCCAGATATCTTACGCTGCCGTAAATCAGGCGTAATCACTGGTCTTCCAGATGCTTACGGTCGTGGTCGTATCATTGGTGACTACCGTCGTGTTGCACTATACGGTATTGATTACCTAATGAAAGACAAATTTGCGCAATTCAAATCTTTACAAAGCAAATTAGAAGCTGGTGAAGATCTACAAATGACTATCCAATTGCGTGAAGAAATTGCAGAACAACACCGTGCATTAGCACAAATGAAAGAAATGGCAGCATCTTACGGTCTTGACATTTCTGGTCCTGCACAAAACGCAAAAGAAGCAATCCAATGGACTTACTTCGGTTACTTAGCAGCAGTTAAATCACAAAACGGTGCTGCAATGTCTTTCGGTCGTACTTCTACTTTCTTAGACATCTACATTGAACGTGATTTACGTGAAGGTACATTAACAGAACAAGAAGCTCAAGAATTAATGGATCACTTAGTAATGAAACTCCGTATGGTTCGTTTCTTACGTACTCCAGAATACGATCAATTATTCTCAGGCGACCCTATCTGGGCAACTGAAAGTCTTGGTGGTATGGGCTTAGACGGACGTACTTTAGTAACTAAAAATACATTCCGTATGTTAAATACCCTTTACACTATGGGTCCATCTCCAGAACCAAACTTAACTATCCTTTGGTCTGAACAATTACCAGAAGCATTCAAACGTTTCTGTGCAAAAGTTTCTATTGATACTTCTTCAATTCAATATGAAAACGACGATTTAATGCGCCCAGACTTCAACAGCGATGACTACGCAATTGCTTGTTGTGTAAGCCCAATGGTTGTTGGTAAACAAATGCAATTCTTCGGTGCTCGTGCAAACTTAGCGAAAACTATGCTTTACGCAATCAACGGTGGTCGCGATGAAAAATCTGGTGCACAAATCGGTCCTAAATCTGAACCTATCTTAGATGAAGTTTTAGATTACGATAAAGTAATGGCACGTATGGATGAATTTATGGATTGGTTAGCAACTCAATATGTGACTGCGCTAAACTGCATCCACTTCATGCACGATAAATATGCTTATGAAGCAGCATTAATGGCATTACACGATCGTGATGTGTTCCGTACAATGGCTTGCGGTATCGCAGGACTTTCTGTTGCGGCTGACTCACTTTCTGCAATCAAATACGCAAAAGTTAAACCAGTTCGTGGCGACATCAAAGATAAAGACGGTAATGTCGTTGCTGAAAACATGGCATTAGACTTCGAAATCGAAGGCGAATATCCACAATTCGGTAACAATGATCCACGTGTTGACGAAATCGCTTGCGACTTAGTTGAACGTTTCATGAAAAAAATTCAAAAACACCCAACTTACCGCAATGCAGTACCAACTCAATCTGTATTAACCATCACTTCTAACGTAGTGTACGGTAAAAAAACAGGTAACACCCCAGATGGTCGTCAAGCTGGTGCACCATTCGGTCCAGGTGCTAACCCAATGCACGGTCGTGACCAAAAAGGTGCGGTAGCGTCATTAACTTCTGTAGCTAAACTTCCATTTGCATACGCGAAAGATGGTATTTCTTACACCTTCTCTATCGTTCCAAATGCGTTAGGTAAAGACATCGAAGCACAAAAACGCAACCTTGCGGGCTTAATGGATGGTTATTTCCACCACGAAGCAGCAATCGAAGGTGGTCAACACTTGAACGTTAACGTATTAAACCGTGAAACTTTATTAGACGCGGTTGAACACCCTGAAAAATATCCACAATTAACTATTCGTGTTTCAGGTTACGCAGTACGTTTCAACTCATTAACCCCTGAACAACAACGCGACGTTATCACTCGTACTTTCACTGAAAGCCTATAATTGATAACTCACGTTTAATAAAAAACCCTCGTGCAAACGAGGGTTTTTGTTTTTTAAATAAAAAATCACGCCCCGATTTTCGGAAATTTTTATGACTTTTAGTAAAAATACATAAAGTTAAACGAAAATTGGGGCGTAATTTTATTTAAAGGATACAATCACTAATCATCGACTTTTTTATATGTAATTGAGCAACCGTCTAAATCAATGGTAATTTGATCGCCATCTACACTCGCAACTTTTTCACCAGTATTTATATTTGTTAACTTACCATTTTTGAAGTTTACTGAATCTCTATTGTAACGATAACCGCAAGGTTTACTTTCGTGTAGTTCGTAATATGGTTTCCCGTCATTTTCACCCACATAGCTTTTCATTGGGCTAATAGTAAGCGTTTGTTTTGGATTATTCGGATTCACATATTTTCCGACAATATCGCTTTCACTATGGCACGCGGTTAATACCGCTGCGGCTAAAATTGGTGTGCCGATGGTTAAGCCTTTTAAAAGATGTTTGAAGTGCATTTTTTCTTCCTATCGTGTTGTTTTCATTTCTCAGCGGATAACCGCTGAGCCTTTGCTTAAAGCTTACGGATTGTACAAAAAAAAACAAAATAGCTATTTTTTATTAACAGGTCGAACCGCTGTTGATTTTGTATAAATTTTAAATATTGCTTGCACGTGGATAGCCTGAATAAAGCCATAAAACATTTTGGGAATAATATTAAGACAGAATAGGGAAATTTAAGCATAAAAAATCACGCCCCGAAAATCGTAAAAATTTTTACGAAAATTGAGGCGTGATTGATTATTTTTACAAAAATCTAATTACTTCGCGGCTGCCATATCTGCATCAGGATTTTGCATATATTTGAAAAAATCACCTTTTTGTGGGTTCACCACCATTAAATTATTGTGATTTTTGAAGGCTTGTTGGTAAGCCTGCATGCTACGAATAAAGCTAAAGTAATCAGGATATTTACTGAAAGCATCAGTGTAAAGTTTTGCTGCTTGAGCATCCCCTTCCCCACGCAATTCCTGTGCAGTTTTATTTGCTTGAGCAAGAATTACGGTTACTTTGCGATCCACATCAGCTTGAATGAATGCGGCTTTTTCTTTACCTTCACTGCGGTGTTCACGTGCCACTGCGTCACGTTCTGCACGCATACGTTGGTAAATTGATGCCGATACTTCGTCTGGTAAATTAATTTGTTTAACGCGAACATCAATCACTTGGATACCTAAATCAGAAGTGCTATCTGGTCCAGTATTTAAGGCTTTTTTCGCGTCTGCCATTAATTCACCGCGTGTGCCTGAAACGATGTCTTGAATCGTACGAGAACCGATTTCAGAACGTAAACGATCGTTAACTTTACGGCGTAGTAAATTTGATGCTTGGTTATAATCGCCACCACCTGTTGCGGTATAGAAACGACCAAAATTGCTAATACGCCATTTTACATAAGAATCAACAAGGAGATCCTTTTTCTCAACCGTTACAAAACGGTCTGCGGTATCATCTAATGTTTGAATACGCGCATCTAAGATCTTCATTTGATCAATAAAAGGAAGTTTAAAATGTAACCCTGGTTGGTAAACTTCAACTTGATTTTCAGCATTACGCTGAACTTTACCAAAACGCACCATGATTCCACGCGTACCTTCCTGTACCTCTACAACACTCGCATAGAGTACGATTAATACTAAGACAATCAAGCTAGGTACTAATTTACGCATTAGTTAAATCTCCCTTTTCTATCTGAATAGATATTAAATGTCCCATCAGAATCTGATGTCGTAACGACTTTTTTCTCTAAAGCAGGTGAATCTGCATGCGTCACCACAACAGGTTTTTGTTCTACTTTTGTAGATGTGGTTTTCATGGTTTCCATCAGTTTATTTAACGGTAATACATTCAACGCATTACTATTATCCATCACAACTTTCGGTGTATCTGCCATAATTTTTTCCATAGTTTGGAGATAAATACGTTCACGTAAAAGTTTTGGATTGGCTAAATATTCTGGCAATAGGCGTTGATAACGCTCTACTTCACCTTGTGCATTTAAGACAACTTGTTCTTTATATGCATTTGCGCTTTGGACGATTTGTTGCGCTTCACCACGTGCAATTGGTGCTTTCGCACGGGCATAAGCCTCAGCCTCGCGGATATAACGTTGTTCGTCTTCTTGTGCTTTAATCGCATCATCGAACGCGGCTTTCACTTCTTCAGGTGGACGTGCTGATTGGAAATTGACGTCTAAAATCTCAATCCCCATGTTGTAAGGTTTGATGATTTGTTCAATCGCTTTCCAGGTTTTTTCACGTACTACGCTACGACCTGTCGTTAAAATTTCATCCATATTCATGTTACCAATCACGTAACGTAATGCACTATCAGTTGCTTGCATTAAGCTTTCGTTCGGATTAGTTACACTAAATAAATATTTCGCTGGATCTTCTACGCGATATTGTACGGTCATTGAAACTTTAACCATGTTTTCATCTTGCGTAAGCATAGATCCTGATGTATGTAGTTCTTTTACTTGTTCGACGTTAACTGGGATAACGCGTTCAATAAAGGTTGGTTTCCAGTTTAAACCTGGTTGAACGACGCCCTCTACTTTTCCAAATCGTAAAACAACCCCGCGGTCTGCTTCTTTAATTGTATAAAAACCGCTTGCACCCCAAATACCTACCGCAACCACAAGCGCTGCGGGAATAATTTTTTTCCAATTCAATGGGGAGGCATTGGATGAGCGTGGTGTTTTATTTCCTCGTCCGCCACTACCTAATTTTTTTAATAGGTTATTGAACATTTCTTCTAAATCGGGAGGCGATTGTTCTTGATTACCTTGTCCATTCTGCTGTGGGCGTTGGTTACCATTCGGTTTTTGTTCACCTGGCTTGCTCCACGGATCCTGGTCTGAATTGTTCATTGACATTCACTGTTCTCCATTGATACAAAGTCAAAAAATTGACCATTAGTCTAAACAAAATGCGCGATTAAGTCTATCAAATCCGTTTAAAAATCAACGATAACTCCAACACTTTTCGCCTATTGTTCTTATTAGAAAAGACCGCAGTTTTTTGCTAAAATTCACAAATATTTTTGGATTTATTTAAAGGATAAACTTGTGGCATTAATTAATTTACACCAAGGTGAATTGAGCTTTGGCGATCACCCACTCCTTGATAAAAGCGATCTATTCGTTGAACCTGGTGAACGTGTTTGTTTAGTTGGTCGTAATGGTGCGGGAAAATCAACATTGCTTAAAATATTAGGCGGTGAGATTCAACTAGATGATGGGCAACTCATTTTTGAACAAGACTTAGTTATTTCGCGCTTAGAACAAGACCCGCCACGCAATGCTGAAGGTACATTGTTTGACTATGTCGCTGAGGGAATTGGGCATTTAGCTAACCTTTTGAAAAAACATCATCATATTGTTCAACAATTAGCGACAGATGCCTCTGATTCTGTATTAAAAGCATTAGAACAGGTTCAAGCTGAGATCGATCACGCTAACGGTTGGCAATTTGAACAAAAAATTAACGAAATTTTACAAAAACTCGGACTCAATGCCGATACAGAATTAAAATCACTTTCAGGTGGTTGGTTGCGTAAAGCTGCATTAGCGCGTGCTTTAGTTAGCTCGCCAGATGTTCTGCTTTTAGATGAACCGACCAACCATTTGGATGTTGAAACTATCGAATGGCTTGAAAATTTATTAATGGATTTTCCAGGCAGTATTGTTTTCATTTCTCATGACCGTGCGTTCATTCGTAAAATGGCGACCCGCATTGTCGATTTAGATCGTGGTAAACTCCAATCTTATGATGAAGATTATGATAGTTATCTTCTAACAAAAGCCGATGATTTGCGTGTCGAAGCACAGCAAAATGCCCTTTTTGATAAAAAATTAGCCCAAGAAGAAGCATGGATCCGCCAAGGTATTAAAGCGCGTCGTACTCGTAATGAGGGGCGTGTGCGTGCATTGAAAGCCTTACGCGAAGAACGTCGCCAACGCCGTGATGTGCAAGGTAACGTAAAAATTCAATTAGATAATGCAAGCCGTAGCGGTAAGATCGTCTTTGATGTAGAAAAGCTTTGTTACGAAATTAATGGTAAAACCTTAATCAAAGATTTTACTGCCCGTATTATGCGTGGCGATAAAATTGCCTTTATCGGTCCAAATGGTTGCGGTAAAACAACGTTGATTAAATTGCTGCTTGGTGAAATCCAACCAACAAGCGGAAGCGTACATTGTGGGACAAAACTCGATGTTGCGTACTTCGATCAATACCGTGCGAGCCTTGATCCTGAAAAAACGGTAATGGATAATGTGGCAGATGGCAAGCAAGATGTTGAAATCAATGGGGTAAAACGTCACGTTCTTGGTTATCTTCAAGACTTCCTATTCCCGCCAAAACGTGCGATGACACCTGTTAAAGCGCTTTCTGGTGGTGAACGTAATCGTTTATTATTGGCAAAAATTTTACTCAAACCGAACAATTTACTTATTCTCGATGAACCAACCAATGATTTAGACGTAGAAACCTTAGAATTACTTGAAGAATTATTAAGTGATTATCCTGGTACCCTTTTAATCGTCAGCCACGATCGTCAATTCATTGATAATACAGCAACTGAGTGTTTTATTTTTGAAGGTCACGGGGAAATCAATAAATACGTGGGCGGCTTCTTTGATGCGAAACAACAGCAAGCGAATGTTGCTGCGTTAAAAGCAGCCGAAGTGGCAAAAAATACGAAAGTTGATGAAAGTGCAACGGATAACGTAAAAGTCGGAAAAGTAAAATCTGCCTCAAAAGTTAAATTGAGTTACAACGAACAACGTGAATTAGAAAAACTTCCACAATTATTAGAAGACCTTGAAGAAAAAATTAGCGCTCTCCAAGCTGAAATGGCAGATCCTGCTTTTTTCCAACAAGATCATACAATAACAGATAAAAAACTTGCTGAGCTCAGCGATGCAGAGGTGGCATTAGAAAATGCTTTTATGCGTTGGGAAGAACTCGAAGAAAAACGCAATCTAGCTCAATAACCTTATAATAGGAAAGGAAAAAGGTATTCACTACGAATACCTTTTTATTTTACCGTTCCTTTAATTCCTTCAACTCAGTACCTAGAAAAACCCGCGTACTCACCCGAAGCAAAACCGTGCCTGCTAACCATGCAATTTGTGAAAAACTTGGGTGCATGATGGATACCAGCGCAAAAGAACAAATTAAAAACTCAATCCCAAATAAAAAATATTGCCCAATTGCAAAACGTAGCGCTAACATTTTATGCCAATCGAAAACAACACCTTTTGCACGCTCCATCAAAAACCAAATTAACTCACGTATCAAGCCATATACCATAACTACCACGCACATAAGTTGCATGAGATCACTAATAACTTTGATGATAGCGTGAACCATGTTTTATCCTTATCGTTGCATTTTATTGAGCATGCATCGCAAGATGCGCTTTACGAGCGCTTTCAATTTCTTTATTCAGGAAGGAAGAAAGAAATAACGGTACGAATAACAACAATAGCGCCTAGTACAATCAAATCATGATAAGACGGATTTAAGATGGTTTCTAAAATATCCGCACAAATCAAAATTTCCAAACTTAATAAAATATAGGTCCCAAGATTGGTTTTCGCGACCATTAAATGATCGACCGCTTCAGCACGTGTTTTAGCAGTAAATTCAATACGGATAAATTTTTGGCTTACCAAAATGACGCCCCAGAGTAAGACAATGATAGAAACGACATCAATGGCATAAATACATATATTTAAAATAAATTTAAAGTTCTCATCAATCATAAACTATCCTTCAGTTATCACTTTTACAACACTCATATCTTTATAATAGATACCAATTTATAAGTATAATAATAGTCTGTTTTATAATCAATTTTTATTTTAATCGAAAAAAAAAAGGATATCTCGCGATATCCCTTTCATCATATGATTTACACTAATAATTATTTTGCTAACCATTCGTTCACTTTAGCCAGTGATTGATAAGCGGTCATATCAGGTTGAACGGGTGTAATGGATACGAACCCATTTTCAACCGCATAAAAGTCTGTTCCTTCTTCACAATCTTTGGGCTCGCCTGGTGCGCCAATCCAATAAACTTTATCGCCACGAGGATCTTCTGTCGCAATAATCTGGGCTGCCGATGAGCGCGCTCCTAAACGGCATACTTTGATGCCTTTAATTTGATCGCGTGGTAAATCAGGCACATTTATATTTAAAATTTCTTGCGGTTTTAGCACTTCTTTAGGAGATTTTTGTAAAAGCTCTGCGACAATTTTTGCTGCCGTATCATAATGTTTATCCCCTACTAATGATACCGCAATGGCTGGTAAGCCAAGATGACGACCTTCCAACGCTGCAGCAACAGTACCCGAATAAAGTACATCATCACCTAAATTTGCACCATGATTAATCCCTGATACCACAACATCTACTTTTTCAGTTAAAAAGCCGTTTAGTGCTAAGTGTACACAATCTGCAGGCGTGCCATTTAAACAATAATCATCGTTACCCATATTTTGTGGGCGTAACGGGTTGGTAAGTGTTAACGAACCTGATGCTGCACTACGGTTGCGATCTGGTGCAAAAATAGTGACTTTAGCAAATTTACGTAATTCTTTTGCTAAAGTTTGAATACCGTCAGCACGAATACCGTCATCATTCGACAATAAAATATGTAATTTATTATTCATCTAGCGTTCCTCTTGTGCATGGATGAGTTCACGCACTAAAGCCGTCGCATAACTTCCTGCGGGCAAATAAAATTTAAGACGTAAACCTTCTGCTTCAAATTGCCATGTAAAATCTTCAGGTTTCATTAAAATTGCTCGGCGAGCTGCTTTCATTCTTTCTTTTTGCATAAGCGCTAAGAAGTCGGCATTTTCTGTAATAATTTCTTGTTCGAATTCACTTCCTTTATTATCACTTTCACCGATAAGTGGCGCAGTAATGAGTAAATCACCATCATCTACGCGCTGTTGTAACTGTGCTAAATCTTGTGTTTCATCAGCAACAAACCAACTATGCGTACCCGCCAATTGTAGAACATCACCTAAACAAACTGTCTGTGCTAAACCTTTTTCAATACGTTTTGCCACAATCAGGTTGAAAATATAGCTACGTGCTGCCGAAAGATAGAAACCTTGTTTTTTACGATCTTTGACTTTAATTTCGCCTTGTGCCCAACGTAGAGCCTGTGCAAGGTTGTTATCATCTTGACCAAAACGCTGCTCACCAAAATAATTAGGGAATCCGTGCGTTTTTACTGCATTTAGACGTGAAACTAATTCTTCCGTTTCTTTTACATCACGCAATAATAATTCAAACTCATTACCTTCAAGGCTACCGACACGTATTTTGCGATTATGGCGTGTTACTTCAAGTATTTCTACGCCATCCAGTTCAAATTGGCTAAAATCCGGGGTAGGTTTTCCTGGCATTTGGAGGCAAAACCATTGTTCTGTCACTGCGTGGCGATCTTTTAAGCCCGCATATCCCATATTTTTTGCAGAAACTTCAGCAAATTTTGCCAATTTTTCTCCGACAAAAAGTGTATTAGCACCGTTTTTACGAACATATAGTGCAACAAATTCACCATCACCAGACATCTCGTAGCCTAGCCTTTCGCGTACGATAAAATCGCTGTTTTCTGCTTTTAAACGCCCAGTTTGTTCTGGTGTATTATTTAAATATGTTAATTCCATTTATGTTTAAATCTCTTTTAATAATAAAGCAACCGCCTCGCACGCGATACCTTCACCACGTCCTGTAAAGCCTAATTTTTCAGTTGTTGTTGCTTTGACATTTACCTGATCCGCATCGCAATTCAAATCGCTTGCGATATTAAGGCGCATATCATCGATGTAAGGGCGCATTTTCGGTGCTTCGGCAATAATCGTAATATCTACATTCCCGATTTTGTATCCTAAACTTGTCAACGTTTTAAATGTTTCTTTAAGTAAAGTTCGGCTACTAATCCCTTTATATTTATCATCCGTATCTGGAAAAAGTTTACCGATATCACCTAACGCAGCTGCGCCAATTAATGCGTCAATTAAAGCGTGTAGTGCGACATCACCATCACTATGTGCAACTAATCCTTTTGAAAATGGAATTTGCACGCCTCCAATTGTTACAAATGTGCCTTCACCAAATTTATGCACATCGAAACCTTGACCAATTCTAAACATGATTATTTCTCCTGTTGTTGAGAAAGATAAAACTCAGCTAATTCCAAATCTTCTGGATAAGTGATTTTCAGATTTGTTTTGCTTCCTTCTACAAGTTCTGGGCTAAACCCGGCTAATTCCATTGCACTCGCCTCGTCGGTAATATTTTTTCCTTCATATAAGGCTTCATCTAATGCTTGGGTTAATGCGTATACGGGAAAAAATTGTGGTGTTTGCGCCTGCCATAACCCTTGACGATCAACAGTATTAGAAATTGCATAATTTTCTCCGTTTTTTGTGGCGTGTTGTTTTTTTAATGTATCCACAACAGGAACGGCTAGAATAGCCCCTTGTTCATTCTCGATTGATAGTAACCGTAAAATATCATCCCAACGAACACAAGGACGGGCTGCGTCATGCACTAATACCCATTTATTTTCGGGTGTATCAATCGCCTTCAATCCATTAAGAACGCTTTCCGCACGCGTTTCCCCACCAATTACCCAATGAATTTTAGGGTGTGAAAAACAGCCCAACGCTTTTATATTTTCGTCATCGGGAGCAACTGCGACAATCACCTTACCAATTTCTGGCTTATCTAAAAAAACTTCGATACTGCGTTCTAAAATTGTTTTCCCATGTAATGGTAAATATTGTTTTGCCATTCCTTTTCCCATGCGGGCACCTACGCCTGCGGCTGGGATTAAGGCAATAATTTCTTTGTTATTTTTCATATTTTATGATTTATCTTTCACGATACGATAGAACGTTTCATCAGGCTTAACCATGCCATAATCTTCACGCGCTTGCTCTTCTATGGCATCCGTACCTTCTTTTAAGTCACGAATTTGTGCAAACATTTGATTATTGCGTGCAGATTTTTTTGCATTTTCTTGTTTTAATTGTGCCACTTCTTGCTGGTAATGGTGATAATCAGTGAAGCCATTTTTTCCCCACCAAAATTCATACTGAAAATAGGCCAATAAGCCAAGTAGAATAATAATTAATACACGCATGCAAAATCCTGATTCTGTTCCTATCAAATGGAGGTATTCTAGCATAAAAAAATACGGCAAAAAATTTACCGTATTTCTTTGTATTATGCTTAGTGTTCGCGAGTTTTAAAGAACACTACATCTGGGTAACGTTCTTGAGTGAGGTTTAAGTTAACCATTGTTGGTGCGATATAGGTAAGGTTATCCCCACCATCTAGTGCAAGATGCTGTTCATTCTTACGTTTAAATTCTTCTAATTTCTTCGCATCACTACAATCTACCCAACGTGCTGTTGCCACGTTTACAGGTTCGTAGATTGCCTCAACGTTATATTCTGATTTTAAACGTGCTACCACTACATCAAACTGAAGCACACCTACAGCGCCCACGATTAAATCATTATTGATAAGCGGACGGAATACCTGCACTGCACCTTCTTCAGAAAGTTGTACAAGCCCTTTCAGTAATTGTTTTTGTTTAAGTGGATCGCGTAAACGAATACGACGGAACAGTTCTGGCGCGAAGTTTGGAATACCCGTAAATTTCAGCATTTCGCCTTGTGTAAAGGTATCCCCAATCTGGATGGTACCATGGTTGTGCAAACCGATAATATCCCCTGCATACGCTTCATCAGCATGGCTACGATCACCCGCCATGAAAGTTAACGCATCAGAGATAACCACATCTTTACCAATGCGTACATGTTTAAGTTTCATGCCTTTTTCATATTTACCCGACACTAAGCGCATAAAGGCAACACGGTCACGGTGTTTTGGGTCCATGTTTGCCTGAATTTTAAAGACAAATCCTGTGAGTTTTTCTTCACTTGGTTCTACTAAACGCGTATCTGCTTGGCGTGCTTGTGGCGCAGGTGCCCATGCAGTTAAGCCATCTAGGAAATGATCAACACCGAAGTTACCAAGCGCAGTACCAAAGAATACTGGTGTTAATTCACCTTGTAAGAATAATTCTTCGTCAAACTCGTTACTTGCGCCTTTTACTAATTCTAACTCATCACGTAATTGGCTAGCTAAGTCTTCACCTACTGCTGCATCAAGTTCTGGGTTATCTAATCCTTTAATAACACGTACTTCTTGAATACAATGTCCTTGTCCAGTTTGGTAAAGATAAGTTTCATCTTTATAAAGATGGTAAACCCCTTTAAATAGTTTTCCGCAACCAATTGGCCAAGTAATCGGTGCACAGTGAATTTTCAATACGTCTTCCACTTCATCCAATAATTCCATTGGATCACGAATATCACGGTCAAGTTTATTCATAAAAGTAAGAATAGGCGTATCACGAAGACGCGTAACTTCCATTAATTTAATGGTTCGCTCTTCAACCCCTTTTGCACTATCAATAACCATTAACGCACTATCCACGGCCGTTAATGTACGATACGTATCCTCAGAGAAGTCCTCATGCCCCGGAGTATCTAAAAGATTTACTAGGCAATCGCCATAAGGGAATTGCATTACGGATGTAGTGATAGAAATCCCACGTTCTTTTTCCATTTCCATCCAGTCAGACTTCGCATGTTGTTGCGAACCTTTTCCTTTTACAGAACCTGCTTTTTGGATGGCTTGTCCGTATAGTAAAACCTTTTCAGTGATGGTTGTTTTACCCGCATCGGGGTGAGAAATAATCGCAAAGGTGCGACGTTTATTAACTTGTTGAGGATATGTCATAATTGTTATTTGATTAAACTGATTTTAATTAAAAATGGCGCTTATTTTGCGTCATTTTGATGATTTTTTCAATTTAAAAGCATCTAAATCTCAGTTATTTGAAAATAAATAAGCGAGGATACGCATGATAACCTCGCTTAATGAAAATGAAATCAGTCAGTTATTTAAGTCTAACAAACCAGTGTTTGCATACGCGATAAAGCCCTATCCCAAAGGCACATCCGAGTAAAAATAAGATAATTTGTAAAGCATAAAAACGTAAAAACACTCTATCCATTTGTTTTTCATTAGCTTTTTCTAAATTAATTTTTTGAATTTCTAAAAATCCTTGAACAGCATGATCGGAATAAATGGTGGTGATTTCTTTCTGTAAAATTTGCGGTTTTTCTCCCCGCACCATAGGTTTAGTGGTTTCAGTTAATAAATTTCCATTATCTCCGTATAATTTTGCTGCTTGGATGTAAGGCTCTTTCACCAACTCAACTAATTGTTGATGTAATGCTTTCGTATCCGCGCCCTGCTTAATCATAAAACCAAGTAATTCATCTTCTTTGGCTAAATATTTTTGTAAAAAATAAGAAAACTCATGGCGATCGAGCTCAAGGGAATGATTTTCCAATGATTTTACCCCATAAAAAATTACAACACAGGTACAAAAACAAATAAAAGCGATAAGGAAAAAAAATCCCGTATGGATTAATTTAGTGCGTGTTGTTTGCAATTTTATCCTCTCTCTATTTAAGTGCGTTTATTTAACGTATTTAATTTATCTTTAAATTACAAAAAGTTAGTTAATTTAAATCTAATTCCTCTTAAATTTTCTTCGTAGTGTACCAGAAAATAACTTTCTTTTCAGATTCACATTTTAAGCAATAAAGATTATTCTATAGGAACACATAATTTTTATATACATTGAAGTGTGCTAAACTCTCACGTTAAATAATAAGTTTAGATAAAATATTAAGGAAAAATTATGCCATCTTTTGATATTGTTTCAGAAATTACGCTTCATGAAGTCCGTAATGCCGTAGAAAATGCTAACCGCGTATTAAGTACACGTTATGATTTCCGTGGCGTGGAAGCAACTATTGAATTAAATGAAAAAAATGAAACAATTACCATTAGCACAGAATCTGATTTCCAATTAGAACAACTACTTGATATGTTAATCAATGCTTGTGTTAAACGTGATATTCAACGTAATTCTCTCGATATTCCTGCAGAGCCAGATCGTAATGGTAAATCTTATAGCAAAACAATTAAGCTTAAACAAGGCATCGAAAAAGACGTTGCAAAACAAATTATTAAACTCATTAAAGATAATAAATTAAAAGTTCAACCACAAATTCAAGGGGAACAAATTCGAGTAACTGGTAAATCTCGCGATGATTTACAAACAGCTATTCAACTCGTTAAAACTGCGGACTTTGAACAACCATTCCAATTTACAAATTTCCGCGATTAAAAATTTAAAAAGCGCCTTATCTATTTTTAAAAGGCGCTTTTTATTTATCGCAAAATATATTTACTTTCAGGCTGTTGTTTTCTTCAATTTGTGACTAAGCTCGCAAAATGAATTAAATAGATAAGTTAGATGTGTTTTGACAATTTACAATCCGTGTATCTAAAAGTGTATTTCATTTAATTTTATTTACAAATAAGGAGAAATTTATGAAATCTTTTAAACCACTACTTACAGCAATCTTGGCAAGCTCTGTACTCTTCGCCACTTCCAATGCAATGGCAGCCCATCATTCAGATAAATCGAAAGTAGATAGTGTGAAAACCCACATGACTCACAAAACTTCCCATAAAAAAGCTGATAAAGATAAACTTGAACTAAAAAAAACTGAACACAAAAAAACACATCACAAAAAAGCTATGGAAGAAGAAAAAACCATGGCTAAAACACACGAAGCTAAAACCCAAAATTTAGATGCTAAAAAACATGAAAGCAAAGCTGAAAAAGCTGAAATGAAAAAACATGAAGAAAAAGCAACGAAACAAGCTTCTCAAAAAATCGCTAAAGATGTAAATATCAATACTGCAACTGCAGCCGAACTTCAAGCCTCTTTAATTGGGATTGGTGAAAAGAAAGCACAAGCCATCGTAGACTACCGTAAAGAACACGGTAAATTCACTAAAGCAGAACAATTAATGGATGTAAAAGGTATCGGCGAAAGTATTTTTGCAAAAAATAAATCTCACATTGATTTATAATTTTGCAAAACTTTAGGATATTCCATAGAGCGCTTATCAAATATTGATAAGCGCTTTTTCATATTTGTTGCTATAATTTTTGCAAACTAACAATAGGCTCACTGAGGAATTATGAAACAAAAAATTGTTCTTGCGACTAGCAATAAAGGTAAAGTAAAAGAAATGGCTGATGTCTTAGCAGACTTTGGTTTTGAAGTGGTTGCTCAATCAGAACTAGGCATCGAAAGCCCTGAAGAAACAGGCTTAACCTTTGTCGAAAACGCACTTTTAAAAGCTCGCTATGCAAGCGAAAAATCAGGATTGCCAGCCATTGCGGATGATAGCGGTCTTGTGGTTAAGGCGCTAAATAATGCACCAGGTCTATATTCAGCACGCTATGCGGGAATTGATGATGAAGATCCTGGTTTTCATAACCGCAAGAAACTTTTAGCTGAAATGGCAAATGTGCCTAAAGATGAGCGCGAAGCAAAATTTGTAAGCTGTATCGTTATGTTGCAAACCCCAACCGATCCTTCACCGATTATTGCTGAAGGCGAATGTTATGGTGAAATTACTTTTGAAGAAAAAGGCGAAAATGGTTTTGGTTACGATAGCCTTTTTTTCTCACCGGAAAAAAATTGTACATTTGCGGAATTGGCGCCTGCTGAGAAAAAACAAATTTCCCACCGTGCAAATGCATTAAAAATTCTTAAACAAAAACTTAAAGTTGCCTAATTTTTTGGAGAAATCACATAAATTTTTCCGAATAAAGGGGCGTAATAGACGGACAATTTTCTAGCCAGTTTTTATAAAACGCGTTATAATTTTATCCTTTATCCTTCGATGGCATTTTTGCATTTTAAGTCTTAGTGTAAATGCCGTCGAATTTCATTCTTTCAGAAAAAGACAAATCAAATGACACAAACAATTGATACATCAAAATTGCGTAATATTGCGATTATTGCGCACGTTGACCATGGGAAAACAACCCTGGTAGACAAACTTTTACAACAATCAGGCACCCTTGGTGAATCTCGTGGTGATGTAGACGAACGCGTAATGGACTCAAACGCGCTTGAAAAAGAACGTGGTATTACTATCCTTGCAAAAAACACTGCAATTAACTGGAATGACTACCGTATCAATATCGTAGATACTCCGGGACACGCGGACTTCGGTGGTGAAGTAGAACGTGTTCTTTCTATGGTTGACAGTGTACTTTTAGTTGTTGATGCGTTTGATGGTCCTATGCCACAAACTCGCTTTGTAACACAAAAAGCATTTGCTCACGGCTTAAAACCAATCGTTGTAATTAATAAAGTTGACCGTCCAGGTTCTCGCCCTGACTGGGTTGTAGATCAAGTATTCGATCTTTTCGTAAACCTTGGCGCAACTGATGAACAATTAGACTTCCCTATTATCTATGCTTCTGCATTAAATGGTATTGCAGGGTTAGATCACGAAGATATGGCGGAAGATATGACTCCGTTATTCGAAGCGATCGTAGAAAAAGTATCCCCACCAGATGTTCAATTAGATGAACCATTCCAAATGCAAATTTCACAACTTGACTATAACAACTATGTAGGTGTTATTGGTATTGGTCGTATCAAACGCGGTAGCGTTAAACCAAACCAAGCTGTGACAATTATTGATGCAGAAGGTAAAACCCGTAATGGTCGCGTTGGTCAAGTATTAGGTCACCTTGGTTTACAACGTTATGAAGAAGACGAAGCAACTGCAGGTGATATCATCGCAATTACTGGTCTTGGTGAACTTAACATTTCAGATACTGTTTGTGATGTAAATGCGGTAGAAGCACTTCCAGCCCTAACCGTTGATGAACCAACTGTAACGATGTATTTCTGCGTAAATACTTCTCCATTCTGTGGTCAAGAAGGGAAATACGTAACTTCTCGTCAAATTCTTGAACGTTTGAAAAAAGAATTAGTTCACAACGTAGCATTACGCGTTGAAGAAACAGAAGATCCAGATGCATTCCGTGTTTCTGGTCGTGGTGAATTACACTTATCTGTTTTAATCGAAAATATGCGTCGTGAAGGCTATGAATTAGCAGTATCACGTCCAAAAGTAATTTTCCGTGAAATTGATGGTCGTAAACAAGAACCATTTGAACAAGTTACTATCGATATCGAAGAACAACACCAAGGTGCAGTAATGGAAGCATTAGGTATTCGTAAAGGTGAAGTAAAAGATATGGTTCCAGATGGTAAAGGTCGTACCCGTTTAGAATACGTTATCCCTAGCCGTGGTTTAATCGGTTTCCGTAACGAATTCATGACTATGACTTCTGGTACTGGTTTATTATATTCAAGCTTCAGCCACTACGATGACGTTCGTCCAGGCGAAATCGGTCAACGTAAAAATGGTGTATTAATCTCTAATGCAACAGGTAAAGCACTTGCATACGCATTATGGGGCTTACAAGAACGTGGTAAATTAATGATCGATCACGGTACTGAAGTTTACGAAGGTCAAATTATTGGTATTCACAGCCGTACTAACGACTTAACTGTTAACGCTCTTCAAGGTAAAAAATTAACCAACATGCGTGCTTCTGGTAAAGATGATGCGATCGCATTAACTACTCCAGTTCACTTTACCCTTGAACAAGCATTAGAATTTATTGATGATGACGAATTAGTAGAAGTTACACCAAACTCTATCCGTATTCGTAAAAAATTCTTAACTGAATTAGATCGTCGCCGTGCAATGCGTAACAGCGTAACTGCATAATTATGCTTCATAAAAATCCCCTCATTATGAGGGGATTTTTTTATCCTAACTCCCTAAATCTATTTATTTTATTTAGTTAATGTATTAATATTAATCGACTTTTGTTGAAAATCTTCTTTTGATCTTATTATCCAAGGAGATGTCTATGGCCGATTATATTACTTACGCCCTTTCCGTATTTATGGGTTTCTTTGCAATGTTAAATCCACTTGCTGATACCCCTATGTTTCTAAGCGTAACTGAAGGACAAACACCCGTTCAGCGAAAAATGACGGCTAAAACCGCTTGTCTTGTATCCTTTGCTGTTACACTCGCCTTTATAATCCTCGGAAAATATATTTTCGAATTATTCAAACTCACGATCCCTGCATTTAAAATTACAGGGGGAATTTTAATGTTCTGTATTGGGTTTGAAATGTTGATGTCAAAAAAATCAGACACCCAATCTACACATACTGGAATATCTAACCACGATGACGTTGCCATTACGCCACTTGCCGTCCCTATGCTTGCTGGACCAGGTATGATTGTAACAGGCATGAACTATGTAACTAATGCAGATTTTATTCACATTTTGATCGTAGTAGGGATGTTAATTCTCATCACCTATCTAAACTATCTTGCCTTTATTTTAAGTAAAGCCATCATAAAGGCACTCGGAAAAAGTCTTATTTCAGTCGTTGGCAAACTGATGGGGCTTATCTTGGCTATTATTGGTACGGGCATGACAATAGAAGGAATTAAACTTTCCTTTCATTTAATGTAATAAATACCGCCATCTACAAGGATCTTATTTTAAAATGAGCAATAATACTTATAATCAAATTCCCTATATTTCTAACTCTTTCTTTAAAAGCCACCCTGCTTATTTAAAAAGTATTCTGGCACTTTGTAATATTAGATCTGCGCCAATAGAAACTGCACGTGTTTTAGAAATAGGATGTTCCATGGGTGGAAATATTATTCCACTTGCTATTCAATATCCGCAAATGAATATCGTAGGGATTGATCTCTCTTCTGTGCAAGTAGAAAAAGGTAACGATATTATCCAAAAAATGGGCTTGAAAAATATCGTATTAATTAATGCAGATATTGCTCAAGTTACTTGTGATGATAGTTTATTTGATTACATCATTTGTCATGGGGTTTTTTCATGGGTACCACCAACAGTCCAAGAAAGTATTCTGGCACTTATTAGTAAAGCACTAAGCCCCACTGGCGTAGCTTTTGTATCCTATAATACATATCCAGGCTGGCACACCTCCATTGCTTATCGTGATATTGCTCTTTTTCAAGATAACCCTACCGAAACAGCCGAAACACGCTATCACAACATGATAAATACATTCGGTTTTTTAAAAGATACCGTGCCATCCTCTACCCCTTTAGGGACCGCCTTAGACAATAATTATAATACTTTAATAAGTCAACCTAGCTATTACATGCTCCATGAGTACTTAGAACCTTGTAATATGCCTCTCTACTTTACACAATTTAACAACATGCTAAAACAGCATGATTTACTCCACCTTGTTGATGCCGATTTCTTGCCTCAATTCAATTATCCAAGTCATTTAACACAAGAGCAAATTACCCAATTACGTGCTTTAGCCAAAGGGGATGTTATTTATGAAGAGCAATTAAAAGACTTTATAAATAACCGTCATTTCCGCCAATCTATTGTAACAAAACCAAGTAATTTCAATAATATGAAAGAGATGGCTAATGAATGGTTAAATTTACATGTTGCCGCTGATCTAAATCGTCATGTAGATGAAAATGGCATTATGCATTATTATCATCATGATAAAAAATTAGCAGATGATCCTGCATCTCAATTTATTCTTACTTATATTTTTGATAATAAGCTAAGTACCACCCCAGTTATTGAAATTTTCCAAGCTTGCCAAAAAGCGCATCCAGAAATTGATATCAATACATTTTTCTCAAGTTTAGTTTTCTTAATTGCTGGAGCGGATGTGAAATTACGCCCGCACCCGATTACCATTCACGATACAGTTTGTGAAAAACCGATTGTTCCAGCTATGTATCGTGCCCTTGCACAGCATTTAATGGCGAATAGCGACATCAATTTTGCAAATTGCTATCATCTTACCGTCTCTTTTACGCCTATTGAAAAAATTTTCATGACGCTTTGCGATGGGCAACGGACGTCTGAGGAAATTATTGAACATATTATTCAAGGTATTGATAAGGGTGAGTATAGCCTTGAAGTCACATCCAATGATCCGCAATCCACCGAATCCGACCCAGTCTTATCTAAAGAGGAACTGCGTAAGATTCTTAGTGAGCAGCTAAATAATTTATTAAATTATTTAGCGCGTAACGGCTTTTTGGAAACGTCTGTGACGATGAATAATGAATCAGATCAGCTCGCTAAAAAGCAGCCTGAAACCGTAGCACCTACAGGGCAAGAAAAACCCTATAAAAATAAAAAACAGAAAAAAAATAAACGAGTGAAAGGCAATAAAAAAGCCCTATAAAAATAGGGCTTTCTATTAGCTATTTAATCAATGCGTGCTGTCAACTTCTCTTGTTTTTTGGCGGCACGTCGTTTCTTAAAAAACTCACTGAGCATAGCACCGCATTCATCAGCCAACACCCCACCAACAATCTTGACATCATGATTCATTTTATAATCATCAAAAAAGTGGAAACGAGAGCCAACAGCACCAGTTTTATAATCATAAGCACCGAATACTAAACGCTTTATCCGACTATGCAAAATTGCACCCGCACACATCGTACAAGGCTCAAGTGTTACATACAATGTACAATCTAAAAGACGATAATTCTGCTGTGCTAGGCCACCTTGCCTCAACGCTTGCATTTCTGCATGGGCAGTGGGATCGTGTTGAATAATCGAGGTATTAAATCCTTCCGCAATAATCGCGCCACTTGCATCAACTAACACCGCGCCAACGGGAATTTCACCTAATGCTTCAGCACGCTGAGCAAGGCGCATCGCATGACGCATGAATTGTTCATCAGCAAATGTTATTTGTTCTGTCATAAATAGTACTATCACGCCCCCATTTTCGTAAAAAATTATACAGAAAATGGGTAACGGATCGGTTCATGGCACTCATATCCCGTTACTTTAAAATCATCCATTGTCACCCACGTTTCTAAATCACGTAGACTCTTGATATCAGGATTAATTTCCAATTTCGGTGATGGGAACGGCTCACGTTTTAATTGCACATCACGCATTAATGGCAATTGATCTTCATAAATATGTGCATTGATAATTTTATGATATGCCTGTCCAGGCTGTTTATTTGTGATTTGCGCCATCAAGGCAAGCAATGTATAAACTTGCACTTGGTTAAAATTCAAACCTAACGGTACATCACAAGAGCGTTGATAACTCGTCAAATAGAGTTTATCCCCTAATAAGGAGAACGTATGCGTGTGCATACAAGGACGCAAGCAACCGAGTTCAAATTCGCCTGGATTATAGAAAGTGAGAATTTCACCACGATCATCAATACCACGATTTAAATCGTCTACAATTTTTTGAAGTTGATCCAACGTCCCACCATTTGGTTTTTGCCAACGACGTCCTTGCACGCCGTAAACACGCCCCATATCATCATGTCCTTTGCGATGAGGATTATTCAACCATGCGCTATTTTCATTCGCATTGGCATCCCAAGTTTTTGCACCAAGCGCACGGAAATCGGCTGCATTATCATATCCACGAAGATAGCCCAATAATTCTGCAATAGCCGCTTTCCAGAAACTTTTACGGGTAGTAATTAAAGGAAATTCACCCTTTTCTACATCATAGGTAAGATTGGCATTAATCACGGTTAAACAACGTTTACCCGTTCGTTCATTTTCCACCCAAGTGCCTTCATCAACAATACGCTGACAAAGATTAAGATATTGACGCATTATTTTTCCCCTTGATTCTCTTTGTTTTTAGTATATACAGGATCGAGCCCTACTCGCCCTACATGCGAATAAGAGTACCAAATAATGAAGGCGCCTAAAATAATCATTGGGGTAGAAAGAATCTGTCCCATGGATACATGATGACCAAAGAATAGTCCGAGTTGTGGATCCGGTTCACGGAAGAATTCTACAAAGAAACGGAATATTCCATAGAAGAATAAAAATAATCCAGCGACGGAACCTGTCGGACGTGGCTTTTTAATAAACCAGTTAAGAATACAGAATAGAACGACGCCTTCTAAAAAGGCTTCGTATAATTGTGAAGGGTGACGTGGTAAATAACCACCAGATGGGAAAAGGACTGCCCATGGCACATCTGTTACTCGTCCCCATAATTCATCGTTAATAAAGTTACCGATACGTCCTGCACCTAATCCAAATGGAATGAGTGGGGCAACAAAATCAGCAGTTTGCCAAAATCCATGATTTTGACGACGTGCAGTCCACCACATAGCTAAGATTACCCCAATCAAACCACCGTGGAAAGACATTCCGCCATCCCATACTTTAAACAGGTATAAGGGATTATGAATAAAGTATTCGAATTGGTAAAATAAAACGTAGCCGATACGTCCACCTAGGAAAACCCCCAAGAAACCGTTAAATAATAAATTATCTACTTGATCGACTGTCCACACGCCATTTGATCGCTTCGCCCGACTTACAGCTAGCCAACGCGCAAATAAGAAACCAATTAAATACATCAACCCATACCAACGTAAACCGATAGGGCCGAATTCAAAGATGACGGGATTAAAATGAGGATAAGTAATAAACTGATGAGCCATAAAATTCCTTTATCTAAATAACATATCAATTGCAATCACAATTAATAGTCCTGCAAAACACTTCTTCAAGGTTGGCACTGGTAACTTATCTACCATTCTTGCGCCTAATTTTGCTGTAAAAAATGATGCCAATGTAATACCAACAACGGCAGGTACGTATACATAGCCTAACGAGTAAGGTGGTAATGTTGCAAGTCCCCAACCATGAATCATATAGCTTATAGCACTAGAAAGTCCTAATACCATTGAACAAAACGCTGAGGTACCAATTGCTTTTTTAATTGATATACCACGAGAATTTAAAAATGGTACAGTAAAACCACCTCCACCAATTCCCGCAGCACTTGCTGCAAGACCAATACCAATTCCACCTACAATGGCGGAAATGGGCGTTAATTTTTTATCTTGTACCACTTTCTTGATAGAACGAAACATTTTTACCGCAAGGTATACCATCAATACAGCAAAAATTTTGACAACTAAATGCTTATCAAGTTTCGTAATAAAATCACTCGCAATATAACCAGTTAAGACTAAAGTGGGTGCCAAATATTTTGCTGCTTCCCACTGGATATTTCCTAACTTATAGTGTTTTTCTGTTGAAGCAAGTGTTGTAATGGCAATCGTTGCAAATGATGTACCAAGGATGATGCTCATTTGCAAAGGACTATTTATCCCAAGCCACGGCAACAGGTAAAATAATGCAGGAACAACAACCATTCCTCCACCAATGCCAAAAAGTCCAGCTAAAAATCCCGAAAATGCTCCCAATATAAGGAAGCAAATAAAAAAGCCTAAAAAAGTTACCATTTTATGCCTCCTCTACGAGATGCCTTTTCATCTTGTCACCGTTATAACGGTTTGCATTTTTATTCTGAAAACGTTTTTGATCTTCCCGACCAGAACCTATTGCACTTTCTTTATCAAAAAGTTGATGAGCAAATTCTTTCATTGCGCGTCTATACACATCTTTTTTAAAAGAAACGACTTGGCGGACAGGATACCAAAAACTTACCCAGCGCCAGCCATCAAATTCAGGCGTGCTAGTCGTCTGCATATTGATTTGTTTTTCATCACCAATAAATTGTAATAAAAACCAACGCTGTTTCTGACCAATACATACGGGCTTGGTATCATAACGCAATAAGCGTTTAGGCAATTTGTATCGAAGCCAATACTTCGATACATATAAAATCTTAACGTCCTGAGGTCTTAATCCAATCTCTTCGTAAAGCTCCCGATACATTGCCTGTTCTAAGGTTTCATTTTCATTAATGCCACCTTGTGGAAATTGCCATGAATTTTGTCCAAAACGCTTTGCCCATAAAACCTGCCGCTGCGCATTACAAATTACAATTCCCACATTTGGGCGATACCCATCAAAATCTAACATCCAATCCCCATTCTATTTGTTATCAACTGGTGTTGGTTGCCAAGTAATTTGCCAACAATTATGAATTTTAGGATTGCGCTCAAAATCTAATGGCAATGTTTTTTTAGAAATCTCGGTCGCTTTTAACCCCAATTTTTCTAGTGCTTCAAAATCCATCTTAAATCCACGTTTATTATTGGAAAAAATAATTGTACCGTCAGGTCGTAGGATTTTCGCTAAATTGGTAAATAATTTTGCCTGATCACGTTGAACATCCCAACTATCTTCCATACGTTTTGAATTAGAAAATGTTGGTGGATCAACAAAGATAAGATCAAAATCTGATTTACACTCTTCTAACCATTGCAAGCAATCAGCTTGGATAAGACGATGTTTACGTCCTGTTTGAATATCATTTAATTCTAAATTTTGCTCAGCCCAGTTTAAATAAGTATGGGACATATCTACAGTGGTCGTGGATTTCGCTCCTCCAATTGCTGCGTGGACCGTACCCGCACCGGTATACGCAAACAGGTTCAAGAAATCTTTTCCGTGCGCCATTTCTCCCAACATTTTACGGGTTTTACGGTGATCAAGGAATAAACCCGTATCTAAATAATCTGTCAAATTCACCCATAAATTAGCGTCATATTCTTTGACATAAAAATATTCGCCTTTATGCGCTAATTTTTCGTACTGATTCGTACCTTTTTGTTTTTGTCTTACTTTTAAAATTAATTTATTCGTTTCAACATCTAAAACAGATAAAGTTGCACTAATTGCATCTAATAAGCGTTGGCGTGCTTTATTTTCATCAACATTTTTAGGTGCTGCGTATTCTTGAATAACAACGTGATCACCATAAACATCCACTGCCAAGTTATATTCTGGTAAATCCGCATCATATAAACGATAGGCTTCAATACCTTCTTTTTTCGCCCATTTTTCAATTTTTTTACGATTTTTCTGTAAACGATTAGCAAAATCAGGGGCAACTTGTGCATTTTTCTCAAAGGTTAGCTGCTGATCATTCTGATCTTTCGCATTCTCACTGATTTTATAATTCTTTTGTAAACATTCTAATGGACCATTTTTCGCTTTGAATTGGCGATGAGAGCGTAAACGTAAACAATCTAATAAACTTGGTTCACTACTAAAAATCGATGCATTCCAACCAGCAAATTCTGTTTTTAATTTTTGTCCCAACACTGAATATAAGGCAATTAATGCTGGAGTTGTGCCGAGGCGCTCCCCGTATGGAGGATTACATACAACCGTTCCCACTTCATCACTTTCGCAAGGATTTTTAAAATCAGCAATATCGCTTTGTTGCCAATGGATAAGATGCCCTACGTCTGCTTGGTCTGCATTGCGTTTTGCTTTTTCTAAAACTTTGGCATCTAAATCTGCCCCATAGAATTGTGCCGGGATATTTTGTCCATTTTGTGCTTGTTGATCAGCTTCGGCTTTTACTGTTGCCCAAACGGCTTCATCATGTCCTTTCCAAAAATCAAATCCCCAATGCTGGCGTTTTAAATTCGGTGCAATACTTGCAGCCATTTGCGCACCTTCAATCAGAAGCGTACCCGAACCACACATTGGATCAACTAATGGGGTTGCCTTATCCCAACCTGAACGTAAGATAATTGCAGCCGCTAAGGTTTCACGTAATGGTGCTTCGCCTGTTGCCGTACGATAACCTCTTAAATGTAAAGCTTCACCGCTCAAATCAAGCGATAAAATTAACTCATCACGATTTAAATAAGCATGAATACGAATATCTGGATTTTGCTTATCCACTGTTGGACGTGGGAAACCATGGCGCTCAAAATAATCTACAATGGCATCTTTAACACGCATTGCACCAAATTGGCTATGACGAATCGTTTCGTTTGTCCCATTAAAATCCACAAAGAAAGTGCAGCGGGCATCAAAAATTTCTTGCCAGTTTTGATTATAAACCGCGGAATAAAGATCCATATCACTAAAAATTTTAGCTTGTGTAAGAGGGAGTAAAATACGTGAAGCTAAACGTGACCATAGTAAAGTTCGATAAAGCGTTGCGGGATCCGCTTCATAATGGACTCCTCCCTGTGCTATACGGCAATCCTTAGCACCAAGTTGAGTCAATTCCACTTTTAAGAGTTCTTCAAATCCACGTGCAGTGGTAGCAAAAAGTTGTTTCATAATATCTCTTACACTAAATCTAAAAATACCTAGAATTATAGCAAAGTTAAGACACTTTAGCAGTAAAAAAGGATTAAACCTTTCGGCCTAATCCTTTACTTAATTATTAATAGAAAAATTAAAACTAATTATTCTTAAAAATTACGGTATCTTTTGGTGCAAAAGCAGCTGCATCAATTGGACTATGAGTTTGGATGTACTCTTTAAGCACGGTTGCATCTACAAAACCTGTGTCAACTGCATGTGTAAGTTTTGGATAACCATCACCTCCAATTGCGTTGTAGTGTGGCACGCTAAAGGTATAAGTCGCATTTGGTTGAACTGGTTTTCCATTAATTTTCACATCCTCAACCCCATTTTTGGTCACTATCATTGAAATATTAGATGAGAATTGTGGATACGCCCCAGAATCTACTGACATATTCGCAACAACATCCAGATATTTAATTAATTCTGCACCTGTTAAAGTTGCTTTTTCAATGGTATTCCCAAAAGGTTGTACTTTTAAAATATCTTTATAAGTCACATTGCCTGAGTTGATAGAATCACGTACGCCACCAGAATTCATGATACCAAAATCAGCATTTACCTTTTTATATTGTGCGGTTGCAATTAAGTTACCTAAGTTAGTTTGTTTAAAACGCACAACATTTCGATCACCCATTAATGTTCCGTTCACTTCGCCAACTTTAATTTGCAAGGATTTCGCGCCATTATCTTGATACGGTTTTAAAATTTTGAGCATTTGCGGATCTTCAGGAATAGTTTTTCCGACAACTTGGTAGACTTTTTTACCATCAACCACTTTTTTCTCTGTCATATTGACCGGAATCAATTGGTAATTTAGAAGGGTTAATTTACCATCTTTATATTTAAAATCAGCACGTCCTACATATTTACCCCATTCATATGCCTGAACAATCCATGTACCATTTTGTTGATCTGGTCGGCAAGCAGCGCCTGGTTTAAAGTTTGTGTCATACGTTTTTAAATCCGCATTCATACAAACTGGGTTTTGTGAATGTCCACCTACAATCATATTTAATTCGCCACGTGGTAAAGAACGAGCCATCGTGACATCACCTGGCGCGTTAATACCATGCTCTGCATTATGGTAATGTCCCATATGCGTAATGGCAAAAATCAAATCAGGATGATCTTTTTTCTTAATTTCAGGAATGAGGGTTTTCATTTCTTGAACTGGGTTTCTAAACTCTAAATCCCCCACGTACGCAGGATTACCAATTTTAGCGGTATCTTCTGTCGTTAAACCAATAACAGCAATTTTCACTCCACCTTCATTGAAAATTTTATATGGTTGGAATAAGCGCTTTCCTGTTTTCTTATCGTAAATATTCGCCGCTAAGAATGGGAAATTTGCCCATTTTGCTTGTTTCATAAGAACAGCTCGTGGATTATCAAATTCATGATTTCCCACCGCCATCGCATTGTACCCTAATGCATTCATTCCCATAAAATCTGGCTCAGCATCTTGCATATCTGATTCTGGTACGCCTGTATTAATATCACCACCAGAAAATAAAAGTACATAACCATGCTTGGCTTGTACTTCTTTTCGAATATTATCGATCAAGGTTTTACGAGCGGACATTCCATACTCACCACGTTGATTTTTCCAAAAATGTCCGTGGTTATCATTGGTATGCAAAATTGTAATATCAATGCCTTGATCTTGTGCAACCTGAGTAGCAAGTGCCATATTGCTTAATCCCAATGTTGCTGCCCCTAGTACTAACAACCCAATAGTAGAACGTTTCATTTTAAATTTCATTTTCTTATCCTCATGTAGAAAGTGAAGGGAAAAAAAAGCCAGTATTAAAAATACTGGCTTTTAAAAAATTATTTAACGCGAGAAACGTATTCACCTGAACGTGTGTCTACTTTAATTACTTCGCCGATTTGAACGAATAATGGAACACGAACAACAGCGCCTGTGCTTAAAGTTGCTGGTTTACCACCAGTACCTGCTGTATCACCTTTAAGACCTGGATCTGTATCTACCACTTCTAATTCTACGAAGTTCGGTGGAGTTACAGTAATTGGGCTACCGTTCCAAAGAGTAAGGATACATTCAGCTTGGTCTAATAACCATTTTTCAGCATCGCCAACTGCTTTTGCATCCGCAGCAATTTGTTCAAAAGTTTCTGGATGCATGAAGTACCAAAAAGCTTCATCTTTATATGAATAGATGTAGTCGCTATCCATAACGTCAGCTGCTTCAACAGTAGAACCTGATTTGAAGTTGATATCTAAAACTTTACCAGAAATTAATTTACGAATACGAGTACGTGTAAACGCTTGACCTTTACCTGGTTTTACAAATTCATTTTCAACGATAACGCATGGTTCACCGTCTTGCATAAATTTTAAACCTGGTTTGAAATCTGTAGTGCTATATGTAGCCATAAATTCCTCAAAATAATGGGGTTGTTTGTTAAAGGTGTGTATTTTACCCTTTTTTAGCCTTAAATCGCAAAATAAATTGCGTTTACGTGATCTCCATCATACTGCGCTGGCTTTTAAAAGACAATTTCCTCAAAAATCACGCCCAGAAATTCGTAAAATTTTATGAAAAATCAATAAAAAAGCCTAATATACATCGCATATTAGGCTTTTAACTACGAACAGGAATTTACTAAGACTCAGAACTTACATCTGTTGATTTTTCAGCGACACTTGCTGGTTTTACATCAGACGCAGGTGTTTCTGTTGTCTTTTCATTTTTTTCTTCACTTACAGTACCTTTCCCTTGAGAACCTTCATTTGAAGAAGTAGACGTAGTTTTGTCATTTCCGTCCCAACCTGGAGGAGGTGTCACAGGGCGACGTTCCATAAGTTGTTTAATTTGTTCCATTTCGATGGTTTCATATTTCATCAATGCATCTTTCATTGCATGAAGAATATCCATATTATCCAGAAGAATTTGTTTCGCACGATTGTAGTTACGTTCCACAATTTTACGCACTTCTTCATCGATAGTATGTGCAGTGCTATCAGACATGTGTTTCGCTTTTGCCATTGAACGTCCGAGGAACACCTCATTATCATCTTCAGCATAAAGAATTGGACCTAACTCACTAGAGAAGCCCCATTGCGTTACCATATTACGCGCGATATCTGTCGCTACTTTAATATCATTCGATGCACCGGTAGACACATTTTCATCGCCATAGATAATACCTTCAGCTAAACGACCTGCATAAAGGGTTGAAAGTTTACTTTCAAGTTGTTTGTAGCTCATGCTGATGCGGTCGCCTTCTGGTAAGAAGAAAGTTACACCTAAAGCGCGTCCACGTGGCACGATAGTAATTTTATGCACAGGATCGTGTTCTGGTACTAAATAGCCTACAATCGCATGTCCAGCTTCATGATAAGCCGTTGATTCTTTTTGTTTATCAGTCATGATCATCGTACGACGTTCAGGACCCATGTTAATTTTATCTTTTGCAAGTTCAAATTCTTGCATAGTAACAAGATTTTTATTTGCTCGAGCTGCAAACAATGCTGCTTCGTTAACAAGGTTCGCCAAGTCAGCACCAGAATAACCTGGAGTACCGCGGGCTAATACCATTGGATCCACATCTGCGCCAAGTGGCACTTTACGCATATGTACTTTTAAAATTTGTTCACGACCACGTACATCTGGTAGCCCTACTGTTACTTGGCGGTCAAAACGTCCTGGTCGAGTTAAAGCAGGATCGAGAACGTCTGGACGGTTAGTCGCAGCGATAACAATAATCCCTTCTTTACCTTCAAAACCATCCATTTCTACCAGCATTTGGTTTAGGGTTTGTTCACGTTCATCATGACCACCACCAAGACCTGCACCACGTTGACGCCCTACAGCATCAATTTCATCAATGAAAATAATACAAGGTGCATTTTTCTTCGCTTGTTCGAACATATCACGCACACGTGATGCCCCAACACCGACAAACATTTCCACAAAATCTGAACCTGAAATGGTAAAGAATGGAACTTGCGCCTCACCAGCGATAGCTTTCGCTAACAAAGTTTTACCTGTACCTGGAGGACCAACCATCAACACCCCTTTCGGAATGCGTCCACCAAGTTTTTGGAATTTTTGCGGATCACGTAAGAAGTCTACAATTTCTGCGACTTCTTCTTTTGCTTCTTCACAGCCTGCTACGTCAGATAAACGCGTCTTAATTTGCTCTTTTGTGAGCATACGCGCTTTACTTTTACCAAAGCTCATTGCTTTGCCACCACCTTGCATTTGGCGAGCAAAGAAAATCCATACCCCAATTAATAAAATCATCGGGAACCAAGAAACAAAAATTGATGCTAATAAACTGCGTTCTTGCGGTAACGCACCTTGAATTTGTACTTTTTCTTTAAGTAAATCATTTAACAATTGATTATCGCGTAATGGGCTTGGTAAGACAGTGGTATACTTTGTACCATCCTTACGCGTAACATAAATCTCACCGCGATCATTAAATTTTGTCGCAGCAACATCACTCTTAGCCACATCGCTAATAAAATTCGTGTAAGTGACACGATTGTCTGATGAAGAATGGTCACTAAAACCTTGGTATGCCGTCATCATAATGATGGCAATCACCACCCATAAGACTATATTTTTTACCATATCGTTCAAGGTTCATACCCCTTTTTTATAAGTTAAAATTTGTTAGTAAAGACTACTATATTCAATAGAAAAGTAAAAGCAATTACCGCAATAGGTCGTTTTAATTACATATTGCCTTTAAAACCAGAAGCAACAATGTAAACTTCTCGAGAGCGACCACGTGAAGCTTCAGGTTTACGTACTTTTACTTTTGTGAATAAAGATCGAATGTCCCGTAAATATTCATCAAACCCTTCCCCTTGGAAGACTTTAACAACAAAAGAACCTCCTTTTGCTAGCACATCTTTTGCCATGTCTAGTGCTAATTCCACTAAATACATTGCTCGTGGAATGTCTACAGCTGGGGTTCCACTAAAGTTAGGTGCCATGTCAGACATCACAACATCTACTTTTGCATCACCAACACGTTCTAATAATGCATTAAGGACATTTTCATCACGAAAATCCCCTTGTAAAAAGTCAACACCTACAATCGGATCCATTTCCAAAATATCACAAGCCACAATTCGGCCTTTTCCGCCAATTTGACTTGCAACATATTGGGACCACCCTCCTGGGGCTGCACCAAGATCAACCACGGTCATACCTGGTTTAAACAGGCGATCTGTTTGTTGTATTTCATCTAATTTAAAATACGCACGAGAGCGTAACTTTTGTTTATGTGCCTTTTGTACAAAAGGATCACTAAAATGTTCATTTAACCAACGCGATGAACTCGCTGAACGTTTTTTCTTTCCCATAATTTCTCAATTCTTATAGCGATTTACCCAATATAAGGGTAAAATCTTGTACTTCAATGAGTCATCCTGAATTTTATTCACGACTTTTTTCTTTATTTATTAGGATAAATATACATGACATTATCAACCAAACAAAAACAATATCTAAAAGGCCTTGCTCATCACCTTAATCCTGTTGTGATGCTAGGTGGCAATGGCTTAACAGAGGGGGTATTGGCTGAAATTGACAATGCCTTAAATCATCATGAATTAATCAAAGTAAAGATTGCTGGTGCTGATCGCGAAACCAAGCAACTTATTATTGATGCCATCATCCGTGAAACGCAAGCACAAGAAGTTCAAAAAATTGGACACATTCTTGTGCTTTATAGACAAAGCGAAGATAAAAAAATTCACCTTCCTCGCTAATTTATTAACGTAAAAACAAAAGGACATGATGTCCTTTTGTTACTTTTCTATTTATATTCTACTTCAAGAATATCGAATTCAATTTTACCGCCAGGAGTTTGGATGTTTACTGTATCATCAACTTCCTTACCAATAAGACCACGGGCAATCGGTGAATTTACAGAAATTAAACCTGCTTTGATATCTGCTTCGTCATCACCTACGATTTGATAGGTAACTTCTTCTTCCGTTTCAGTATTAGCTAAAACAACTGTCGCACCAAAAATAACACGTCCATTATTCGGTAATTTGGTCACATCAATAACTTGGCAATTTGCTAATTTACCCTCAATTTCTTGAATTCGACCTTCACAGAATCCTTGTTGTTCACGCGCAGCATGATATTCTGCATTTTCTTTTAAATCACCGTGCTCACGTGCTTCCGCAATCGCCTTAATAATTTCTGGGCGACGGGTATTTTTTAAAAAATCTAGTTCTTGTTTTAATAATTCTGCACCACGCACGGTCATAGGGATTTGTTGCATAATGGAGTTCCTTGTAAATTTCACACACAAAAAAAATATAACAGCAATATTTCTCACATTGCTGTAATTTCTAAGTAATGAAAGATTATTCCTTCAAAAATTCTGCTAAATATTATCCTGTCTTGTAAGCAAATATCAACTAGAATTACACTTCATAATAAGATTTCACAAAATCCAATAATGTCTGTGCAAATGCTTTTGGATTTTCTTGATGAGTATTATGACCAGCCTCTGGAATAATTCTCACTGGAATTTGAATATTTTTGGCAAGTTTCTTAAATTTTTCATCACGTTCGCCACAAATATAAACAACATGGTGCTGTTTTCGGAATGTCTCCCATTTTATTATCCATGAAGGTGATAAAAAATATTCTTGCTTAGCTAATGAGGTCGCCTTTAGCATTTGAGCAATCCCAGTAGCGCTATTTCCCGCTCGCTTCGTTATTAATGCCTGACGTTGCTTCTCATTTAAATGAGAAAATACTTTTTGTTGATACCAATCAGCTAGCACATTTGAAAGTGCTTCGGTGGCAAAACGATTAGCCCATTTCACATCATTTTCCCAGCGAACTGCTTTGTCTAGTTCACTCTCTAATCCAAAATTTACCCCTTCAAGAATCAATCCTTGTAAATTTTTATTTACGATATTTTGCAAAGAAAAATCCAACGCCACACGCCCACCAAGCGAATAACCAATTAACCAATAGGGTTTATTACCTATTTTCTCCTCTATTTTTTGTTGGAGAAAAGCACGTGTTTCTTTAAAATTCTCTACGCTAGTCTTTTTTTCTTCTCCATGAAAGGGTAAGTCAATTGTAATACAATTAATCTTAGGATTGTATTTTTGCATAATCCCTAACACTTCCTGCCAGTCTTCTCCTGAGCCCAACAGACCATGTAAAAAACATAAATTGATTTGTGTATTCACAACTATAAATTCTCCATTTACTGTAATGTAATTATTTTTTTACATTTTATGTATTATTAAGTTTACAAAATAAATTTATTTTTGTTAAACTCCCTTTACACAACAAAGGAGTAAAAAATGAATAAAACGATTGGTAGCACATTAATCGTTGCTGGCACCACTATCGGAGGGGGAATGCTCGCGATGCCTCTCACCTCTGCTGGAATTGGCTTTGGTTTTACCGTTTTCCTTTTAATTGCCTTATGGGCATTGCTCACCTATTCTGCTTTGTTATTCGTTGAAGTATATCAAACAGTAGAAAGCGATGCGGGTATTGGCACGCTTGCTGAAAAATTTTTCGGAAAATCGGGGCGTGTTTTTGCTACCAGTATTTTACTTATTTTTCTATATGCTCTCGTTTCTGCCTATATTTCAGGTGGAAGCACCATCTTTGCAGGTCTATTGCCTCACCTAGCAACGAATACATTTATGCTGCAACTCAGTGGCATACTATTTACAGTCATCTTTGGTGGGATTATTTTCCTCGGAACCAGTACGGTCGATCGGGTTAACCGTTTTATTCTTTCATTTAAATTTACCTTTTTTGCATTGGTACTTTTACTCTTAATTCCCAATGTTACTTGGCAAAATTTCATGGAAGTTCCTCTAAATAATGCCCTATTAATTTCTGCAACGCCTATTTTTTTTACTGCGTTTGGATTCCATGGATCCATTCCTAGTTTAAATCGCTATTTGAAAGGTAATACGGTGGCTTTACGTTTTGCGATTATCGTCGGAACCCTCATCCCTTTAGTTGCCTATATTTTATGGCAATTTGCAACGCATGGAGTATTAAATCAATCAGAATTTTTACAAATTCTCGAGCATGATCCTACATTAAATGGACTTGTTGTAGCCATTACTCAGAGCACAGGAAGTCACACAATCGGAATTGTGGTGCGTATTTTCTCCGCACTCGCCCTTATCACCTCTTTTTTGGGCGTAGCACTCGGACTCTTTGAAACATTAGAAGACTTGTTCAAAAGAATGAAAATTTCTCATTCTCGCAAGGCGGTGGGGTTAGCAACTTTTGTTCCGCCTCTCGCCTTTGCGCTCTTTTTTCCACAAGGCTTTATTCTCGCTCTCGGATACGCAGGACAGATGTTTGCATGCTATGCAATCGTTCTGCCCGTAGCCATGGTATGGAAACTACGTAATCAATATCGTCATTTAAACTATCGAGTAATAGGCAGTAAACCTGTTCTAATCATCACCTTAATCATTGGTGTCGGAATTGCGTGCGTTCCTTTTCTAATACAAGCAGGCTACCTCCCCACTGTCATCGGTTGATGTAACACAATAAAAAATCCCCCAAATGTTGGGGGATTTTGTTACTTTATTTTATGAAAACTACAACGCTTCAATTGCTTTATATTGTTGTTGTAATTTTTCTTGGGCTTGTTGATAGCCTTGCATTTTTTCACGTTCTTTTACGATAACAGCTTCTGGTGCTTTTGCTACGAAAGCTTCGTTATTTAGTTTATTTTCGATACGTGAAATTTCACTTGCCGTTTTATCAAGTTCTTTTTGTAAACGTGCAAGTTCTTTATCTTTATCAATAAAACCTGCCATTGGTACAAATACTTCAACGTTTTCAACAAGTTTACTTACAGAAAGTGGTGGTTCTTGATTATCTGCTAATACACAGATATCAGATAATTTCGCCATGGCTTTAAGTAAATCAACATTTGCTTCAAGTGTTGCTTTTTGCTCTGCGGTTAAATAGCGTAACGCAAGTTCTAATGGTTTACTTGGTGCGATATTACTTTCTGCACGGATATTACGTACAGCAGTAATAATCGCTTGTAGCCATTCCATTTCTGCTACGGCTTTTTCATCATTTTTGCTCGCATCCGCTTTCGGGAATGGTTGCAACATGATAGTTTCACCTTCAACGCCCGCTAAACCTTTCACTTGTTGCCAAATTTCTTCAGTAATGAAAGGCATAATTGGGTGAGCTAAACGCAATAGTTTTTCCAATACGTTAATTAAAGTACGGCTTGCTCCACGAATCTGTGCTTGTGTACCTTTTGCAAATACTGGTTTAGTTAATTCTAAGTACCAGTCGCAGAATTGGTTCCAAGTAAATTCATAAAGTGCATTCGCACACATATCAAAACGATATTGTTCTAAAGATTGACGGAAAGTTTCCACAGCACGATTAAATTCCGCTTCAATCCAGCGATCTGCTAAGCTGTATTCAACTTCGCCTTCAGAAAGATCTAGTTTATCGTTCGTTAATACGAAACGGCTCGCATTCCAAAGTTTATTGCAGAAATTGCGGTAACCTTCTAGACGTTTCATGTCCCAGTTAATATCGCGACCATTACTTGCCAGTGCAGCTAAGGTAAAACGTAACGCATCTGTACCGTGTGGGGCAATACCTTCAGGGAAAGTTTTACGGGTATTTTTCTCAATTTTTGCTGCAAGTTGCGGTTGCATCATGTTGCCTGTACGTTTTGCGACAAGACTTTCAAGATCAATACCATCGATCATATCGATCGGATCGATAACATTACCTTTTGATTTAGACATTTTATCGCCATTTTCATCACGGATTAAGCCCGTAACATAAACGGTTTTAAATGGTACTTGTGGTTTACCATTTTCATCTTTGATGAAATGCATGGTAAACATGATCATACGAGCAACCCAGAAGAAAATAATGTCAAATCCAGTGATTAATACATCAGTTGGATGGAACATTTTAAGTTCTTTAGTATTTTCTGGCCAGCCTAAGGTTGAGAACGTCCAAAGACCAGATGAGAACCAAGTATCTAACACATCTTCATCTTGGCGAAGAGCGAGGTCTGCTGGTAAATTATATTTGCTGCGTACTTCTTCTTCATTACGTGCAACATAAACATTACCTTCTGCATCATACCAAGCTGGGATACGATGTCCCCACCATAATTGACGAGAGATACACCAATCTTGAATATCGCGCATCCAAGAGAAATAGAGGTTTTCATATTGTTTTGGTACGAATTGAATTTCACCATCTTCAACGGCTTTAGTTGCAACTTCCGCTAATGGTTTAACGCTTACATACCATTGGTCGGTTAGCATTGGTTCGATAGGCACGCCACCACGATCGCCGTATGGTACTTTTAGATCATGTGGTTTAATTTCGCCAAGTAAACCTAATGCGTCAAGATCTTCAACGATTTGTTTACGCGCAGCAAAACGTTCCATTCCGCGGTATTTTGCTGGAATTTCAGCAATATAATCCGCTAAAACTTTACCGTCACTACCTACGATTTCTGCTTCTTCACGGATATCTGCATTTGGGGTCATTACGTTAACCATCGGTAATTGATGACGTTTACCCACTTCATAGTCGTTAAAGTCGTGTGCTGGAGTAATTTTCACAACACCTGTTCCGAAATCTTTTTCTACATAATCGTCTGCAATAATTGGGATTTCACGATTAACGATTGGAAGGATCACTGATTTACCGATTAAATCTTGGTAACGCTCATCTTCAGGGTGTACCGCTACTGCCGTATCCCCAAGCATGGTTTCTGGTCGAGTTGTCGCAATTTCTAAATAATCCAAGCCTTCCGCTGTTTTTGCACCATTTGCAAGCGGGTAACGGAAATGCCAAAGACTACCTTTTTTCTCTTTATTTTCTACTTCAAGATCAGAAATCGCAGTGTGAAGTTTTGGATCCCAGTTTACAAGACGTTTTCCACGGTAAATAAGTCCTTCTTCATGTAAGCGTACAAATACTTCTTTTACCGCATTTGATAAACCTTCATCCATTGTGAAACGTTCACGATCCCAGTCAACGCTATCACCTAAACGACGCATTTGTTGGCTAATATTCCCGCCGGATTCACCTTTCCATTGCCAAATTTTTTCAATGAAAGCATCACGTCCATAATCATGACGAGTTTTATTTTCTTCGGCAGCAATTTTACGCTCCACCACCATTTGAGTTGCAATACCTGCATGGTCAGTTCCTGCTTGCCATAAGGTATTATCCCCTTCCATACGGTGGAAACGGATTAAGGTATCCATTAAAGTTTGTTGGAACGCATGCCCCATATGAAGGCTACCAGTAACATTCGGTGGCGGAATAGCAATACAATAGCTTGGGTTATTGATATCTTCTGTTGGTTTAAAATAACCCATTTCTTCCCAATGACGATAAAGCCCTTGCTCTACCGCACTCGGATCAAAACGATCCGCCATTTCAATTTTTTTACTCATCTGTTTTTCTCTGTTGATTGAATTCTAGCGTTTATTATTGTTCCATCTTTAATTGCCAACCTAATTGACGATAATATTTATAGCGTTCTCGAGCTAACACTTTCTCAGCCTCATCAAGAGGTACAAAGTCAATAGCATGGTTGAAACTATTGATAAATTCAGGTACCTGTACACTTAAATTAATTATGACATCTCGGCGTTGACTATTGCGTTTCCCTGCCCAGGCGAGTTCTACTGGAGTAGGGATTTTAGTTATTTCTCCTGCAAGATTATGTGGAACAAAAGCATTTCCATCTCGTTGCCAAAGTGCATCATCTAACCGTTCTGCCTGCTCTTTATTCTCACACCACAGGAGAACTTTTTTCCCAGCACGAAAATAAGAGGTAGCTAAATCACAAGCTTTATTCTCTACGAGTGAAAGCTCATCATTCTCAGGAACGGCTTCTTGAATTAAATAAAATTGTGCTTGTGGCATAAAAGACTCTGCATTGATTAAGAAATATATAAAGGGGGTAATTCTAGCGAAAAAGTCATAAAAAATAAAATGCTACTCGCAGTTTTTAGAAAAATTTTAAAATTTATGTATCACGCCCCGATTTTCGGAAAAATTTATATAAAAAACGCATCCCAATGAGATGCGTTTTTATCTTTTACTAGACAGTTATTTTACCAACTATAACCTGCCCCAACACCAACCATGGTGTCTTTTTGAGTATTAGTGGAGCCAGTAAAACGTACTGTCCATTTACTATTGTCAGATACAGTTGAATAACCGATAGCTAATGCAGACTGTCCACGATATTGTGTAACCGCTGCCGCAACTTGTGAACGTCCTGCATAAATGGCTTGCGGTAAAGTCGCAATTGCACCCGCAGAAGCGATACCAGCACGAGCATGTTTATCAACATCATTAACATGTTCGCTTAATTTCGTAAAGCCACTGCTCACCCCTTGCGCTAAGCGACGTACTTGTCCCATATTGGCTGCATCATCATCGCGAACCCCATCCGCGACATGTTCAATACGAACAGGTACTGCCTTACCATTTTTACCTGTACCGCCGCTCAAGGATACAGTTGGTACGGAGCCTTTATCGCCTTGGTAGTGCGTTGACGTTGTGTTGATGCTTACTTTATTGTTGCCTTGACTATCCGTTACTTCTATGCCTTTGAAAGTTGGTTTTTCTTTCATTTCCACTTTTACAGTGCCATTACCATCTTTGTCTTGCGTATAAGTCGTAGTGATATTGTCGCTCGAATAAGTGCTACCTTGTGCTTTAGCAGAGCCTACAACATTAACGGTGCTACCTAAAGTTTGGTTACCACTTCCAGTATTACCTGCTACATTTAGACCTTTTTTAATCGCTTGGCTATTCTTATCGATATCACCTGACACTTGATCAATGTGATTTTTCACCTGATCAATTTGTTGGGTATTTTGAGCGATCTTGTTGCCATTATCTGCAATTTTTTGGGTATTTTGGGCAATACTTTGTTTGTTGGCTGCAATATTACCCGCATTATCTGCAATACGTTGTGTATTAGCTGCAATGGCTTTCTTATTCGCATCCACCTGTTGTTGAGTTTGGTAAAGTTGTTTACCGTTAACTGCATCAGTTGAATCAGGGGATACGGTACCGTCTGCAACCCCCGTTACTTTGCCGCCATTAACATTAATATTCTTATCACCTTTATCTAAAGTAATTTTCGCACCAGTACCTGCTGTACCATTACTGATACTGTTAATACCACTCAGATCAGGATTAACATTGTAAGTAACATTACCATCTTTACCGACAGTCGCTGTTGTATTCGTACCATTAGTAAAGTTAAAGCCAGTGTCTAAACTTACACTTTGTACAGCCCCACCATTAGCACGATAGTGAATATTTGTTCCTTGTGCGATTTGGTTAGGATCAATACTGATTTGATAATTTGGTGCTTTGTCAGTGCCAATATTGTTAACGATGACGCCACCTTTTCCAGCAGTTACTTTTGTTTTCACTTTAGCTGCATTGTAAACATCATTTACCTCACCTTCAGTGGCCGCACGACTTGGATTAATATTATTTGGATCAAATTTCGAATTTGTTAATCCAGTAATCGTACCGCTTTGTCCATCAAGTTTGATATTCGGTTTACCTTTCGCATCAGTAAGCTGTACAGAACCGAGATCTTTGAGATCTTTCGCCAATTTCACTTTCAAACTATGCGTTGTAGGATCCGTTACAACACCAATATTGCCGTCTGTTAATTTAGCCGGATCTGTAACACCACCTTGAATATTAAGTGTATCGCCTAATTTTGTGGAGACAGGTTGACCGCTATCACCACCAAAATTAATTGCTTTATTCGTTATACCCGCTGCAACTTGTTCAAGTTGTTTATGGTTAACCGCATCATTCGGGGCTGTACCATCGGCAACATTCGCAATGCGAACTGGTTTATTTTGACTACCTAACTGTAAAGTTGGTGTTTTATCACTGCCCACACCACTGGTAATCGTAACGCCTTTATCATTTGGATCCGTTCCCTTAACTGTCACTTGTTGAACTTCAATCTTCGGATTAAGTGAATAGGTAAAGTTTTGACCATCTTGTTGGATTTGAAGATTTTTACCTGCTTCAAATTTCACTAAATCGCCATTATGAACAATAGTTTTATTCGCAGAACCTATTAACTCACCACCATTTGCAGCAGCTTGTACATTAAAACCGCTATGATTTATCGCATCTGCAACGCTTTGTGCTGTCGCAACTTTATTAAGTCCAGCACCATTGTAGGCATTTTGTGCTTTAGTTAATGCATCTTGGGCTGCTTTTAACGCATTCTGAGCTGCCGTCACTTTCGCTTGTGCCTGTTGTTTTTCAGCAGGTGTTTTCGCACCAGCGAGAGCTTTATTGGCACTATTCAAAGCGTTTTCAGCACTCGTCACACCACCATACGCTTTATTCAAATTATCTTTTAATGTCTTAATTTGATCTGGCGATAATGTTGATGGACCTTTAGCTTTTCCATCAGGCGTTATCGTTACATCACCTGTGGTGATATTGATACGATATGGATCGTTTGCGGAACCATTACCTTCAACCGTCGTACTGTCACCATTCACAATATTAATGCGTAAACCACTTAAATTGATGGCAACAGGGCTACTGTTGTCGTTATGCGTTAAAGTTAAAGTATCATTTTCAGGATTGAAACTACCACCATTCACATAAGTGTCTTTTAGTCCCGTAATGGTTGCAGTGTGCGTACCGTCCATTTGTAGAGTCGCTGTACCTGCACCATTTGTACTATAAGATACGGTACCTGATTTCACGCGCATATCATCAACGTTAACGGTATATGTCGGCGCACCATTGTCTGCTTTAGCCGCAGTAACACTGGTAACATTCGCCCCTTTCAATACTTGGGTATGTTTTTGACCATCTGCTATCGCTTTTTGAGTCGCTTCAGTTAAACCAATGGTTAAACCCGTACCGCTTGCAGTGGTTTGGATACCAACACCACTATTGTCTTTCACGCCAGTTACCGCGATAGTTTTATTAAGTTGGGTTGTCGCTTTACCACTATCGCCACTAAGCCCAAAAGTTTGTCCATCTACATAACCTTTATTTACGGCATCTGTAGGGGATGTTGGTGTACCTACATTGGTGATACGACTTCCACCGACATCAACGGTTTTCTCTGTACTGCCAAGCGTAATCGTTGCACCTTTACCGTCAGTGCCATTACTAATGCTCTTAATATTGGTTAAGGCTGGATTAACGCTATAAGTAACCTTACCATCTGCTTCAACTTTCGCAGTGGTATTGGCACCATTCATAAAGTCTAAGCCTTCAGAAAGCGATACAGATTGGCTTGTTTTATCTGCATTAGCTTTATAACTTAGGTCTAAATTACCCGCATTAACAGTCGCCGTTAATTTATTTCCAACAATTTTAATCGTTGAACCATCAACATTGACATCATATTTCACTGTTGGTGTTTTACCTTCTTTGGATACTGTCGCAGTCGTCGCATTACCATTTACGAAGTTAACTGTCGCACCACTTGAGATAAATTCAGGAGATGTGCCATTACCTTCAATATTGAAACCAACACCATTTAAGGCTTTTGCAATATCACCCGCTGTCGCAAGTTTGCCTGCATCTGCTGTTGTCGGCGCTGTTACCTTACCGTTTGAAACAGTTAGCGGTGTCGTCGTAACATTCACAACAAATGGTTTCGCTTCTGTTCCCTCACCAGTAACAGTGGTATCCGTGCCATTAGCCATATGGGCTTTTAAGCCACTTAAATCTACGGTAACTGGATTTTCGCCACCATTATGTGTCAACGTAAGTTTGTCATTCGTAGTATCAAAAGTAGCACCACTAACATAGGTATTTTTTAAACCATTTATCGTTGTAACAGTACCATCACCCATAGTAAGTTTTTCACTGCCTACGCCATTAGGTCCATAAGTGACTTCGCCTGACTTAACTCGCATATCAGCAACGTTAACAGTATATGTTGGTGCACCATCTTGCGTTGTACCTGCAGTAACACTGGTAACATTCGCCCCTTTCAATACTTGGGTATGTTTTTGACCATCTGCTATCGCTTTTTGAGTCGCTTCAGTTAAACCAATGGTTAAACCCGTACCGCTTGCAGTGGTTTGGATACCAACACCACTATTGTCTTTCACGCCAGTTACCGCGATAGTTTTATTAAGTTGGGTTGTCGCTTTACCACTATCGCCACTAAGCCCAAAAGTTTGTCCATCTACATAACCTTTATTTACGGCATCTGTAGGGGATGTTGGTGTACCTACATTGGTGATACGACTTCCACCGACATCAACGGTTTTCTCTGTACTGCCAAGCGTAATCGTTGCACCTTTACCGTCAGTGCCATTACTAATGCTCTTAATATTGGTTAAGGCTGGATTAACGCTATAAGTAACCTTACCATCTGCTTCAACTTTCGCAGTGGTATTGGCACCATTCATAAAGTCTAAGCCTTCAGAAAGCGATACAGATTGGCTTGTTTTATCTGCATTAGCTTTATAACTTAGGTCTAAATTACCCGCATTAACAGTCGCCGTTAATTTATTTCCAACAATTTTAATCGTTGAACCATCAACATTGACATCATATTTCACTGTTGGTGTTTTACCTTCTTTGGATACTGTCGCAGTCGTCGCATTACCATTTACGAAGTTAACTGTCGCACCACTTGAGATAAATTCAGGAGATGTGCCATTACCTTCAATATTGAAACCAACACCATTTAAGGCTTTTGCAATATCACCCGCTGTCGCAAGTTTGCCTGCATCTGCTGTTGTCGGCGCTGTTACCTTACCGTTTGAAACAGTTAGCGGTGTCGTCGTAACATTCACAACAAATGGTTTCGCTTCTGTTCCCTCACCAGTAACAGTGGTATCCGTGCCATTAGCCATATGGGCTTTTAAGCCACTTAGATCTACTGTAACTGGATTTTCACCACCGTTATGTGTCAAAGTAAGTTTGTCGTTAGTTGTATCAAAAGTACCGCCGTTAATATAAGTATTTTTTAACCCATTTATCGTCGCGATAGTACCGTCACCCATAGTAAGTTTTTCGCCACCTACTCCATTCGGTCCATAGGTTATTTCACCGGATTGTACACGCATGTCGGCCACACTAACTTTATATGGAGTTTTCGCGGTTCCATCGCCCTCTAATTTCGTATTGGTACCCGCAATCATATGTGCTTTTAAGCCACTTAAGTCAACAGTAACAGGGTTTTTACCATCATTATGATTTAAGGTGAGTTCATCTTTTGAAGTATCGAAGGTTGCACCATTTACATACGTGTCTTTTAGTCCCGTAATGGTTGCAGTGTGCGTACCGTCCATTTGTAAAGTCGCTGTGCCTGTACCATCTGTACTATAAGATACGGTACCAGATTTCACGCGCATATCATCAACGTTGACGGTATATGTTGGTGAACCATCTTTTGCAGTACCTGCCGAAATACTTGTGACATTCGCCCCTTTCAACACTTGGGTATGTTTTTGTCCGTTCGCTATCGCTTTTTGCGTTGCATCAGTTAAACCGACAGTTAAACGAGTACCGCTTGCGGTAGTTTGAATACCAATGCCGTTATCATCTTTTGTACCAGTCACAGCGATAGTGTTGTTAAGTTTAGCTGTTGCCTTATTACCACTATCCCCAGTAAGCCCGAAGGTTTGCCCATCTACATAATTTTTATTTACCGCATCTGCACCAGAGGTTGGTGTACCTACTCCAGTAATACGGCTTCCGCCAACATCTACGGTTTTACTTGTATCACCAAGCGTAATCGTTGCACCTTTACCGTCAGTGCCATTACTAATGCTCTTAATATTGGTTAAGGCTGGATTAACGCTATAAGTAACCTTACCATCTGCTTCAACTTTCGCAGTGGTATTGGCACCATTCATAAAGTCTAAGCCTTCAGAAAGCGATACAGATTGGCTTGTTTTATCTGCATTAGCTTTATAACTTAGGTCTAAATTACCCGCATTAACAGTCGCCGTTAATTTATTTCCAACAATTTTAATCGTTGAACCATCAACATTGACATCATATTTCACTGTTGGTGTTTTACCTTCTTTGGATACTGTCGCAGTCGTCGCATTACCATTTACGAAGTTAACTGTCGCACCACTTGAGATAAATTCAGGAGATGTGCCATTACCTTCAATATTGAAACCAACACCATTTAAGGCTTTTGCAATATCACCCGCTGTCGCAAGTTTACCCGCGTCAGTCGTCGCTGGAGTCATGACTTTACCATTTGAAATAATTAGTGGTGTCGTCGCAACATTCACTATAAATGGATTATCTTTCGTACCATCACCAGTTAAAGTTGTGTTAGTACCTGCAGTCATATGAGCTTTTAAGCCACTTAGATCAACACTTAACGGTGTTTGTCCATTGTTATAATCTAGGCTGAGTTTGTTATCTGAGCCAAGGGTTGCTTTATTAACAAAGGTATTATCCACACCAGTTATTGTGGTGGTTGTTCCATCGCCACTTGTTAAAGTGAGCGTACCTTGACCTTTATTATCGTACGCCATTGCACCTGATTTCACGTGCATATCAGCAACATTGACTTTGTATGGGCTTGTTGCAGTACCGTCACCTTCTAAAGTTGTGTTAGTACCTGCAGTCATATGAGCTTTTAAGCCACTTAGATCAACACTTAACGGTGTTTGTCCATTGTTATAATCTAGGCTGAGTTTGTTATCTGAGCCAAGGGTTGCTTTATTAACAAAGGTATTATCCACACCAGTTATTGTGGTGGTTGTTCCATCGCCACTTGTTAAAGTGAGCGTACCTT
>JAHHQX010000012.1 GCA_020026155.1 Actinobacillus sp. | reverse complement strand
CTGCAAAATTTATGTAATTTTTTGGGCACTTTAAAATGCATAAATTTTTAGGAAAGGTGGGGCGTGAAATTTATTTACCAATGATGTCTTAATTGCTTTGAGAAAAAAGAGCAAGGTTAGGATTAGTCTAAATGAGTTACAAGGATATATTTAGATTATTAGTAATTGATATGATGAGAATTTATTCATAAATATTTAATAAATACAGTAAGTTATATATTCTTTTCTTTAAATTTTCTCGTAAAATTCTCTTTTTTAATAGGTTGAAAAGGAAATTCAATGGCATATCGTCACGATGCAGATCTTGCTTTTTTAGGTGAGCTCTCTAATGAAAATTTAGGAAAATTATTTAATGTATTGGTTTACGATCCTAAAGATAATGAGAAACGTTTAACTGAGAGCTTATTAAATTCGGAGGAGTATGATCGTTATGGTCAAGATTATAATAAATACTGGAAACGGATCGCTGAGGAGCTTCAATTATTTGGCGGAAATACATTTTTAAATTTTTTTCGTGGTAGTACTGGTGTTCCTTATAATGAGATTTTGTGCGATGTCTGCGATAAAATGAAGGTGAATTATAATAAATATTCAGAAACAACGAAGATTGAACAAAATTTATTAATGACCGTATTAGAGAAAGCATTGGATGATATGAGCCGAGAAGAACAAGAGAAACTGGCGGCATCAATAGGTATTAAGGATTTTGGGAAGGTAAATGCGTCTGTTTTAACCGCTGCATTTTTGAAATTATTTAATATGGGCGGATTCAAATCTTACCAAATTACACTTATTGTGGTTAATGCAATTTGGAAAGCATTATTCGGTAAGGGATTAACACTCGTCGCTAATGCGACTATCACTCGTGTAGCATCTATTCTAACTGGCCCGATCGGGTGGGTGATAACAGGGATATGGACGGCAATTGATATTGCAGGACCAGCTTATCGTGTGACTATTCCGAGTGTGCTAATGGTGATTTTATTACGTCAAACTTATTTAAATGAAGATGTATTAGCAAATCTAGAAATTAATTAATTAAAAAAGCCACTTAGTTATTAAGTGGCTTTGTTATTTATGAATGACTATTTCTCTACGGGCAATCCTGCTTTTTGCCAACCTTCAAAACCGCCGGTCAGGCTGTAAACATGTTCAAATCCTTGGTTTGCAAGAAATTCAGCAACGCCGCGACTACTGATACCATGATAGCAGGAGATAATGATGGGATCCTCGTATTCCCATTGATTAATACACTGTTGAAGATTTTCATTTCCAAGGTGGATAGCGCCTTGAGCATGGCTTTGTTGAAAATCTTCGAGTTTACGGATATCGGCAAGAACGGCAGAATCAGTTTTTACTAATTCCCAAGCATCTTGTGGGTTAATTTCTTGAAAGTTCATAATCATTTCCTTTATTTTGGTTTTGGAGGTGTTCCTTAATAATATTCAAAAACGCATACCCAAAGCGCTCCATTTTTATTGAACCAACCCCGTTTATTTCTAACATTGCTTTACTGGAATCAGGCTTATAGCGCGCCATTTCTTGTAAAGTTGCATCATTGAAAACAATATAAGGGGGAATATTATTTTTATCTGCAATTTGTTTTCGTAGGAAGCGTAATCTTGCAAATAAATCCTTATCATAATCGGTAACAATATTTTTGTGCGAGATTGCACTCATATGACGCGGTAGTCTTGGTTCAGCAAGTTGAAGAGGGATTTCTCCGCGTAAAACAGCGCGTGCTTCTGCAGTAAGTATAAGCTGACTATGCGGGATGTAGTTAGTTTCTAGCATGACTTGTCTGACAAAACCTAAATGAATAAGTTGACGTAGAACAGACTGCCAGTATTCTTGAGATTTTTCTTTGCCAATACCATACACACTTAAACTATCATGTTGATTATCAATAATTTTTTTGTTTTTCATGCCTCGCAATACGGCAATTACATAGTGGCTACCAAAAGATTGTCCGACTCGGAAAATAGTGGACATAATCTTTTGTGCATCTAACAGCCCATCATACTTTTTAGGGGGATCGAGGCAAATATCACAGTTTTGGCATGCTTCATGGCGATGCTCTCCAAAATAGTTTAAAAGTACGAGTCTTCTGCATGTTTGACTATCTGCAAATTCACCAATACTTTGTAATTTTTGTTGCTCAATTTGACGTTGTGGTGTGTCTGGTTTTTCCAAAAGCACTTTTTCAAGCCATGCATAATCAGCAGGATCGTAGAATAGAACGGCTTGTGCGGGTAGATTATCACGACCTGCACGCCCCGTTTCTTGGTAGTAAGATTCAATGCTTCTTGGAAGATCGAAATGAACAACAAAGCGCACGTTAGATTTATTGATGCCCATTCCAAAAGCGATGGTAGCAACAATCACTTGAATATCATCACGTTGAAATGCTTGTTGAATGCGTTCGCGGTCCGATGTTTCCATTCCAGCATGATATCCCGCAACTTGAATGCCATCTTTTTGAAGACGCTCTGTCAATTTCTCAACTTTTTTGCGACTATTGCAATAAATAATTCCGCTTTTACCTTTTTGTTTTTGGACAAAGGCACAAAGCTGATCGGTGGCTTTAAATTTTTCTATTACCATGTAGCGGATATTAGGACGATCAAAACTTCCGATATAACGGTATGGTTCGCGTAAGTTTAAATGCTTTACAATATCCTGGCGCGTAACAAGATCGGCAGTGGCTGTGAGTGCCATAATGGGGATATTCGGAAAGGCTTGTTTTAAATTACCAAGTTGCGTGTACTCAGGTCGGAAATCGTGCCCCCATTGTGAGATGCAATGTGCTTCGTCTATCGCAATAAAACTGACATGGCATTGGGAAATAAATTGAAAAAAGCTATGAGAGAGGATTTTTTCAGGAGAGAGATATAAGAGCTTTAATTCACCCTGAATAGCTTGATTCTGAACACGTTGTTGTTCTTCAAATGTCTGACTAGAATTAAGAAAATCCGCAGCAATTCCATTCGCGCGTAGTTGATCGACTTGATCTTTCATTAACGAAATAAGAGGAGAGATAACCAGCGTAAGCCCTTTAAAATAGAGGGCTGGAATTTGATAACAAAGCGACTTACCATTCCCTGTCGCCATGATTACAAGGGAATCGCGTTGTGCAAGTGTGGCTTGGATAACTTCTTCTTGCCCAGTACGAAAATGCTGATATCCGAATGTAGATTTTAGAATATTCAGGGCGATACCAGCATTTTCTGGAGAATTTGCGTGTTGCATTTCCACGTCTATATCTCTTAGCGAGTGAAAGTCACGTTTTCTCCGTAACGTGCACAAGCAGTTTCAAGTAAGGTCCAGAAAGACTCCCCATTTTGGTTTAACCATTCACCATTTTGGAAACTAAAATGATAGCCGCCTGCGCGACTTGCAAGCCATAATTCGAGGAGAGGTTCTTGTTTATTGATAACAATTTGCTCATCATTTGGAAATGTGATGGTAAATACAGAACCTTGTGTATCGCAGTCTACATCACAACCTTGTTGTTCCAGTTGTTCTTCAATGTTCAGCCAAAGTTTATCAATATTTTGATGGTATTCAGTCAGATTCATTATATTTCCTTCCTATAAAATAAAGTTAAATTATAAAGATTTTCCTTAATTAGCGATAGCATAAAGCGAGATTTAGTGATAAAAAGTAATTTTATTTTCTTTTGGAGTAATCTATGCGAAAAATTGCATTTGTGGTAGCTGTATCTACATTAGCGATGGCGTTAGCGGGATGTGGTGTTAAAGGACCACTTTATTTCCCTGCTCAGTCAACAAATCAACAAGATCAGCAGTCCATTAATCAATAATCATTTAGATAGGAGGTAAAGTATGGGCTTTTATTTTCGTGATCATCAACTTGTCGTGGATGGTATTTCTGTATCAGAAATTGCTGACGAATATGGAACGCCACTTTACCTTTATTCACAAAAGCAATTAATTCATAACTGGCATGCGTTTGATGAGGCATTTGATGTGCTAAATACTGCGCCTGCGCATCTTGTTTGTTTTGCTGTAAAAGCAAATAGTAATTTAGCTATCCTAAAGACATTAGTACGATTGGGCTCTGGATTTGATATCGTTTCTGGTGGAGAATTAGCCCGTGTTCTTAAAGCAGGTGGTGATGCGAATAAAATTGTTTTCTCAGGAGTGGGGAAACGTCGTGATGAAATTCTTATGGCACTTAAAGCCGGGATCAAATGCTTTAATGTAGAAAGTGAACAGGAACTTTATCGTATTCAATCTATTGCTCAACAAGAAAACCTTGTCGCTCGTATTTCATTTCGGATAAATCCCAATATTGATGCCCATACCCATCCTTATATTTCTACCGGGCTGACCGAGAATAAATTTGGAATAGAAACGGATGAAGCCTTACGTCTTTACGATATTGCCCATACATTATCACATATCGAAATTGTCGGTATTGACTGTCATATTGGTTCTCAATTAACAGACCTGACGCCCTTTAAAGAAGCGGCGCTTAAAATTAGACATATGATTGATACGTTAGTAGCGCGTGGAATCATTTTAAAACATGTTGATTTTGGTGGAGGACTGGGTATCAGCTATGAGGGAAAGGGTGTGGCACCTATTCAAGATTATGTCAAAATCTTAGTAGAAATTATGCAAGATTGTCCTGATCTTGAAATCTTAATTGAACCTGGTCGGGCGATTTGTGCCGATGCGGGAATCTTAGTGACAAAAGTGGAATATATTAAAAAACATGGCGACAAGTATTTCGCCATTGTTGACACTGGTATGCATCAAATGATTCGCCCAGCGTTGTATCATGCCGAAATGCGAATTGTCGAAGTTGAGCAAGTAGCGCGAACTTCTCATCGCTATGATGTTGTAGGGCCAATTTGCGAAAGCAGTGATTTTCTTGGTAAAAATAGAGAGTTACGTATTCAACAAGGAGACCTTTTAGCCATATTAGATGCAGGTGCATATGGGGCTGCGATGTCTTCTTCGTATAATAGTCACGTAGCAGCAAGTGAAGTGATGGTGTGTGGGAATACTGTTAAAATTATAAAAACGCGTCCAAGCCAAGAAAGTTTATGGCAAGGCGAAAATATGGATTTTTGTTAGAGGTTTAAAACTTCTTTTACAAATGGAATGGTGAGTTTACGCTTAGCTTGTAAGGATGCTTTATCCAATAAAGATAACGTTTCTGAGAGCGTCTTTAAATCACGTTCCATACGTTTTAAAAGGAAATTTGCCGTTTCATCAGGTAATTCAATTCCGCGTTGACGTGCATTTTCTTGCAGGACCTGACGTTTTTGATCTTCATTTAAGTTGGCAAGTTGATAGCTTTCGCCCCACGTTAAGCGTGATGCAAGATCGGGTAAATTAACTTTCAAGGCATGTGGAGATTGATCGGCACTCATAATAAGTAACGTTTTTTGGGTTTCTTTAATACGATTGAATAGATCAAAAATGGCTACTTCCCATTCGGGATCTCCCATCACACATTGTAAGTCATCTAAACATACAAGTTCTTTTTGTTCCAAATTTTCTAAGACCGCAGGGGAAAAATAGCATGATTTACTTAAAGGAACATAAATAGCACGACGATTTTTTAAGAAAAACTCGTTACTGCATGCTTTTAAAAAGTGAGTCTTCCCCGACCCTTTTTCTCCCCATAGGTAGAAAAATGGTTGTTGGAGATGTTCGAAATTTTTACGTACAGAACTTAAAAGTAATAAATTACTCTCGCCATGAAAATTGGAAAAATTTTCGTCATCAATTTGGTGAATAGGAAGAAGTAGTTGTGTCAATATAAATATCCTAACAATTTGGTATGTCTAGCCTATAAAAAAATAATGTTCTTGGCAAGAATAAAAAACATAAAAAAGATTGCAGTGTGTAATTGTTTGCGTATAATACGCCAGATTTTTTATGCTAAAAAAGGTTTTGTATGCAAACAATGTATGGGAGTGTGATTTTATCTCTAAAACTATCAAATCGCTTGCGATTATTGGGTAGTGAATTGTTTCTTATTAAACCGAAAAATTTTTTAAAAACAGCTAAGAGTTTTTGCTCTTAGCTGTTTTTTTATGGGCCAAAGAAAGTAAAACGGGGAGATAAGCATTATGAGTGCAACAGATTATAGATTTAGATTTAAAGATTCATTAATTGGGCTACAGTTTTTATTTGTCGCTTTTGGGGCACTAGTTCTAGTCCCTATTTTGACTGGGCTAGATTCGAGTGTAGCCTTATTCGCAGCGGGGATTGGGACAATTGCTTTCCAGTTAACGAATAAATTCTTAGGACGTGGAGAAATACCACCAATTTTTCTTGCTAGTTCCTTTGCTTTTATTGCACCGATTAGTTTTGGCGTGCAGGAATGGGGAATCCCAGCAACTTTATCTGGGCTTGTGGCAGCAGGATGTTTTTATATTGCCTTTTCGTTTCTTATCAGAATTTTTGGAAAAGGATTTTTAAATCGTTTATTACCACCAACCGTGATCGGTCCAGTAATTATGTCGATTGGCTTGATTCTTTCACCCGCTGCCGTAAATATGGCGATGGGCAAAACAGGAAATGGTGACACAATTCTTGTTGCTCATAATACGGCACTTTTAATTTCTTTTGTGACGTTAGCCGCCGTTCTTGTTACTTCAATTATCGGCCGGGGCTTAATGAAACTCGTCCCAATTTTAGTTGGGATTGTAGTGGGCTACACGTTATCTTATTTCTTAGGCATTATTGATTTTACTGCAGTCCATAAAGCAAGTTGGTTTAGTCTTCCACATTTTTCTTTTCCGAAGCTAAATTGGGATGCCATTTTCTATATAGTGCCAATCGCGATTGCGCCTACCGTAGAGCATATTGGTGATATGCTAGCGATTTCAAATGTGACAGGGAAAAATTATTTAGATAAACCAGGACTTCATAATACGTTATTGGGTGATGGTATCGCGACAGTATTAGCGACTGCAGTAGGAGGACCACCATGTACAACTTATTCTGAAGTGACTGGCGCTGTGACTGTAACAAAAGCCTTTAATCCTGCGATTATGACATGGGCTGCGATTTTTGCGATTATTCTCGCCTTTATTGGAAAAATTGGTGCGTTACTCGCGACAATTCCTGTTCCTGTTATGGGCGGTATAATGTTGTTATTATTCGGTATCATCATTGTTGTGGGGATTAAAACCTTAGCTGCCTCAAATGTTGATTTAAATTGCCCACGCAATCTGGCGATTATTGCAATCATTCTAGTCTTTGCGATTGGCGGAATGAGTTTCGAATTTGGCGGAGTGGGATTCTCAGGTATTGGACTTGGTGCAATTAGTGGGATCATCTTAAATTTAGTTTTACCAAAACCACCACGTGAGGAATAAATTTAATTCATTGAATGATGAGTGAGTTAAAGAAAAATCCCGTTAGAAATTAACGGGATTTTTTATGATAAAAATTTTTTAGAAAATTAGGGCGTGATTAGAATTATTTCATGCGTTCACCTTGTTTAAATAAACAAAGCTCTCCTTTTTCCATTTTTACCCAATTTTCATTTTTCGTTAATGGACGCGTTGCAATGATAGTGACTTTATCGCGCTCAGTAGTATAGGGACGAAAATCAATTACTGCATCATCATCGACGCGCAATACTTCTCCAAACGGAGCATGGCGCGTGATGTAATATAAATCAGTTGTACAAAATGCAAACATTACATCGCCATTAGATAGTAAAAAGTTAAACGTGCCGTTTTCTTGTAAAGTCTGGCTAATTTCCTTAATACTTTCAAATAGTTGTTGCTCATCTGGTTTTGTTTTAAATTTATTCTTTAATTGATTCGCCATAAAACAGAATGCTGCTTCAGAATCCGTTGTCCCAATGGGTTCATAGAAAATAATATTATTTTCTGGGAGATGGGGTAAGGCTGTGAGATTGCCATTGTGAGCAAAAACCCAGTTTTCTCCCCAAAGTTCACGTAAAAACGGATGAGTATTCTCGAGATTAATTTCACCTTGGGTCGCCTTGCGAATATGTGCAATTCCATTAACTGTTTTTAAATCATACTTCTTTAAACTCTGTGCAATGGGTGAGGTGAGCGCCGAGAGATTATCGCGGAAAATACGCACAGATTTTCCTTGAAAGAAGGCAACGCCACATCCATCACAGTGTTGATCGGTCTGTCCTGCACGTAAATAAAACCCATCCATTGAAAAATTCATATCGGTGGGGACGTTACAATTCATTCCCAAAAGTTGACACATTGTTTTCTTCCTTGTTTTAGCTCCAAAATGAGTAGTTATTATATAAAATCTTGGGGAAAAAATGCTACAAAAAAACCGCATTCAAAGTGAATGCGGTTTTTATTAATGACTAATTTACCTAGCGTAAATTCAATTATGCAAAGTATTTTTCTAAATCTTCGCTTCCGCCAATGTATTCACCACCGATGAATACTTGTGGCACAGTGCTTTTACCAGTGATAGCACGAACAGATACCATAGTTGCATCACGGCCTAATACGATTTCTTCAAATGTGTAACCTTTTTCTTCTAATAAGGTACGCGCTTTTGAACAGAATGGGCAGCCCGGTTTAGTAAAGATTGCAACTGATGGAGCTGGTTGCCATGTTGGATCAAGGTATTTGATCATGGTATCAGCATCAGAAACTTTGAATGGGTCGCCTGGTTCTTGTGGTTCGATAAACATTTTTTCTACGATACCATCACGAACAAGCATAGAGTAGCGCCATGAACGTTGACCGAAGCCAAGATCATTTTTCTCTACTAACATGCCCATACCTTTTGTAAATTCGCCATTACCATCTGGGATAACGATTACGTTTTCTGCATCTTGATCAGCTTTCCAAGCGTTCATAACGAAAGTATCGTTTACAGACATACAAATGATTTCATCAATACCAAGTTTTTTGAATTCTTTCGCTAATTCGTTATAACGTGGTAAGTGAGAAGATGAACATGTTGGGGTGAATGCACCTGGCAAAGAGAATACGATAACAGTTTTGCCTTTAAACAAATCATCAGTGGTTACATCGACCCATTTATCGCCTTGACGAGTGTGGAATGTTACTTGAGGAACTTTTTTTCCTTCCATTGTTGCCATAAGTCTCTCCTTCATAGCAGGTTAATTGTTAGAATGAATTATAGACATACTTATGATATATTGCCAAACGTTAATCTTGATTTATTCAATCGTTTTTACCTATCATTAGCTGAGAAGGTTATTTAAAATTGTAAGGAATTTTTATGAATGTTCGTGATCTTGAATATTTAGTGGCATTAGCCGAATACAAACATTTTAGACGTGCAGCTGATGCTTGTAAAGTAAGCCAACCAACGTTGAGCGGGCAAATCCGTAAGCTGGAAGAAGAGTTAAATACTATCTTGTTAGAACGCACCAGCCGTAAGGTACTGTTTACCCAATCAGGTTTATTACTGGTAGATCAAGCGCGTGCGATTTTACGTGAAATTAAGCAATTTAAGGACATGGCAAGCCAACAAGGGAAAGAAATGTCTGGACCATTACATCTTGGTGTTATCCCGACTTTAGGACCCTATTTATTGCCTTATATCGTTTCGACGATTAAAGAACAATTTCCAAAAATTGAGCTTTTCCTTTATGAAGCGAAAACCCCACAGCTTGTTGAATTGTTAGAAAATGGTAAATTAGATTGTGCCATTTTACCAAGTAAAGCTGAATTAGACGTTTTCATGAATGTACCTATGTTCTCTGAACCAATGAAACTCGCGGTGCCAAAATCTCATCCATTTGCCACGCGTAAAAGTGTTGATATGAAAGAATTACACGGGAAAGAAATTCTCATGCTAGATGATGGGCACTGTTTACGCGATAACGCGGTGGGTTACTGCTTTACCGTGGGTGCGGTAGAAAATAAACATTATCAAGCAACCAGTTTAGAAACCTTACATAATATGGTGGCATCGGGTTTGGGCATCACGCTTATTCCAGAATTAGCCGTCTTAGCGGATCATTGCGGAAAAGTGGTATATGTGCCTTGTGTTAATCCAAATCCATCTCGTGATGTAGTGATGATTTATCGTCCTGGTTCCCCATTAAGAAAACGTTATGAACGTGTGGCACACGCGATTTCTGAAGCGGTGATGCCAGTGATTAAACAACCTGAATTGAAAAAATCATGTTAGGTATTCGAGCAATTCAAAAACAAAAAACGCGTCAAGCCCTTGTGGCTGCCGCGTTTAATCAACTAAGTTCTGAGCGTAGTTTTTCGAGCTTAACGCTCCGTGAAGTAGCGCGGGAAGCTGGTATCGCACCGACATCTTTCTATCGCCATTTTCGCGATTTGGATGAACTCGGTTTAGAGATGGTGGACGAGGCAGGTTTTGCGTTACGCCAACTTTTACGTCAAACGCGTCGCCGTATTGAAGGTGGCGGGAGTGTCATCGCTATTTCAGTCGATGTATTTTTTGAGTTTATTTGTAATAACCCTAATGTATTCCGCTTAATTTTATGTGAAAGTTCTGGGACCTCTCAAACTTTCCGCAATGCAGCAAATTTAGAGCTTAAATATTTTATTTACGAGCTCGCAGATTACATTGCTGAGAAGCATAAATATCCGCAAGATTTTGCCTATACTCAGGCGGAAGGGATTGTTAATTTAACCTTCGCGGCAGGCGCAAGCGCATTAGATATGGAAGTGGAAGCGCGTGAAAAATTGAAAGCACGCGTTATTTTACAATTACGAATGCTTGCGAAAGGTGCACACATTTATGCCCAAGAAATGTTTAAAAACGGTAAACTTGAAAAATAAAGAAACGATATTATCTTTTTGTCCTGTAAGATTTATGTAATACCTTGATTTTTAGGGAGAAAATAATGAGTCGTGCTTTTGTAAAAGAAAATGATGATATGTCCGTTGGTGTAGTGGCACCGCGCGCATTTTTACCAGAAGGTGAAGTGAACTATGTCACGCCGCAAGGAATGGAAGCGTTACGTCAAGAACAGCGAGAACTCGTTGAGGAATTAGAGGCTTTAAAACAGCAACATCAAGCAAATAGTCGTGCGCAACAGCACTATTTACAAGCTAAATTACAGCTGTTAGAGCAACGTATTGGTAGCGCCAAAGTCGTGAATAATCAGGCGACTGATAAAGTACGTTTTGGATCGAAAGTTGTTTTATATAAACCCGAAGAAGATTGTACGTGTGAATATCAATTAGTTGGCGTGGATGAAGCCGATGCGAAACTTCATAAAATTTCTTACCTCTCTCCGATTGCGAAGGCCTTAATGAATAAAGAAGTTGGAGATACTATCCACGTTCAAACTCCCAATGGTATTCGTGAAATGGATATTGAAGAGATTTTAGCATAATACAACACGCCCCAAATTTCGTAAAAATTTATACGAAAGTTGGGGCGTCTTTTTACTGATTATTCACATTTTACAACTGCATTTTTAAAGGCTTCCTGCGCCTTATGAAACACTTCAGGACTATTAAAAGCTTCTACAAAATGCTGGATATCCGGATCGGATTGATTATCCTCACGGGCTACAATTAAATTTTTATAAAAGAGATTTTTATCTTCAGAGAATAATGCATTTTGGAATACATAAAGCCCTGCTAAAGCTGAATAAGTATTGTTAATAATACCGACATCCACTTGATTAAGGGAAGGGACGATTAGATTAGCAGCCATTTGTTGAATTTTTAAATGTCTAGGATTTGAGATGATATCATCCACCGATGGTGTTCGATCCATAGGATTTCTTAAGTGAATAAATCCATAATCTTGTAATAAGCGCAATGCTCGCCCACGGTTACTCGGATCGTTTGGGATAGCAATATTAGCATTATCAGGAATTTCTTTTATGGAATGAAATTTTTGCGAATATGCGCCCATAGGATACATAAATGTTTCGCCCATTACGACCAGATTTCGATAATTGGCATCTCGTTTCTGTTGGGCTAAAAAACCCTGATCTTGATAGGCGTTCGCATCAATGATCTTCCCTTGAAGTGCTTGGTTAGGAGCAGCATAGTCGAGCATTGGAATAAGATCGACTTCTAAATTATATTTTTGACGTGCAATTTGTTGTGCCGTTTTTGCAACATTAAGTTCTGGTCCAGCCATGACCGCTACAATTAAATGACCACCCTGAGCATATAATTGTACACTTCCCAGTAAAAATGAAGAAAAAATATATAACTTTAAATATTGCTTTAACTTCATGATATTACCTTATAAATCAATTAAATATATTCGATTTTTGAATTTAATAGGAAAATTGAATCTTATTTTATATAATTGATACTATAATGATCAAAATTGTATCAATCAAGAATAAAATAAGTACAGAATAAAATTCTCCAGTTTATAGGTAAATTTTTATATTTTTTGTAAAAAGATTGCGGAAATAGCGGGAAATGGTGATAATTTGCAACAATTTATAGCGAAATTAATGAGAAAATATGAATAAAGCAGTTTTTTTAGATCGTGACGGTACATTAAATATTGATCATGGTTATGTGCATACGATTGATGATTTTGAATTTGTAGAAGACAGTATTGAGGCGTTGCGTAAATTAAAGCAAATGGGCTACCTTTTAGTGCTTGTCACCAACCAGTCTGGAATCGCTCGTGGTTATTTTACAGAAGATCAATTTTTACAACTCACAGAATGGATGGATTGGTCTTTAGCTGAACAAGGTGTAGATTTAGATGGCATCTATTATTGTCCGCATCATATTGATGGCAAAGGAGAGTACCGTCAGGATTGCGATTGTCGCAAACCAAAAGGCGGTATGCTGAAAGATGCGATCAAAGCGTTAAAAATTGATCCGACTAAGTCCGTTATGATCGGCGATAAGGTTGAAGATCTTATGGCGGGTAAAAGTGTGGATGTTGGGACGAGTATTTTAGTTCGTACTGGCAAACCGATTACCGAAGAGGGCGAAGAGATGGCTGATGCGGTTTTGGATAGTATTGCCGATTTGCCACGTTTCTTATCACGTCGTAAATAAATTATTTGAAAAGATTTTATCACGCCCGCATTTTCGTAGAAAATTATGCTTTCTACATAAAAAATAACGAAAATGGGGGCGTAATTTTATTTTTTTGTCTTCTTTTTTATTTTTACAATTCTTTGCCTAATTTTTGCAAAAGCCTGTCCATGGCTCGGTAACCTAACGCTTCGGCAAGGTGTTTTTGTTGAATATCTTTTTCATTTTCCAAATCTGCAATAGTGCGGGCAACTTTTAAAATACGGTGATAGGCACGTACAGATAAACCTAATTTATTGAGTGCATTTTCTAAGAAGATCGCCTCTTTTTCACCGATTTTACAAAAAGTTTCAATTTCTTTACTACTTAAATAGGCATTCACTTTACCAGCACGTTGTAGTTGAATTTGACGAGCCATAATGATCCGTTCACGGATCTCGGCACTGCTTTCGCCTCGTTCGCTAGATTGATCCAGTTTTTGTAATGTCCCCTGCGGTAATAAAGGCACTTCGATGGAAAGATCGAAACGATCAAGGAAAGGACCAGAAAGCCGATTTAAATAGCGCATAACTTGTTGAGGCGATGTGCGATTATGGGTTCCCGTATAATGCCCCGTTGGGCTTGGATTCATGGCGGCGATTAATTGAAAACGCGCGGGAAATTGAATTTTTGCATTCGCACGAGAAATGATAATTTCCCCGCTTTCTAAAGGCTGACGTAAGGCGTCTAGTACTTTCCGTTCAAATTCAGGCAATTCATCTAAAAATAGCACGCCATTATGGGCTAATGAAATTTCACCAGGTTTTGGCACAGTGCCTCCGCCTACTAGAGCAGGCATAGAAGCACTATGATGGGGGGCGCGAAAAGGGCGCTTTTTCCAATTATGGAAATTCAATTCATTTTGTACAAGGCTAGTTACTGATGCTGTTTCGATAGCCTCACTATCCGACATCTCAGGTAATAAATCCGTCAAGCGACTAGCCAACATCGTTTTACCTGTCCCGGGTGGACCTAAAAAGAGCAGATTATGTTGCCCCGCGGCCGCAATCGTTAAGGCACGCTTAGCGTGTTGCTGACCAATAATATCTGTCATATCTCGCGTGGAGGTTAAAGTCGGAGGGGGTATTTCAGAAATAGCATCGCTAGCCAGTGGTAGCGATTGTTGTTGATTTAAAAAATTAACCACTGCTAGGAGATTCGGCGCGTAATAAGTTTCTTGTTGGGAAACGAGAGCAGCCTCATTGGCATTTTTTTCTGCAATAATTAAATGGCGTTTTGCCTTTTCTGCCGCTAAAATAGCCGGAATTATGCCTTGGACACCACGGAGTTGTCCAGTAAGGGCTAATTCACCAAGTAGTTCGTAAGATTGAAGATGTTTACCATCAAGCTGACCTGATGCCGCAAGGATACCAATGGCAATCGGAAGGTCAAAGCGTCCACCTTCTTTAGGTAAATCTGCAGGTGCTAAATTTACGGTGATCCGCTTAGCAGGATATTTAAAATTCGCATTAATAAGCGCACTGCGCACTCGGCCTTGGGCTTCAGTTACCGTTTTTTCAGGTAATCCGACAAGGGTAAAAGCGGGCTTGCCATTACTGATGTGGACTTCAATTGTGACGAGAGGTGCTTCAACACCAATTGAGGCACGACTATATACTACGGCGAGAGACATGTTTTTCTCCATATTTATAGACTTGGTATACATAAAATAAAGAAGGTAATAATTAAAACAAATCTCAAGGAAGAGAAATTTCGATCTCGCTCGCAAAGATCGTATTTGTTGGGGTAATTTGATGTTTTATTTAATTTTTTGAGATTATTTTATGCAAACTACTTATTCTTGGCCTCACGCACAGGCTATTTATCCAGATCGCAATAATAAATCTTATGCGGCAAAACGATTCCGCTACAATTTACGTAGTTTTTTAAATCGTAATAGAATCAAAGCATTTGAATATTTTGTAAATCAAAATCCGTATTTAATTCCACTTTTAAATGCTCGACCAAATTTTAGTTATCCACTTGCTCATCGTTTTTTAGATAAACGTTTTAGCGGTCAGAAGCGGTTACAGGAAATGTGCGAAAATTTACGCTTTTTACCGGAAAGATTGACACAATTAGGCGCAGATTCGGTACTTGAAAAAAATATTGTACTGGCTACGGTAATGGACGAGTATGAGCTTCGTTTAGGGATTAATACGTTCCAACCGATGGAGGGCTTCTGGAATATTGAGCTTTTCCATAAGGCGAATAATGAGCTTATTTATTTACTCACTTTTGGCAAAATTGAGGACGCGTTACTGATTGCGGTCATTCAAGGGCCTAACCAAGCCGGTTCAAAGGAAATGGTTAAGCAGTTGACAAAAGTATGCCATGGGTTGCGCCCCGCTTATTTGATGGTGGAAGTAATGAAAATGGTGACAGCCGCTTTAGGTTATTCGCGTTTATTGGGGATTCCACAAAAATACCAAAATAAATCTCGCTTTATTAAATCAAGTAGTTTTGTGGTGGATTACGATGCTATTTTTGGGGAAAGTAAAGGGACATTGAAAGCATATTGGGAATTGCCGCTTACGCTAGAAAACCGTGATTTAGAGGAAATTCCAAGCAAAAAACGCAGTATGTACCGCAAGCGTTATGCGATGTTACATGACATTGCAGAACAAGTAAAAACGGCTCTCCACGCATAAAATAAAAATGGATATTTAACAATATCCATTTGAATTTATTATTCTTTTACTTTTTCTGCTAAATAGGCGGTTACGGGTGAAAACCAACTGTTGAGTTTAGCAGAAAGTTTATCAATCCCGATTTTATTGGTACCAGAGAAAGCTTCTACTTCAATATCCCCTTGGAACGGTAAAATCGCCTCGCGAACCATTTTAACTTGTTTAATGCGTGCGCCTTGGCTTAATTTATCTGCTTTTGTGAGTAATAGAAGAACCGATTTATTTGCCATTACTGCCCATTCGATCATCTGTTGATCGAGATCTTTTAATGGGTGACGAATATCCATTAAGACGACGATCCCTTTTAAACATTCACGTTCTTGTAAATATTCACCTAAAGATCGTTGCCATTGGATCTTCATTTTTTCAGGCACAGCAGCATAGCCATATCCAGGAAGATCGACGAGTTTACAATCGGGTTCAACTTCAAATACGTTGATAAGCTGAGTACGTCCCGGGGTTTTTGAAGTGCGCGCTAAGTTTTTTTGTTTAGTTAGGGCGTTTAATGCAGTGGATTTTCCAGCATTAGATCGGCCAACAAATGCAACTTCAATTCCTTGTTCTGGTGGCATTGATTTAATATTTGGCGCACTAATTAAAAAATGGGTTTTTTGATAATTTAAACGAAAATCTGTTGTCATTACGCCTCCGCGTTAAAAGTTGGATCATAGTTAACGGCATCGGTGAAGCCAAGTTGTCGCCATGCTTCATATACTGCCACTGCAACGGAGTTAGATAAGTTCATGCTACGGCTATTGGCAACCATCGGAATACGTAGTTTTTGCTCGATTGGGAAAGTATCTAAAATATCTTTTGGGATACCGCGTGTTTCTGGACCAAACATTAAAAAGTCACCCGCTTGAAAACGTACTTGGCTTGGAGAGGGGAGTCCCTTGGTTGTCATCGCAAAAATACGTTTTGGCTGAGCGAGTTCTAGAAATTCGGCATAGTTTTTATAATGTTTAATGTCTGCATATTCATGATAGTCTAAACCACTACGACGTAATTTTTTATCATCCCAACGGAAACCGAGTGGCTCGATCAGATGGAGTCTAAAACCCGTATTAGCACATAGGCGAATGATGTTTCCTGTATTTTGAGGAATTTCTGGCTCGTATAATACAATATCTAACATAGTTTATCTTTCAGCTAAAAAAGAAAAGATTGTACCCTTGTCGACATAAAGCACAAGAAAAACTTCACAAAAGCCTAAAGAGAAAACTGACATTCATATTGATAAATGCTACGATAACCATAGTTTAATATCGTAAATTTATGCCTACCCAGTTTCTTCATTCCTAGAGGAGAATTCTAATGTCGAAAGAAAATAATTCCCCGCAAGATAATAAAGCGGATAAAAATGTGACAGCGCCAGCGGAAACGACCGTTAAAGCGAAATCACAAGCAGAAAAAATGAAAAAAAATGACGAAAATAGTGGCGTACCCGATCAAAAATCAAAGCAAAAAACAAAAAAAGGTAGTGGTACGGCATTAGCAATTTTGGCTATTTTATTGAGTTTAGGCATTGGAGCTGGAGGTTTTTATTTTATCCAGCAAAATGATAGACAATCTAATACGCAAATTAATCAATTAAACGAACAAATTGCGCAAATTTCTCAAAAATTACAAGAAGGTTCTCCTTTATCTAACCAATTAAATACGGTAAGTAATACTGTACAAGATTTACAGAAAAATGACGAAAAATTGCAAGATAAAGTCGCAAATCTGAACGATGAGCTTCAGATTAAGAACCAAGCCATTAATGCGCTACAAATTCAAATTAATCGCTTAAATTCAGGAATGAAAGACACGCATCCAAAAGCGTGGAAATTGGCAGAAGCAAATTATTTGTTAAATAATGCGTATCAAAAATTAGTGATTAGTGATGATGTGCCATCCACTATTGCTTTATTGCATGCGGCGGATCGTACATTAGCGCAAATTGATGATCCGAGTGCGCTCTCAGTACGTGCCGCGATTGCACAAGATTTACGTACTTTAATGGCTGTGAAAGTAGTGGATGAAGATAAAATTATGGCAGAGCTTTCAGATTTAACTGCTGAAGTGCCAGACTTAATGCCACTCAGTTTACGTCATGAAGATGATAAAAAATTAAGTAGTTCCGTGAAGGATTGGAAAGAAAATATTAAAAAATCTATTGGTTCATTTATGGATAAATTTATTCGAGCAACACCACGAAACTCGAATAGCCAAGAGTTATTGACTCCGCGTCAAGAAATCTATTTACGTGAAAATCTACACTTACGTCTACAAATTGCGACTATCGCAGTAGAACGCCATCAAGAAGGCGTATACAAACAATCTCTACAACTTGTTGCAGATTGGACAAAACGTTATTTTGATATGAAAGAGCCAATGGTAACGCAATTCTTAGCGGCAGTTCAAAAATTACAAAATGAAGATATTGCTATGGATTTACCATCGACTTTAACGAGTGTGAATTTAATGAATAAACTCTTAGATTCCGCTAATCCACAGGCGACAAATCTATAAGGAGCTAAGCAATGTTTAAAGTATTATTCCTTATGTTGCTTCTGCTTGCAGGAATTTTAGGCGCGCCTTATATCGCGGGTAAGCAAGGCTATGTATTGATCGAAACCGCAAATTATCGCTATGAGTTATCTATCACGATGTTGGTGATTTTATTCGTGGCAAGTTTAGCGGCTGTTTATCTTGTTGAATGGTTTTTATCTCGTTTCTTCCGATTAAGCCGTTCTTCATATACGTGGTTCTCACGCCGTAAACGTAGTAAAGCACAACGTCAGACTTTAGAAGGTTTAATGGCATTTGGTGAAGGGAATTATCGTAAAGCCCAACGTTTAATTGGTAGTAATGCGATGTATTCCGATGAGCCTGTATTGAATTTAATTAAGGCTGCGCAGGCAGCACAAAAAGCGGGTGATGATCTTTCTGCAAATCGTTATCTAAAAGATGCGACGGGAATTACGGGTGAAAATAATCTATTAGTAGAAATTGCGCGTGTTAAGATTTTAATTGCACAACAAAAATGGGAAGAAGCCCGAACTACTATTGATGGGCTTTTGAAAATTAGCCATAACAATCCAGAAATTTTGGCATTAGCTATCGAAATTTACCAACACGATAAAGCATATGATGCACTTGATCGCATCTTAGACCAAGTAGAACGTTCTGGTATGTATGATTCAAAAACATATGATGCACTTGAGCAAAAAGTAGAAAATGGTCTACTAGATGAAAAATTAAAAGAGGGTGGTGCAGCCGGTTTACTTTCTTGGTGGAAAGATCAAAGTCGTCAACGACGTGGTCAGTATGTCATGAAAGTCGGGATGGCTAAACGTCTACTGGATAGCGGTGATCAGGAAAATGCCTATACCATTATTTTAGATGCAGCGAAAACGACTGAATCTGAGGCAAAAGCCTTATACCAGACGTTACAACAACAAATTATTCGCTTAAAAGATGTGGAAACATCAAAACTACAACGTGTTTTAGAAAAACAATTACCGCATATTGAACACTTTAAAGATGATCTCTATCGTAGTTTAGGTTACCTCTACGTTCGTGCAGGTGATTATGTAAAAGCAAGTAAAATGTTTAGCGAACTGCTGAAAGATAAGGCAGAAATGCAAGAAAATGATATCGCAATGGCAGTATTTGCTTTTGAGCAAAATGGCGAACCTCAACTTGCGCGTCAGCTTCGCGAAGATAATTTGAAAAATATGGTACCTGCGAATGCAGCGTCAAATGTTAAAGAATTAAAACATATTTAATCATTGGATAAGCTTCCATCTCCGTGGAGATGGAAGCTTATGTTTTTATATTAAAACTAAATTCGTTTATAAAAATGAGAATATTTTCACCAAAATTTCGTCACTATGTACGTAAGAAAAAACGTCAAAGTCACCGAATATCCCATAAAAGTGTGGAGTTTACTTGTTTGCTAATTGGAGCGGCACTGGTCGCGCTTGTTTCTTTCGGTTTTGCACAATTAGCTAACTGGGGTTTGGCTCTCAATCATTCTTGGGTCGCTAAATATCCGCGAGCAGTTTGGATCGTATTACCAATAGGGCTTGCAATTTTAGCGTGGTTTACCCGCAAATATGCCCCTTTTGTATCGGGAAGCGGGATACCTCAGGTTATCGCATCAATTAATTTGCCACATGGACCACATAAAGGCTATTTAGTAAGATTTTGGCAAACATTATGGAAAATTCCCCTCACTTTCCTTGCGATGATAATTGGTGGTTCTGTCGGTCGTGAAGGTCCATCAGTACAAGTTGGGGCAGCCGTCATGTTGGCATGGGGTAATTTTTGCCGTCGCCATGGTTTAGCTTTTTCTGGATTAACGGCAAATGAATTAATTGCCACAGGGGCAGCGGGTGGTTTAGCAGCAGCGTTTAATGCACCTTTAGCTGGGGTAATGTTTGCGATTGAAGAATTAGGTCGTGGAGTAGCCTTGCGTTGGGAACGTAAAATTTTGCTGGGCGTGCTTGCTTGTGGTTTTATCTTAATTGCAATCGCGGGAAATAACCCTTACTTCCCACATTATCACGGTGCCGTTGAAGTGCCTTATTTTATTTTGTGGGTTGCTGGCTGTGGAGTTGTATGTGGTGTTTTAGGTGGACTATTTGCAAAATTACTTGCGAAAGGGGTAGTAGCGGTTTCACCAGCACGTATTCGTGGCTGGGTACGTCATCACCCTGTGATGGTAGCATTTATTCTAGGATTAATATTAGCCGCTATTGGTACTGTTGCCCAAGGGCAAACATACGGTACGGGTTATGGAGTCGTTGCCCAAGCATTAGATGGAAATTCTGTTGCGGATAATCTAGGAATTTGGAAATTGCTGGCAACGGTTGGAACCTATTGGTCTGGCGTTGCAGGTGGTATTTTTACACCATGTTTAACAACGGGTGCAGGTATTGGTATGCAGATTTGGTCTTTGACTGGCGGAATCATTGATCAACGTTTACTTGTTCTTATGTGTATGGCGGCCTTTCTTGCTGGCGCAACTCAATCTCCAGTTACAGCAAGTGTTGTTGTAATGGAAATGACAGGTAGCCAACCAGTTTTATTTTGGATGTTACTTTGCAGTATTGGTGCCTCTATTATTTCTCGTCAATTTAATCCAAAACCTTTCTATCATTTTGCCGCAGGTCGCTTCCGTCAACGTGTGCAAGAACTTGCTAAAGAAGAAAGTGAACTTAAAAATAATAACGAAGCTCAACAAAAGGCATAATTTTCTTTTATGACAGAACAATTTTATCGAGGGCGATTCTCTGTCGCCCCAATGCTTGATTGGACGACAAGACATTGTCGTTATTTTCATCGTCAGTTTAGTCAACATGCGTTGCTCTATACTGAAATGGTAACAACTGGTGCCATTATGCATGCGAAATATGATCATCTACTGTTTTCTGAAGCGGAACATTCTGTTGCTCTTCAATTAGGAGGAAGTGATCCGAAAGCATTAGCGCAGTGTGCAAAATTGGCAGAAGAACGCGGATATGATGAAATCAATCTTAATGTAGGTTGTCCATCTGATCGTGTACAAAATGGTGCATTTGGTGCGTGTTTAATGGGAAATGCCGCCCTGGTTGCAGAATGTATTGCCGCGATGAAAACTGAAGTAAAGATCCCTGTTACAGTAAAAACCCGCATTGGCATTGATGATCTAGATAGTTATGCGTTTTTAACAGATTTTATCGAAAAAGTATCAGACGTGGGTTGCGATGAATTTATTGTGCATGCCCGTAAAGCGTGGCTTTCGGGATTAAGCCCTAAAGAAAATCGGGATATTCCTCCATTAGATTATGAACGCGTCTACCAACTAAAACGTGATTTTCCACATCTTTGGATTGCGATTAATGGCGGGATTAAAACGCTCGATGAAATGAAACAGCATTTACAATATGTTGATGGAGTGATGGTGGGGCGTGAAGCTTATCAGAATCCATCCATTTTAGGTTATGTGGATCATCTATTATTTGATGAAAACGCACCAATTGTGACCCCACTCGAAGCGATTGAAAAAATGTTACCTTATGTTGAGGAACAATTATCGCAAGGCGTGAAGTTAAATCACATGACTAATAGCTTATTGGGTGCATTCCAGGGCTGTAAAGGGGCGAAACAGTACCGACGTCATCTTAGTGAAAATGCATATAAAACGGGTGCTGGGGTGGAGGTTCTTGAACAAGCTTTAGCATTTGTAAAATAAATATTCACGCCCCGATTTCCATAAATTTTTTTGAAAATCGGGGCGTGTTTTAAAAGAATATAAAAATACCCGCAGTAATTGCGGGTACGGTAAATTATGTCTACGATACACTCATTGAATTAGTAAGGATTTTTACCTTCAAATTCATCTTTTAAGCGTTCTTCTTTACGGAAAGATTCACTTTTATGTTGAGCTTTATTTAATTGGCGAGCAAGTTTTTCCTCAACTAAATTAATTGCTTCATACATATCTTTTGCTTCAGCGTGTGCAACAAGTTCACCGTGAACCGTACCGATATTTGCATCGACAGAAAAACCTTGTGGATCTTTATGTAGAATAAAGTGAGGGTTAATTAATTGAGTTTGCCATTTTTCAAGTTTTTCAAGACGAGATTCAACGTATTCACGGATGGCAGGAGTGATTTCCATTTGTTTACTTGTGATATCAACTTTCATGATGTTCTCCTTTAATGTTGACTATCATTCTGAATTCATACTTAAAATAAACCCGATTTTTACAGATTTCAAGAGGAAAAAATAAAAAACTTTTCCTCTTAAAAATTAATCAATGGCTAATTCTTGATTACCATTTTTTTCTTGTTCGGCGATGCGAGCAAAGAAATCTTGGGTTTCTTTGACAACGACCTTACGTAAACCGACAAGTGCAATTAGGTTTGGAATTGCCATTAAACCATTAACGATATCGGCTAGAATCCAAATAAGATCGAGCTTTAAGAAAGCCCCTGCCCCCACGAGTACGATAAAGATACTGCGGTAAACTTTAATTCCTTTGATCCCCGCCAAGTATACGAAACAACGTTCCCCGTAATAACACCAGCCTAAGATCGTCGTGAACGCAAAGAAAAGAAGACCGATAGTCACAATACTTGCGCCAAAAGCATGTCCTAAGCCATGACTGAATGCGTAGTTAGTTACTTCCACGCCGTGGAGACCCGTATTCCAAGCTCCAGTTAAAATAAGGACGATACCTGTCATGGTACATACAATGATGGTATCAAGGAACGTCCCTGTCATTGAGATTAAACCTTGACGAGCAGGTTCTTTAGTTTCTGCCGCGGCCGCCGCAATTGGTGCAGATCCTAAACCTGACTCATTAGAGAAAATACCACGGGATACACCAGATTGAATTGCGCGTAGCACGGTATAGCCTAATGCGCCGCCTAGTACCGCTTGAGGCTCAAATGCACATTTGATGATAAGTGAAATCGTTGCCGGTAATGCACGCCAATTGAGAGCGATAATCGTAATAGCTGTCCCCACATAGAAAATTGCCATGAAAGGAACGATTACTGACGATACGGTTGCGATACGTTTCACACCGCCTAAAATAATCATTGCAACTAAAACAGTGATTACGACAGCAGAAAGGGGTACTGGTACATGGAAAGTATCTTGCATAGCATGCGTAATGGCATTTACTTGAGGGAAAGTACCAATTCCGAAAAAAGCCACCAAAATACCAAAAATAGCAAACGCTTTTGCAAGCCATGGTAGACCAAGCCCACGCTCAATGTAATACATTGGACCGCCAGCCATAAAGCCTTGTTTATCACGGATACGATATTTTAAAGCGAGTAAACACTCGGCATATTTTGTTGCCATACCAAATAGAGCAACAATCCACATCCAGAATAGTGCACCTGGACCACCCGCTTGAATAGCGGTAGCTACCCCTACGATATTACCCGTACCAATCGTAGCAGCCAGGGCTGTACAGAGTGCAGCAAAAGCTGAAACATCACCCTTTGTTGCGCCAGGTTCTTTGTTAAATAAATAGTAAAGGGCGCGTGGTAATTGAAAAATTTGCAAGAAACCTAAACGGATAGTGAAATAAATTCCGGTTCCTGCTAGAAGTACTAATAACGGTGGTCCCCATACAAAGCTATCAATAGCTTGAAAAAAAGATGTAACAGTCATTCGAATCCTCGTAATGAATCAAAATTTACAAGGCAGTGAGAGAATTTAAAAAAGAAAGGATTGCATAAAGTGAAATATGCATACTTTTGAAAATTTTTCCTGCCCCTGTCCTTTTGCCTGAGCGTTTGAAAAACGAAAATCGTTTTTTTGCGCCTTCGGCGTCCGCTTTAAAACTTATGCGGATCTCTCCAAGGGTTCGTCCAGTAACAGTCCAATGCGAAAATTCGCGCCTGAAAGATTTTACCTCGTCGGCGTGGGGTACTCCCCACTCTCCAGCTACCTTCATCCGAACATTTTGTGAATATTCGAACGATTCTAGCAGAATATTGCTAAATATCCAGAGAATTGACCATTTTTCTTTAAAACTTTCAAAAAATGAAGATGCTCAAATATTGATTATTTTTTACAAATAAGTATAATTCTCATTTGTATCAGAAAGGATGTTGATATAAATCAAATAATTACAATAAATATAGTTTCATTAGTAACATTTTCAGATAGAATTATTTTATTGTAACAGGGACGAATTCGTGTTTAGTTTACTTGGAGACCATATGAAGTTATCTAAAATTTATACCGCTCTTTTTCTAACGATGCCGGCAATCGCCATGGCAGATAATACGCCTACTACTCTTGATGAAATCTCTGTGGTTGCATTAAGGGATGCGAGTACTTATGCGAAAGAAGCGAATAAAACAGTTTCATTAGATAACAATCAAATCCAAGCCGCGCAAGCATCTAGCATTGCACAAGCATTGAAAAATGTACCCAATATGAGCATTGATGGTGGTGATCGTCCTATTAATCAAAAACCTGATATCCGTGGCTTAACAGGTAACCGTGTCGCTCAGGTTATTGATGGTGTAAAACAAAACTTCGAATTAAAAAATCGCGGTTCTTATTTTCTACCAATGTCTATGGTACAAAATGTTGAAGTGATTAAAGGACCTGCTTCTACATTATGGGGCAATGGTGCTCTCGGTGGGGTAGTCGCAATGCGTACACCAACCGCATTAGATTTATTAGACGACGGTCAAAATTTTGGTGCGAAGATTAATCAAGGCTACCATAGTGCAAATCAACTTACTGAAACAACCGCTATGGTATATGCGGCAAATGATAATTTTGATGCATTACTTGGTGGATTCTATAACCATGCTAATAATTTACGTTTAGGCGATGGACAACATTTGCCAAATAGTGGCTATATTCAAAAAGGCGGATTAGCTAAATTAGGCTGGCAAATTGATGATGCAAACCGCGTCACGGTTTCTCATCGTCTTGTACGAATTAGTCAAACTTCTCCGAATGATAATAATTTATTAAATGGTAAATTAGCCAAAGATACTCCTGTAGGCACCCAAGGCTTAACATTTGAGCAATTTATGGCGTTAGCACATGGCGCTCGAAATGGATTACATATGGTGAATTACAAATATTCACCATTAAGTCATCAAACAATCACAGACCAAAGTACAATCTTAGATTATGCGTTTGATCCTGAAAGTAAATATGTGGATAGTCATATTACCCTATATCGCAACCATACCATTGAACGCGAACATTGGTTAGAAGATAACGTCAATGATAAAACAAAATATGTGACCAATGGTTTTAATATTCGTAATTCATCTGATTTTGATTGGTTGTATTTAACTTACGGTGTGGATTTTGCGCATAATAAAATTAATACCATTCGCGAAAAGAATGTAAACGTTTTCGAATCTAAATATCGCCCAAGTGGTTATAACGGAAAATCTGATAATACTGGCGTATTCTTACAAGGGTATGTTCCATTATTTAATAAAAGTTTAGTTTTATCTTCAGGTATTCGCTACGATCATTATCGTACTAAAGCAGACGGTAATTTCCAAACAGTCAATATTTTACCGCCTAAAACAATGCGTCCCATTCCGCAGATTGTTCCCGAAGATAAATTAAATGATCCGAAATTGACAGATCACCATTATTCACCATCTTTTGCAGTAACGTGGAAACCCGTTGAATTTTTCACGTTAGGAATTAAATACAATGAAGCTTTCCGTGCGCCATCTTTACAGGAAAGTTTTGCGAATGGTTATTTATTTGGCATAAAACTTGATCCAGTGTCAATGCAAAATAGTATTCACCAACAAGTGGTAAATGGTATTTTGCATAAAATGACAGCCCCTATGATCGAAGGTATGAAAGCTCACGGTGTGCCAACTGCTCAAGCAGAAAAAATTGCACGTAAGAAGATGCTGCCTGTTGCCGAGGGGATTGCACAAAAAGCGTTGGCAAATCATCCAAAAATTGATGCTTATCCAGCACAACTTTATCCAAATGTACATTTAAAACCTGAAATTGCACGTAATAAAGAAATTGATGCAAATTTCCATTTCCAAGATGTTTTCACTTCTGGAGATAACTGGGATTGGAGCGCGGCATTCTTCCGAAATGATATTAAAAACATGATTGAGCCTCATTTGTCCTTTGGTGAGCAAATGGCGGTCGCAGAATATGTCAACTTACCAAAAGCGCGTATTACTGGTTTTGAAGTGGGTACACATTATCGTAATGATTATGTTGGGTTAGGCGTAACCTATGGTCAAATGCATGGTAAAGTAACAGAAACAGACCACAGTAATTTATTCTTACAAGGTGTTAAAGTAGGTGACCCTCTTGATAATATTCCTGCAAATAAATTAAGTGTCAGTGCGGATTACTATTTCATTCCAAATGTGTTTAATGTGGGAACCATTGTGACTTATTATCGTAACCAAAATCGTGTTTCATCAACTTATGAAACCAACTGGGGTGATGGTACGCCATTTAAACATTACACTCTAACTGAAATCCATACGACTTATGCACCAAAAGAAGGGACATTCAAAGATCTACGTATTGATTTCTCAATTGATAACTTATTTGATCAAAGTTATCGCCCAGCCTTTAGTTTAATGAACGGTGCAGGACGTAACTTTAAATTAAATATTGGCTATAAATTTTAATTCATTATAAATTAATCAACCCTCGTAAACTTCCGGATGAGTAGTCATACATGTTCGGAAGTTTTCCTTTTTTAAAAGGTAAGACTTTATAATATTTTTGTTTATAATAGGGGATACCTATTGTATTTTTGACAGAATTTAGCGTACAGTTGATACGTTTTTATTTTATTAGGAAAAGAAAATGGCTTTATTAAATGTTTTAATTTATCCGGATGAGCGCCTTAAAACAGTAGCGGCTCCGATGACAAAAGAAGATTTTACACCGGAACTTAATGAATTTATTGATAATATGTTTGAAACGATGTACGAAGAACAAGGCATCGGTCTTGCTGCAACGCAAGTAGATTTCCATAAACGTCTTATCGTGATCGATATTGAAGGCGACAAACAAAATCAATTAGTTTTAATTAACCCTGAAATCATTGAATCAGAAGGGGAAACGGGTATTGAAGAAGGTTGCTTATCTTTGCCTGGCTTTAATGGCTTTGTTCCACGTAAAGAAAAAGTTAAAATTCGTGCATTAAACCGTAAAGGTGAAGAATTTGAACTTGAAGCAGATGAATTATTAGCGATCTGTATTCAGCACGAAATGGATCACCTAGAAGGTATCGTTTTTGCTGATTATCTTTCTCCTTTAAAACGCAATCGTATTAAAGAGAAATTAACGAAGTTACAAAAACAAATTAGTCGTCATCAAAAATAGCGCTAATTTATTGTATTTTAACCATTTTATTTATTTTTTAACGTAGCACCTATGAAACCATTAAATATTATTTTTGCGGGTACGCCTGATTTTGCCGCACAGCATTTGGATGCCCTTTTAAAAACAAATCACAATATCATTGCCGTTTATACGCAACCTGATAAACCCGCAGGGCGTGGTAAAAAATTAACCGCGAGCCCAGTGAAGCAGTTGGCGTTGGAACATGATATTCCCGTTTACCAGCCAAAAACCTTGCGCAATGAAGAAGCACAAGCAGAGCTTGCAGCATTAAATGCAGATGTCATGGTGGTCGTCGCTTATGGATTAATTTTACCGAAAGCCGTATTAGAGGCAGCACGCTTAGGTTGCCTAAACGTACATGGTTCGATTTTACCGAAATGGCGTGGCGCAGCGCCTATCCAACGTAGCCTTTGGGCTGGCGATGCACAAACTGGCGTTACCATTATGCAAATGGACGAAGGTTTGGACACTGGTGATATGCTCTATAAAGTGTATTGTGATATCACTGCTGAGGATACGTCAGGTAGTCTATATGACAAATTGGCACAGATTGCCCCTTCTGCATTAATTGAAGTTTTGGATGCCTTAGAAACAGGTAAGTTTGTTCCAGAAAAACAAGATGAAAACCAGACTTCACATGCAAAAAAACTGAGTAAAGAAGAAGCGAAGTTAGATTGGCAACTTTCTGCTGAACAGTTAGAACGTAATATCCGTGCATTTAATCCATGGCCAATGGCATATTTAAACACACAAGATGATAAAGGAAATCCGCAAAGTATTAAAATTTGGAAAGCTGAAGTATTACCTCACCAGAATGTTGAAGCGGGAAAAATTTTAAAAGCAGATAAGAATGGTATTCAAATTGCCACCGCAAATGGCGTGTTGAATCTATTGGAATTGCAACCTGCGGGCAAAAAACCGATGAGCGCACAAGATTTTCTAAATGGTCGTGCAGCGTGGTTTAATGTTGGCGAGATTCTTGCATAATCTTTAATGGACACGCAAAAATGAATAGCAGTAAAAAGAAACCATCGCGTCCCGTGATGAAAAATACAAAAAAATTATCGAAAAATGAGGCGTGTAATGTACGCGCCTTAGCTGCAGAAATTTTACTAAAAATGCAGCAAGGACAGTCCTTGTCTGCACTTTTACCCGAATATCAAAATCGTGTGCCAGCTAAAGACTTTCCTTTATTACAGGAAATCACCTTTGGTGTTGCCCGAGTGCTACCTCGCTTAGAAAAAATTCTGACCTATCTTTTAGATAAGCCACTGAAAGGAAAAACCCGCATTGTGCAATGTTTATTGTTGGTGGGTCTTTACCAAATTTTATATACCCGTGTTCCAGAATTTGCGGCAGTAGATGAAGTTGTTAATGCGACTAAGTCATTAAAAGTCGATAATATGCGTGCTTTGGTTAATGCCGTTTTACGTCGTTTTTTACGAGAAAAAGAAGAAATTCTTATGAAAGCGGATAAGCACTGGCACACCATGCATCCAGATTGGTTTATTAATTTACTTAAACCAGTGTATCCAAATTGGCGTGAAATTATTGAGGCGAATAATCAAAAACCACCAATGTGGTTACGGGTTAATGCAAAAATTGCACGGGATGATTATCGTCAAGCTTTGCAAGCAAATGGGATTGAAACCGCAACCGATCTGCATCCACAAGCATTACGTTTACTCGAGGCATGTGGCGTTCAAAAATTACCGAACTTTGATGAAGGGGACGTAACCGTTCAAGATGTGCATGCACAATGGGCTGCGCGCTTATTAGAGCCACAAAATGGTGAGCTTATTTTAGATGCTTGTGCCGCCCCAGGTGGAAAAACAACGCATATTCTAGAATTAGCTCCTGAAGCACAAGTTGTGGCATTGGATGTGGAGGAAAACCGTTTAAAACGTGTCAGAGAAAACTTAACACGCTTAAAACAAAGTGCTGAGATTATTTGCGCGGATGCGAGTAATCCACAAGCTTGGTGGAAAAATAAACCTCAGTTCGATAAAATTCTCCTTGATGCGCCATGTTCAGCAACGGGGGTAATTCGTCGCCATCCAGATATTAAATGGTTACGTCAACCTGAAGATATTCCTCAACTTGTCGCATTACAGTATAAAATCTTAGAGGCAATGTGGGGGTTATTAAAAGATAATGGCACATTGCTTTATGCAACTTGTTCAGTGCTTGCACAGGAAAATCGTCAACAAATTGAACGTTTTTTAAAAGCACACCCTGATGCTGAACTTGTGATGTTACCTTTTGAAGGACAAACTGCTGAAAGCGTAGGGCAACAATTTTTACCGCAGGCTAATGGCGGTGATGGCTTCTTTTATGCAAAATTGAAAAAGCAAAGTAAAGAGAGTAAATAGGCTATGAAAATTATTATTTTAGGTGCTGGACAAGTTGGTTCAACGCTCGCAGAAAATCTTGTGGGTGAAGATAATGATATTACCCTTGTCGATAATGATCAAAATACCTTAGATAATTTAGAATCCAAGCATGACTTGCGCGTATTGGCTGGGCTGGCATCTTCTCCTTCTATTCTGCGCCAAGCAGGGGCCGCGGATGCTGATTTATTGGTTGCGGTGACGAGTTCAGATGAAGTGAATATGATCGCGTGCCAGGTAGCGTATACGCTGTTTAATACGCCAGTTAAGGTTGCTCGTATTCGTAATTCAGAATATTTACGTGAAAAAGATAAGCTTTTTCAAAATAATGTGATTCCAATTGATCATATTATTTCACCTGAGCGTTTAGTCGTTGAAGAGATTACACGCTTAATCAGCTACCCAGGTGCATTGCAAATCTCGCATTTAGCAAATGATTTAATCAGTATTGTCGTGGTACGCGCTTACTATGGTGGTCCGTTAGTGGGATCACCGATTTCAGCATTAAAAGATCATTTACCGCATATTGATTCACGCATTGTTGCGATTAAACGCAATGATAAGATTATTCGCCCACAAGGTTCGACAATTGTTGAAGCAGGGGATGAAATTACTTTCGTATGTGCGACTGAAAACATCAAAGCTATTATGTCAGAGTTGCAACGTTTAGAACGCCCATATAAACGTATCATGATTATTGGTGGCGGGAATATTGCAATTGGTGTGGCTAAAAAATTAGAAAATCAATGTAATGTAAAATTGATTGAGCGTAATCCAAAACGTGCAATGCAATTAGCAGAAGATTTATCAAAAACGTTGGTATTCCAAGGCGATCCGTCCGATGAATCATTGTTATTTGAAGAAAATATTGAAGCAACAGATGTATTTTTGTGTTTAACCAGTGATGATGAAACCAATATCATGGCAGCCCTTTTAGCTAAACGCTTAGGCGCAAAAAATGCGATGGTATTGATCCAACGTATGGCGTATGTAAACCTTGTACAAGGTGGGACAATTGACATTGCGATTTCTCCGCAACAAACCACGGTTTCAGCCATGTTGAGTTATGTGCGTAAAGGGGACGTGGTGAATGCGATTTCTATGCGTCATGGGTTAGCGGAAGCCGATGAAATTGTGGTGCATGGCGATCCAACAACCAGCCAAGTAATTGGACGTACGATAGAAGAATTAAAACTTCCAATCGGCACAGTTATTGCAGCGATTGTGCGGGATGGAGAAGTGATTATTGCAAAACGCAAAGTGACTATTCAGGAAAACGATCACGTCATCGTATATATTAATGATAAAAAATATGTACCAGAAGTGGAAAAACTTTTCCAACCAAACGCATTCTTTATCTAACGATTCATATAAAAAATGCCTCGCAAAAACGAGGCATTTCTGTATCTCAAATTTGAGAATCTATTACACTAATAATGCGACCGCTTTTACTACCGCTTCAATTGCTTTTTGTTCAGTAGATTTAATGGTTTCTTCGTTAGGAATTTCTTGTTGAGTACGGTTTACGATAACACCAGAAATCATACCCGCGCGTAATCCCATTGCACTACACATTGTGAAGAGGGTTGCACTTTCCATTTCGAAGTTCATTACATGAAGTTCTTGCCATTGTTTTAAACGACCTTGATAGTCTTTCCAAACTTTACCTGTGTATGTGTCGTAACGTTCTTGACCAGGATAGAAAGTATCTGAAGATGCTGTGATACCAATATGTGTGGTTGCGCTTTCTTTTGCAACTTTGTAAAGTGCTTCAGTACAATGGAAGTTAGCAACCGCTGGATAGCACAGTGGTGCAAAGTGTAAGCTTGCGCCATCTAAACGAACAGCACCTGTCGTGACAAGTAAGTCACCTACGTTGATATCTGGTTGAATTGCACCAGTAGTACCTACGCGTAAGAAAGTACGTACGCCAAGTTGTGCTAATTCTTCAACAGCGATAGAAACAGATGGACCCCCAATACCAGTTGAGCAAACTACTACTGCTTTATCTTCGATATAACCTAACCAAGATGTAAATTCACGGGTACTTGCTAATTTTTGTGGACGATCAAGTAAGCGTGCGATACGTTCTACACGTTCTGGCGCACCAGGAACGATAGCCACTTTTGCGCCATCTAACATCGCTTTAGTTAAACCAAGATGAAATACTTCACTCATGATGAACTCCTTAATGATTAAATTTATGGTTGAATATCTCGCAAAATTGGATTCTGCATAGAGATTAAAGTTTCAGTTGATTGAATTTCTTCGATTAATTGGATTTTGGAGGATAGGACGGAATGTAATTCAGCGATAGTGTGCGTCATAACTTTGATAAAGATAGAGTAGTTCCCCGTAGTGTAGTAGGCCTCTACAACCTCATTGATTCGTTCTAATTGTTGAATCACTTTATCGTAATCTTTGGCACTTTTTAGGATAATCCCGATAAAACAGCAAACATCATAGCCGAGGCGTTGTGCATCAATTTTGATTTTTGTGCCTTGAATAATGCCAGATTGGCGCATTTTTTCCACCCGCACATGGATGGTCCCGGGACTTACGCCAAAATTTTTCGCCATTTCTGCATAAGGCGTGCGTGCGTCTTTTACTAAAACAGTTAAAATTTTCTTATCTAAATCATCGAGATTAAGCATTTTACCCTTACTCCCTTCCTTTAAATTAATAAAAATAGAAAATATCTAAAAATAATTTAATATTTTAAATATTATCTAAATGATAGCGTATTTCTTTATGTCAGTGTTTGACACGCGTCACATTTTTCTAAATAATTTCTAAAAATTACAAAATAACCTAAAAATATAGACGTAGGTAAAGAATATGAAAAAATCATTTATTTTACAACAACAAGAAATTAGCTTTGCTAAAAATACTTTTACCCAAAAACTTATGGAACATTTGGGACTTGTGGAAGTACAAGGACCAATTTTAAGTCAAGTAGGTAATGGTATTCAAGATAATCTTTCTGGTACAGAAAAAGCGGTTCAAGTTAATGTAAAACAGATTCCAGGAGCAACCTTTGAAGTGGTCCATTCTTTGGCTAAGTGGAAACGTCATACTTTAGCGCGCTTTTCTTTCAAAGAAGGTGAAGGACTTTTTGTTCATATGAAAGCATTGCGTCCCGATGAAGATAGCCTTGATCAAACACATAGTGTGTTTGTTGATCAGTGGGATTGGGAAAAAGTGATTCCGACAGGACGCCGTGATTTAAGTTATTTAAAAGAAACAGTGGAAAGTATTTACGCCGCAATGCGTGAAACTGAGCAGGCTGTCGCAGAAAAATTCTCACTAACCCCATTTTTACCAGAAAAAATTACCTTTGTTCAAAGTGAAGATCTCGTAAAACGTTTTCCTGGTATGACAGACAAAGAACGTGAAAACGCGATTTGTAAAGAATATGGCGCTGTCTTCCTAATCGGGATTGGTGGGGCATTGTCTGACGGTAAACCACATGATGTGCGCGCTCCAGATTATGACGACTGGACGACGGTTTCAGAAGGCGATTATAAAGGCTTAAACGGCGATATTCTCGTGTGGAACCCAACATTAGAACGTGCTTTTGAGTTATCTTCAATGGGTATCCGTGTGGATGAAAGTGCTTTAAGAACTCAATTAGCCCTTACAGGCGATGAGGAACGTTTAAAATTTGCATGGCACCAAGATCTTGTGAGTGGCAAATTACCTCTTTCAATTGGCGGTGGAATTGGTCAGTCCCGTCTTGCTATGTTGTTATTACACAAACATCATATCGGTGAGGTTCAATCAAGCGTTTGGCCTCAAGCATTAACAGAACAATACGCAAATATTCTTTAGAGAAGAATTAAAAAATAAATCACGCCCCGATTTTCATAAAATTTTATGAGAATTGGGGCGTTGTTCATTATTGTGACACTAAGATTAAAAAACAGTATAATTTCAAAATTATTTATAAGTGGGAAAAAGCATGAATATCCTTTTTAATTGTGACGAAAATTATGTCCCTTATCTCAGTGTTGTTGCATTAAGTATCATCAAGAATCATCCAGAGGAATCAGTCCATTTTTATGTACTTTCATTAAATATTTCTCAAACATCTCAAGAGTATCTTAAAGCGTTTTGTCAAAAACAAAGTAGTGAAATAACTTTTATTGAAATTGATCCTCTGCAATTTGAGGATCTACCTACAACTATTAGTTATATTAGTTCAGTCACCTATGCACGATTATTTGCGGTTGATTATTTACCCAATACTCTTGATAGAATTTTGTATATGGACATTGACTTAATTGTTAATGCGAATTTATCTACGTTTTATCATATTGATTTTGGTGAGAATGCCTTAGCTATTGTGCCTGATATTTTATTTAATATTGGAGATAAAGAATATAAAACGACAATAGGATTATCTTCTAAGGATGTTTATTTTAATGCTGGTGTAATGCTTTTGAATTTAGAAATGTGGCGTACGCGAAATTTAAAAGAGGATATTTCTGATTTTATTAAAAAATTTCCAAATTTTACTTTTCAGGATCAAGATATCCTTAATTATATTTTTAATGGCAGTAAGATATGTGTTGATGCACGTTACAATTTTCAAACTGATACTCGGAAATGTGTAACGAGATGGGATACTGTTGAAAACCTTTTAGGCGGTACTACTTGTAACATGCCAGTGGCTATTTATCATAGTACAGGGCATGTGAAACCTTGGATGCCTGAGGCAGTGTCTTTGGGAGCAACGATTTTTAGTCAGTATGCGAAACAGGTAAAAGATATTCTACCGCTTCCTCTTGAATGGACCGATAAATTTAAATCGGTTAGTTTTATTATTCGCTATAAACGCTTTATGCGTAAATTACGTTATCGTTTTAAAGGCGTATATTAAAAAAAAGCGATGATTTTACTCATCGCTTTTTTATCACTTAATCGGTAAAGATTAGTGGCTGCAGCCGCAACCGCCTTTACCTTCACCGTGACCACCACAGCATTCATGATCGTCTTCGTGATCATGACCGTGGCCACCACAGCATTCGTGTTCCGCTTCATGGTGATGACCATGACCGCCACAGCAACCATCTTGTGCTGGTGCAGCGTGGATATGACCGTGTGCTAATTCTTCTAAAGTTGCATCACGAACATCTACAACTTCTACGTTGAATAGTAATTCTTGACCAGCAAGCATGTGGTTACCGTCAACAACAACTTCGTCACCTTCTACTGCTGTGATAACAACTGGAAGTGGACCACGATCTGTTTCAGCAATAAAGCGCATACCTGGTTTTAGTTCTTCAACCGCACCTTCAAATGCAGCTTTTGGTACACGTTGTACCATCATGTCACTGTATTCACCGTAACCTTCTTCAGGTTTTACGCGAACTTCAAATTTTTCGCCAACGTCTTTGCCTTCTAACGCATTTTCAAGACCAATAATAAGGTTATTGTGACCTTGTAAATAAGTTAAAGGTTGGTTTGCCGGTGCTTCATCGATTAAAACACCATCTTGGTTGCGTAGTTGATAAGCGATGCTTACTACTTTATCTTTTGTAACTTTCATGTGTTACCTCACGTTTGCTAATAGAATCAAGGTATTGTAACAAACTTGCTGGGTTTGTTCTTCCTTTTTTATAAAATGTTTAAAAAATGTTAAATTTTCCCGGATAAAAAGTGTATACTTGCCCCGCTTATAGATTTATATAGGAATATTTCATGAAAACAAAACAAGCTGCTTTGGCTTATATCCCGAAAGTCCCGCACATATCTGGATTGGTCTTCGCTTTACTCGCAAGCCTTTTCTCTATGTGGTTTGTAGCTGAATTACCGCACTGGACGGGTGGACACAACTTTGGTTTATCTTCGCTAACCCTTGCTATTTTGCTAGGGATTGTGCTTGGAAACACTGTTTATCCACAATCAGGCAGTATTCTAAATCTTGGCGTAGGTTACACAAAAGGGCAAGTACTACGCTTGGCAATTATGTTATATGGGTTCAAACTTACTTTTACTCAAGTAGAAAATGTTGGTATTGCTGCAATTTTAACCGATATTTTAACCCTGTCTTCGACTTTCTTACTCGCCTGTTGGTTAGGTATTAAAGTTTTTAAAATGGATAAAGAAACCAGTATCCTTGTTGGTGCGGGTTCAAGTATTTGTGGCGCAGCCGCAGTTATTGCGACTGAGCCTGTATTAAAAGCACAGTCTTATAAAGTGACTATTGCTGTCGCTACTGTTGTTGTATTTGGTACGACTGCAATGCTAATTTATCCGATGTTCTATCATATGGGGTGGTTACATCAATGGCTTAACGACAGCCAATACGGTATTTATGAAGGCTCAACCATTCACGAAGTTGCGCAAGTTGTGGTCGCGGGTAATGCAGTAAGCCCTGCCGCAGCAGGAACTGCAGTAATTACTAAAATGATTCGTGTAATGATGTTGGCACCGTTCTTGCTAATTTTATCCTTCTTCCTTGTTGGAAAAGGTGAAAATGGCGAAAAAATTACTTTTGGACAAAAAGTACGTCAAGTACAAGTTCCATGGTTCGCCTTTATCTTTATTGGTGTTGTTGCGCTTCACACTTGGGTACCATTTGGGGCAGAAACCGTAAAAAGCATGGTATGGTTAGATAACTTGTTATTAACTATGGCAATGTTTGCACTTGGGTTAACGACACATATCAGTGCGATTAAAAATGCAGGGATTAAACCGCTCATCCTTGGTATTATTCTTTTCGCATGGTTAATTCTTGGTGGTGCTGGTATTAACGTACTGATTAACCACTAATTTACTTATTAACAATAATGAAACCCGCATTTTAGTATTACTAAGAGGCGGGTTTTTTATTGTTTCTTTTCAAGAGATTATTGAAAATGTGAAACAGCTCACTTTTTGATCGTTTCAAAATAAATATAATTTTTATATTTGATAAATTTATTGAGGAAATGAACAAAATGTTTGAAATTTCAAGTAAAAATATTCTCCTGCAACAAACTGTAAAGGATAAGGAAGCGGCGATTGATCTGATCGCAAAACAGTTACAAGAATTAGGTTATGTTGAGGCGGGATATGCACAAGCTATGATTGCGCGAGAGAATCAGACTTGTACTTATTTAGGAAATGGTATTGCGATTCCACATGGTACCTTGGAAAGTCGTCCATTAGTCAAGAAAACAGGCGTTGTCATTGCTCAATTTCCAGAAGGTGTTGAATGGGCACCGAACGAAAGTGCTTTTATCGTGATTGGTATTGCTGCAAAATCTGAAGAACATCTCACATTATTGCGACAATTAACGGGCTTACTAAGCGATGAAAAACGTATTCAACATCTGATTTCAGCGCGAACGCCCACGGATTTTATTCATTATTTTAAAACTGCTAAACCCTTCATTACTCCCGCCTTAATTACTACCCATTTAACTACCGATAATTTACTTACCTTAACAGCTGAAAATGTATGTCATCTGCAACAACAAGGGTATTGTAATGAGCGCTTTTTAAGCGATGTAATGGCACATCAAGCCCTGTATTTGGGTGAGAATTGCTTTTTAAATGATAGCGCGATTGGTAACGTAGAAAATGGCATAAGCATTGCGAAAAGTGAAACTGGAAAAATGCTGATTACGGTGGCACAGATAGATAACCAACTCAATTCATTATTATGTGCCTTAACACCCACTATTCTTCAACAATTACAATGCGCTGATAAAAATGAAATTGTTTCTATTTTAGAAAAATTATACAAAGGTGAAGCGCTAGTAGAACCCCACACAGAAATGGTGGAAGGAACATTCCTTATTAAAAATCCACAAGGATTACACGCCAGACCTGCAACCTTATTGGTAAAAATTGCGAAGCAATTCCCGTGTGAAATTTTGATTGCAAATCCAGATAACCAAACTGAATTTGTGAATGGTAAGAATCTTATGAAGGTGTTGACGTTAGGGACAAAGCATAATCAGCATTTACATATTAAAGCGAGTGGTGAACAAGCACAAGAAGCATTGCAAGCATTGGAAACGGCTATTAATGACGGATTAGGGGAGTGATATGCGATTTTTAACAGTAACCTTAAATCCAGCCATTGATTTAGTTGGTAAAACGGAAACTTTACGCATTGGCGATGTCAACAGCATAAAAACATTATCCCAGCACCCTGCGGGAAAAGGGATTAATGTAGCACAAGTACTAAGAAAATTAGGCGTCCCCGTAACAGCGACAGGTTTTCTTGGTTGGGAAAATGTTGGTGCTTTTCAACAACTTTTTCAAGAAGAACAAATTAATGATGAGTTCATCTATATCGATGGGCAAACTAGAACAAACATAAAAATTACGAGTAATGATGACACAACGGATCTTAATTTTACTGGATTTTATGTTTCTCCCGAACAATGGGCGTTATTTTGCGACCGGAGCCAAGATTGGCATGAAAGGTTTGATTGCGTTTTGATTTGTGGCTCGCTACCACAAGGAATTTCGGCAGAGATGTTTACACAATGGTGTCATCAGCTTACCCAACAAGGTGTGCATTGGGTCTTAGATACGAGTAAATCTGCTCTAAAATTGGCGATAACCGCTAAACCTATTCTAATTAAGCCGAATTCTGAAGAATTACAAGTATTGGCAGGGAATACCAAGCTCACCACCATCAAGGATCAATGCCGACTTGCGAAAGAACTATGCCAAGAATATACCCAATATGTTCTGTTATCTAGCGGTGACAAAGGCGCTTATTTGATCAGCCGCCATAATGATGAAATTTATCACGCTGTTTTACCATGTAGAAAGGTAGTTAGTACGACGGGAGCAGGGGATAGTTTGCTTGCGAGCTTTATTACTTTCTTTTTAGATAAACATGAAGATATTGATGTTGCATTAAAACATGCGGTCGTCATTGCAACCCTAGTTGTCGAATCATCAGGAATTGATTGGCAACCAGAGGATGTCAAAGATCGTTTGCCGCTTGTTCAATCTTCTCATTTTTTATTAAATTATTAGGGTCATACTATGAAAATTGCACTTTATTATCCCTCCTATTTAGGAGAAGGACGCATTGCCTTACTCAATGCACGTTTACAGCCTGTTTTAATTGCAGCAGGGAATACCATCGTCCCTATCGAGCAGTCTGATGTTGTAGTTTTATTTGATAATCATATTCCCGCTAAAGCACACGGAAAAATTGGAGGCATTTTAGATTTGCAAAGCGCTTTTAACGATCCTCAAAAAGCGTGGCAAGCGATTCAAACTTTTTCAGATACATTAAATTCACAAGCCAAAGAAAATTCTCCTCCAGAAAAAGAAAAATTTGTGATTGCGGTGACCGCTTGACCAACGGGAGTGGCACATACTTTTATGTCGGCAGAAGCGATAGAGCGTTATGCAGAAAGCCAAGGCTGGCAAATTAAGGTAGAAACACGAGGACAAATTGGCACCAACGATGCAGTTACACCTGAAGACATTAAACGTGCCGATTTAATTTTTGTGGCTGCAGATATTGATGTAGATTTAGATAAATTCCGAGGTAAACCTTTATATAAAACCAGTACAGGTGCCGCATTAAAACATACTGCTGATGAATTTAGAAAAGCATGGCAAGAAGCTAAACCATATGAAACTGCTGGCGGCGAAACCCAACAAATTACTAAACCTGAATCTAAAAAATTACATACTGGAATTTACAAAGACTTGATGACTGGCGTGTCTTATATGTTGCCGGTGGTAGTTGCAGGAGGGTTACTCATTGCCATCTCCTTTATGTTTGGATTTGATGCCTTTAAAGATCCCAATATTGCGGGTGGTTTACCAAAAGCATTAATGGATATCGGTGGTGGCGCTGCATTCCATTTAATGATTGCAGTATTTGCTGCGTATGTTGCCTACTCGATTGCGGATCGTCCAGGGCTTGCCGTCGGTTTAATCGGCGGGATGCTTGCCACTACGGGAGGGGCAGGGATTTTAGGCGGTATCGTGGCTGGTTTCCTTGCAGGTTACACTGTGAAATGGCTGAATAAGGCTATCCAGTTGCCAGCAAGTTTTGCCTCCCTTAAACCAATTTTAATTTTACCATTTTTAGGCACGCTTATTGTCGGCTTATTAATGGTTTATCTTATCAATCCTCCTGTCGCCAGTATCATGGAATCGCTTAAACACTGGCTTACTACGTTAAATAGCGTAAATGCGGTGGTATTGGGATTAATCATTGGCGCAATGATGTGCGTAGATATGGGCGGTCCTGTGAATAAAGCGGCCTATACTTTCTCAGTTGGGCTTTTAACCTCAGGTGTGTACACGCCAATGGCCGCGGCGATGGCAGCGGGGATGGTTCCGCCGATTGGTATGGCGATTGCGACATGGCTTGCTCGCAAAAAATTTGAGCAAAATGAACATGATGCAGGAAATGCCGCCTTTGTGCTTGGATTATGTTTTATCTCAGAAGGTGCATTGCCATTTGTCGCGGCTGATCCTATTCGAGTGATCATCAGTGCTATTCTTGGTGGGGCAACTGCAGGTGCATTGTCCATGGTATTTGGTATCACCTTACAAGCACCGCACGGTGGGCTCTTTGTTATTCCTTTTGTATCGCAACCGCTTTTATATCTTGGTGTAATTGCAATTGGTAGCATCGTAACGGGTGTGATTTACGCCATTATCCGACCAAAAGCGATGGCAACTATTTAGTTTTAGTCCATCACGCCCCGATTTTCCAAAAAATTTATGTAATTTTTCACGAAAATTGGGGCGTGTTTTCCTTTTTTAAATTTGGATAAAATTCTCGTTTTACAAAAATTTGCTAAAATAGAACTTTTACTAAGTTTGATTAGGAAAACGTATGGCGTTAGTTCGAGTGGCATTGCCTGTCCCCTTATTTTGTGAGTTTGATTATCTGTATGACGATGATATGGATCTCGTGGTTGGCGCGCGGGTTTTCGTGCCATTTGGCTCGCATAAATTAGTAGGGATAGTGGTTGATTTCCCTGAAACTACAGATATTCCCGAGGAACAGCTAAAAGAAATTCTCCAAGCATTAGATCATGAGAATTTATTTCCTGAGCCACTATGGGCGCTTTTAAAATGGGGAGCAAATTACTACCAAACGCCGTGGGGAGAAGTATTGAATAATGCACTTCCTGTCAAATTACGCCAACCTAACCCTTTACCAACTAATGAAAAAACCTTTTGGACCATCACATCGGAAGGGGAAACTGCACTTACGGAAAATAAATTAAAAACCGCACGTAAGCAGCGAGAAGCACTTTCACTTTGTCAAACACAACCCCAAGAGAAAGGGAATAATGAAATTAGTACCGCTGTCTGGTCGCAGTTATATCAAAAAGGTTTTATCCAAGAAGAAATTATTCAAGAAGATACGCAATCTTGGCAGGAAAAACTTGGAGGATTACCAATTGTACGACAGGAAAATGTGTTGCGTTTAAACACGGAGCAAGCTATAGCATTAGGTTTACTTGAAAAACAATTTACCTTTCAACCATGGTTGCTGGAAGGCGTGACTGGGTCTGGGAAAACGGAAATTTATTTGCAATATATCGCAGCCCTTCTCGAGCGTGGTAAACAAGTGTTAGTACTGGTACCAGAAATTGGTTTAACTCCCCAAACTGTGCAACGTTTTAAAGCGCGATTTAATGTAGCGATTGATGTTGTTCATTCAAATATTAATGATACGGAGCGTTTAAATGTATGGCAACGCGTCCGAACGGGACAAACCGCCATTTTAATTGGTACACGTTCTGCTTTATTGAGCCCATTTAAAGATTTAGGTGGCATCATCATTGACGAAGAACATGACCGCTCTTTTAAACAGCAAGATGGATGGCGCTATCACGGGCGAGATTTAGCTGTGATGTATGCCAAAATTTTAGATATTCCCATTCTACTTGGATCGGCTACACCGAGTTTAGAAACGCTAAATAATGTGGAAGTGGGCAAGTATCGTCGTTTAACATTAAAAAAACGGGCAGGAAAAGGGACGGCATTGCACCATTTTGTCATTGATATGAAAAAGCAACGGGTGCAACAAGGGCTATCGGACGCCTTAATTAATAAAATTAAAGCGCATTTAGATGCTGGAAATCAGGTGTTATTGTTTTTAAATCGCCGTGGGTTTTCACCAATTATTCTTTGCCATGAGTGTGGTTGGATTGCAGAATGTAAACATTGTGAAAAACCAATGACTTATCATCAAAAACAACGTGTTTTACGTTGTCATCATTGTGGTAATCAGAAGCCTATTCCGATGCAATGCGAAGAATGCGGCTCAACCTATTTGATTCCAACTGGCATGGGAACAGAGCAGTTGGAAGAAAATTTACAGAAGCTTTTCCCAGATACACCGATTACACGTATTGATCGAGATAGCACAGCGCGAAAAGGGCAATTAGAATCTCGGTTAAATTTAATTAAACAAGGGCAAAGTCAAATTTTGATTGGTACCCAGATGTTGGCCAAAGGACACCACTTCCCAGAAGTGACGTTGGTTGCTTTATTAGATATTGATGGCGCCTTGTTCTCTGTCGATTTTCGAGCGGAGGAACAATTAGCTCAGCTTTATGTTCAAGTTGCGGGGCGTGCGGGGCGTGCCGAAAAAGCAGGGGAAGTGGTATTACAAACGCATTTTGTAGATCATCCTTTGCTTCAAACATTGTTAAAGCGAGGATATGAAGAATTTTCGCAAATAGCGTTAAAACAACGTCATGCGGTGGGGCTTCCGCCTTATATGGCACAAGCTCTATTTAGAGCGCAAAGCCGAGATAGCGAGGAGGCACAAAAATTATTGGAATCTATCGCTACCTTTTTTCAGCAACAAAATATACCTGGATTACAAGTTTTACCCCCGATGCCTGCGCCAATGAGCAAAAAGGCTGGGCAATATCGGTGGCAATTGCTGTTACAGCATCCACAGCGTGCATATTTACAAAATGTTCTGCAACGTTTTCCTCATAATCAATTTATGACGCATAAAGTACGTTGGCATTTAGATGTTGATCCGCAAGATTTCAGCTAATGTTTAAAAAATAACAAGTTAGGCTAGCAAGCAAAAATTTTTTTAAGTAGAATTAAAAAATTATCGGAATTTATTGAAAGAGTAAGAGATGGCAAAGAAAAAGTCCACACGAACAACAAAATCAAAGAAAAAGAATACGACCAAAAATCCTAGTGTAATCTGGGGTTTAGTTGTACTTATCGTTTTAGTGGTAGGGGCAGGGCTTTATTTCCTAAAATCCAGTACGCCGCAAGTGGAGAAAGTGGAAATTAAAAAACCACAACAACAAGCACCATTGCCACCTCCCCCAGAGGAAAAATGGAGCTATATCAAAGCATTAGAAACAAGAACGATCAATACATTACCCCCTGCTGCGGTGAGTACGCAAGATAATGGATTTGTTGATGATAAGCCTGTTACGACTCCGACGGCTCATGTTGCACCTAAGACAACGAGTGCGCCAGTTACCACGCTGACGCCAGAAAATCGTCCAAAAAAAGCAGAAAAACCTGCTGGAAAATCACAAAGTTTATGGTCAGTCCTTGGTAGTAACACAGATGCTACGCGTCCAACACAACGCACAGAGGCTCCTACTCGCGCAGCCTCAGTGGTAACAAATGTGGGCAGTGGTAATTTTGGTTTGCAATGTGGTGCATTCGATCAAGCCGCTCAAGCTGAAAGTCGCCGTGCAAAATTGGCAATGCTTGGTGTAACTGCACATATTAAGCGTGGTGGAAATTGGTATCGTATTTTTGTAGGACCGATTGGAAGTCGTGATCAGGCACAAAAAGTGCGAGATCGTATTCATTCTCAAGTAGATTGTTTCGTTCTCGGCATGTAAATGTTTACATTAAGGTAAGTTCATTATTACGCCTCGATTTTCCATAAAATTTTCGGAAAATTGGGGCGTAGTTATTTTAATTTCATTGGCGAGGATAAAAATGGAAAAAGGCTATACATTGATTACAGGAGCAACGTCAGGTATCGGGTTGGCTTTAGCGGAGCGCCTTGCACGCCAGGGAGTGAAACTTATTCTTGTTGCTCGTCGATTTGATGAGTTACGCGCATTCCAACAAAAATATCCACAATGCGAAATTTTTCAAGCCGATCTTTCTCACGCTAACAATCCTCTGCAAATTTTTAAATTTGTGAAAGAAAAAGGTCTTTTCGTTGAGTGCTTAATTAATAATGCCGGCGTAGGATTATTTGGCGATTTTAGTGAAACAGATTTAGATAAAGAATTAGCCATGATTCAGCTGAATATTAGTAGTTTAGTTGCATTAACTAAATTGTTCTTACCCGATATGCAGGCGAAAAATTGCGGAGAGATCATTAATGTATCTTCCGTAGCGAGTTTCATGCCGGGACCTAAAATGAGTGTCTATTATGCGACCAAAGCTTTTGTGACCTCTTTTACCGAAGCATTGGCATATGAATTGCGTCATACCAATATTCAAGTTCGATTATTGGCGCCAGGTCCAACAGCCACGCAGTTTGAAAAAGCCAGCCAGTTAGAAGATTCCAAACTTTTCCATCGTTTTAAAAATCAATCCGCAGATGAAGTGGCACAAGCACTTTTAAGTAATCATAAAGAAATTGTGATTCCAGGTATATTAAATAAAATTGCTGTGTTTTTAGCACGCCATTTGCCCCAAAATTGGGTGACAGCTGTGGTAGCTAAGATCCAAGAAAACAAATAAAAAAATGCGGTCAGCTTAATGTGATGACCGCATTTTATTATGTAAGGTTAGATAAATTATTTTTTATTTAGCCACGCCATATATTCTGTTACGCCAGTTTTAACATCTTTAAATGGTTTATCGTAGCCTGCTGCACGGAGTTTATCCATGTTGGCTTGGGTATATTCTTGATAACGGCTTTTAAGGTGTTCTGGGAATGGGATAGTTTCAATGTGCCCTTTTCCGTGGAAAGTCACAACCGCATCAGCAACATCTTTGAAGCTTTGTGCTTTACCTGTACCTAAGTTATAGATGCCAGAAATGCCGTGTTGCCAGCACCAAATATTTACATCAGCAACATCGCCAACGTAGATAAAGTCACGTAAGAATTTTTCACTACCTGCGAAGAGTTTTGGATTTTCCCCTTTAAGAATTTGGGTATTTAAATGGAATGCAACACTTGCCATTGAGCCTTTGTGTTGTTCACGTGGACCATACACATTGAAATATTTAAAACCACAAACTGGAGAATTTGCATGAGGAAGAATACGGCGCACATATTCGTCGAATAAGAATTTAGAATAACCGTAAACGTTCAATGGACCTTCAGATTGGCGTTGTTCGATAAAATCTAATTTATCGCCATAAGTCGCCGCAGAAGAGGCATAATAGAATGGAATTTCACGATCTAAACAGAAATGTAACAACTCTTTTGAATATTCATAGTTGTTTTGCATCATGAATTTACCATCCCATTCAGTCGTTGCACTGCACGCACCTTCATGGAAAATGACATCAATTGGACCAAAATCATCACCCGCCATAATTGACGCGATGAAATCATCTTTGTCCATGTAGTCTTCAATATCAAGATCAACAAGATTTAAAAATTTGGTTCCATCAGTCAGATCGTCAACCACTAAAATATCGCGACGACCCATATCATTTAAGGCTTTAACAATGTTACTACCGATAAAGCCAGCACCACCTGTAACAATAATCATAGGTTTTCCTTTTTATAAAAGTACAAAAGTGGTGTTATTGTACTGAAATTTAAACGATGTGGGTATGTTTTAGAGAAAAAGACTTTTCAGCCTTCGTAACGCGTTAAAATTTTGTATAATACCCACCATTTTTAGCCCAATAGGATTCGATATGAGCACCCAAGAAAAACACACGCCGATGATGCAGCAGTATTTACGTTTGAAAGCAGAAAATCCTGAGATTTTATTGTTTTACCGCATGGGCGATTTTTATGAGCTTTTTTATGACGATGCGAAAAAGGCGGCCGAGTTATTGGACTTAACCTTAACTCAACGTGGAAAATCTGCAGGTGAACCGATTCCTATGGCGGGGGTCCCTTATCACGCCGTAGAAGGGTATTTGGCCAAATTAGTTAAATTGGGCGAAAGTGTGGCTATTTGTGAGCAAATAGGCGATCCCGCTGCGAGCAAAGGACCGGTTGAACGGAAAATTGTACGTGTAGTTACGCCAGGCACGGTAAGTGATGAGGCACTTTTAACTGAACGCCAAGATAACCTAATTGCGGCGATCTACGAAGAAAAAAGGCAATTTGGGCTGGCTACCTTGGATATGACATCTGGGCGTTTTCAGATTTGTGAACCGGCTAATGCAATTCAATTAGCTGAAGAATTACAACGCTTACAGCCCGCGGAATTACTTTATTGCGAAGATTTTACCGAAATGGCACTTTTAGAACGCTATAAAGGATTACGCCGTCGTCCAATCTGGGAATTTGAATTAAGTACCGCAATTACCTTATTAAACCGCCAATTTGGGACACAAAATTTAAAAGCCTTTGGTGTAGAAAAAGCGATTCTTGGCTTATGTGCTGCGGGGTGTTTATTGCAATATGCCCGCGATACACAATGTGGGCACTTACCACATATTCAAAGTATCGGATTACTAAATCGTTCTACCTTTATTCAACTTGATACCGCTACCCGTGCGAATTTAGAACTTACGCAGAATTTGGGTGGGGGTGTTGATCATACCTTGGCATCTGTCTTAGATAAAACGGCTACCCCGATGGGAAGTCGTATGTTAAAACGTTGGCTACATCAACCAACTCGCCATCGCCAAACTCTTTTACAGCGCCAAGATATTATCGCCACAATAATCGAACAAGATTTTTATTCAGAGCTTGCACCATTACTGCGTCAAGTTGGCGATATGGAACGTATTCTGACAAGAATTGCTTTACGTTCTGCACGCCCTCGCGATTTTACACGCTTACGTACAGCATTGGCTCAGTTGCCTGAAATTCAACAAGTTATTGAAAATTCAGGACAATTCGAGCAATTATTGGCACAATTAGGGGATTTTTCTGATATTTATACCTTACTTGACAAAGCCCTAATGGAGAATCCTGCACTATTAATTCGTGATGGTGGGGTAATTGCTGAAGGCTATAATGCAGAATTGGATGAATGGCGCAGTTTAGCGCGAGGTGCGACCGACTTTTTAGAAGAACTTGAAATTAAAGAGCGTGAGAAAACGGGAATCGATACTTTAAAGATCGGATTTAATGCAGTACACGGCTATTATATTCAAATTAGCCAAGGGCAGGCTCACAAAGCGCCATTACACTATGTGCGCCGTCAAACGTTAAAAAATGCAGAGCGCTACATTATCCCTGAGTTAAAAGTCTATGAAGATAAGGTATTGAAAGCCAAAGGGGCAGCACTGGCACTTGAGAAACAACTTTATGAAGAAATTTTTGATACGATCTGCCCTCACATTACAGCATTGCAACAAACTGCTGAAGCCTTAGCAACATTAGATGTATTAAATAATTTAGCGGAACGTGCAGAAACCTTACACTATGTACGCCCAACATTCTGCAGTGGAAATGCAGTGTACATTGAAGATGGACGCCATCCTGTTGTCGAACAAGTTTTAGACGCTCCTTTTATTGCCAACTCTGTGCATTTAGATAGCCAACGCCATCTTCTTGTCATAACAGGTCCGAATATGGGCGGTAAAAGTACTTATATGCGTCAAACGGCTCTCATTGCATTAATGGCTCATATCGGGAGTTTTGTTCCAGCAACATCGGCAAAAATTGGTGAATTAGATCGTATTTTTACACGTATTGGTGCCGCGGATGATTTAGCCTCAGGACAATCCACCTTTATGGTTGAAATGAGCGAAATGGCAACCATTTTGCATCAAGCAACAGCACAAAGTTTGGTGTTAATCGATGAAATTGGGCGTGGTACATCAACTTATGATGGACTCTCCCTCGCTTGGGCCTGTGCAAATTATCTTGCAAAACAGAAAGCCCTTACCTTGTTTGCCACCCACTATTTTGAATTGACTAGTTTACCTAATCAGTTAAATGGCGTGGAAAATATTCATTTTGAAGCAATCGAACATGGAAATGGTATTGCTTTCTTGCATGCCGTAAAACCTGGTGCGGCGAGCAAAAGTTACGGTCTTGCCGTAGCTGCATTAGCTGGGGTACCGCAACATGTAATTAAACTTGCGCAACAGAAGTTACACCAATTAGAAAGTCAGGCTATTTCCTCAATTGACTTATCAATCCCCATTGAACCTGCACAAGGGGAATTAGGTTTGATGGCAGAAGATGAAAGTAAATTAGCTTTATGGGAAGCCGTAGAACGACTTGATCCGGATGAGCTATCCCCAAAACAAGCGCTGACTTATTTATATCAATTAAAAAAATTACAGGAAAAAGCTTAAAATCTTAGCAAAATGTATAGAATACGCATTGATTGATTGCAAAATGAACTTTTTATACAGTATGGTTTAGGGTAAGCAATGCTAAAATATATTCAGCATAAATAATAAGATTTTGTTTTTAAGTAAACACGGAGAAAAAATGCAAGAGTTTATTGAACACCTTCAGCTTAGCACACAAGATTTAGTGTTAATTTTCTCGCTAGGCGGAGGCGCAATTATTTTATTTTTTTTACTATGGATTTTTACTTGGCGTAGTAAGGGAAAATTAAAAGCAGAACTTGCAGATGCGTTGCAAGAAAAAACATTAAGTGAACAACGTGCGATTAAAAGCACGACAGAAGCAGAAGGTTTACAGGTTCGCTTACAAGAACGCGATGATTACTTGCGTAAACACCAACAAAAATTGCAAGAGCAACATAGCCAGCTGCAACGTTTAAATGGACAAATGGCATTATTAAACGGGCAATTTAGTACTGAAAAGAGCAAAGCGGATAGTTTTTCTCAACAATTAACTGAGAAACAACAAACTATTGAGAAACATGAATTGCATGTAGATGAGCTTTTGCGTGAAAACAGCCGCTTACAAAATGAATTAACTGAGCTAAAAACGACATTAGAAGAAAAAGCTGCCCATTTTGCAGAATTACAAAAAAATGTAGAAGAAAGTAAAGGGCAGTTAACGATTGAATTCCAAAATTTAGCGAATCGAATTTTAGAAGAAAAATCACAAACGTTCAGTCAACAAAATCAAGTGGCGATGACGGATTTATTAAAACCATTCCGTGAGCAAATTGATAGTTTCCAAAAACGCGTGAATGAAATTCATTCTGAAAGTTTGAAAGGTAACGCAGGAATTGAGGCTGAAATTAAGAAGATGTTTGAATTGGGCTTAAGCATGAGCCAAGAAGCAAATAACCTTACATCTGCCTTAAAAGGGAATAAAAAGGCATTGGGCAACTGGGGTGAAATTCAACTTGAACAAACCTTGCAAATGGCAGGGCTTGAGCCAGGTGTGCATTATGTTGCACAAGAATACTTCACCAATGATGAGGGTAAAAAACAGTATCCTGACTTCGTGCTACATTTACCAGACAATAAACACATGGTGATTGATAGCAAAATGTCATTGGTTGACTATGAACGTGCGGTAAGCGCTGAAAGTGACGGCTTACGTCAAGGTTTCCTCAATGAACACTGTAAAGCATTACGCAATCACATTGATGATTTAAGTAAGAAAAATTACAGTGCATTAAAAGGTATGGATAGTCCGAATTTTGTTTTAATGTTTATTGCATTGGAACCAGCATATATTGAGGCACTACGTAATGATCCAACAATTTTTGATTACGGATATCAAAAAAATGTCATTATGGTATCGCATACCACCCTTATGCCAATTTTACGCACAATTGCGAATCTATGGCGCCTTGAAAAAGGCAACCAAGAGGCAGCGGAAATTAGTCGCCAGGCAGGGGATTTATATAACCAATTATGTACAGTGGTTGATCGCCTTAAACGTTTAGGTAATACCTTAAATACTGCGAGCAACCAATACAATGATACGGTTGTGGCATTTGCGGGAAAACAAGGCATTATTGGCAAAGCAGAACGTTTCCAGAAACTCTCGAATCGTGCGAATAAATCTATGCCTGAGCTAGAAATGGTTCAATCTGATGGTGATCGTGCGCATCTACTGGATATGTTAGAAGTTCAGAACGATGAATCGGTAGTAGAAGAAAACGTAGTGCAATAATGCATAAATTTTAACGAAAATTGAGGCGTGGTTATAAAAGCGCCTCAAGTTTTGTTAGGCATATTCACTCGTTAATTCGCCACGTAGATCTTCAACGAGTTTAGCTTTGATAACATCTGCTTCAAAGCCTTGGCTCAAAAGGTAATGTAATTTGGTCAATGCAGCCTCGGGTGTCATATCATTCCCAGAAATTATTCCAATTTCTTGTAATGTATTCCCCGTCGCATAACCTGACATATTGACACGACCTCGTAAGCATTGCGTGCAGTTTAAAACGATAATGCCTTGCTCAACAGTGGAGCGTAATTCAGATAAAAGGGCAGGATTCTGCGGTGCATTTCCAACACCATAACTGAGCAGAATAACTGCTTTTACAGGTTGTTGACGAGCATTTTTAATGACTTCTGCACTAATACCAGGATACAAACTGATTAAGCTAATTGGCTGTGCGCTAATAGACGCAACTTTTAATGGTTTTTCTGCTTTTTCGGTAATTTTCCCCGCTTTTAGCTGAATTTGAATACCGGCTTCCAAAAGAGGAGGGAAGTTTGGTGAGCCAAAAGCATTAAAACCATCCGCGTCCACTTTACGGCTACGATTGCCACGTAATAGTGAGTGATCAAAGAAAATACTGACTTCTGCAATCGGATAATTCGCCGCAATATACAATGCATTTAATAAGTTAATCTTGCCGTCTGAACGAAGTTCTGCCAAGGGAATTTGGGAGCCCGTGATAATAACGGGTTTTTCAAGATCTTCTAGCATAAAACTTAATGCAGATGCCGTATAGGCCATAGTATCCGTACCATGTAGAATGATAAAGCCATCGTAATCTGCATAATGGCGTTTAATATCCTGAGCAATTTGTTGCCAATGTGAAGGGTCCATATCGGAAGAGTCAATCAAAGTGTCATATTCATGGATATGATAGTACGGCATCTCATCACGATGAAACTCGGGCATTTTTTTTAAGGTTTCTTGTAAAAAACCTGCTACGGGAATATAACCTTGTGCCGATGGCTTCATCCCGATTGTGCCACCAGTATAGGCAATGTAGATACGTTTTTTCATGATATTCCTAGAAGAAAAAATTATGTGTACACCTTAAAGCCTTATTGGAATAAAAGCAAAAGCATTTTTTTTGAATGGACAAACAAAGAGAACTTCGCTGATAAAGTGAATAAAGTGCTTGCTTTTTTAGCTACTTCTGCTATTATCAGCGGGCTTTTTTAAGCCGTTTAGTGTGATCATTTACTAGACGTCCAACACAGGAAGTAGTCGTGTTGAATAAAACGTTCCCGATTTGGGGACAAAAGATTAGGTAAATCGGCCCCCTTGAAATTAATCCTTCAAGTTTGGCGGTTCGGTTTTTTTATTAGCTAAATTTATTGGAGCTCTGGTCTAATGCAGAACCAAAGAATTCGAATCCGCTTAAAAGCTTTTGATCATCGTTTAATCGATCAATCAACAGCGGAGATCGTTGAAACAGCTAAACGTACTGGTGCACAAGTTCGTGGACCGATCCCTTTGCCAACTCGCAAAGAACGTTTCACCGTGTTGATTTCTCCACACGTTAATAAAGACGCGCGTGATCAATACGAAATCCGTACACACAAACGTTTAGTTGATATTGTTGAGCCAACAGAAAAAACTGTTGATGCGCTAATGCGTTTAGATTTGGCTGCAGGTGTAGACGTGCAGATCAGCCTAGGTTAATTAAGAGGTTATTACAATGATTGGTTTAGTCGGTCGTAAAGTAGGTATGACCCGTATCTTCAATGAAGACGGTGTTTCTGTACCTGTTACTGTAATCGAAATCGAACCTAACCGTGTTACTCAAGTGAAAACTCTTGAAAACGATGGCTATACTGCTGTGCAAGTTACTACTGGCTCTAAAAAAGCAAGTCGTGTAACTAAACCTGAAGCAGGTCATTTCGTGAAAGCAGGCGTTGAAGCTGGTCGCGGTTTATGGGAATTTCGTACTGAAGGTGAAGAATTCACTTTAGGTCAAGAAATTAATGTTGACATCTTCGCAGATGTTAAAAAAGTTGATGTTACTGGTACATCTAAAGGTAAAGGTTTCCAAGGTGGTGTTAAACGTTGGAACTTCCGTACTCAAGATGCAACTCACGGTAACTCTTTATCACATCGTGTGCTTGGTTCTATTGGTCAAAACCAAACTCCAGGTCGTGTGTTTAAAGGTAAAAAAATGGCAGGACACTTAGGTGCTGAACGTGTAACCGTTCAATCTCTTGAAGTTGTTCGTGTTGATGCTGAAAAACATTTACTATTAGTTAAAGGTTCTATCCCTGGTGCAACTAATAGTGATGTTATTGTTAAACCAGCAGTGAAAGCATAGTCTAGGAGTAATTAATGGAATTAGTAGTAAAAGATGCACAAAATGCATTAACTGTTTCTGAAACTACTTTTGGACGTGAGTTCAATGAAGCACTTATCCATCAAGTAGTTGTTGCATACGCAGCAGGTGCTCGTCAAGGTACACGTGCTCAAAAAACTCGTGCAGAAGTAGCAGGATCTGGTAAAAAACCATGGCGTCAAAAAGGTACAGGACGTGCACGTGCTGGTGATGCTCAATCACCAATCTGGCGTTCAGGTGGTATCACTTTCGCAGCGAAACCACAAGATCACAGCCAAAAAGTGAACAAAAAAATGTACCGCGGTGCAATCAAAAGCATCCTTTCTGAACTTGTTCGTCAAGATCGTTTAGTTGTTGTTGAAAAATTTGAAATCGACGCACCAAAAACTAAAGTTCTTGTAAACAAATTAAAAGAACTTGATCTTGATGATGTATTAATTATCACTGCAAGCCTTGATGAAAATCTATTCTTAGCAGCACGTAACTTATACAAAGTAGACGTTCGTGATGCACAAGGTATTGATCCAGTAAGTCTTATCGCTTTCAATAAAGTTGTAATGACTGTTGATGCAGTAAAACAAATTGAGGAGATGTTAGCATGATTCAACAAGAACGTTTGCTAAAAGTGTTAAGCGCACCACATATCTCTGAAAAAGCAACAAATAACGCTGAAAAATCAAATACTATCGTTTTCAAAGTTGCTTTAGACGCAAATAAAGCTGAAATTGCACAAGCAGTAGCACAATTATTTGAAGTGAAAGTTGACTCTGTACGTACTGTGGTTGTTAAAGGTAAAACTAAACGCCGTGGTGCTAAAATGGGTCGTCGTAGCGACTGGAAAAAAGCTTATGTTACCCTTGCAGAAGGCCAATCTTTGGACTTCGTTGAAGGCGCAGCAGAGTAATTAGGAGGAAGTAAGCAAAATGGCTATCGTTAAATGCAAGCCGACCTCCCCTGGTCGTCGCCACGTTGTTAAAGTTGTTAACACTGAATTATATAAAGGTAAACCTTTCGCAGCTCTTTTAGATACTAAATCTAAAACTGGTGGTCGCAATAATTTAGGTCGTATCACTACTCGTCATATCGGTGGTGGTCATAAACAACACTATCGTTTAATTGACTTTAAACGTAATAAACTTGATATCCCTGCGGTTGTTGAACGTTTAGAATACGATCCAAACCGTAGCGCAAACATCGCTTTAGTGCTTTATAAAGATGGTGAACGCCGTTATATCTTAGCACCTAAAGGTTTAAGCGTTGGAGATCAAATCCAAGCTGGTATTAACGCACCTATTAAAGTAGGTAATGCATTACCAATGCGTCTTATCCCAGTTGGTACAACTGTACATAACGTAGAATTAAAACCTGGTAAAGGCGGACAAATTGCTCGTTCTGCAGGTGCTTATGTACAAATTATCGCTCGTGAAGGTAACTATGTAACTTTACGTCTTCGTTCAGGCGAAATGCGCAAAGTTTTAGCTGAATGTACTGCAACCATCGGTGAAGTAGGTAATTCAGAACATATGCTTCGTTCACTTGGTAAAGCTGGTGCAAACCGTTGGCGTGGTATTCGTCCAACCGTTCGTGGTACCGCAATGAACCCTGTTGATCACCCACACGGTGGTGGTGAAGGTCGTAACTTCGGTAAACATCCAGTTACTCCTTGGGGCGTTC
>JAHHQX010000011.1 GCA_020026155.1 Actinobacillus sp. | reverse complement strand
ATGGCATCGTTATCAATGGAATAAGAATTCTCAACGAATCTAATGTTATTTTATAAAGTGAATTTTTTAAAAGTGATTTTTTCATCTAATTATTATCTTTTATTAAAAATTTTTTTATTCCATCTTCGAAACTTATCATTTTTTTATACCCAATCTCTCTTTCAATTTTACTTGTATTCACCGCATATCTTTTATCATGCCCTGGACGATCTTGAATAAAAGTGATGAGATCAGTGTAGTGTGCGATTCCTTTCAGTTTATTGGGTGCGATTTCTTCGAGGATTTGGCAAATTGTGTGAATAACCTCTAAATTTGTTTTTTCACAATTTCCGCCAATGTTATAACTCTCTCCTACTCGCCCTTTAGTTAAAACTTGATAAAGTGCCTCTACGTGATCATCAACATATAGCCAATCACGGATTTGTTGACCATTTCCGTAAATGGGTAATGGTTTACCTTGCAATGCATTGCTAATCATTTTCGGAATGAGCTTTTCTGGATGTTGAAAAGGTCCAAAATTATTAGAGCAATGCGTAATTAAGGTCGGTAATCCGTATGTTCTGTGCCATGCTTGCACCAAGTGATCACTTGCTGCTTTAGAGGCAGAATATGGGCTACTTGGTTTGTATGGGCTTTCTTCTGTAAACGGTGGTTCAGTTAATTCTAAATCACCATACACTTCATCTGTCGAAACATGTAAAAACCGAAAAGCTTGTTTTTTGTTTACAGGTAATTTTTGCCAATATTGGTAACTTTGCTCAAGTAAAACACTTGTACCTACGACATTGGTTTGGATAAAAATGTCTGGGGTATCGATAGATCGATCTACATGGCTTTCGGCAGCTAAATGCATAAGAGCATCTGGCTGATAGTGCTGAAAAAGTTCATGTATTTTCCGCGTATCGCAGATATCTACTTGTTCAAAAATATAATTAGGATGAGATGAAACAGTTGAAAGTGCGGATAAATTACTCGCATAGGTCAATTTATCAATATTGATAACTTTGTAACCACCACGTTTGATCAGCGCACGTACAAGTGCCGAGCCGATAAAACCTGCCCCACCGGTTACAAAAATCGTTTTGGTTACCATCATTCCCATTCTCTAAACAAAAAATAAACTTCTCATTTTTACCCTTAATAAAAACAAAAAGCTTGCGAATTATACGCCACTTTTTCACTACTTTCTAGGTGACACACCTATTTGGGTAGGAAATTGTGGAATATTTTGATATATAGCAAAATTATTAAAAAAACCTCAATATTTAGGGAATTAGCATAAATATTGAGGTTGTGTTGGACTAGTCTTCTTTAAAACGCTCGATTTTTGCGCCGAGTTTTTGAAGTTTTTCTTCGATGTGTTCGTAGCCACGGTCGATGTGGTAGATGCGATCTACGATGGTTTCTCCGTGAGCGATACAGCCGGCAAGGACGAGGCTGATGCTGGCGCGGAGGTCTGTTGCCATGACTTCGGCAGCAGAAAGTTGTTCTACGCCGTGGCAAATTGCGGTGTTGCCTTCGATTTCTGCTTTTCCGCCCATGCGAATAAGTTCTGGGACGTGCATAAAGCGGTTTTCAAAGATGGTTTCGGTGATCGCACTGGTGCCTTCGGCTACCATGTTAAGCAAGGTGAATTGGGCTTGCATGTCGGTTGGGAAACCTGGGTATGGTAGGGTGCGGATGTTTACCGCTTGTGGGCGTTTACCTTGCATATCGAGGGTGATGTTGTCGCCGTCGATTTCAATTTTTGCGCCTGCTTCTTGTAATTTTTGTAGTACAGCATCAAGAATGCGTGGGTTGGTGTGCGTACAGGTAATTTTTCCGCCAGAGATGGCACCTGCGACAAGGAAAGTCCCTGTTTCAATACGGTCTGCTACGATTTTGTGTTTACCACCAGCAAGATGCTCTACCCCTTCGATTTCAATTGTGCATTTGCCTGCATCTTTGATTTTCGCACCAAGCGTATTTAAGAAATCAGCGGTATCGACAATTTCAGGTTCACAAGCGGCATTTTCGATAATGGTTTTACCTTTTGCTAAGGTTGCGGCTACCATTGCAGAGATAGTCGCGCCGACACTGACTTTTTCCATAACGATATGTGCGCCAATCAAGCCGTTTGGTGCAGTTGCTTCTACGTAACCGTCCATTAAGGTAATTTCTGCGCCAAGTTTTCTTAGTGCTTCAATGTGCATGTCAACAGGACGTGCACCGATAGCACAACCGCCTGGTAAAGATACGCGTCCTTGATGAAAACGTGCGACAAGTGGCGCTAATGCCCAGATAGAGGCGCGCATGGTTTTGACGAGATCGTAAGGTGCGGTGTAATCGGTGATGTGGCTTGCATCCAAGTAAACAGTATTGCCTTCTTGTTCAGCCTTCATTCCGAATTGGCGTAAAATTTTAAGTGCAGTTTCAATGTCTTTTAGTTGAGGAACATTGGTTAACTCTACGGGTTTTTCAGCTAAGATTGCTGCGAATAAAATTGGAAGTGCGGCATTTTTCGCACCTGAAATTTTTACTTCACCTTGAAGTTTGGTATCCCCGTGTACGCGGAACTTTTGCATAGTTATTTCCTCTTAAAATCCATTTAAGGCACGTTCACGTTGCCATTTTTCTTGGGTAAATGTGCGAATGCTTAATGCGTGGATAGCACCACTACTGAAATGAGACATTAATGGAGCATAAATGGTTTGTTGTTGTTTTACGCGAGATAGTGCGGCAAGTTCATCACTCACTACGATAACGCTATAGTGGGCATCTTCGCCTTGTACGTGTACTTCAGTAATCGGTAAATTTTCCATTAAGATTTGTTCAATTTGTGTTGTTTCCATAAGTCTATTTCAGTTCTCTATTAAGTGGTTGCGGGTAAAAAGCCTTTCATCCAGGACATCAGTCCGAAAAGATCCGCGAGGGTTAAAAATTGTGGTGAGCAGGTCGCGATTTGCTGTGTGCCACGTTGTTCACCTGTATATAAAAAATCACATAATAATGCAAAGCCTGCACTATCTAGCTGGACTATTTTATCAAAATGCCAAACGATATGTGGATTCGGCGGAAAAAATTCCTTTTCCGCCTTTTTGTAAATTTCCCAAAGGGGCATTAAGGTATTACGGCTTAATTCCCCTTCAAGATAAATATGCGTGTTGCCATCTTGTGTTTTCACGTCCCAGCAAAGTGGATGAGATGGTTGCATCATTATTCCTTATTTGCTGAAAGCAACAGGTACTTTTGCTGCTTTTTCAACTTGTGCGATAAGTGCGTTGATACCAGATTTACGAAGAATTGGTGACCATTCTTGACGTTTTGTATCAACCATGCTCACACCTTCAACCGCTAAGTCGTAAACTTGCCATGCACCTGTTTTGGTGTTTTTACGCCAGAAGAAGTTTAAATTTACTGGTGCAGTTGCATTACTTTGAATAATTTGTACTTTAATACTTACGATATTGCCATCAATTGGTTTTGCTTTTTCAATTTCCACTTTTTGGTTGTGATAAAGCGTTAAAGCTTGTGCGTAAGATTGTACGATAAAGTCACCGAATGCGTTGAAGAATTTTTCACGATCTACACGGTCAATGGTACGAAGTTGGCGACCAAGTACGAGTGAGCCGGCGTATTTTACGTGAACATAAGGCATAAGGGTATCTTTTACGATAGTTTTTAAGTAATTTGGATCTTTTTTGATTTTTGCTTGGTCAGCGGTGATTTGTCCGAATAGGCTTTTAGATGTTTGTTGCATCAATGTATACGGGTTGTTGTTATCGGCTGCTTGCGCATTACTAACAAAAGCAAATGCGAAAAGCATTAAAAAGAAAGCAAAAACTTTTTTCTGTAAAGACATAATAGGGTTTAACATGTTTTACCTCTTGTGTGGTTAAGGTTATTTTTTATTTTTATCCCCGTAGAGGAATTGCCCTACGAGATCTTCTAAAATCATGGCAGATTTGGTGTCGACAATTTTGCTTCCATTTTTCAGATCAGGCGTTTCACCGTCATCAAATCCAACATTTAATGCAATATATTGTTCGCCAAGTAAACCAGATGTTTTAATCGCAAGTGAGCTATTGCCTGGGATATCGTTGTACTTACTATCAATAGAAATATCTACGGTTGGCAAATAGGTTTGTTTATCAAGATAGATTCTATCAACACGTCCAATCACTACCCCACCGATTTTTACGGGTGAACGCACCTTTAGTCCACCAATATTATCAAAAGTTGCAGTGACTTCGTAAGTATTGTCATTAGTAAGTCCTTGGATATTCGCTACTTTTAGTCCGAGGAATACTAATGCACCAATGCCGATCAGGAGGAAAATCCCTACCCAGAACTCATATTTAGCTGAATTTCTCATTTCTTCTCATTGTCCTTATATTACATAATTCTTTCGCTAAAACGTTTTCACGTTTGCGTGCAATTAACCCGCCCCAAACATCACGGCAGTTAAAATAAAATCTAATCCGAGTACTACAAGGGAAGCATTTACTACAGTTTTTGTCGTAGCACGGCTAATCCCTTCTGAAGTTGGTACACAGTTATAACCGTTGAAAAGTGCAATCCACATTACGGCAATGGCAAAGCAAAGGCTTTTTAAGAATCCATTAAAGATATCATAATGCCATTGTACAGAACTTTGCATGACCGACCAGAAGCTACCCGCATCTACCCCTTTCCAATCTACACCGACAAGCGAACCGCCCCAGATACCGATTGCGGTGAAGATGATTGCAAGAATTGGCATAGAAATAATCCCTGCCCAGAAACGTGGCGAGATAACGCGACGCAAGGGATCAACTGCCATCATTTCTAAACTACAAAGCTGTTCTGTCGCCTTCATTAAACCGATTTCTGCTGTCACCGCCGATCCCGCACGTCCTGCAAAAAGTAAAGCGGTAACTACTGGACCCAATTCACGGAGTAATGAAAGTGCAACGAGTTGTCCTAGACTGCTTTCCGCTGAAAAATCAACAAGCACCACATACCCTTGCAAGCCCAATACCATTCCGATAAAAAGTCCAGAAAGCAGGATAATGGCAAGGGATTGTACGCCAAGAACATAGAGTTGTCTGATGAGCAGAGGAAATAGCTTACGCGGTTGAGGTTTTCCCACCAACGCGTTAAATAGCATTATTCCCGCACGCCCTAGACGTTGAATAAAATGAATGGTATTCGCGCCAAGTTGCGTAATCAGGCGCACAATGGTATCGATCATTGGAATAACTCTTGTAAATAATCTTTTGCTGGAAAATGGAACCCTACAGGACCGTCTTCCTTCCCTTGTAAAAATTGCTGCACTTGAGCATCTTCAGCTTGTAACAATTGTTGCGGTGTTCCTTCAGCAATAATACGTTTATCGGCAATGATATACGCATAATCCGCAATACTTAATACTTCCTGCACGTCATGGGACACGACAATTGACGTTAAGTTCAATGCTTCATTTAAACATTTGATTAAACTCACAATAACGCCCATGCTAATCGGATCTTGCCCCGCAAAAGGTTCATCGTACATGATAAGTTCTGGATCAAGCGCAATTGCACGCGCAAGCGCGGCACGTCTTGCCATACCGCCAGAAAGTTCAGCAGGCATTAAGTCAGCCGCACCGCGTAAGCCAACGGCTTGCAATTTCATTAATACCATTTGGCGGATGATTTTTTCTGGGAGGCGGGTATGTTCACGAATAGGAAAAGCGACGTTTTCAAAGGTGGTCATATCGGTAAAAAGTGCGCCAGATTGGAAAAGCATACTCATTCGTTTACGGGCTTGATACAACGCAGTATTTTTCATAAGACAAACATCTTCGCCATCAAAGAAAATTTCGCCTTTTTCTGGTTTTAATTGTCCGCTAATTAATTTTAATAGCGTTGTTTTACCGATCCCAGAAGGTCCCATAATGGCGGTGATTTTTCCCTTTTGCACTTTTAGATTTAAATTATCATAAATCGTACGTTCGCCACGTTTAAAGGTCATATTTTTAACCTCTACCAGTGGGCGGACTTGCGCTTGAGAATATAGTCCTTGTTCTTCTTTAAGCATAAACAGATTTACCTTTTAGCCAAGTATTGATGATGGTTGCTATCCACGTAACAATGAGCACTGGCATAATATATTTCACATCTCCGACGGTTTCGATTAATAAAATCACACCCGTAAAAGGCGTTTTCAGGGATGCACCAAAATAGGCAGCCATTGCACAAATTACAATATTTAAATAATACTGATGCTGTAAAATCCCAAATCTTATCAAAATACTCGCATACAGCGCGCCAGTTAAGGCACCTAATACGAGAATCGGCATAAATATCCCTGTTGGAGCTGTGGCATCACAGGAGATGATAGTGAAGACGAATCTTACCACAGTTAATAAAAAAAGTACCCCTAACATAGTATAAAAAGGATATTTTAATATGATATTTAAGAAATTTTGACTTGCCACTTCAAGAATTAAGTCATGGCTACCGCCTAAAGCATGTGGATCGACCAGTCCAATTGGAATAACAAGTAAAAGAGGAAGCAAAATATTCCAATTTTTCGATTTTGGTGCAAGGTTATAGCCTTTACGCATTGCGAATAATGCCCATTGGTAGACACGCGACATGCCTCCAATTAATACGCCAAGTAATAATAGAACCCAGTATTGATCAAGCGGTAATGATGCGCCATGTGAAACATACAAGCATGGTGTGATTCCGAAGAAGAAATAGGTCACCATTACTGATGAAATGGTGGCGGTCATGGAGGTAAATAAAATAATCGGTGAGAAATCAAAGCTAATCGCTTCGAGTAAAAATAGCGTCCCCGCAATCGGTGCGCTAAATGCTGCCCCTAAGCCCGCTGCCATGCCACTATGCACGAGTATCATTTTATTACGTGGATTTTCGGAGAAAATATTTTCACAAAATCCCTGTGCAACAAATCCCCCAATTTGAATACAAGGACCTTCACGACCCGCTGAAATTCCTGGACAAAGTGATAAAAGCGCCCCAGCAATTGTCCGCCATAATGAGGAAAACCAAGAATTTTCTTGTTGTTTGGTATAAAGAGGTTTGATGATTTGAACCAGGATAACGCCACAAATCAAGGTAAGAATAATATAGAAGGGAATGTAACGTGGATGTTCGCGTAAATAAGGGTAAAGTTGAAAAAGTCCTTTTAATGTGTAGTCAATGGTTAAACGGAATAAACTGACCACGAGCCCAATGATAATCCCTATAAGAATCCCTTTTACCATAAAGCCCGCTTTGTCTACGGCAAAAGCACGTCCGAATTTTTCGGCATCGACAGTAAATTTTTGTTTTACAATGTGTTCATCCGTTACTACTTTTTCGTAAAAGCGTTCCAGTATTTCAGAGCGAATAATCATACATCCTCATTTTATATTGCTTGATACTTTAGTTTGCGTACACTTCTTTTCATCATATCACTATCTACTCTAAAACGCGTAACTCTAAATTGTACCTATAAAAAAATCTTAACGTTGCGCACTTCAAACATTAAGATTTTTATATAACGGTTTGATAAATGAATAAAAAGATTATTCTATTTCACCACAAAAACGGTAGCCCTCTCCATGAATAGTAGAGATGATTTCAGGCGTTCCCGCATGGTCTTCGAAGTGTTTTCGGATACGGCGAATTGTTACGTCAACAGTGCGATCTTGTGGGCGTAGTTCACGACCCGTCATACGACGTAATAACGCTTCACGCGTTTGAATTTTACCCGGATTTTCACAAAAATGTAACATTGCACGGAATTCACTGCGTGGTAGTTTGTATTCTTCTCCGTCTGGATTGGTTAATGTACGACTATCCAAATCTAATACCCAGCCGTTAAAGCGGTATTTATCTACATGCGTCGGGACAACTTTTTGTTCTTCTGTCATTGTACGTTGTAACAAATTGCGCGCACGAATAGTAAGTTCACGTGGATTAAACGGTTTAGTAAGGTAATCATCTGCTCCAATTTCTAAACCTAAGATTTTATCTACTTCGTTATCACGACCCGTTAAAAACATGAGCGCCATGTCATTGTGTTCACGTAATTCACGAGCCAACATTAAACCATTTTTCCCTGGCAAATTAATGTCCATAACAACAAGATTAATTTTTTGTGTGGATAAAACACGATGCATTTGGACGCCATCTGCCGCTTCAAAAACATCATATCCTTCTGCCTCGAAAATGCTTTTCAAGGTATTACGGGTAATGGTTTCATCTTCAACAATAAGAATTTGAGGAATTGTCATTTTTTGCTTCCTTTAATTATTAAAATCTAGTTTATTTGTAACAAATAACTGCGGTTATTTTAGTCTGCGACACTAAAAATGCAACATTATTATAACAGTTAAGCAATATTTGAGGTGGTTATTAAGAAAACAAAGCTTAATTTAGATCATGAATATGTATAATATTTTATAACGATATGTAAAACTGCTTCTTTTACATACTGTCTTCTATTGCAAAGACAGCTGTACATAATAAGCCTTAACCCTAGCCATTCTTTTTAAAATATGATATTTTCAGAACATTCTTAGTAATGATAATAATCAACATTAATTATGCAGTGTTCAGAAAACTCTGGCGAACAACAGCCGGCGGAAAATACCAGAAAATCGTCTTTTTTTCAATCATTCGTTCATAAATTTTTCCCAACTGAACTGAAAAATCGAGAAGAACTTGTTGAAGTTATCCGCGATTCAGAACAAAACGATCTCATCGATCAGGGAACACGAGAAATGATTGAAGGGGTGATGGAAATTGCTCATTTGCGTGTGCGCGATATTATGATCCCACGTTCTCAAATTGTTTTCATTGAGGTAACGCAAGATCTTGACGCTTGTCTTGATACAATTATCCATTCTGCCCATAGTCGCTTCCCTGTCATTACAGGTGAACGCGATCACATTCTCGGGATTTTACACGCCAAAGATTTGCTTACTTGCTTACGTAGAGATGCTAAACCATTTGACTTACTTTCCATGCTCCGACCAGCTGTGGTCGTACCAGAAAGTAAACGCGTAGATCGCATGCTAAAAGACTTCCGCTTAGAGCGTTTTCATATGGCAATCGTGGTCGATGAATTTGGTGCGGTATCCGGGTTAGTGACAATCGAAGATATCCTTGAGCAAATTGTTGGGGATATTGAGGATGAATTTGATGAAGATGAGGGCGAAGATATTCGTCAGCTTTCTCGTCATGTTTTTTCTGTTAAAGCGTTAACGCCTATCGAAGACTTCAATGAACATTTCCAAACTCACTTTGATGATGAGGAAGTTGATACCATTGGCGGTTTAGTCATGAATGCGTTTGGTTATTTGCCTGATCCAGGTGAAGAAATTACACTTGATGGCTTTAAATTCAAAATCATCGCGGCTGACAATCGTCGTCTTATCCAGCTCCGTGTTACTGTGCCTACTAAAAATGTAGAAAAAATAGAACACACAACCGAAACTGAAGAACCAACTGAATGAAAAAATTATTCCCATACCTCGTAGCACTCGTTTGTGGTGTTACGGGGGTTTTCGCATTTTCTCCTTTCCACCTTTGGTACCTCGCTTATCCCTCTCTGATGGGGCTAATTTGGGTTGCCAAAAATCCTCAACGCAAAACAGCACTTTGGGCAAGTTTCCTATGGGGACTTGGCTTTTTTAGTTTTGGTGTTAACTGGATCCATGTCAGCATTCATGACTTTGGTGGTGCGCCCCTATGGTTAAGCTATTTACTTGTGGGCGTGCTAGCAGCCTACCTCTCCTTATTTGTCGTTCTTTTTGCATATGTTGTGCAACGCTTTGATGTGCAAAGCCCTGCCATTTTCCCTGCAATTTGGACATTGACTGAATTTTTAAGAGGTTGGCTATTTACGGGCTTCCCATGGCTACAATTTGGTTATTCACAAATTGATAGCCCATTTGCTGGGCTTGCCCCACTCTTTGGAGAACAAGGGCTCACGTTCTTTGCGATGTGGGTGGCTGCAATGCTTTATACGCTTATTCGCTTAGCCATTCAAAAACCGAAGCGCCCTATTGCTTTTGCATTTTATGCCGTTCTTCTTGTCGTTTTACTGGGATTAAGTTATGCGTCAGCACGATTACATTTTGTAAAAGAAGATAAAGACCGTGCGTTACGCTTTACCTTATTGCAAGGAAATATCGAACAACAGATGAAATGGGATCCCGCTTTTTTCTGGCATAGTTTAGATACTTATCGTGATCTCATTGATGAAAATCTGGGTAAAACCGATGTCATCATTCTACCTGAATCGGCACTTCCTTTAGATGAACATCAATTGTATCCATTCCTAGAAGATATGGCAGAAAAAGCACGTGCGAGTCATACTGAAATTGTGATTGGCACAGTACGTCTTGAAAAGGATGGACATTATCAAAATTCGATTATTGATTTAGGTAACCCGCAATTCCCTTATTCATTGCAAGATAAAAACCGCTATGTGAAACATCACCTTGTGCCATTTGGCGAATATGTTCCTTTTGAAAAATGGTTACGTTCATTAGGCACCATTTTCAATCTTCCTATGTCCAGTTTTGAAAGCGGCGCACGTTTACAAGCTAATTTACATATTCAGCAACATTTATTTGCACCAGCAATTTGTTACGAGATTCTGTTTGGTGAGCAATTACGCGAGAACATGCGTAAAAATACTGACTATATTTTAACTATCTCTAATGATGCATGGTTCGGTAATAGCATTGGTCCTTGGCAGCATTTACAAATTGCACAAATGCGAGCGCTAGAACTTGGGCGCCCTCTGATTCGTGCGACAAATACGGGTATCACTGTATTTGTAAATGCACAAGGAAAAATTGTTAAACAAGCGCCACAATTTATTACGACAAGCTTAAGCGATACTGTTGTACCAACGACTGGCAGAACCCCTTATGCTATCTTGGGTTCTAAGCCACTCTATTTTTTGATTATCTTATTAATTTTCTTTCATAGCGTTACAGCGCTTGCTAAAAAGGCATTATTCAAGCATTATGCACAGCAGCGTGCTGAAATGGATGCAACGCGTTAAGAATTTCTGGCAATGGACACGCCACTATTTTCGGAAGATTTTATGCAGTATTCAAAAGACAACCATTATTTTTTGCTTGCCGATGGAATTGATAATACCAATTCGCTCGCTCTTTTTATGCCCAAGACTTGGCAAAAAGCACAACGAATTATTGGTCATGCGCGTGGACGTGGCGTGACCTGGTTTATTGGAACACAAGATCTCTGGGATATGAATGTCGCCTTACGTCACTACTATCGTGGTGGCCTTTGGGGCAAATTTAATAAAGACCTTTATTACAGCAAAGATGTCGCATTAAGCCGTAGTTTTATGGAGTTTAATCTGTTGCAGAAGCTCCACCAACAAGGCTTAGCGGTTCCCCGCCCTATCGCAGCCCATGTCCATAAAGTGGGTTGGGGATTTTATCGTGCTGACTTAATTAGTGAATTAATTGAGGATGCGCAAGATCTCACGGCTGTGTTACAAGAGCAATCGCTTAATGCGCAACAATGGCAAGAAATTGGCGCATTAGTAAAAAAATTACATAAAAATCAGGTATGTCATACTGATTTAAATGCGCATAATATTTTGTTACAACATGCAAATACGCCGAATGAGAAATTTTATCTCATTGATTTTGATAAATGCAGCGAACGCCTTGGCGATGATTGGAAAAAAGATAATCTCGCCCGCTTGCGTCGTTCTTTCTTGAAAGAAGTGAATAGAATGCATATTCATTTTGACGATGCTTGCTGGCAAAATCTTTTAGCGGGTTATGATGCAAATTAATATTTATGCTTAACCCTTACTTTTCATTTTGCCCCGATTTAATATCGGGGCATTTTTGTAAGTGTGCTAAGTATTAGAAGATTTTATATTCTCCATTTACCACGACTGCCGTTACATTGAATGCATGATCAAAGGCAGTAAGGTTGGCAATTTTTCCTACATGGATAGAACCTAATTTGTCATCCACACGGATAGCACGAGCTGGGTAAAGGTTTGCCATGCGGAGCGCTTCTTGTAAGCTCATGCCAACATTTTTTACTAAATTTGCCACTGATTCAATCATGGTGATAGATGAACCTGCTAAGGTTCCATTTTCATCGACGCAACGTCCATTTTCTACATGGATTTGTTTGCCTTCAAATGGGAAGGTTTTAATATCTGAACCAGCGGGTGCAATCGCATCTGTGACTACAAATAAGCGATCGCCTTTGATTTTTTTATCAAGTGCCACATTTTCAAAGCTAACGTGTACCCCATCTGCAATAATCCCCGCATAGCCATCACTATAAAGGCAAGCGCCGACCATTCCCATATCACGACCTGAGCTGATTGGTGACATCGCATTATGTAAGTGAGTGACACAAGTTGCCCCCGCATGAAAAGCGGCTTGAGCCTGTTCAAACGTTGCATTGGAATGCCCAAGCGAAACGACAATACCCGCCTTAACAAATTCAGGAATATATTGTGCGGTTGGGTTTTCAGGTGCGATCGTTAACATTTTGATGTAATCAGCACGTGCGCATAACTCATTTTTCATTTCTGGTGTAATGCCACGCACAAACTCACTGCGATGGACGCCTTTTTTCTCTTTGCTAAGATAAGGTCCTTCCAAATGAATACCCAGTACTTCATGTTTATACTTGCTCATATAGTCTTTTACGACATCAATTGCTTGAAGCATTTTTTCATTGGCCGCAGTAATGAAAGTAGGTAAAAAACTGGTTGTTCCAGAACGGATATTGGTTTTTTGCATGGTTTCTAAGGCACTTAGTGTAATGTCATCATTAAACATCACGCCACCACATCCGTTAATTTGCAAATCGATAAAACCGGCACAAAGATTCGCGCCTTTTAAATCGACTTTTTTAAGCGTATGCGGTAAAGATTCTTCGCTTTGAATACCCACTATCGTATCCCCTTCGATGAGAACGGCATGGTGCTTCAAAACGGCTTCACCAGTATAGATGGTGGTATTGATTAGGGCATATTTCATAATTTCCTCCTAATTTTCAGTTTTAGCAACGGAGCAAATCGCTGCGTGTTCTAACGCTTTAAAATATTTAACGGTTTTCACTTTCAATTCTTGCGTTGCTTTTTCATCGCAGACAATAATACATTGTGGGTGAAGTTGAAGCGCGCTAACCGTCCATAAATGGTTTACTGCGCCTTCAACACCAGCTTGCAATGCGAGTGCTTTATTATAACCTGTGACTAATAGCATGACTTCTTCTGCATCTAATAAAGTTCCAACGCCAATGGTAAGGGCATATTTAGGGACTTCATCAAGATGGTGATCAAAAAAGCGGGAGTTTGCAATACGCGTTTCTTCAGTGAGGGTTTTAATTCGGGTGCGAGATGAAAGTGATGAGGCAGGTTCATTAAAAGCGATGTGTCCATCGGTGCCTACACCGCCCATGAAGAGATGTATTTTTCCATATTGGCGAATTTTGTCTTCATACCGTTGGCATTCTTCTTCATAATTTTTTGCATTCCCATTGAGGATGTTAATATTTTCTTTTGGAATATCAATGTGATTGAAAAAGTTATGATACATAAAATAGTGATAACTTTGTGGATGATCTTCAGGTAAATCAACGTATTCATCCATATTAAACGTCACGACATTTTTAAAACTGACTTTACCTTCTTGATAACGTTTAATGAGTTTTTTATAAGTTGCGAGTGGAGTTCCGCCAGTCGGAAGACCAAGAACAAAAGGACGCTCTGGCGTTGGTTGAAATTGATTGATACGTTCAACAATGTAATTTGCCGCCCATTCGCTCACTTGAGCGTCGTCCATTAAAGGTATTAACCGCATAAGTTTCTCCAAATAATTATATGATTTTATTATTAAAAATAATGAAACATTTCGTTCAAAACTCGTTCATTATAGAGGTATATAAACAAAAATGCGACCATCGGTCGCACTTTTTTTAAGCTAATTTTGCTGTTTTAATATTTCACCGTTAAGCCGTAACTTTCGAGAATTTCTTTGATATGTTCAAGGCTTTCTTTGGTTGGTGGATTAACATCTTTTAATTTATATTCTTCGCCCATGGTTTCCCATTTGTGCATACCAAGTTTGTGATACGGCAATAAATCTACTTTTTCAACGTTTTTCATGGTTGATACAAATTTGCCGAGCTTATGAATATCTTCATCAAAATCGGTATATCCTGGCACTACGACATAACGGATCCATACTGGAATTTGGCGTTTTTCTAGATATTTTGCAAATTCTAAGGTACGTTTATTAGATACGCCGATAAGGTTTTGATGAATGGTATCATTAAGTTGTTTAAGGTCGAGAAGAACAAGATCGGTGACATCCAGTAGTTCATCAATGACTTGATCATAATGGCGTACAAAACCGTTAGTGTCTAAACAAGTGTTAATTCCTTCTGCTTTACAAGCACGGAACCAATCGCGCACAAACTCAGCTTGTAATACTGCTTCCCCTCCAGATGCCGTAACGCCACCACCTGTTGCTTTCATAAAATGGCGATAGGTAACCACCTCTTTCATGAGTTCTTCAACTGATATTTCTTTACCCCCATGCAGATCCCAAGTATCGCGGTTATGGCAATATTGGCATCGCATTAAGCAACCCTGTAAAAATAAAATAAAACGAATGCCTGGTCCATCTACCGTACCGCAAGATTCGTAAGAATGGTAACGTGCAAGTACCGTCATAAAGTTTCCTCAATAAAAATAAAAAACGCGGTGCATTTTAGCAAAAAAACTTGCAAAAACCACCGCGCCTAGAGGGAATTTTCTATTTATCTAAAATTAGAAATGATAACTTAAACTTGCTCGATACACTGTATTACGAGGTAAAAGCGGCTGTTTAAGATCACGAACTACGCTTACGCTTGCTGAAACTGGCAAGTCAGTTGGTTGGTAAAGCACACCCGCTTGAACATTCCAAGTGTAAGGTTTTAATTTCGCAATATCGGTATTAAATACGCTTCCGTTGTAATATGCATCAACAGATTCTACTGAGCGATGCCATTCACGACTTAAACGAGTACGAACATACGGTTTGAAACTGTCTAGGTTAAAGCGTGTTTCTAATTCGACACCTGATACCAAGCTATTTTGGGTGCGATCTTGAATATACATTTGCATAAGCGGATCGTTACCCGTATTGAATCCTTCAATGTGTTTAAAGCTTTGGGTTAAATCAGCACTTGCAATTAAGGTCATTGGATCAAGATTCCATGCATAGCCACCATATACGCCGAAGTGGAAATCTTTACCTGAGGTATGAGCTTGTTGTTCGTGAGTAGAAAGTCCAATTGGATTCATACGATCTGCGTAGAACTTACCACGGTTAACCCCTGCTAAAGCACCTAACCAGTAGTTATCGCCGTTATAACGTAATGCAGTATCCGCAACGATAGAACGGTTACTTAAATAAGTTTGTTGGTAATTATCTAGATGGTTGCGACCTTCACTCACCTGTACTTGCCATTGCCAATTTGGATTGAAATGGAATGCTACGTTTAAATGCGTCATGTGGACATTTTTTGCTTGATCATGAGCAACGCTTACTTGTAGACCTGAATAGTTTGAGTTAAGTACATCATTATGGCGTAAATGATCTAAACTCATTTCGGTTTGTTGTTGAAGTAAGGTTGGTAACACCGCAAAGGCTTTTGGTGTATTGACTACGTTTAATACATAATCCGCAAAAGCTTTATGTGCGACTGGACCTGGATGGAACGGGTCAGCAAAGAGATAACTATCCGCATCAGCTGGTACACTGGTACATTGTCCCATAGCACTACTTTTATCTCCGCACGCATCACCTTTAACATATTTTAATCCATAATTTTGCGGATGTTTGATCATATCTTCAAAGAGTGCATTGGTATTGATACGTACAATATTATGCCCTGCTTGGTTCACCCCTGCGGTAATACTACGGTTTACGAAATCAGTAAACATCGCTGCAACCTGTTCAATTTGACCACGTGCGCTCGCTGGTGCACTCGCGAGTAATTTTTGGAATTCTGGCGTAAAACTAACGTTCGGAATGGTTGGTAAAATAATTTGGTTCACACCAGCTTTTTGTAACATTGCAACATTTTGTGCCATTTGTTTTGCCATTGCCCCTACTTTACCTTGTAAGGCTGCCATATTTTGTGGAGTCATAAGCTGGGATACTGCTTTTTGTATAACGGCTTTTTCTTGAGCAGCTGCTTGTTTTTGTGCAGATTCTTTCGCACTATCCAGCATTTTTTTTGCTCTTTCTGGAGAAATTTTACCAGCTTTCACTCCCTGTTCTAATGATGACCCAATATCAGTTAATTTTTTTGCCATCGCTTCTTTTGCTGCTTTAACTTGTTCTGGAGTTGGTAATGCACTCGCTAATTTTCCTTGAATACCTTTCAAGATTGCCGCCATATCATTACCACCTGCCCAAACGATATGCATCGCATTTTTATCTACGCCATGTTTAAGATATTGTTGGATTTGACCTGATACCACTACGGTCGGCACTTTAGAAAGCGCGGCTGGATTTGCAAAATTTGCTCCATCAATCACCCCGCCACTAAACGCGTAATCTGTCCCACCTTTTGTAGAAGATTTTAATGTTGGATCAATATCTTGAGCGTAAAGTTTATTTGATTGACCATCTGGTTTATTGTAAGTTGCTGCATGCAACCAACCTTTCTGCCCAATATCACTTAAACTATCGCCGAATACCACCACGTTTTGTGCAAAAGTATTGACTGAATAAAGCGAAACTAAAAGAAGAGAGAGTTTTGAGAGTTTCATAATAATCCTTTCTATTTTTTCTTAAGCGTGAAATTGGCGACAATGATAAAAGTAAACCTAGTGTAAAAGCGATATTTTTTAAACTGGTTCGACCATTTAACGCGATTACTTTACAAACAGTTTTTTTATCTTTTCATCCTTTTTACCGTTTTGTTACACGACATAAAAAAATCCCTCTCCTTAGATAAAGAAGAGGGATTTTGGGAAACAGGGTTTTATGCCACTATTTGCGGAAAGCAATCGCTTCAATTTCAATTTTTACGTCTTTTGGTAAACGTGCGACTTCCACGCAAGAACGTGCTGGGAAACTTGGATGTTTGTTTGCACTAAAGAAAGCTTGGTACACTTCATTTACTGTCGCAAAGTCATTCAGATCTTTAACGAAAATAGTGGTTTTAATAATATCGCGTACCGCTAATCCTGCTTCTTCGACGATTGCTTTGATATTTTCCAAAGACTGACGTGCTTGAGTAGCGATATCATCACTTACGTTACCCGTTGCTGGATCGACAGGAATTTGTCCTGAGGTGTATAACATATTACCCGCTTCTACTGCTTGTACATAAGGACCAATCGCAGCAGGTGCTTTTTCAGTATGAATGATTTTTGTCATTTTTTTCTCCTTACTTAAATAAAACAATTATAGCCATTTCTCTATAAGTTTAAAGGATTTAACGCATTAATCAGGCGGACTTCTTCAAATTGGTTTAAATCATTTTGCCGAATCGGTACAGATTGTATTTGCTGGGTTGCCAATAAATAAGCCCGTTGCGTTCCCGCAAGCAGTGGCGTATTAGGTGTAAACCAACTGTTACCCGAACGGAAAACTAAATTACCAATCGTGCAATCGGTGACGCATCCATTTTTTATGATAATCACTTCATCTGCCTCATCTTTTTGAGCCAATAATTTTTGTAAATGATGGCGATCGGTGAATTTTAGGTGGTAATTAATGTCATCACACTCGATCGGTTTAAATGCCCGATAAACTTTGCGTTCGTACGGAAAAATTTGTAAATCAAAGTTCGTTAGATTATACGCCAAGCGTAAACGGTAAAGTCCCGTTTGGGGTAATTGCTGATACTGCACAAATTGCATAAAAATTTCTTCGAAAATCGGGGCGTGAATATGTTTTCCAAAAAATTCCCAAATGCTGCGTTGGTAGCGTTCCAGATGAAAATCAAGGTGATAAAGCTGCCCATTTTCATAACGAAATGTTTCAAAAAGGGGAAATATCATAAGACCTCACGCTGCGGAAAGCGCACTTTGGCAAGGAGTTCGGCATATTCTTCCCGTACATGGCTATGCAAAGTAATGCCACCACCACTATGGAAAAAATACCGTTCGCCTCGTTTTTCAATAAAGCGGATTGCCACGGCACTATGCAGATCTTCTCCATCAAAATAGCCAAAAATCCCAGTGTAGTAGCCTCGTTCTTGTCGTTCGGCATTTTGGATAATTTCAACCGTTTTTTCTTTCGGCGCGCCACTGATTGATCCCGCGGGAAGTAGGGTTGCGATCATATCACCTAATCGATCTTGCCAATTTTCACCAAGATCCCCGCAAATCTCTGAGCTCGTTTGCAAAATAATATTTTTGCCTGTCACAATTTCTTCCACATAGCGAAACCGTTTTACCCGCACATTCTGCGCCACCATCGCCAGATCATTTCGCATAAGATCGACAATCGTATAATGCTCACGTTGCTCTTTAACATTCGCAAGTAATGCGGCTTTATCTTCGGCTAAACATTCGTACGTTGTGGTAAGGGTTCCTTTCATTGGGAAGGTTAGGATTTGATTATTTTGTGTTTTAACAAACGCCTCTGGCGAAAAACAAACAAACTGCCCTGCTACATACAATTTAAAAGGGGCATCGGTCGCATAAAAAATTTCTTCCAATGTCGCATTCGGGAAAACTTCCGTAGGAAAAGTTAAATTTAATAAGTACGAATTACCCTGTTTCAAGCCCGCTTGCACGATATCAAATCCTTGCTGATAGGTTTCAAAATCAATAGGCTTTGGTAGCTCGTTCCATTCTAATTTCATTGAAATCGATTGCGGTTCGATATTCCTTTTTTCAGGGAAAGAAAAGGCAATTTGCTTAGGATCTAACGTAGCAAGGGGCAATATCACGGGTTTTTGCTGTTCAAAATCAATGTAAAAAAAACAAGGCTGACGCTTTGTGCCGTAGATATTTGCTTGGGAAATAAAATTTTGCAAAACTGGTACTCATCAAAAAAACAATGGATAATGCGCCATTTTATGCAATTTTGAAAAGGAAACGCAATGCAGATGAACCCCATTCCCACACAACCCTCGGTTTTTCTTGTGAATAATCATGATTCTTTCACTTACAATCTCGTTGAGCTTTTGCGCCAGTGCGAAATTCCTTTTCAAGTTTGCGATGTAGAGAAAGTGGATTTGGCATTGATTGAGCCCTTTAGCCATATTTTGATTTCGCCTGGTCCTGACGTGCCTTCAGCCTATCCTCAACTTTTTGAAATTTATCATAAATTTCATCAATCTAAATCTATTCTAGGCGTTTGTCTTGGGCATCAAAGTTTATGGGAATTTTTTGGTGGCGAATTAAAACAATTACAGGCTCCACGACATGGCGAACGTAAATATTGTCGTGTAAGCGCACCTTCTTCACTTTTTGCAGGTTTACCTAAAGATTTTTATGTGGGTCTTTATCATTCTTGGGCGGTAAAAGAGATGTCGTCTGATTTTCCATTAGACGTCACCGCACAATGTGATGATAAGGTCATACTGGCATATCAACATAAATCTCTCCCAATTTATGGCATTCAGTTTCATCCAGAAAGTATTATGTCGGAATTTGGTTTGCAGATAATGCAAAATTGGTTGGCAATAAAATAAAAAAAAGCCACGATTTTCCATAAATTTTTACGAAAATCGTGGCGTAGTGATAAGCTAATCTTATTCTAGCACTTCAATATTTTTCGCTTCTTTACGGCGAATTTTTTTCAATGCTTGATCAAGACTTGAGCTGAAATTAATCGCTTTAATTTCTGGTGTATGTTTTGCTTTTACAATCGCACGTAGCGGTTGGAATTGCATGTTGGTCATATATAAAGTTTGACCTGGTTTAAGCGTTTGAACAAATCGCATTAAGGCATGCACACCACCCGCATCCAGAATAGTTGCCGCATCACATTGTAAAATGATATTTTTCACTGGATGATCTGCTTCAAGAATTTTGGTATGTAATTCAGCAAAAAGATTATCAGCTGCCGCGAAGAAAAGCGGTCCGTTAATACGATAAATTACGGTATTGTTGTCTAAATCCGTTGGTACTTTTTGTTCTACTGGTTTTGTCATTTCAGCAATAGTACGAATAAAGAGTAAGCTTGCAAGTAATACGCCCACTGTAATTGCGATAACCATATCGAATACAACGGTTAAGAAAATACAGATGAAAAGTACCGCAATTTCACTACGTCCTGAGCGGCGAATAAGCTGAATAATTGGTCCAACATTTGCCATGTTCCAAGCCACAACCATCAATAATGCTGCCATTGATGCTAATGGGAGGTACGAAAGTTGTTTCGCGAAGAACACGACTGAACAAAGTACAAGTAATGAATGGAATACACTTGAAATTGGAGAATAACCGCCTGCTTTTACGTTAGCTGTAGAACGTGCAATCGCAGCAGTTGCTGTAATCCCGCCCATAAATGGCGCCACGATGTTACCAATCCCTTGAGCTAATAATTCATTATTAGAATGGTGTTTCGTACTGGTCATGTTATCTAACACTACCGCAGAAAGTAATGATTCAATCGCACCTAACACTGCCATAGAGAATGCAGCAGGTAATAAAGATTGTACTTTTGCAAATGTCCAATGTGTAACTGTGCCATCAGCATTTGGTGTATTCCAAGGAAGTGAGAATTCTGGTAATACGTTTGGAATACCTTGTCCTGTCGTGCCGTCTGGTAAGGTATAAGTGAAAGAAGAACCAATAGTCGCTACTTCAGAACCAAAATGTGCAAAGATCATGGCTACGATAGTACCGATAATTACCGCTGGAAGATGTCCTGGAATCGGTAAACGTAAACGGCGCCATTGCGTTAATACGATTAATGTGATCACACCTACCACAAGATCGGCAACTTTTAAGGTTGGTAATGCGTGGAAAAGCGCTTCTACTTTACCAATATAGGTTGCTGGCATTTTTGCAATGTGCAAACCAAGGAAATCTTTGATCTGCAATGTCGCAATCACAATCCCGATACCACAAGTAAAACCGAGTGTAACTGGCAATGGAATATATTCAATCAATCGCCCTAAACGCAACATTGCCATGATTACTAAAATTATCCCAGCCATTAAGCCTGCAATAAGCAGTCCACTTAAACCAAACTGTTGGGTAATTGGATATAAAATTACAACGAACGCGGCGGTTGGTCCAGAAATGTTAAAACGTGAACCCCCTAACAATGCAATGATAAAGCCAGCCACGATAGCGGTATAAAGCCCATGTTGTGGGGCTACACCACTCGCAATTGCCAATGCCATAGAAAGTGGGATCGCGATAATCCCAACCGTTATACCTGCGACGAAATCACGGAATAAATCTTTTTTAGTGTAACCTAAACGAAAACTATCCCGTAGAGCACTGAATGGACGTACCGCAAACAGTCCATTTTTACTTGATAACCAAGTCTTTAGCATAAAATTAATACTCCACTACAAAAAAACCGTTATTTTACTCCTTTTTTTTAAAAAAATTAGTCCTTTTCGAAAAAATTTGCTTGACGCTTATCAAAGAAACCCTTATATTTTGCGCCTATTCTTTTTCGGTGAGATGTCCGAGTGGTTGAAGGAGCACGCCTGGAAAGCGTGTATGTGCGAAAGCGCATCGGGGGTTCGAATCCCCCTCTCACCGCCACTTTCAAAAATAATTTTTGAACTCAATCAGTTATCTTAACTTTTGTATTTCTCTCTTATCATTTCCTTACTTTATCTTTTATAAAATAATTTGCTATCTTTGCCCTTCTTCCTATTGCGACTTCCTTAAAGCATTTCCCTACAAAATTTTTCAGAATACGTCCAAAATTTCTCTTGAGTTGTAACAATTCATTTACTTTTATTTTTTGCCCTTTTCCTATTTGCTGTATTAAAAATGTTTCTTTATTGATTGCAAGATTTTTTAATGAGCGTAAAATCACCACAAATTTAACATTTTTTTTACAAAATAGTTATGGATAGAAATGAGGTGCTAAAATGGAAAATCCTTTTCACGCAAATTGGACATCGAAAGGCAATACTTTATGTTTAGGGCATTGGGAAATTGAATATGAAGGCTTGCCTTTGGTGTTACCAGAGCCACGCGCTGAAAAAGATATGGGTACAAAGGGAATTTATAATTTTATGGATCCAGACGATGAACTCTTTTTAGAGGGCTTAGACGAAGATGAATGGATCGTAGAAAATATGGAATGGCTATCAGATGTCTTTATTCAATCTAATATCCCTTTGGAAGAAGAGAATTTCCGTGCCTTTTATCGTGCCGTTAATAAAGAAGATTGGCGGTGTGGAAGCTGCGGAGGTTGTATTTAAATATAATTCCTGTCTGTTTGTAAATTAGTTAATTTTATCCCTCATTTTATCCTTTAATGAGGGATTTTTTTATGTTGCATAAAATTTGTCGATACTCAGGGCGTCTTAATTTTCATCAAGAATTTCTACTTTTGATCGTTTTTTCCTTATTTTTACAAATTATTATGAAAATTTTTATTTTTTCCCCTTGAAATTCATTTTTTTGTTCTCATTTATGTAGCAATCGTAGCGGGGTTATTAGAAAAGAGAGATGTCGTAACGTGGAATTTATGCAATATCCACTTGAAAAAAACATTCTTTCCCCAATCTTAGAGAGAAACCAAGCTCATAACGAATTCTAACAAGGAGAAAAACAATGGGAAAAATCATTGGTATTGACTTAGGTACAACTAACTCATGTGTTGCTGTAATGGACGGCGACAAACCACGTGTTATTGAAAATGCAGAAGGCGATCGTACAACTCCTTCTGTGGTCGCTTACACTAAAGACGGCGAAATCTTAGTTGGTCAACCTGCTAAACGCCAAGCTGTAACCAACCCTAAAAATACATTATTTGCTATCAAACGTTTAATTGGTCGTCGTTTTGATGATCCTGAAGTTCAACGTGATATTAGCATTATGCCTTACAAAATTATCGATGCACCTAACGGCGATGCATGGGTAGAAGTTGAATTTGAAGGCAAAGAAAAGAAAATGGCTCCGCCACAAGTTTCTGCTGAAGTATTGAAAAAAATGAAAAAAACAGCAGAAGAATTCTTAGGTGAAGAAGTGACTGAAGCTGTAATCACTGTTCCTGCATACTTTAACGATGCTCAACGTCAAGCAACTAAAGATGCTGGTCGTATCGCAGGTCTTGAAGTTCGTCGTATTATCAACGAACCAACTGCTGCTGCTCTTGCTTATGGTTTAGATAAAGATAAAGGTAACCATACAATCGCAGTATACGACTTAGGTGGTGGTACATTCGACTTCTCTATCATCGAAATTGATAATGATAAAGGTGATAAAACTTTCGAAGTATTAGCAACCAATGGTGATACTCACTTAGGTGGTGAAGACTTCGATACTCGTATCATCAACTACTTAGTAGATGAATTCAAAAAAGAACAAGGTGTTGATCTTCGCAACGACCCACTTGCAATGCAACGTTTAAAAGAAGCTGCAGAAAAAGCGAAAATTGAACTTTCTTCAGCACAACAAACTGATATCAACTTACCGTATATCACTGCTGATGCAACTGGTCCAAAACACTTAAACATTAAATTAACTCGTGCGAAACTTGAATCTTTAGTAGAAGATCTTGTTCAACGTTCTTTAGAACCTGTTAAAAAAGCATTAGAAGATGCGAAATTAAGCGCTTCTGAAATCGATGAAGTATTACTTGTTGGTGGTCAAACTCGTATGCCACTTGTACAAGAAACTGTTAAAAACTTCTTCGGTAAAGCTCCGCGTAAAGATGTGAACCCTGATGAGGCTGTAGCTATCGGTGCAGCAGTTCAAGGTGGTGTGTTAACTGGTGATGTTAACGACGTATTATTACTAGACGTTACTCCACTTTCACTTGGTATCGAAACCATGGGTGGTGTGATGACTCCATTAATCGAAAAAAATACCACTATCCCAACTAAAAAATCACAAGTGTTCTCAACTGCGGAAGATAACCAAAGTGCTGTAACTATTCATGTGTTACAAGGTGAACGTAAACGTGCTTCTGAAGATAAATCTTTAGGTCAATTTAACCTTGAAGGTATCCAACCAGCTCCACGTGGTGTTCCACAAATCGAAGTAACTTTCGATATCGATGCGGATGGTATCATTCACGTTTCAGCTAAAGATAAAGCAACTGGTAAAGAACAAAAAATTACCATTAAAGCATCTTCTGGTTTAAGCGAAGCAGATATTGAAAAAATGATTCGTGATGCAGAAGCAAATGCAGAAGCTGACCGTAAATTTGAAGAACTTGTTCAAGCTCGTAACCAAGCAGATCACTTAATCCATGCAACTCGCAAACAATTAAGCGAAGCTGGTGATAAACTTGCAGCATCTGATAAAGAAGCAATTGAAAAAGCAGTTGCAGATCTTGAAACCGCTGCTAAAGGCGAAGACAAAGCAGATATTGATGCAAAAGTTCAAGCTTTAATTCAAGTTTCTGAAAAACTCGTTCAAGCTGCTCAACAGGCTCAACCGCAATCTGAACCACAACAAAACAGTAGTTCTAAAAAAGATGACGGCGTCGAAGATGCAGAATTTGAAGAAGTAGATAAATAATTTAAAACTTCCACTTAAGGGCGTAGCAATACGCCCTTTTCCACTATTAAGCACTATTTAGCAAATAAGTCCTTTGAGTGAATATTCACATTTATAACACTTAATAAAGAGAATACACATTATGGCGAAACGAGATTATTATGAAGTGCTAGGCTTATCCAAAGGGGCTGATGAAAAAGAAATTAAACGTGCCTATAAACGCCTAGCCATGAAATATCACCCAGATCGAACTCAAGGTGATAAAGAAAGCGAAGAAAAATTTAAAGAAGCTAACGAGGCATACGAAATTTTATCTGATCCCGAAAAACGAAAAGCCTACGATCAGTATGGTCATCAAGCTTTTGAACAAGGCGGTTTCGGTGGCCAAGGTGCTGGCGGTTTCGGCGGTTTTGGCGGTTTCTCTCAAGCTGATTTCGGCGATATGTTCGGTGATATTTTTGGTGATATGTTTGGTGGCCGCGGTCGCGGACGCGCTCAAAGTCAACCGCGTGCACGACGTGGCGAAGATCTACGATATGATTTAGATATCACTCTAGAAGAAGCTGCGACAGGTACGAAGAAAAACATTACATTGCGCACTTGGGTTGAATGTGATCATTGCCACGGTACAGGTGCTGAAGGCGATTCTAAAGTTGAAACTTGTCCTACTTGTCATGGCATGGGAACGGTACATCGCCAACAAGGATTCTTTGTTTCAGAAGAAACATGCCCTACTTGTCATGGTACAGGTAAGAAAATTGAAAATCCATGTAAAGAATGCCACGGCGAAGGTCGCGTTCAAAAAACAGAAACTTTGGCAGTAACAATTCCTGCTGGGGTGGATAATGGTAGTCGCCTACGTTTGGCTGGTAAAGGTGCAGCTGGCGAAAATGGTGCACCAAATGGCGATCTTTATATCTTTATTCATGTCTTACCAAATGCTACCTTTGAACGTGATGGTAATGACTTACATACCGTTGTTGATGTATCTATGTCATTAGCCGCGCTTGGTGGTTCTGTTGAAGTGCCTACTTTAACTGGCGGTCCAGTTAAAATTAAGATTCCAGCAGGTACACAAACGGGTAAAATGCTACGTTTAGCAGGTAAAGGTATTACACCAGCCCATGGTACTGCGGGTAACCTTATCTGCCACATTAATGTAGAAACACCTGTAGATTTAACAGAAGAACAAAAAGAATTGTTACAAAAATTCGCTGATAGCTTAAATTTGGAGAAAAACAGCCCAAAAGCAGTAAAATTCATGAAGTAACAGATCTTGATGATGAAACAAGACCCCATTCTGTTTCTGAGTGGATTAAAAGCGGAATTAATTATTTGAAACAAAAATTTAATCATTAATCCTGAGCGGTGAAATAATTTTCACCGCTTTTTTATTTTGTCCAATTCGCATTTAAAAATTTGCTCAGTTTGTTAAACTGTTCCCACTGTTTAATCTATTAAAGGTGTATAAATGAATAAACGCTTAACAATTCTTGGTAGTGTTAATGTTGATCACGTACTGCAAACCTCATATTTTTTAAAACCGGGTGAAACACTCAAAGCCCATTCCTATAAAACTGTGTATGGGGGAAAAGGTGCTAATCAAGCCGTTGCGGCAGCCCGTATTAAATCCCCAACATTAGACGTACACTTTTTAGGATGTGTAGGTAACGATAATTTTGGTCGCCCTATTAAATCTGCGTTACGTAATGAAGGATTAAACGTTGATCATCTAGAAGTATTACCTGATACTGCGACTGGCGTTGCTTTTATTCAAGTTTCTAAAACAGGTGAAAACAGTATCGTCATTGCAGGTGGTGCAAATGATTGTGTGGATGAAAAATATCTTACTGCCCATCGCGATCCGCTGTTGAACACTGATTGCTTATTAATGCAATTAGAAACTCCGCTATCTACTATTTTAGCTGCCGCAAAATTAGCTAAAACACGTCAAACTTTAGTGGTATTAAATCCAGCACCCGCTTATGAGTTGCCTTTAGAACTTTACCAATATATTGATATTATTACGCCAAATGAAACGGAAGCTGAAATTCTGACGGGAATTCAAGTAACAGATATGGCAAGTGCACAACAAGCAGCAGATATTTTACACCAGCGCGGTGTCAAATGTGTGTTGATCACCCTTGGTAAAAAAGGGGTATATTTTAGTCGTAATGGCGAACAGGCGCTTATCACGGGATTCCGTGTTGAGGCGGTTGATACTACTGCCGCTGGCGATACCTTTAATGCTGGTTTTCTGGTAGCGTTACTAGAGGACCAGCTTATCCCCGATGCTATCCGTTTTGGACAAGCAGCCGCCGCCATTAGTGTAACACGTTTTGGCGCGCAACCCTCTATTCCTAAACGTGAAGAGGTTATCTCTTTCCTATCTAATCAGGGCTAAACATAAAAAAGGCTACCGTTATAGTAGCCTTTCTCTGTTTATCTGGTTAATTAGCTATTTTTTGAAATAAATTCTGCTAATTGATTTTTTGGTAATGCACCAACTTGAGTTGCTTTTGCTTGTCCATCTTTAAACATGATTAAAGTAGGAATACTGCGTACGCCATATTGTGCAGCAACTTGTTGGTTTTCATCAATATTCAATTTTACAATTTTTACTTTATCGCCATATTCTTGTGCTAATTCTTCTAACATTGGACCAATCATACGGCAAGGAGAACACCAAGGAGCCCAGAAATCTAATAATACTGGTACCTTAGATTCTAAAACATCCGCATTAAAGGTCGCGTCACTTGTGTGATAAACTTGACTCATACTATCCTCTCTTTGTTGTCATTACATTTGATAAACTACATCTATAGTAAAAGTTTATCCTTATTATTTCTAGGCATATTATCACAGTTTTTTGCCTAGTCCACTTATCGCTCTAATTGCTGTTATCCGCAACTTGGTTAGAGATTATCTAACCCTAGAACATTCGTCATATCAAATAATCCTACATTCTGGTTAGCTAACCATTTTGCTGCACGCACTGCACCTTTTGCGAATGTCATTCGACTTGACGCTTTATGTGCAATTTCAACACGTTCACCAATGTCTGCGAACCAAACGCTATGTTCTCCTACTACATCAGATGCACGAATAGTAGAAAAACCAATTTCACCTGGTGTACGAGGACCAATAATACCGTGACGTTCAAAAACAGCGTGATCAGCTAAATTAACACCTAATGCCTTAGCAATATGTTCGCCCATGGCTAATGCAGTTCCTGATGGTGCGTCAACTTTATTGCGATGATGTGCATCAATAATTTCGATATCACAATCAGGTCCCATGACTTTAGCGGCTTTTTCTAATAATTTAAAGACTAAATTTACACCAATACTGAAATTCGCAGCAAAAACAATTGCTGTATCTTGAGATGCATTTTGAATGAATGTTTTATCTTCAGGACTAAATCCAGTAGTGCCCAACACTAATTTTTTATGATTTTGCTGACAAAAAGCAACGTTTTCCAATGAATATGCTGGACGCGTAAAATCAATCAGTACGTCAAAATTGTCTTTTTCAGCTTCGAGATCATCACTTAAAGCAATCCCTGCTTTTCCAAATCCAACAAATTCCCCAGCATCTGCTCCCACAAGGCTTGAACCTTTTCTTACAAAGGCTGCACCAAGTTTGACAGTTCCATCTTCTAAAATTGCTTGGATTAATTGACGACCCATACGTCCATTTGCACCTGTTACTGCAATTCGTAACATATCCTCTCCTTTATATTTATTCCTCGGGTACGAGGGCTTCTTTTTTCACTTCAGATTCTGCTGGTTCATTTACAGTTTCATGCTCTTCATCATTATCGTCCCCAATAACGGCATTCGCAATTTCATTAAGAATGTAACGATAGAACTGGCTTGCCGCTGTTGGTGGGACTTTTAATTCGATAAGAGTTGCACCACGTTGTTTATAAGCTTGACGAAGGACAGAGTTTAAATCTGACCAAGTGCGTGGCAACGCATATTTTAAGCCAAACAATGCTGCAGCTTGCGCAAATTCTAATTGATGTGGCATTTGATAATATTTTTCTTTCACATCTTCTCGAACAGGTAGCATATCGAAAATTGCGCCGCCATTATTATTAATGACGAATACGATAACTGGCTGTACGACTTTTTGTAAAAGCGCTAATGAATTTAAATCATAAAGTAATGAAGTGTCCCCTAACATTGCAATAAGAGGACGGTTACTCCCTAACGAAACCCCTGCCGCAGTCGCGATTAACCCATCAATACCGCTTGCACCACGGTTTGTAAAAATACGACAATCATCAGGTAACCGTGCAAAAGCATCGGCTAAACGAACAAATAAACTATTTCCTAAAAAGAGATCACAATTATTCGGTAAAACTTTATCAATATTATAAGCAAGTGAGGCTTCATTTAAGGCTGCACCTAGATTACGCATGATAAAATCACCACAGAATTTTGACAATGCGAGCGGTTCTAAAAGCCACGGTTTTTGGCGGACTGGTGGGTGGGTTTGTAACCAGGCTGCAATACTCATATTAAAGCGCGTTCTTGCATGGTGATAAGGATCAAGATTCTTATTACCATCAGCCACAATCCAGTATTCGCCTTTGTAAGCTTCCAAGAATTGATTAACGCGTTTACTAATAAAGCCACCACCAAATTGAATAACAATATCAGCTTGAAGTAACTTTTTAAGTACCGTTTTATTCCCTAGCCAAACATCTGCATGCGGTAAAATTGGAGGAACGTTTGATTGTACATCGGTAATAACGATCCATCCCATTGCATTTGCCCACTGCGACAATCCTTCTGATTCAATTTTACTTAATCGCCCAATAAGAATTACCCCTTTTTTAGCGCGCCATGCATCCCAATCCGTATGAGGTTCCGCATCATATTTCTTAACTGGATGTTCGACCCACACTTCTCTTTCACGTTGCGCTAGCCACCCTTGAATTGGCGCAAACCATTCATGCTGGTTAATCTTTTCTTCTTCTGCGCCATAAAGTGGTTCAGGTAAAGGAACATTAATATGAATAACACCTGGTGTTTGGTGCTGTTTTTGATACGCTTGATCAAGGTAAGACAATAACCAACTAGCCGATAATGCAGACGTTGGGCGCGGTAAATTCACTTTCGCAATCGGATAGTCTGCAAACATATTCTCTTGCAAAATTGCCTGATTAGCACCACATTCCAATAGTTCAATCGGACGATCCGCTGTTAGGATCACTAAATTTACATTTGTTTGACGCGCTTCAATAATAGCAGGATATAAATTTGCCGTAGCTGTTCCTGAGGTCACAATCACAGCAACACACTCTTGGCGAGATTTAGCCAAACCTAACGCAAAAAAGCCTAATCCTCGTTCATCAAAATGCGTATGACAAATTGCACGATTTTGATTTTGTAATTCTACCGCTTCTAAAGTCAACGGTGTAGAACGAGATCCGGGTGCAATACAAAACTGCGTTACACCATGTCGAACAAGACTTTCTAAGATCACTCTCGCCCAACAACGATTAAAGACACTCACTGACATATCTATTCCTTCTTCATTTCTAATAATGATACAAGCCCTAATGCTTTGCGTTCAATTTCACGCCATTCGTGAGCTGGGATTGAACCTTCAACGATGCCTGCACCTGCAAAAACCTGAATAACATCGCTACAAATATTGGCACTGCGAATAGTAACACAAAACTCAGATTGTGATTTTGTCATCACCCCCAACGTTCCAGCATACCATTCTCTTGCTTGTCCCTCTATCTGTTTAATAAATGCCATCGCTGCTGATTTAGGTAAGCCTGCAACGGCAGCAGTTGGATGAATTTGTTGTAAACAATTTGCATCTGCTTGTTCTTCTCTTAATTCACCACAAATTGGTCGTTGTAAATGTTGTACTTTTCGTAAGCGCTTAATTTGTCGTTCGCCTACTTCAAAGGTCTGTACAACATCTTGTAAACTTTGTCGGATATTATCAACAACGAGCTGATTTTCATGTCTATTTTTTTCATCATTTAAAAGCCAATCAGCTTGACGTTGGGTTTCTTGTTCATCTTCACTGACAAAAGCTGTACCGGCTAATGCTTCCGTGAAAAGTTTATTATTTTGGCGTAAAAATAATCTCTCTGGCGTAGAACCTAAAAATGCTTTTGTATTATCTTTGATAAGAAGAAAATGATAACAATGCTGATTATAGGCTTCGCTCTCAGAGAGAAAATCATATGGATCTAAAACAAATTCAGTTTGAAAACTTTTTGCATTAGCTAACACAACTTTCGTGAATTGTTTTTCTTTAATCGCCTCACAGGCTTGCTCAACCCAATTGCACCACGTCATTTCATCTGCTTCGGTGGCTAATTCTTTTACAATTTTGGGTAATTGTTCGCGTTGTCCAATTTGCGTAAAATTTTCTAAAATTTGTTCAGTTTGTTGAATTTCATTTTCTTTAGATGCACTTACGTCAACAAAAAGATTCACTGTTAAACTATCATCTTTTTGTTCAATAAATAATCTTGGCAAGAAGAAAAATGTTTCACCAGTAAATTGTCGACCACCTACCAGTGGAAGATCTTCTTGCTGGCAAAAAGCTTCTGCTTGTTGCGAATCAGTAAAAACTTTAATACTTCCTAGTGCAACACTATGTTGAGCTGTATCTCGATAATGTAAATAAAATTGCGGATAGCACAATTGAGCCTTTAACCAATTTAATAATGGCAAAGAAAAATTCATCTGCGTTAAGCGAATGACCGCAATATTTTGGGCGGAATTAAAATCTAATTTTTCTAATTTAGATAAAATCGCTTGTTTGATAATACTAAGCATATTCAAAATAATTTGTTTTTCGTAAAAAAATAAGTTAAAAATTGCTGTTACATTCTAACCCATTTCGGGGCTTTTTTTTACTAATTCTTTGTACAAATGAAAGAAATGGAATCAGGAAGCAAAATAAAAATAATATAAATATTTTTGAGGTATATATGAAACCTTTACAAAAACCACATAAACTCGCAAACGTCTGCTACGATATTCGAGGGAAGGTGCATCAAGAAGCATTACGCCTCCAAGCACAAGGTCTGGATATTTTAAAATTAAATATTGGTAACCCTGCCAGTTTTGATTTTGAAACACCCGCGGAATTATTACCTACGCTCTTGGAACACTTACCTATCGCCCAAGGTTATTGTGATTCAAAAGGCATCCTCGAAGCACGTCAAGCGATTGTGGATTTTTATCACCAAAAAGGAATTTGCGACAACACTGTTGAAGATGTTTTCATTGGTAATGGGGTTTCAGAACTCATTGTTATGGTTATGCAAGCTTTACTCAATCAAGATGACGAGGTCCTAATTCCAATGCCAGATTATCCGCTATGGACGGCAGCGACCCATCTAGCAGGAGGTAAAGCGGTTCATTACTTATGTGATGAGGAAGCCAATTGGTTCCCAGATATTGCCGATATTAAACGCAAAATTTCGCCGAGAACGAAAGCAATTGTGATCATTAATCCTAATAATCCTACAGGAGCGGTATATAGCAAAGAATTGTTAGAAGAGATCGTTAAAGTTGCTCGAGAAAATAATTTATTAATTTTATCCGATGAAATTTACGATAAAATTCTCTACGATGGTCAAACCCATTGTCATCTTGCTGCACTTGCTCCCGATCTTTTAACCTTAACGTTTAATGGTTTATCCAAGGCTTATCGTGTTGCTGGTTTCCGACAAGGTTGGGTTTTATTAAATGGTCCTAAAGAACATGCGAGAGAATTTATTGATTCGTTAACTATTCTCTCTTCTATGCGTCTTTGTGCGAACCATCCAATGCAATACGCAATTCCAGTTGCATTACGCGGTAAGCAAAGTATCAATGATTTTGTATTACCGAATGGTCGTTTGCTTGAACAACGCAATAAAGCTTACGAGCTCGTTAATAATATTGAAGGATTAAGTTGTGTAAAACCGATGGGAGCTATGTATATGTTCCCTAAAATTGATGTGAAAAAGTTTAATATTCATAACGATGAAAAAATGGCATTAGATCTTTTACGTCAAGAAAAAGTTTTACTCGTACACGGAACAGGATTTAACTGGCACAAACCAGATCATTTCCGTATCGTTACGCTTGCGCATACCACACAACTAGAGGATGCATTGACGCGTCTAGCACGCTTCCTAGAAACTTATCGCCAATAAATAAAAACGCATCTTTTCATATTTAAAAAGATGCGTTTTTTATAAATCATGCCCCAATTTTCGATATTTTTTTCATAAAAAATATTTTAGGAAAGTTCGAGATTTTTACTCCGTTTATTAGGACACCCCGTGAGATCTTTACAGAAAACAGCGGTGTCTTCATCACAAAAATGGCATAGCGAATGCGGAGAGGATAAATAAATTTCTTCCTTATCAATCGTAATATATTTATCCATTTCTAATGCATGAAGTTGACGAGATAATGTTTCAGGTGTCATTCCAAGGAAATTCGCAATAACATTTTTCTTGAACGTTAAATACAACTCAACATCTCGGCTCGAATGGCGTTTTTTAAGATGCTGAAAAAGTAAAAAATGCCCTAACCGATCTTTGGTTTTTTTGACGGCAAGATTGTGGATTTGCATCAACGCCATCTGGTAAAAGTTGGCTAACACATTAACGATATTATTAGAAAATTGGATATTTTCACTCACCAACTTCAACACGATTTTACGAGGAATTTTTAAAAATTTTGCTCCCACAAGCGCTTTGATGCCAATGGATGATCCTACTTTATCCATGAAGAATATAGAATCTCCGCACACATCACCCGATTCTAATAGTCTTACAGAAACTTCATCACCTTGCGTATTTGTTCTAAAAGTTATCAATTCACCTTGCAAAACAAAAAACAAATACTCAATTTGATCTCCCTCATACAATAAATATTCATTTTCCGTCGCAGTACACTCTTGGCTCACTGCCAGAATATCTGCGACGGTCTGTTTATCTAGATTATAAAATAATCCTGATGCGCCATATGACGAAATAAATCTATCAATACCTACCATAATACCCTACTAAAAAACTCAACTTCTAGGCTATGATAATTTATGTCTAATAAAGTTGCAACTCTATTCCACTAATTTGTGCTTTTTCTGCAAGCTGATGCAAGTAAATATTCACCGCTTGCCGATATCGACACTCTTCTAAATAGTTATAAATTTGTGGCTGACAGATGGCATAATCTACTTTTTTACCATCAACATGTTCCTCGATAAAAACAATATGATAGCCGTAACGCGTTTCAACAAGTTTAGGCGATAACCCTTTATTAAGAATAAAAATTTGGCGTTCAAATTCTGGCACCGTATCTCCCGGATTAACTTGTCCCAAAAGTCCACCCTCTTCACGCGATTGGCAATCAGACATATTTACCATACTTAAAAACGTTTCTTTTGGATCGGTAGATGTATTGATACAAGCAAGAATTTCTTCTGCCTTAGCTCTTTGGGTTGCCCGCATTTCTAAATCATCTTTATCAGCTGCAAACAAAATATGTCGTGCAACAACTAAAGGCGAAGTAAGAAAACGCTGTGGATTTGTGTCATAAAAACGTACACAATCTTCTTCACTAACCGATTGTGGTTGGATATTTTTTTCTAACAAACAAGCGATCGCCTCTTCCTCATTTTCTAGGGCGATATTTTGTTCAGCACAAGCTTGATGTAATAAAGCTTGAATGACAAGGGCTTGTGCAGCGAGATCACGGGCTTCCATTCGTGTTTTAGCGGGATGATGTAGCATTTCCCGTGCTACATCTTCCTCTTTAATTTGAATGCCATTAACCATAATTTTAGGGAAAGGATTGCTTAAATCCAACAACTGTTCCCCAGGTCTTAAATTAATAATATTCATTAATAGCGACTCTTATTTAATGCAAAACGGGTACGCACTATTTGATAACGACGTCCAAAATACCAAATTGGCGCGCTTAGTGCATGGTGTAAACGAGAGAATGGAATAATCAGAATCAAAGTAAATCCTAAGATAATATGAGCTTTATAAATAATGCTAATATTTTCAATTCCCTCAAATGATTGGAAAGTTCCGAAGTAGAAGAAACTTTGGAAGTAATTCTCAATATGTTCTAGAGTGATACCATCTAGATGTTGATATGAAACAAATAGTGTCATCAAACCAAGAACAACTTGCGCAAATAACAACCATAAAATAATCATATCTCCTGTAGATCCTGTGCGATTAACACGAGGTTCACGCCAACGACGAAGTATCAATAGAATTAAACCAATAAATACCATAGTACCCGCTGTACCACCCGCGATCATTGCAAAGACTTGATGCTGTTCAGGAGTAACAAATTTCTCATAAACTGATTTTGGCGTTAAAAGACCAAATGTATGACCAATTACGATAAGTAAGATCCCAATATGGAATAAATTATTCGTAAAAATAGTTCCTTTTTTACTAAGCATTTGGCTTGAACCAGCACGCCAGTTATATGGTTGTGCATCGTAACGGATAATGCAACCAACAATGCAAACAGCAATCGCAATGTAGGGATACACGCCAAATAAGAAAAGATTAAGATTATGCATAAATACCTCCACGTATTAAGATCGATTGCCATGCCAATGGATTGGTACATCCGATAAATTTTTAGCTGCCTGTACAAATGTTTTTGAACATGCACTATCTAGTTGATTATCAAAGCGAATTTCTTTATCTTCCCAAGCAATATCAAGGGCATCAAGAGTAGCATCATCCAATTCTTGTTGAACTTTGTTTGCCAGAGATTCATCACCTACAGGTACGCCTGCAATAATTAATAAACCTTCGAAGATTGTTGCTTCCCACGCCTGTTTCTTCTGCAAGCGTAAATAAAGCAATTGCAATATTTCACTCACATCAAATAACAAATCGCGTGCAACACTATCATCTTGAGTTGCAAGAAATTCTAAAAAGAGAGGTAAATAATCTGGTAGCTCATCTTTTCTTGGTTGCATCCCTGCATCAAAATAGAGATTTAGCAAATCAACCATTGCCTGACCACGATCACGGCTTTCCCCATGAATATGTTCAAATAGAAGTAAAGATGTCGTACGTCCGCGATCAAATAAACCGTCATAGCGCATTTCTTGATCGTAAAGATCCTGTGCTAAGGCTTGTTCTACCTCTGCTACGAGTTTTTTGCGTAATTCTGGCGGAAGATAGGGCGAGGCCTTTATTGCCTCGCATATTTCATTTTTGTGTTCCACCACCGTAGCAGTTGGGTAATCCAACAAGCGAGAAAATACGGTGAGAATTTTTATCATAAATCATCCTCCCACATTTTCGCTGCCATACGATTCGCTCTTGGCTCACTGCCAAATAAACTTTTTTGAGTTGTACTTGAACAGCCATTACCAAATGTAAATCCACAACCATTACGGCTATCATAGGCATTTGGTACATTTAATTCACGATGTCCAGATGGCACGACAAAACGATCTTCATAATCTGCAATTGCTAGATAACGATACATTTCTTCGGCCATTTCACGTGTAAGTCCAACATCTTCTAATACTTGGAGATCTTCAACACCATCAACTGTTTGAGCCCGTTTATACGCACGCATAGCAAGCAGACGTTCTAATGCTGAAATGACAGGTTTTTCATCCCCTGCCGCCAATAAATTAGCCAAATATTTGACAGGAATACGTAATGCTGAAAGATCTGGAATCACACCTGATTTACCCACGGTTGGAACAGCCCCTTTTTCCACAGCTGCTTGAATTGGGGAAAGCGCTGGTACATACCAAACCATTGGTAAAGTACGGTATTCAGGGTGAAGTGGTAAGGCTAATCCCCATTCCATTGCTAATTTATAAACTGGTGATTTTTTAGCAGCCAATAACACGTTTTCTGGTATACCGTCTTGACGTGCTTGTGCAATTACCGCTGGATCATTTGGATCGAGGAAAATAGATTTTTGTGCTTGGTACAAATCAGTTTCACTTTGGGTAGATGCTGCTTCTTCAATTCGATCAGCATCATATAAAATCACACCCAGATAACGAATACGACCTACACAGGTTTCGGAACACACTGTTGGTAAACCTGATTCAATACGAGGATAGCAGAATACACATTTTTCTGATTTACCGCTTTTCCAGTTGAAGTAGATTTTTTTGTATGGGCAACCGCTCACACACATACGCCAACCACGACATTTATCTTCATCGATTAATACAATACCATCTTCTTCACGTTTATAAATCGCACCTGATGGGCAAGATGCCACACACGCTGGATTTAAGCAGTGTTCGCAAAGACGCGGTAAATACATCATGAACGTATTTTCATATTGGCTATAAATCTCGGCCTCAATATCGCGGAAATTTTTATCTTTTTTGCGTTTAGCAAATTCTGTACCTAGATCATCTTCCCAGTTCGCCCCCCAGTTAATTTTTTCCATACGCTCACCCGTGATTAATGAACGAGGGCGCGCAACGGGCTGGCAATCACCGGCTGGTGCGGTATGAAGATTTTGATAATCAAACGTAAAAGGTTCGTAATAATCATCAAGTTCTGGTAAATCTGGATTCGCAAAAATGCTTGCTAATACTCGGAATTTACCCCCAATACGAGGCGTGATTTTTCCATTGCTATGACGGATCCACCCCCCTTTGTATTTAGCTTGATTTTCCCAATCTTTTGGATAACCAATACCTGGTTTAGTTTCTACGTTATTAAACCATGCGTATTCAACACCTTCGCGACTCGTCCATACATTTTTACAGGTAACGGAACAAGTGTGGCAACCGATACATTTATCAAGGTTTAATACCATTCCTACTTGTGCTCTAATTTTCATTGTTGCCTCACTTATAATCCACGTCAGTTGCTAATGGTCGCGGAAGGTCATTTCCCGCATTATCCAACCAGTCTACTTTATTCATTTTACGAATAACGGCGATCTCATCACGGTTACAACCAATCGTACCGTAATAGTTATATCCGTAACTTTGTTGTGCATAGCCACCAATCATATGTGTTGGTTTTAAAATAGCTCTTGTTGCAGAATTATGAATACCGCCACGGGTGCCTGTCATTTCAGAACCAGGTACGTTTACAATACGTTCCTGTGCATGGTACATAATTAACATACCTTCAATGACACGCTGAGAAACAACTGCTCGGCAAGTAATAGCACCATTTTCATTGAATACTTCAACCCAGTCGTTATCTTCAATATCAGCACGTTTTGCATCTTTTTCTGAGATCCAAACATGCGGACCACCACGACCTAGCGTTAGCATCAACAAGTTGTCAGAATAAGTTGAGTGGATCCCCCATTTTTGGTGAGGTGTTGCAAAGTTAAGTTTAATTTCTTTATTACCGTTCGGTTTAGATTCAAAGATCTTATCTACTGCATGCGTATTGATCGGCGGGCGATAACTCACCATTTGTTCCCCAAATAGACGCATCCATTGATGATCTTGATAGAATTGTTGACGACCAGTAATCGTACGCCACGGAATAAGCTCATGCACATTGGTATAACCTGCGTTATAACTCACATGTTCATCTTCTAAGCCAGACCAAATTGGGCTAGAAATAATTTTACGTGGCTGAGACACAATATCGTTGTAACGAATTTTTACATCTTCTTTTGGTTTAGCAAGATGAGTCAAATCACGCCCTGTTGATTCAGAAAGTGCAGCCCAAGCTCGGACAGCAACTTCACCGTTGGTTTCTGGCGCTAATGACATAACACTATCACAAGCTTGGACTGCCGTATTTAAATTCGGACGACCTTGGCTTACGCCGTCTTCTTGTACAGTGCGGTGTAATCTGGCAAGAAGATCCACTTCTTTCTCAGTTTTCCAATGGATCCCTTTACCACCATTACCTAATTTATCGAGCAACGGTCCTAAAGACGTATATTTTTTATAAATATCTCTATAATCGCGTTTTACTTCAATAAAGTCTGGCGCGGTTTTACCTGGAATAAGATCGCATTCACCTTTTTTCCAATCTTGGATACCTAGTGCTTGCCCCATTTCAGTCGGGGTATCATGTTGCATTGGTTGGGCAACGATATCCGTTTCATCACCAAGATGACCTGGTGCAAGATCTGAAACACCTTTTGCAAAGCCTTTATAAATTTCCCAATCTGAACGGGCTTCCCAACATGGATCTACCGCGGCCGAGAATGGGTGAATAAATGGATGCATATCAGATGTATTGATATCTTCTTTTTCATACCAGCTTGCCGTTGGTAAAACAATGTCTGAATACACACAAGTGGTACTCATACGGAAATCTAATACCGTGACAAGATCCAATTTTCCAGTTGGCGCATCTTCTACCCAATCAACTTGGGTTGGTTTCATCGTACCATCTTTATTTAATACAGCAGCGGTTTTGGTACCGAGCAAGTATTTAAGCATATACTCAGCCCCTTTACCGGATGAGCCGAATAAATTTGAACGCCAAATAAAGAGATTACGCGGGAAGTTTTTCGGATCGTCTGGGCTTTCACATGCAAAACGCAAGGAACCGTCTTTAAGATGTTTCACAATATATTCTTTACTGCTTAAACCTTCCTCTTTCGCTTTGCGAGCAATCGTTAACGGATTGGTATTCAATTGTGGCGCAGACGGTAACCATCCCATACGCTCAGCTGTTACGTTATAGTCCAGCATATGTGAATAAGCATTGTCTGCGTTAGCGAGTGGCGAAATAATATTGTGAATATCAAATTTTTCATGACGCCATTGAGAACTATGGTTATAGAAGAATGACGTACCATTCATTAAACGTGGCGGGCGTTGCCAGTCGGTTGCGAGCGCAATTGGTGTCCACCCTGTTAATGGACGAAGTTTTTCTTGCCCAACATAGTGTGACCAACCACCACCAGATTGACCAATACAACCACACATCATTAGCATATTAATCGCGCCACGATAAACCATGTCTGTGTGATACCAGTGGTTTACACCTGCACCAATGATAATCATAGATTTACCTTTGGTTTTATGTGCGGTTTCAGCAAATTCATGAGCAACACGAATAACTTGTTCAGCGCTGACGCCAGTTAATTTTTCTTGCCATGCAGGTGTTCCAGGGACGTCGTCATAGAAGTCTTTGGCAACGTTATCACCACCCACATTATCTACACCATAATTGGCTAAAATTAAATCGAATACAGTGACAATTTTCGCTTGAGAGCCATCAGCTAATTGGATAGTTTTGTATGGCACTAAACGATGTAACACCTCATCATTACCATCATCTTTCCAGAATTGACCTTTAGACACGGCAGCAAAATGAGAAAAAGCAACATTAACGGTATCATTACCTTTTAAACTCAATGCAAGTTTAGTATCTTTGCCCGTATGTCCTTCTTTTTCTTCTAAATTCCATTGACCTTTATGCTCACTCCAGCGATAACCAACAGCACCTTGTGGAGATACAAAATCGCCTGTTAGTTCATCAATCGCAATCGTTTTCCATTCACTATTTTCATCATCTTTTAAGGCAACTAAGTCAGATGCACGTAAATAACGGCCAGGCACCAAATCGCCTTTGCTATTTTCCTCAAGCATGACTAACATTGGGAAGTCGGTATAACGACGCACGTAATCAGTGAAATAATCACTTTGCTTATCAATATACCATTCTTTTAAAATACAGTGCCCCATTGCCATGGCCACAGCAGCATCGGTACCTTGTTGTGGATTCATCCATTCATCACCGAATTTAGATACTTCAGCATAGTCTGGTGTAATCGCTACAACTTTCGTTCCTTTGTAACGGACTTCACTCAAAAAGTGAGCATCTGGAGTACGAGTAAGTGGAACATTTGAACCCCAGGTAATAATATAATGGCTATTATACCAGTCAGCAGATTCTGGTACGTCTGTTTGTTCACCCCACGTTTGCGGGGAAGCTGGTGGTAAGTCGCAATACCAATCGTAGAAAGATAAACACACCCCTCCGATTAAAGAGAGGAAGCGCCCACCCGCTGCCCAAGAGATCATGGACATCGCTGGGATCGGTGAGAAGCCCGCGATACGATCTGGACCATATTCTTTAATGGTCGATACGTTAGCCGCGCCGATAATTTCGTTAACTTCTTCCCAACTTGAACGCACAAAACCACCTAAACCACGTTGTGATTTATATAATTTTGCCTTTTCTGGATCAGATACGATGCTACGCCATGCATCAACGGGATCTTTATATTGTTTTTTAGCTTCACGCCAAAGTTTTAATAAAGCACCGCGCACCTTCGGATATTTCACACGGTTAGCACTATATAGATACCAACTATAGCTTGCTCCACGCGGACAACCGCGTGGTTCGTGATTAGGTAGGTCTGGTCGAGTTTTAGGATAGTCTGTTTGTTGAGTTTCCCAAGTAACCAAACCATTTTTTACATAAATTTTCCAGGAACAAGAACCCGTACAGTTTACACCGTGCGTAGAGCGCACAATTTTATCCTGTTGCCAACGTGTTCTATATGCATGTTCCCATTCACGGCTTTCTTGGCGTGTTTCACCAAAGCCATTTGAAAACTCTTCTTTTTTTCTTTTGAAAAAGAGTAAATTATCTAAGAATTGTCCCATAATAATATTCCCCCTAATTCCTATGGATTGTAGAATTGACCGTTTTTGCGTAAATAGAAAATGTAGTTAAGTACGCAACAAGCTGCATAGAAAATTGCTAATCCAATCATTGCGTATTGTGGTGTCGTTGCACGGATTGAATCCCCTAATGTTTCAGGAATGTAATATGCACCGTACGCAGCAACAGCTGAAATCCATCCAAGTACCGGACCTGCTTCTTCTTTCGGGAAAATAATTGCTGTAGTACGGAAGGTTGAACCATTACCAATACCAGAAGCAGCAAAAAGGAGTAGGAAAATGAGGAAGAATGGCATGAAGTACTGTTCTGGGGTAGTACTGTGATAAGCGAGTTCCATATAGTACGCCACACCAAGCGCTGCAATCGTCATTAAAATTGCACAAATTTGAGTAATAATGGCTCCCCCAAACTTATCCCCTAACCATCCGCCTACAGGTCGAATCAATGCACCAATGAAAGGTGCAATCCATGCGTAAGTTAATGCACTTGGTCCGTTTGGATTAACCAAATCACTACTAATCACACCTTGTGCATTCACCACGTGTTGATAACCAAAGATAACCTTAATCGCGAGTGGGAAGGCCGCAGAGAATCCAATAAAAGAACCAAAGGTCATGGTATAGATAATACTCATTACCCAGGTGTGTTTATTTTTAAAAATACGATATTGATGAGTTAAGCTTTTACCAATTTCACCAGGTAAAAGTTTCAAGGCATACACAGTTGCCGCGATAGTAAGTACCAGAACTAAAAGTTTTGGTACACCAAGACCAGATCCATTTGCAGCTTTTGGCAAAGTTAACCAAAGTGCAATAACAGTGATAATTAAGCCAATAAGTAGCATTACTGTCATTTGTAACATGGCTTTAATTGGTGATCCAATTTTTGGTGAAACTTGTTCAGTTTTAATATTGTTCATTCCAAACCAAGCAGCAATACAAATTGGTACAAGGAATACTACCCAAATCCAAGCTGCGTTTTGAATATAACTTTCGCTACCTGCTGGAATTTTACCAATTAACGTACCAGACGAATTGATAAGTTTCATTGGTACACCACCAAAAATACCATAGGTCATAACAAGTGGGATCACAATTTGCATTGTTGTTACCCCAAAGTTACCAAGCCCTGCATTTAATCCAAGCGCCAACCCTTGTTTCTTTTGCGGGAAGAAGAAACTAATATTGGACATTGAAGAAGCAAAATTACCGCCCCCAAAACCAGAAAGTAATGCAAGTAATTGGAAAACCCATAGTGGTGTATGCACATCTTGTAATGCAATACCAGTTCCAATTGCAGGAATCAGCAATAAAGCAGTCGTGAAGAAAATCGTATTACGACCGCCACAAAAACGAATGAAAAATGAATTCGGAATACGTAAAGTTGCACCAGATAACCCCGCGATTGCCCCTAAAGAGAACAGCTCACCTTTACTAATTGGGAATCCTAGGTTCAACATTTGAACAGTGATCATACTCCAGTATAACCACACAGCGAAGCCAGATAGTAGAGCTGGAATTGAAATCCAAAGGTTGCGATTGGCTATTTTCGCCCCTTCTTTTTGCCAAAATTCGGCATCTTCCACATTCCATTTGGTAATGTCTTTCATTACTCCCCCTTGTTACTTTTGATAACCATTTAGTGTTAATAATTGTGATTTAGGGAATTTTAAATATGCATGAAAAATGCCTCATTGATAAATATCAAGAGCAAAGGGATATAAAAAATTTTTCCATTTTGCATAAAAAAACTTCTATTTCATTTTCCCTATCTTTGGGTAGAATAGTTAAAAGGCGTCATTACGAAGAAGAAATAGCCTTACAAAAGATAAGCTATCAGTCATCTATTTTGCATAAGATTTCCGCATTTAATTCGTTTATATTTTATACAAACATACTGATTATATAGGGTTGCATGCCGTTGTGTCTGGTCCATGTAAATTTTCACATCTAGGAAAAACGTCTGAGCAATGGTAGACTTCACCGAATTTAATGATGTCATCTTTAAAAAGAAATTTAAAAAGAAAGCACTTTAAATACTAAGCCTGAGGATATTATGTTAGTTATTAAACGAGACGGAGCCAAAGCTCCTTTTGATATTCGCTGTATAATTAATGCTATTAAAGCAGCCAGTTCAGCGTGCCACATTCAAGATAATGATTTTTGTCAAAAAATTGGTGAAGAAGTACAAAAAAGAATAACAGCACAATATTCCAACAGTGTGGATATTTCTTGCATTCAAAATACCGTTGAGGAAGTTTTAATGCACAGCGAATACCCACAAATTGCGCGCGCTTATATTGAATATCGCCATGACCGTGACATCCAACGTGGTAAACGCAGTGCATTAACGCGTGAAATTGAAGGGTTAATTGATCAAACCAATATCGCGATTTTGAACGAGAATGCCAATAAAGATGCGAAAGTCATTCCGACTCAACGCGATCTCCTTGCGGGCATTGTCGCAAAAGACTATGCAAAATCTTATATTTTACCAAAAGATATTGTCGAAGCGCATGATAAAGGCGAAATTCACTACCACGACTTAGATTACGCCCCATTTTTCCCAATGTTTAACTGTATGTTAGTTGATCTAAATGGCATGCTAACCAACGGTTTTAAAATGGGGAATGCAGAAATTGAGCCACCAAAATCAATTACTACTGCAGCAGCGGTCACCGCTCAAATTATTGCGCAAGTAGCGAGCCATATCTACGGTGGTACGACGATTGATCGCATTGATGAGGTCTTGGCGCCTTTTGTCCAACTTAGTTACGAAAAACACCTCCGTAATGCAGAACGTTGGCAAGTGCCTGATAAACAAGGCTACGCAGACGCATTAATTGCTAAAGAGTGTTACGATGCATTCCAATCACTTGAATATGAAGTGAACACTTTACATACTGCAAATGGTCAAACTCCGTTCGTTACTTTTGGGTTTGGTTTAGGGGAAAGTTGGCAAGCAAAACTTATCCAAAAATCAATCTTACAAAACCGTATTCATGGGTTAGGTAAAAACCATAAAACCCCAGTATTCCCGAAACTCGTTTTCACAATAAAACGTGGTTTAAATGCACAGCCAACGGATCCAAATTACGATATCAAACAGCTTGCCTTAGAATGTGCAAGCAAACGTATGTATCCAGATATTCTAAACTATGATCAAGTTGTAAAAGTCACGGGTTCATTTAAAGCACCAATGGGTTGCCGTAGTTTCCTCAATCCGTATCTCAATGAAAAAGGTGAAGAAGTTCATAGTGGTCGTAATAATCTTGGCGTGGTCAGCATTAACCTTCCACGTATTGCGATTGAAGCGAATGGTGATGAAAAACGTTTCTATGAAATTTTAGATCAACGTCTAGCCCTTGCGAAAAAAGCATTAATGACACGTATCGCTCGTTTAGAAAACACGAAAGCTAAAGTTGCGCCAATTCTTTATATGGAGGGTGCATGCGGTGTCCGTCTAAATGCCGAAGACTATGTAGCTGACATTTTTAAAAATGGACGTGCCTCTGTTTCTCTTGGCTATATCGGTATTCACGAAACCCTTTACGCGCTATTTGGCGAACATATTTATGATAATGAAATGCTCCAAGAAAAAGGTGTAGAAATTGTTCGTCACTTAAGCGATGCAACCAAACAATGGAAAGAAGAAACGGGGTACGCATTTAGCCTTTACTCAACACCAAGTGAAAATCTTTGCGATCGTTTCTGTCGCTTAGATAGTCAAGCATTTGGTGTCATTCCGAATGTTACAGATAAAGGTTACTACACCAATAGTTTCCATCTTGATGTAGAGAAAAAAGTTAACCCATTCGATAAAATTGACTTTGAGATGCCTTATCCCCCTTTGGCGAACGGCGGTTTTATTTGCTACGGAGAATTTCCAAATATGCAAAATAACCTCAAAGCCTTAGAAACTGTTTGGGATTATAGCTATGATCGTGTGCCATATTACGGCACCAATACCCCTATTGACGAATGCTACGAATGTGGCTTTACAGGCGAATTTGAATGTACAAGTAAAGGTTTTACCTGTCCGAAATGTGGTAACCACAATAGTGAAACCGTATCAGTTACCCGCCGAGTTTGCGGTTACTTAGGTAGCCCAGATGCACGTCCATTCAACGCAGGTAAACAAGCAGAAGTGCAACGTCGCGTTAAACACCTGTAAGCAGTTATGAATTATTTACAATATTATCCTGTTGATGTCGTAAATGGCGAAGGCGTGCGTTGCACGCTTTTCGTTAGTGGTTGTATTCATCAATGCCGTGGTTGTTATAATCAAAAAAGCTGGTCACCAAGTGCTGGAGTGCCCTTTGATCAAGCCATGGAAGATCATATTATTATGGATCTCAAGGATACTCGGATTCCGCGCCAAGGTATTAGCCTTTCTGGCGGAGATCCATTCCTCCCAACAAACGTCCCGACCCTTTTAAAATTGGTGAAACGTATCAAAACCGAATGCCCTGATAAAGACATCTGGGCATGGACAGGTTACAAAATTGATGAACTTTCGGGCATCCAATTAGAATTACTTGAATACATTGATGTACTCATTGATGGAAAATTTGTCCAAGAACTCGCCGACCCAAGCCTATTATGGCGAGGCTCAAGCAATCAAGTGATTCATCACCTCAAAAAAACCCGTAAATAAAAAAATCACGCCCCAAAATTCATAAATTTTTACGAAAAATCGGGCGTGATTTTATTTTTAAAACTCCTTAAACCTCAAGAACCCACTCCACGGGTCCCCTTATAAATCGCCTGAGCGACTAAAATTTTTTAGCAAATTAGGGTTGTTTGAGCGTAGCGAGTTGCCCTAATTTGCGTTAAGAAAAATTTTACCAAGCGAAGAACAGCGATTTATCAGGGTGTGCTTTCTTTTGGTTCGTTTTCTTTGCACAAGCAAAGAAAATGAACAAAGAACACACGAGCAAAAAGTAACAAACCCGAGTTGCCCTAATTTACGTTAAGAAAACTTTCCCAAGCGAAGAACAGCGATTTATCAGGGCGTGCTTGCTTTTGATTACTTTTCTTTACTTAAGCAAAGAAAACGAACAGAGGATAAAAGCAGCGCTACCCCCCTATCATTTCCTCTATCTTCTCCTGCAATTCAAACCATTCCAATTCCACTTCTTCCAACTGTGCTTTACACGCAACTTGTTCTTGAATCAGTGTCGTTAGTTTGGTTTTATTCTCAGCCTCATACATCGCAGGATCAGCAAGCTGATTTTCCATATCCGTTAGTTGAGCTTGAAATTTTTCCATTTGTTTTTCTAACTTAGCCATTTCTTTTTTAAGGGGCGCAAGTTGTTGACGAAGTTCAGCTTCTTTGCGTTTTTGCTCTTTGCGTGAAGGCTCTTCTGCTTTCTTCTCGGCTGGTGCAACTTCTGCTTTTAAATCACTCGCATTCGCCTCAGAAAGCCATTTTTGATAATCTTCGATATCGCCTTTAAATTCCTCGACTTTTTTGTCATGGACAAGATAAAACTCATCTACAGTATTACGCAAAAGATGACGGTCATGCGAAACCACCACTAATGAACCTTGAAAATCCACTAAAGCTTCGGTTAATGCCTGACGCATATCTAAGTCTAAATGGTTGGTTGGTTCGTCAAGTAATAACAGATTCGGGCGTTGCCACACAATTAACGCCAAAACAAGACGTGCTTTTTCGCCACCTGAAAATAATTTAACAGTTTGATTTACTTTATCGCCATGGAATGCAAAGCCCCCAAGGTAATCACGTAATTCCTGTTCAGTTTTTTCTGGTGCAAGCTTTTGCAGATGCCATAATGGGCTTTCATCCGCACGCAAGGTATCTAACTGATGTTGGGCAAAATAGCCAAGCTGAACGCCTTTAGCTAGCTGAATTGTGCCTTCATGTGGAGCTAATTCGCCCGCTAATAATTTAATTAGTGTCGATTTACCCGCACCATTTTTACCAAGCAAACCAATTCGAGAACCTGGTACGAGGTTTAATTTTATTTGCTGTAAAATTTCTTTAAACTCCCCATCCTTTTCATATCCCGCATTAATTTTTTCCATCGAAAGTAATGGGCTTGGCAATGCAAGTGGTGGACGGAAAGCAAACTTAAATGGATTATCCACATAGGCAGGTGCAATTAATTCCATTTTTTCTAAGGCTTTCATACGACTTTGCGCCTGTTTTGCTTTGGTCGCTTTAGCCTTGAATCGATTAATATAACTTTGTAAATGCTCAATCTTCTGTTGCTGTTGACGATGCAAGGCATTTTGCTGTGCTAACTTGGTGGCACGTTGAATCTCAAACGAAGAATAATCTCCCGTATATTCATTTAATTTTTGCTGTTCAATATGCAAAATTTTACCTACGATCGGATCAAGAAAATCACGGTCATGCGAAATTAATACTAATGTACCTTGATATTGTTTTAACCAACGCTCTAACCAAATAACAGCATCAAGATCTAAGTGGTTTGTCGGTTCATCAAGAAGTAATAGATCTGATGGGCATAGCAACGCTTGGGCTAAGTTAAGTCGCATACGCCACCCCCCTGAGAATGATTTTACGGGTTGTTGAAGTTGTGATTGCGAAAAACCTAAACCATTTAATAAACTACTTGCGCGCGCCTCAATCGTCCATGCATCAATGGTATCTAATTGTTCATGAATATGCGCAATAGCATGTCCGTCATTCTCATGATTTGCTTTTTCTAATGCCGCTTTAAGCTCGCAATAAACGCGATCGCCTTGTAAGACATAATCCAAAGCAGAAATATCTAGTGCTGGCGTTTCTTGGTTTACCCATGACAATCGCCACGATTTTGGGAAAGATACTTCGCCTTCTTCACTTGTCATTTGTTGTTTTAATAAGGCAAGTAAACTTGATTTACCACACCCATTTTTTCCGACAAGCCCCACCTTTTGTCCTGGTGCGATACTCGCATTTGCTTGTTCAAGTAACGTAGTTTGTCCACGTTTTAACGTTAAATTCGTAAAAAGTATCATCTTTTTTAATATCTTAAAAATACAGAAGTCTTATTCTAACTGGTTTATGACAAAAATAAAAAAACACGCATAATGCGTGTTCTTTTCTCTAAGTAAATCTTATTTTTTACCTTTACGCGTTAATTTAAATACGTAGTAAATATTTACGAGCGCAATGAAAACGTTTAAGCCCGCAACGGGATACGCAGGGGTTGGAAGTAAAAGGCTATAAATAATGAATAATACCGCGCCAAGAATATTTAACGCACGTAATGCTACGATATCTTTCATCATAAATGCGATTGCGATGGAAAACATTGCTCCATAGCCTAATAAGTCTACAAAAGTCATAAAATTCCCTTGTGTGAAACAAAAAGGATTAAATTATAGCGGTATTTTTAAACAAATAAAGAATAATCTAGATATAGATTATTAAACGCCGTTTTTTTAATCTTTGTAAATCGCCCTAAATCCGCTAAAATGCCTTCCATCCAAATAGACGTTAGGAGCGATTATGGAACAGCAACAACTTGATGAATTTAAAGCAGAAACTCGTGAAATCATTACCGATCTTTTCAATGATGGTAGTGATCCTGATGCGCTTTATATTATCGAACATCACATCATTCATTCCGATTTTGATAAACTTGAAAAAATCGCGGTTGAAGCTTTCAAATTAGAATTTGAAGTTTCAGATGCTGAAGAATTTGAAGAAGAAGGTCAAACTTTCTTTGGTTTTGATATTTTAAGCGAAGCAAAACTTACCCCAGAACTTATTGATAAACAACAAGAAATCATCATTCCGCTAGTAGAAAAATTCGGTGGTATCTATGATGGTTGGGGTACTTATTTTGAAGACCCAAATGCCGATGAAGATGAATATGGCGAAGATGGTCAATTCTTAGATGATGAATAATCATTAATCACGCCCTATTTTTCATAAATTTTTTTGAAAATTGAGGCGTCCTAATAAAAAGCGTCTTTTAAAAGACGCTTTTTATGTTTCTAAATCTACCAACTGAAAGTAAATTCTTGTAAACGGCGTTGTCCGTTTGGTGGCGGTGGTAAATGACCAGTTCGCGCTACAGCTTCAAGTGCAGCACCACACACGTTATCAGATGAACCTTGCTTAATATGACGATTCACAATATCTCCATTTGGGGCGATATCTAAAATAACGTCACAAGTTTGCCCGTGGAAATAACTGTTTTGCGCAAAATTCTGCATAAGGGGACGACAAATAGCTCGTAAATACCCTTTCAGATTAGAGCACATTTCTTGCCCCTTTTTTCCGCCGGAATTCCCATTAGCAACTGATGAAGATGATGCACTAACACTATCGCCATCTAAAAACTCATTGACGGCATTTTGCTGAGCCTGTTGTTCTTGCTCTGCTTTAAGGCGCTTCTGTTCCGCTAATTTCTGCGCAGCAATTTTTGCTTGACGAATTTTCTCTGCTTTAGCTTTCGCGATAGCTTCTGCCTTAGCCTTTGCCTCAGCCTGGGCTTTCGCAATCGCTTCCGCTTTTGCCTTCGCAGCTGCCTGAGCTTTGGCTTCTGCCTCTGCTTTTGCTTTAGCCGCTGCTACCGCTTTCGCCTCTGCGAGCGCCTTTTGCTTTGCAATCTCGGCTTGGCGTTGCGCCTCAAGTTGTTGCTGTTTTAACAATTCCTGTTGACGTTTTTGTTCCTCAAGCTGTTTTTGTTTTAACAATTCCTGTTGGCGTTTTTGTTCTTCAAGCTGTTTTTGTTTTAACAATTCCTGTTGGCGTTTTTGTTCTTCAAGCTGTTTTTGTTTTAACAATTCCTGTTGGCGTTTTTTTTCTTCAAGTTGTTTTTGCTTGGCAATACGTTGTTGTTCTGCATACTGGGCTTTTTTTGCCGCTGCAGCTTGATCTGTATTTACCATAACGGCTTCAATATGTTGTCCGTGATCGCCATTACCGCCATTCCCCATTGGTTTTTCTGAAAAGAAAAGCCAAATTAAAAATAACAGCACCAGAATATGTAAAAAAAATGAAACTAAAAAAGGACGACGTGTACTCTTCTGTTTTAATTTATCGGCAATAATATTGTCATTATCTGCAGAAAATTTCATAAACCTTATCCTTTCTTAGAAACAGGATTTGTCATTAATCCAACAGATTGGATCCCTGCTTCATGCAATAAATTTAACGCATCCATCACTTGTTCGTAAGGAATTTGTTTTGCCCCTCCAACCAAGAAAAGACTTTTTGGATCGCGTTGGTATTCGGTTTTTGCTAAAAGCACAACTTGCACATCACTTAAATTATCGTAATGTTTGTTACCGATAGATAAACGATAAAATCCATTTCCGGGGACTTCTAAAATCACAGGCGTCGCTGAGCTTGAATTGACATTCTCGGATACCGTCGCATCTGGTAAATCAACTTTTACACTCTGGCTAATTACCGGTGCGGTAGCCATAAAAATTAATAACAGCACCAACAATACATCTAGAAACGGTACGATATTAATTTCAGCTTTAATATTGCGACGACTTTTACGACGACGATTGGTCATAATATTCTCTCAATTTATGCGGTAAATAATCTTATTTTTGAGTGCCTTGTGTAGACAAACGACGATGTAGAATTTGTGTGAATTCATCAATAAAATTTTCGTAGCTTTGTTCTACTTTCGTTAAGCGTAAACTTAAACGGTTATAGGCCATTACAGCCGGAATCGCGGCTAAAAGCCCCATTGCTGTGGCAATTAATGCTTCTGCAATTCCTGGTGCAACCATTTGTAAAGTTGCTTGTTGTGCACCATTTAAGGCCATAAACGCCGCCATAATTCCCCAAACTGTCCCGAATAGACCAATATATGGACTCACTGAGGCAACAGTTCCTAAAAATGGAATGTTGTTCTCAAGATTTTCTACCTCGCGGTTCATGGCTAATGTCATCGCACGTTCACTACCCTGCAACACACTTTCAGGCGAGCTTAATGGTAATTTTTCTAAGCGAGTAAACTCTTTAAATCCAACATAAAAAATATGTTCATTACCGCTGGCATCATTACGATTACGCTCAACACTATCATAAAGACGATAAAGATCTTCGCCTGACCAAAAACGTTCCTCAAAACGATTCGCCTCTTGTTGAGCATTACGCAACATGCGATGGCGTTGGAAAATAATTCCCCATGAAAGAATTGACAAGATCAACAAAATACCAATGATCGCTTGCACGACTGGACTGGCATCCAAAAAAATCTGGATTAAATTTAATTCTGTATTCATTCGAATCCCTAATTATGCAGAATGAGAGTTAAGAAGCGCGTCTTTAATGGTGGCTGGTAACGGAACGGGTTTCATTTTGCTTAAATTCACGCAAGCAATAATGACAGTCGCGGTACAAAGCACCGTTTCATCACGCACAAGTCGTTGATTAAAGAAAATACTTGCGCCACGGATTTCAGTAATTTCAGTTTCCACTTCAAGCGCATCATCTAAACGTGCCGGAAAAATAAAATCGATATCCATCTTTTTGACAACAAATGCTAAATCAAATTCATCAATTAAACGTTGCTGTGAAAAATCTAAATGACGTAAATATTCGGTACGCGCACGTTCAAAAAAGTGTAAATAACGTGCATGGTACACCACGCCACCAGCATCGGTATCTTCAAAATAAATGCGAACGGGAAACTTTTCTACCATCATTGCAAACTTCCTTAGAACTCATTAAATAAAAGCAGTTTTTAGCATAATCCTTTTGTTTTAACAAGAAAATATACCTAAAACTCTCCACAATAATCCTGACATTATATGCTTTTTCAGATGTTTTTAATACCATTAAAAATAATGCATAAATTTTTAGGAAAATCGGGGCGTAGCAAGAAAAGCAAAAAAGGTGGCGAGGACTGCCACCAAATCTTAGGAGATTAATAGAACGTACTATAGCCATGCGCGATAATCAATGTTATTGCTCGCACCTACTCAGTTCTTTTTTAATATGTTTCTAGTCTAATAGAATATCAAACAAGATGATGTGACCCAATTCACAAAATTTATTCTGCTTATTCAATAGGATAAAATATAAACACCAGATAATAAAAAGGGTACATTGCTGTACCCTTTCATCTTTTATATTTAGTAAATTCTGATCTTATTCGTCAAATTTACCTGTTTTTTCAATACTCATTACGATAATCGCAGTAAGTAAGATAGTAAATGCTAAGCCGAATGCCCATAATAGATAAAACATATGCCTTTCTCCTTAGTATGTTGGGTTTTTACCGCTTTCAATATAGTTCGCGTCAATACGACCAAACATTTTGATGTATGCCCAAATGGTGTATGCCAAAAGGATAACTGTAAAGATAAGCGCAAGTACAAACATAATAGTCAAGGTTAATTGGCTAGATGTTGCATCCCACATTAATAAACTCATGCCTGGATTTGTACTTGATGGCATGATGAATGGGAACATTGCCACTGCAAATGTAACGATAATACCAACCATTGTTAATGCAGATGATAAGAATGCCCAACCATTACGATTTGCTTTTGAGAAAATCACATTGAAAATCGGAGCAATAATCGCGATTAATGGGAAAATGTAAAGCACTGGGTGTGCATTGTAGTTATTGAACCATGCACCAGTTTGCATTACAACTTCTTTACCCATAGGGCTAGATGGTGCATCTGGATTCACAACACTTGTTAATACATAACCATTTTTGAAGTATAACCAGATACCACCGATTACGAAAAGAATTAACGTAATGATAGCACCTACTTCACTGATTTTTTGGCTACGTGCACGTAATGCATCTGTGGTTTTCATTTGTAACCAGTTCGCACCGTGAGTTGTTAACATTGCACAGCTTAAAATACCACAAAGTAATGCAAATGGATTTAATAATCCCCAGAAAGTACCTGTGTAAGTTGCTTGCATTAATTCGTTGAAATGGAACGGTACACCTTCTAAAAGGTTACCAATTGCCACACCAAATACAACTGATGGGATGAAACCGCCAAGGAATAGACCGAAGTCCCACCATTTGCGCCATGCAGAACTTTCTACTTTACCACGATATTCAAAGCCCACTGGACGGAAGAATAATGCAGCAAGAACGATCATCATTGCGATGAAGAATCCAGAGAAAGATGTTGCATAAACGATTGGCCATGCAGCAAACATCGCACCACCTGCGGTTAATAACCAAACTTGGTTTCCATCCCAGTGCGGTGCAATAGTGTTAATCATAATGCGTTTTTCAACTTCTTTTTTACCTTCAAAAGGAAGAAGTGTGAGTACGCCCATATCGAACCCATCGGTTACAGAGAAACCGATAAGTAGAACGATTATTAAAATCCACCAAACAAAGCGGAGAAATTCGTAATCAATCATCGTAAACTCCTACTTATTTAGATTGTTCGAAATGATAACGACCAGTTTTTAATGAGCTTGGTCCAAGACGACCAAATTTGAACATTAAGAAACTTTCGAACACGATAAAGATAGAATATAAACCACAGAGTAAGCCGATAGAGAAGTAAAGATCACCAACGCTCACGTTAGAAGCAGCCATATTCACTGGTAAAATATCGTATACAGTCCATGGTTGACGACCGAATTCAGCTAAGAACCAACCGCATTCGATACCGAACCAAGGAAGTGGAAGACCCCATAATAAGCAGAGGTATAACCAACGGTATTTACCGATTTCTTTACGCACTGTAACAGTGAATGCGCCAAGAGTAAGGATAATCATTAATCCCCAAACACCAGCCATTACACGGAATGCATAGAAGTTAGGTAATACTTTTGGAACAGAGTTACGAGCTGCTTGTGCAATTTGTGCAGGAGTTGCGTCAACAACGTTTGGTGCATAAGCTTTAAGTAAGAAGCCATAACCTAAATCGCCTTCTACTTTTTCAAATGCAGCTTTAGTTGCATCGCTCACTTGACCATTTTTCGCTTTTTCAGCACGAAGTTGTTCAAGTAAACCATAAGCAATCATACCTTGTTTAATACGACCTTCATTTTTTGCAATAAGCTCTTTCATACCAGCAAATTGTTTATCTAATGAACGAGTTGCAAGGATACCACCAAGCCATGGAACAGAAATTTCAAAGTCATTTTTTTCTTGTGCTTCATTAGGAATAGCAACAAGATCCCAGCTCGCTGGAGCAGGTTCTGTTGTCCAAGCAGCTTCCATTGCAGCAAGTTTAGTCGGTTGAACTTGACCGATATTGTAAGCAGATTCATCACCCATGAAGAATACGGCGATTGTTGCAACTAAACCAAATACTGCGCCTACTGCGAATGAACGTTTTGCAAAACCAAGGTCACGACCTTTTAAGATGTAGTAAGAGCTGATTGCAAGTACGAAGAATGCACCTGAAACATAACCAGCGGTTACAGTGTGAAGGAATTTGTCTTGCGCTGTTGGGTTAAACCAAAGATCAAGGAAGTTACTCATTTCCATACGCATTGTTTCGAAATTGAAATGAGAGCCAACTGGATGTTGCATCCAACCGTTAGCAACCAAGATCCACATTGCTGATAAGTTAGAACCAATCGCTACACAGTAAGTTGCGATTAAGTGTTTACCTTTAGTTAAACGGTTCCAACCAAAGAAGAATAAACCAACAAAAGTAGATTCTAAGAAAAATGCTAATAATGCTTCGATTGCAAGAGGTGCACCGAAAATATCACCAACATAATGAGAATAGTATGACCAGTTAGTACCAAATTGGAATTCCATTGTAAGACCAGTGGTTACCCCTAAGGCAAAGTTAATACCAAATAACTTACCCCAGAATTTAGTCATATCTTTGTACACTTCTTTACCTGACGCAACATAGATGGTTTCCATAATAACAAGGATAAAGGACAACCCTAATGTTAGCGGCACAAACAAAAAGTGATACAACGCAGTTAATGCAAACTGCAATCTAGAGAGATCAACAATATCTAACATCTCTAACTCCTTGTAT
>JAHHQX010000010.1 GCA_020026155.1 Actinobacillus sp. | reverse complement strand
TTCGAACCCGCGACCCCCTGCGTGACAGGCAGGTATTCTAACCAGCTGAACTACCGCTCCGTGAGGAAATTTTGGCGGAATGGACGGGATTCGAACCCGCGACCCCCTGCGTGACAGGCAGGTATTCTAACCAGCTGAACTACCACTCCGCAAAAAGTGGGTGCATAATAATGAGATATGAGAAAAACGTCAAGCCTATTTTTTCAAAAATATTATCAACCGCTTAATCAATGTACGTCTTGTACAATTTCTGCGTCATCTAATAACCAAAAGCAATGATTTTGGCTCTTTTTATTCACAAGCTGTAAAAAATCATGGTGATGTTTTTGTTCTTCATTATTGGCATTAATAACACGTAGTCCATCTTCTTTTGGTAAATGGCTGCGTGAGATCGTTTGAATGCTATTACTGTCAGTAAGTATGTTTGCATCCTCGTCATCAAATAAGTTTGTTTGCCCACCTGTCATCGTGAGGTAAACATCCGCGAGAATTTCCGCATCCAGTAACGCGCCATGGAGTGTACGTTTGCTGTTATCAATATTCAAGCGGGTGCATAATGCATCAAGAGAATTACGTTTCCCTGGATACATTTGGCGAGCCAATGCTAGTGTATCAAGAACCGTACAGATATCTGCAGTCTGCACACCTAATTTATGTTTACGAAACTCATAATCCATAAACCCTACGTCGAAGGGAGCGTTATGAATAACCAGCTCTGCACCTTTAATAAAATCAATAAATTCTTGAGCGATTTCAGGGAAACTCGGCTTATCCGCTAAGTCCGCATCACTGATACCATGTACTTTTTGCGCTTCTGGATCAACTGGACGATCGGGTTTGATATAAAGATGTAATTCACGCCCAGTTCGGCGGCGATTAATGACTTCCACTGCCCCAATTTCAATAATACAGTGACCTTGATAGTGTTCACCATATTGTTGCATACCGGTGGTTTCAGTATCCAAAATAATTTGGCGATGTGGCTGAATTTTGGGTTGTTGTGCTGTCATTTTTTTCCTTAAAGTTTTACGCGTTTTCCGCTATTATCGCAAAAAAAGAATTAATAGGGATTTATTTTATATGCAACCAAAGAAAATTCAAATTTTTACCGACGGATCCTGTTTGGGAAATCCAGGTCCGGGTGGACTTGGCGCTATCTTGCGTTATCAACAACATGAAAAACACCTTTCAGAAGGATACTTTTTAACGACTAATAATCGTATGGAACTTTTGGCTGTGATTAAAGCGCTTGAAGCACTCAATCAACATTGCGAAATAGATCTGTATAGCGATAGCCAATATATGAAAAATGGCATTACTACATGGATTCATTCTTGGAAAGCCTCCAACTGGAAAAAGGGTAAAATTAAGAATCAAGATCTTTGGAAACGCTTAGATGCAGCCGTGGCACGCCATTCTATAAATTGGCACTGGGTTAAGGGGCATAGTGGACATGTCGAGAATGAAATTTGCGATGAGCTCGCACGCCGTGGCGCGATGAACCCAACGCAAGCAGATACGGGATACGTGGCTTCATAACCACGCCCGATTTTTCTAAAAAATTTATGCGTCTAACATAACTTCTTTTAATAAAACAAAAATATCGCGATAAGCTTTACCTAATTTTTTCTGTTCAACTTCTTTTTTGGCACCACGAATTAGCGTGCGTAGATGTTGGCGATCTAACGTTGGATAAATTTCTAGAAGTGCTGTCAACCCCGCATCACCTTGTGCAATCAAATCATCACGTTGGCGCTCAATTTTATGCAACATGGCTTGCTGTTGCTGATGTTTATTTTCTACTTTATCTAATGCTTCTTGAATAGGATCAGTATCCATGGTGCGTAAAAGTTTACCGATATATTGCACTTGGCGGCGACGTGCTTCACGTTGTAAACGTTGCGCTAACTCTACCGCTTCCAATAAATTATCGTCCATTGGAATTTTCGCTAAATTTGCTGGTGTGAGATTCACAAGTTTATCGCCAAGTTGTTTTAACGCTTCGGCATCACGTTTAATTTCACTTTTACTGACGTAAATGATTTCTTCTTGGTTTTCTTCATCCCACCAGTCTTGTTTTCTACCTTTTGCCATCTTCTCTCCTCGTCTAATCATTAAAAGGGTCGCATTCTAGCACATAATTAGCGACCTTATAGAAAATAAGCTAGAATAGCAAAAATTTTTTAAGGATTGGACTATGACAACTCAACATACAGATTCGACTGCATTACTTAAAAAGCAACAACAAGAATTACTTGACGCAGCTGCGCACGCATTAGCGCATGCAACTAAAAAAGGTGCAACAGCTGAAGTTGCAGTAACCAAAGTGAATGGACTTTCTGTTTCAACTCGCTTACAAGAAGTGGAAAATATTGAATTTAATAATGATGGCGCTCTTGGAATTTCTGTCTATTTAGGACAACAAAAAGGGAACGCCTCAACCGCTGATTTAAGCAAAGAGGCGGTAGAAAAAGCCGTCGATGCAGCGATTGCAATTGCTCATTATACTTCTCCCGATGATTGTGCAGGGCTTGCGGATAAATCACTTTTAGCTTTCGACGCACCAGATTTAGATCTTTATCACCCACATGATATTGATATCGACCACGCCATTTCACTTGCCCAAGAAACCGAACGCGCTGCCTTAGATTATGATAAACGCATTGTAAATAGCGATGGTGCGAGTTTTAATTCGCATTCAGGAATTCGCATCTATGGGAATACTGAAGGCATGTTACAAAGCTATTTATCAAGTCGTTATTCTCTTTCTTGCTCGGTGATCGGTCAGGAAAATGAGGCGCTTGAGCGTGATTATGAATATAGCATTTCACGTAATTTCCATAAACTTGCTACGCCTGAATGGATTGGGCGTAATAGTGCATCAAAAACACTTTCTCATCTAAATCCACAAAAAATTGAAACCCAAAATGTACCTGTTATTTTTATGAATGACGTCGCGACTGGGATTATTGGTCATTTTGCCGCAGCAATTAGTGGAGGTAGCCTTTATCGTAAAGCCAGTTTCTTATTGGATAGTTTAGGCAAAGAGGTATTGCCCGACTGGTTCCGCATTGAAGAACGTCCACATCTTCTCGGTGCGCTTGCCTCTACGCCATTTGATAGTGAAGGGGTAAAAACAATGGATCGCACTATCGTGGATAACGGTATTTTACAAACTTATCTTTTAACCAATTACAGTGCCAAAAAAATGGGTATGCAAACGACTGGGCACGCAGGAGGCATCCATAACTGGCTCGTAAAACCTAATATGACAGGTGGTCTTGATGCCTTATTGAAAAAAATGGGTACTGGTTTACTCGTCACCGACTTGATGGGACAAGGTGTAAATCTTGTCACTGGCGATTATTCTCGAGGCGCTTCTGGTTTTTGGGTGGAAAATGGTGAAATAAAATTCCCAGTTGCAGAAATAACTATTGCGGGGTACCTACAAAATATGATAAAAAGTATCGTCGCTGTCGCTGATGATGTAGAACACCGTTCCAACATCCAGACGGGATCGATTTTAATTGAATCTATGAAAGTTGCTGGTAATTAAAAATCAATAATGAGAATAATTCTTATTGACAATAAGATTGCCATTGGTTAGAATGGCTGCGTTTTTTGAATACCTCCCCTTAAGTTATACCGATACATTGGGTACTCTCAAAACAAAGTAGATTTAAGTAAAATCCCATTCTAACAGTCGAAGTTATCTTAACTTCGACTTTTTTTTTTGATAAAGTACCGAATCCTTAGATTTTCACAACAAACATTTACAAGGATTACGTACATGAAAAAACATCATATAGAAACGCTTATTCCCAAAGAAGTTGTTCGCGATCGTATTCGTGAGCTAGGTGCTGAAATTACGCGGTTTTATAAAGAAAAAGGCGCAGAAAATCTTGTTGTTATAGGTTTATTGCGCGGTTCTTTTATGTTTATGGCGGACTTGGTACGCAGTATTGATATTCCGCTTGAAATTGATTTCATGACCGCGTCTAGTTACGGCAATTCTATGGAAACAAGTCATGATGTGAAAATTAATAAGGATTTGGACGGTGATATTTTTCATCGCCATGTACTTATTGTTGAAGATATTATTGATACGGGGTGTACTTTACAAAAAATTCGTGAAATTTTGCAACTTCGCGAACCAGCTTCTTTACAAATTTGCACACTATTGGACAAACCTTTCCGCCGTGAGGTAGAAGTCCCTGTAAAATGGGCCGGTTTCCCAATTCCAGATGAATTTGTTGTGGGATATGGTATTGATTATGCGCAATATTACCGAAATCTTGATTATATTGGTAAAGTTGTAATTGAAGAATAAGTTGTAAATTTAAGCTAAAACAAGACGCCCCGATTATCCTAAAAATTTTTACGAAAATCGGGGCGTATTTTATCGGTTATCTACTTAGTTCCCTTTAACAGATAATTCATCTGCCAAATCCAATAGTCATTGTATTCGCTAATCCATTTTGCTTTCGCCTCTGGTAATGTGTGTGGATTTTTTACCAATAAATCATTTTCCCATTGGTAAGCAACATACGGAATTTGTTGCAAATCAACGACATTTTCCTGATCAGCATAAATACAGACATTATAAGCAAATTTACTCCACGCTGGTTGAGTCTGCGCCAATATGTTTCGTCCACCTAAATTCCAATATTCTGCATCTGATAAACTCATTGCATAAAGCGTTGGAAAAATATCTTTATGCGAACCCAAACGTTTTGGATCAAATACTACCCCTGTTTTTTCTGAAATCAGCGCGGGTACATAAAGATAAAACGGTACGCTATAGCTTAAAAATAATTCTTCGGGCATGCGATACGTCATACCGCGTAAATGGTGATCGCCACTTGCGCCAATAATGACACGATCTTTTAAATCACTGTGTTTAATTTGCGTGACAAAATTTCCCAAGCAACTCGTTGCATATTGATATGCTGTTAGGATATTTTGGCGTTCTTTTGTATTTTCGCCTAGACGTCCCGCTAATGCTTCTGGATTAACTGGATAAGGTTTGTAACTTTCAGGTGCCTTATATGGTGGGTGATTAGTTACGGTCAAGATATAAATGAATAAAGGCTGTTTTGCCTCTTTTAAACATTTTTCTGCGAATTTAAACGCAAACTCATCCGCTACGCCCCAATAAGATAAGGTATCTTTTGCTTCTGGGAAGGTATCCATCAGGGTATTTTGGTCATAAACTTCATGAAAACCCTGTTCCATAAAATAAGTAGATAAACTGCGCCACATTGCATTCCCAGAGGTAACGAAAATGACTTTATAACCTTTATCTAAATAAGGCTTAAATGCTGTATGGGTAAGATGTGTTTTTTGTTCGGTAGATTGACTCAAGTTTTCATTAATACTGTAAAAACACTGCCCTAGCAATGAAGATGCTGTACCGTTATTATATGAAAGGAATCGGCGGAAAAAATAATCTTGTTGTGTATGGGAACGCAGGCTACCAAGCACATCATTTTCGCCTTCTTTATCAAGCGCTAAAATATTTCCACCAAAACTTTCCATTAAGCTAAAAACAACGTGTGGCATATTGTCTGCTAAAAATGAATTCGTCGGGGTACGACACGTCATTTCTTTTTGATGGAATAATTCTTCGCGTAATTGTTCCCCTTCTTCAGCGCTCACGGCGGCGAAGTGGCTCGCTTTACGATGATCTTTAATTGCCCACATCAGCGCCATCACCCCATTCGGCACAAGGTAGTTAATGGTTTTCAAAGAAGAAACTTGTGCATGCAATTTGTTAAGCGGTTTGGATTTTAACGTTCCACGGATACTTAAAACGAATAACACGACCATCACAATGAATGCCGTAATACTTTCCCATGAGTTTGCCATGTTGGCATCTGTTAAAATACCGTAACTTAACCATGCTGGAATGAGTGCTAGAATAAAGGTTGCAAGGGTGCTACGTGCGATTGGATAATCATCCCACATATTTTGCATAACAGCTTTAGTATCATCTTCAAAAAAAGCAAAGATAAAAGTATCAAAATAAGTATTATAGGTTTTGTAGTAATAATAATTACCGATACAAAAACCAACAAAAATAAACCCTAATACAAAGGTAAGAATCGCATACGTCCAGGCAATGCTATTTCCTGAAAAATCAAAGAATTGAAGAAAACTGGTGATGAGATACGGAATCGCTAAAAATTCGGCAACCATTTTCAAATCAAAGCGGATCCCTAAGATTTGCATGCGTTTAAGCGCAGCTTGATTACTCGGATTCTGAACAATTTCTTGTGATAGAAAACTCGCTTTCATCCATTGACGATGAGCGAAACAGAAAACCATAAAATAAATAAAAATTCCGATTGTAAGCAAAGTTAAGGACATAGCAAATTTTCCATTAAAGTTTTTCTCACATTCTACCATAAAGTTGTAGATAGGGTTTGAAAAGGTTTTAAAATTCACGCCCCCATTTTCGGAAAAATTTATAAAAAAATCCCCTAGTATGCCAAGGGGATTTTTAAGTGATAGCGTGTTTAATTAGTATTTTGTTTCCGATTAAGGAAGAACAAAACCAACTGCTTCGTACACTTTTTCTAATGTACTTTTCGCATGACGGCGTGCTTTTTCAGCACCTTCCGCTGCAATACGTTTTAATAAAGCTTCATCATTACGGAAGTGGTGGAAACGTTCTTGCAATTCTGTCAACATTTCACTTACTGCATCCGCTACGGCACCTTTCAAGTGACCATACATTTTGCCTTCAAATTCTGCTTCAAGCTCAGCAATACTTTTTCCTGTCACACCTGAAAGAATATCAAGCAAGTTAGATACGCCAGCTTTATTTTCAACATCATAACGCACTACTGGTGGCTCATCAGAATCCGTTACCGCACGTTTAATTTTCTTCGCCACTGCTTTTGGATCTTCTAAAAGACCAATCACATTATTACGGTTTTCATCTGATTTAGACATTTTTTTATTTGGTTCTTGTAATGACATTACACGTGCACCTGATTTTGCAATAAACGCTTTTGGAATAGTAAAAATATCACCATAAATCTTATTAAAGCGATCTGCAATATCTCGTGTAATTTCAAGATGTTGGCGTTGATCGTCGCCGACTGGTACTTCTTGTGCCTGATAAAGCAAAATATCCGCTGCCATCAATACTGGGTAAGTGAATAACCCAACATTAATGTTATCAGAATGGCGTGCTGACTTATCTTTAAATTGCGTCATACGGCTCATTTCACCAAAATACGTATAGCAATTTAACACCCATGCTAATTGGGCATGTTCAGGAACTTGTGATTGAATAAAAATTGTGCTTTTTTCAGGATCAATTCCACAAGCCAAATAAAGCGCTAACACATCTAAGGTTGCTTTACGTAATTTTTCTGGATCTTGACGTACCGTAATCGCGTGTTGATCCACAATACAGAATAAACATTCGTGATCATCTTGCATTTTTACCCATTGGCGTAAAGCACCGAGGTAGTTACCAATCGTTAATTCCCCTGAAGGTTGAACGCCACTAAAAACAATGGGTTTGCTCATATTCATTCCTTAAATTAATCTAAAATTGTTAAAAGTTGTGCAAAGTCATTAAACACCCAATCCGGATTTGAATCTGCAATCGGGATATTATAATTATAACCATAAGTTAAACCAACTACTGGTGCACCAGCCATGTTAGCAGCTAGAATATCGTTACGTGAATCCCCTACAAATAGCATTTGTTTAGGGAAAATACCGTACTTACCGCATACATAGAAAAGTGGTGCAGGATGTGGTTTAATCGCTGGCAGAGAATGTCCACCTAATAATTCACTAAATAAATGTGCAATGCCAAACGCTTCTAAAACTGGTTTCACATGTACTGTTGGTTTATTCGTAATGACAACAAGCGTATATCCACGGCGTTTTAATTCTTCTAATGTGTCTTTCACGCCTGGAAATAAACGGCTTTTATTACAAATATTTTCTCCGTAATAGAAATTGAATTTTTCAATTAACTCATGTTTATCTTGTGGCGTTAATTCACGGGTTTCTTGTTTACAAGCCCATTCAATCGCTCGCTCGATCAATACTTTTGCACCATTACCAATCCAAGTAAGCACTAGATCTTCTGGCGCTTCTGGTAAATTAAAATCGACTAATGCTGAATTTACGGATAACGCAAGATCAGGAAGACTATTGACAAGAGTTCCATCTAAATCGAACCCAACAACTTTAAATTGACTCATTTTTCTATCCTTCTATATTTTTTAATCATTTACTTGTGCTAATTGTGCACGCATTGCATCAATAACAGCTTTATAATCTGGTTGACCAAAGATTGCTGAACCTGCAACAAACATATCAGCACCGGCTTGGGCAATCTCACGAATATTTTCTACTTTTACCCCACCATCAATTTCTAAACGGATATCACGTCCACTTGCTTGAATCATCTCACGCGCTTGGCGAAGTTTACGCAATGTCTGAGGAATAAATTTTTGCCCACCAAAACCTGGATTGACCGACATTAATAAAATACTGTCTAACTTATCAATAGTATATTCTAAATAATTCAGAGAGGTTGCAGGGTTAAATACTAATCCGGCTTTACAACCATTGTCTTTAATAAGTTGAATGGTGCGATCAATATGTTCACTCGCTTCAGGGTGAAAAGTGATATAGGTTGCCCCCGCTTTCGCAAAATCGGGAATAATTCGATCAACGGGTTTCACCATTAAATGCACATCGATTGGGGCGGTAATTCCGTAATCACGTAATGCCTTACAGACCGCAGGTCCAAATGTAAGGTTCGGAACATAGTGATTGTCCATGACATCAAAATGGATAACATCCGCGCCACTTGCCAGCACTTTCTTAACATCTTCCCCTAATTGTGCCAAATCCGCTGATAAAATTGAAGGTGCAATTAAATAAGGTTTCATATCCTTTCTCCTAAATATATTTCTCCGCGTCTATTTTACCACGTCCAAAATAATTTAGTGTGGCACAAAGCAATTTTTGCAATCGGTAAGAAAAATTTAAATTCTTTTACCTATTTCGTATATCAAAAAATATAAACACCTTTTATGTTTGTTTTTTAGTCAAACCGTTGTGAGATAAGTCACAAAAAATAACATTCATCCCATCATTATATAAAAAATAAGCTAGCCTAAAAGAAGAAAAAATGATCTTTATTAGATTGTTTTATCTGCATAATTAAATTCACCAAAGGAAAATATTATGACTAAACGAGTTACAATTATTGGTTCCGGTAATGCCGGTTTAACCGCTGCGTATCATTTCTCATTAAATGGTGCGGATGTTTGCCTTTATGGTGCCGAAGGATTCGATGCGCCTTTATCTGATATTGAGGAAAAAGGAGGCATTGAAGCCTTATCTGAAGTAAATGGTGTGAAATTAACTTTTCCAGGATTTCAAAAAATTGCAAAAGTCACACGGAATTTACAAGAGGCAGTCGATTTTTCCGATATTTTAATCCTACCAGTTCCCTCTTTTGCACAAGAACCGCTATTCAACAATATGCTCCCTTACCTGCACGATGGACAAATCGTCATGTTAATGCCTGGTAACTATGGTTCGCTTGTTTTAAATAAAATAAAAAATGAGCGTGGCTATAGGGATCTAGACATAACCTTTGTTGATGCCATTTCTATTCCGTGGGCAACGCGTATTCATGATAAAGCACAATTAGCGATTTTAGGTATGAAAGAATTCCTACCAGTCGCCGCTTTTCCGGCATCCCGAACTGCTGATGCAATTGCACGTTTACAACCAATTTTTCCACTTCCGCTCGAACCATTACAAAATGTCATTGCGGCAGGATTAGAAAATATTAATTATGGGGGACACCCCCTTCTTACAACTCTCAATATGGGATTATTAGAAAATTTTGATGGTAAATTCAATTACTACAAAGACTGTTGTTCTATTGCCACTGCACGTGCCGCTGCAAAAATGGAAGAAGAACGTCAAGCTATTGGTAAAGCGCTTGGATTAAACATCCGATCTGAATTAGATATGATGAATGCACTTTATGCTATGGAATGTAAAACGGTATACGAAGTGAATCGTACCTCTGAAACACACGGTAAACTCAATAGTGCGCCCAACTCATCTCAACATCGCTATATTACTGAGGATGCGGCTTATTTACTTGTTCCGTGTCATGAATTCGGTCAGCTACTCGGCACTGATACTACAATTATCACATCTTGTTTAAATATTGATAATGCTTACAACAATACAAATTATTTTGAATCAGGCCGAACACTAGAAAAGATGGGACTGAATGGCATGTCGCCTGCTGAAATGATGGCATTCGTTGCGTAAAAATAAAATAGAGGTGTCTTTTATGAAACGTAAATTTACCTTCCCAAGTACCTACACGATTCTCATGGTCCTCACGGCAATCATGGCACTCCTCACTTGGATTGTCCCTGCTGGTGAATACGATATGGTAAAAAATGAAGCCCTAGGCAAAATGGTACCCTTAGTAGGCTCCTACCATTCTGTCGCCGCTAATCCACAAGGGTTGTGGGATGTACTCATGGCGCCTGTTCAAGGTTTCTATGATCCAACTACCTATGAAGCTCGCGGGATTGATATTGCGCTCTTTGTTATCATCATTGGTGCTTACCTTTCTGTGGTAGCAGAAACTGGTGCGATTGATGCAGGAATTGCTGGCGTGATGAAAAAACTCAATGGTCATGAAAAATGGATGATTCCAATTTTAATGGCTCTTTTTGCCATGGGCGGTACCGTTTATGGTATGGCTGAAGAAACCATTCCTTTTTATACTATTCTCGTTCCCGTAATGTTAGCTGCGGGTTATGATACGGTAGTTGGGGCTGCCATTGTGATGGTGGGAGCTGGTATCGGATGTCTTGGTTCAACCATCAATCCATTTGCAACCGTCATTGCAGCAAATGCCGCTGGCATTAACTTTATGAATGGAATTGGGTTACGTTTAACCATTCTTATTATTGGTTGGATTATTTGTACTATTTTCGTTATGCGTTATGCGGCAAAAGTCAAAGCGGATCCAACTCGCTCTATTGTCTATAAACAACGTGCTGAAGATGAGGCTTATTTCCTTCATCAAAAATCTAAAGAAGTACCTGAATTTACCCTTCGCCGTAAAATTATCTTAACTATTTTTGCGGCAACTTTCGGTATTATGATTTGGGGCGTGTCTGTTGGCGGTTGGTGGATGGCTCAACTTTCTACTTTATTTATTGGTTCAAGTATCGTAGTTGGTTTTGCTGGTCGTTTATCTGAAAAAACATTTAGTGAACGCTTCATCGCTGGTGCACAGGATTTGCTTGGTGTCGCACTCATTATCGTTATTGCACGCGGTTTAGTAGTAGTAATGGATAATGGGCATATCACGCACACAATTCTCCATTCTGCTGCCGATGTATTAGCTGGACTTCCTAAAGTACCATTTATTAATGCCGTATATTGGATAGAAGCGCTTCTCTCTTTCGTGGTACCTTCTTCATCAGGTCTTGCCGTACTATCTATGCCAATTCTCGCCCCCCTCGCAGATTTCGCACATGTTAGTCGCGAGCTCGTTGTTACCGCCTACCAATCTGCATCTGGGTTACCTAACCTTATTACACCAACATCTGGTGTAGTAATGGGCGGTTTGGCATTAAGTCGTATTAACTATTTCACTTGGGTTCGTTGGATTGCACCTTTACTCGCTATCCTTATCATTATGATAATGGTTATATTGAGTATTGGCGTTCTGGTATAAATAAACCCAAATAACTCTAAAATTTTAACCAAATACGATCTCTTTTTTATATAAAGAGATCGTATTTAGGTTATTTTATAACCTTACACATTAATAATTAGTTTTTCTAAGGTTCTATTTGATTTATTTTTTGTTTTTATGTTTATAATGCGTTAAGGTGATAAGTAAAAATTTTATGTAGAATCAGACGCAATTAAAAATAAGAAAGGTATTATGATAATAGGTTGCCCGAGAGAAATTAAAGCTCAAGAATATCGTGTAGGTCTTACGCCAAGTAATGTTAAAACTTATATTGAGCATGGACATACTGTATATATTGAATATAACGCCGGTATTGGTGCAGGCTTCCCTGATCAAGATTACCAACAAGCAGGGGCTATTTTAGCGGACAAAAAAACGTTATTCAGTCATGCAGATATGATCGTCAAAGTAAAAGAGCCTTTACCTGAAGAGTTTCATTTATTCCGCGAAGGTCAAATCCTATTTAGTTACCTTCATCTCGCCATTCATAAACCTCTTGCTGAAATGCTTCTATCTAAAAATATTCATGCCATTGCTTATGAAACCATAAAAACCCATTTAGGTCTTCCATGCCTTAGCCCAATGAGTCGTGTAGCAGGTCGCATTGCCGCAATTGATGCCATTCAATATATACAAAAGAAATATCATCATAAAGAAGCACTCATAAATAAGGAAATAGATTTTTCTAAGGGACACATTGTCATTTTGGGAGGAGGAACAGTTGGTGTAACGATTGCGCAAATGGCGCTTGGCGTCGGAATTGAAGTCACAATTTTAGATTCCAATCCAGATCGTCTTCATAAACTCAACGACCTTTTTGAACTTCATGCCAATCTTCTAGAAAGTAATCGCGAAAATATTCTCCACTGTATCCAAAATGCTGATGTCATCGTTGGCGCCGCCCTCACTAGCGGGAAAAAAGCACCTACCCTCATTTATCAGCATGATTTAATGCATATCAAAAAAGACTCTCTTCTTATTGACGTTGCCATTAATCAAGGTGGCTGTTTTGAAACATCGCATCCTACCACGTTCGATGAACCGACTTTTGAAGAACAAGGTATTACCCATTCTTGTATTGAAAATATTGCTGGCTGTGTTGCCCTCACTGCAACGCAAGCCCTTACAGCGACAACATTAGACTACGGTTTAAAAATCGCTAATTTTGGTGTTAAAAAAGCATGTTTAAAAGATTATGCTCTTTTACATGGTTTAAATACCTATGATGGAAAATGTACTTTTGCCGGCGTTTCAGAGGCTCTTAATTTACCTTATACGATTCCTGAAATTGTTCTTAATTCATAAAAGAATATCCTTACAATTTACTACTTATTAATGGTTAAAAAGTATATTTTTTGACATGAATCAACTAACTTATAAATAATTAATTTTTTTAGCGTAATTGATAACCATTCTTTATTGGTAAAAATTTTTTTTGCGTAAAATACCTACAATAATTACTTTTTTCATACTTTATAGGATCATTTTATGCAAACAAAAAAATATTTGTGGGTACACATTCCTATACTCGCGACAATGACAGCCCTGACGACTAATGTAGGGCACGCGGCAGAACAACAGCATTCCTACACGACAACCAGTGGACAATATCCCGTTCCTGTTGCAGAACTCGCCCCACCTTCTGATGTCATCATTCAATCTAAAAACTCACAATTTAGTCAAAATTATCCTCGTCAATATCAAAGTTGGTATAAAACCTCAGAAAGTACTGACGTCGTGCCAGCCATTGAAGAAGATCCACGTTTAATCGTACTTTGGGGCGGTTATAGTTTTTCTAAAGAATATAATAAACCTCGTGGACATTTTTATACTGTAACCGATGTCCGTAACATCTTGCGTACAGGCGCACCAATGACACCGACTGAAGGTCCTATGCCAATGGCCTGTTGGACATGTAAAGGTCCAGATGTACCACGTTTAATTGCAAAATGGGGAGAAAAAGACTTCTTCTCTGGAAAATGGGCAAAAGCGGGTAACCAAATTGTAAATTCTGTAGGCTGTGCCGACTGTCACGATACGACTTCCAAGGACTTTGAAGAAGGAAAACCTGCATTACGCATTGCTCGACCACATGTATTACGTGCATTAGACGTTATCGGTAAAAATTTCAACCATATGGACACAACAGATAAGCGTACCGCTATATGTGCAAATTGCCACGTTGAATATTATTTCGATAAAAATGGCGTGAATAATGTTGTATTCCCATGGTTTAATGGCGTTGATGTTGGAGACATGGAAAAATTCTATGACAGTATTCAATTTAGCGATTGGACACATTCACTCTCTAAAGCACCAATGCTCAAAGCCCAGCACCCTGATTTTGAAACATGGTCAATGGGAATCCACGGTAAAAATGGGGTAAGTTGTGTAGATTGCCATATGCCAAAAGTGCAAGGTGCCGATGGCAAAGTTTATACCGATCACAACATTGGTAACCCATTTGATAATTTCCAAAATACCTGTGCGAACTGCCATACCCAGAAAAAAGAAACACTTCAAAATATTGTTGAATCGCGTAAACAAAATATTAAAGAAGTCATGCTGAAACTTGAAGATCAATTAGTTCACGCACACTTTGAAGCTAAAGCTGCTTGGGATGCAGGTGCTACCAAAGAAGAAATGCAACCCGCATTAACGGCTATTCGTCATGCACAATGGCGCTGGGATTACGCTGCGGCTACTCACGGTGGCTACATGCACGCACCAGACGTGATTTTAAAAGTATTAGGCACAGGTCTTGATCGTGTTGCCACTGCACGTGCAGATTTAGCCGCCATTTTGGCAGAACATCATGTGAAAACCCCAGTTCCAATTCCTGATATTTCAACAGCAAATGCAGCTTGGAAAGCAATGGGAATTGATATCCAAAAAGCACGTGCTGAAAAAGCAAAATTCTTAAAAGAAATTGTTCCAGAATGGAACAAAGAAGCCATCAGTAACGGACTTATTAACACCCCGCCACCCGCGCATTAATAAAAATTTGCCACCCTACTTTGCTAGGGTGGCATGACAACAAAGGAAAATTCTATGAATATTACAAAACTTTTTCCGAAAATTGGGGCGTTAATTTTAGGTTTTTGTTTTGCGACTTCTTTGTTTGCAGCTCAAACTTATGAACCCCAGCTAGAACATCAACGCAATCCAAATGATTACTGTGTTAAGTGCCATAAATTCAGTGGCGATGGTTCCCAACACGGCGGTCAATGGCATCTTGGTAAATTCTACGGTATTCATTTAACTAAAATGAACCCCAATAATGGCAAACCGATTACCTGTGTAAGCTGTCATGGCAATATTTCTGAAAACCATCGTCGTGGCGCTAAAGATGTCATGCGTTTCCAATCTGATATCTTTAGTAAAACGAAACCGATGTATACGGTAGAACAACAAAATCAGGTTTGTTTTGCTTGCCATAATCCAGACAAAATGCGCGAAAAACTTTGGGTGCATGATGTTCATGCTATGAAGCTACCTTGTGCTGCTTGCCACGTTTTACATCCAAAAGATGATCCAATGCATGGATTAAACCAAAAAGAACAAGTAAAACTTTGTGTTGATTGTCATGGAAAACAACAACGAGAACATACAAATATCCAACATGCTCAAATGCCTCATATTGATGCAAAGGAGCTAAAAAATGAGTAATTGTTCACGTCGTCTTTTTCTTCAAGGGGTAGGAGCAAGCCTCCTCACCCTTGCACCTTCTGTAGGCTTTTCTAAAATAAACAAAGTGACGGATAAACCAATTCGCTATGGGATGCTTCACGATGAAAATCTATGTATCGGTTGCACCGCTTGTATGGACGCCTGCCGAGAAGTTAATCATGTTCCAGAGGGGGTGACACGTTTAGAGATCATTCGGACTGGTCCCTATGGCGAATTTCCCGATATTAGTTATAGATTCTTCCGCCATTCTTGCCAACATTGTACCAACGCTCCTTGTGTCGCCGTATGCCCAACTGGCGCATCGTATATTGATATTAAAAATGGGATTGTTGATGTCAATCCTGATCTCTGTGTCGGTTGCCAATATTGTATTGCCGTTTGCCCATACCGTGTACGCTACATTAATCCTGTTACATTAACAGCGGATAAATGTAATTTCTGCCGTAATACCAATCTTGCAAAAGGAAAACTCCCCGCTTGCGTGGAGGCGTGCCCAACGAAAGCGCTCACTTTTGGCGATCTTAATGATCCTTATAGTGCGATCTCGTTAAAATTAAAAGAAAAGGTAACATACCGTACAAAAGTCGCTTTAGGTACAGAACCTAATTTATATCATGTACCCAACTTTATTGGAGAAATTCACGAATGACAACGCCCTTCCATTTTCCATCACTCGTATGGGGAGAAAGTATTGCCATTTATCTCTTCCTCCTCGGGATTTCTGCAGGTTCAACCATGATGGTAATCTTGTTGAAACGATCAGGCTTAATCGGGGATGAAGTTTCACAAAACTATCTTATCAAGATTAATGCTTTTCTCGCGCCTATTACAGTTATCTGCGGGCTAACGTTGCTGATTTTTCACCTAGCACGCCCTTGGACTTTCTGGAAACTCATGTTCCACTATTCCCATACATCTATCATGTCATGTGGGGTCATGCTTTTCCAAGGCTACTTTATTACCCTAACGTTGTGGCTCCTCAATATCTATCAAAATCAGGTTAAGTACCTCATTCAACAACGCTTTCCAAGCTTAATGACATTTACCAATTTTGCTTATCGTATTATTGGTTATATTCAAGGCATCGTTGAATTTTTACTTCTTCTTATCGCCATCGCTTTAGGCGCTTATACCGGATTTTTGCTTTCCGCACTCATTAGTTATCCAATGCTCAATAATCCCGTATTACCTGTTTTATTCTTAGCATCAGGTATGTCATCAGGGATTGCTTCCCTCACTCTTTGTGCGTTGTTTTTTACCAAAACTAATCCTCAAGATCCTCAACTTGTTTGGTTGCATAAAATAGAACGTTTCGTTTTACTTACAGAATTATTCCTTCTATTTGCTTATTTCTTTGGGTTATATCTTGGCGGTGGGCAAAAAACACTATCGTTTTATACCGCACTCGGACACGGTTTCTGGGCGCAAGTATTTTGGATTGGTGTCGTGTTTATCGGTATTTTATTACCGCTCGGTCTAAATCAATTTAGTAAACTGTCATTAAGGCACCGTAAATCTTTTGTGTATCTTGTCGCAGGTAGCACGCTTTTCGGCGTTCTTTGCCTACGATTCTTCATTCTATATGCAGGGCAAATGACCTTAGCTTAATTTTATGATACTCGCTGAATTTGGATATATCACTCTCATCGCAAGTAGCTTAAGCGCATTGCTACTTGCGATGTTGCCTTATATAAAATTTAACTTTATCGTGAATAACTGGAAGTCAATTATGACGGCTACAGTATTTTCCCTTTTTATCTTTGTTATCGCCACCTTTGGTATTTTAATCGCTTTACTCGTTCAAGATGACTTTTCGGTTCGTTATGTGGCCAACCATAGCAATCACTCATTACCGATACTTTATAAAATCGCTGCTAGTTGGGCTGGTCATAGTGGCTCAATGCTCTTTTTAGTTTTGCTTTTCAGTCTATGGTCACTTTTATTTTGCTATACCAAGCGCCATCGATTTAATCAGGAGAGTCAACGAGCGCTTGCATTTTTAGGTATCATCAATGCCATATTTTTATTATTTTTACTCTTTTTCTCTAATCCGTTTACCCGCATTTTCCCCGCTCCATTGGAAGGGGGGGATCTCAACCCTATGCTGCAGGATATCGGTTTAATTTTTCATCCGCCTTTACTCTATTTAGGATATAGTGCCTTTGCTGTCGTTTTTGCAATTACGCTAACTTATCTCATTAAAGGAAAATTTCCGTCATCTTTCGCATTAGAGATTAAACCATGGGTCTTAATCGGTTGGGTTTTCTTAACATTAGGGATTATGCTTGGCGCATGGTGGGCATATTATGAACTTGGTTGGGGTGGCTGGTGGTTCTGGGATCCCAGTGAAAATGCCTCATTAATGCCATGGCTCGTTGCAACGGCACTTCTGCACACCCTTTCTGCCAATATAAAATCAAAGGCGTTTCCGTACTGGATAATCCTACTTGCGCTTTGCGTTTTTATTCTAAGCTTACTCGGTATCTTTATCGTACGTTCAGGCGTCCTTACTTCCGTACATGCTTTTGCACAAGATAACAGCCGCGGTTTAGGTTTACTCCTTATTTTTTGTTTTTTCAGCTTACTTGCATTTGGCTTTTTTGCTACACGGTTAAAAATAATCACAGGAGTAGCACGATATAACTTTTGGCTTTATCTTTTACTCGGCGCCAACCTCCTTTTTAGTGTCGCAACTTTTATTGTTTTCCTTGGCAGTTTTTATCCACTTTTCTACCATCTGTTTGAATTAGGCAGTATTTCCGTAGGTGCGCCTTATTTTAATAAATTATTTTTACCACTGGTTGCCTTAGCGCTTATTGGTATGAATGCCATATTTTTACCTAGAAATAAAATATGGCGCCAGTGGTTACCTTATTTACTACTATGCCTTCTAAGTATCATTATTGGTTATGCCGTTACAATCTGTTACACGCCAACGGTAGATACATTTTCCTGGCAAGCGTTCCTCTTCCTCAGCTTAGCTTTTATCTTAATCGCATTTACATTTTGGAAAAGCATGACTGCTCCACGCAATTGGGGAATGTTACTTTCGCACACAGGCGTTGCGCTCGTGGTATTTGCTACGACAATGACCAGCTATTTTACTCAAACTCAAAATATTGCACTTGCCCCTCATCAAAATACAAATTTTGCGGGATACCATCTGGCGTATAAAGATTTCCAAAATCTTTTAGGAAGCAATTTCGTTACAGAACAGGCACAATTTTTGTTTTCGAAGGAAGCATTACCCATCGCGACAATTTATACTGAAAAACGCTACTACGATGTGCGTGATGTACAAATGTCAGAGATTGGGATTAATTCCACTCTCAAAGGCGATATGTATATTGTGATGGGAGATAAACGCGGTAATGGGGCATTTGCATTTCGTATTCAATATAAACCGTTTATGATATGGCTATGGATTGGTGGTTTTTGTATGGCTCTTGGAGGCGCAATTAGCCTTTGTCAACGTACACAAGGAAAATATGATGATTAAACGTTTACTTTTGTTTTTCCTCTTTTCCCTTACGCTAATGACAAGCACTGTTCAAGCGACGATGGTGGATACATTTCATTTTCGCGATACCGCAACCCAAGAGCGGGCATTTGCCTTAGCAAAAGTATTACGCTGTCCGCAATGCAAGAATCAAAACCTTTTAGAATCAAATTCCCCTATTGCTTCAGATTTGCGCCTTGAGGTTTATAAAATGGCAAATGGGGGGGAAACCGATCAGCAAATCATTCAAAAAATGACCGCGAGATTTGGAAATTTCGTGTTATACGATCCGCCCCTTATTCCTTCAACTTATCTTTTATGGGGCTTACCTATTTTGCTATTCATTTTTCTGAGTGGCTATCTTTTCTATTTTTTACGCAAAAGGGGTTCAACTTCCATAAGCCCAAATCATAGTCCTGATTGTACTACCACAATTTCTCCTAGTGAAAATTGGCAATTTTCGCTTAACTATTTGAGTGGTACGGGATTATTTCTTCTGTTTACAAGTGGAATTTTGTACCTATTCACGCCCCAATTTTCACAATTTTTTATGGGGAAAAAAGTCGAGCAAAAAACACAAGTGGCCCTAAACGTTTCTGCTACTCAGAAAAAAGAAACTTACATTCACCTGATTCAACAAGAACTTCGTAAAGATCCTAATGATGCCTCCAAATGGCTTGAACTCGCACAAGCTTATATGCAAGCGGAAGATTTTAATTCAGCCTTGACTTGCTATGCGAATGCAGAAAAACTTGCTGGAAGTACGCCTAAAATTTTAGGATTAGCGGCGACGGCATACTTTTATCAAAGCCACCAACAGATAACGCCCAAAGTGCAACAATTACTCGACGTTGCCTTGAAAAAAGATCCGTCTGAGATAAGTAGTCTTTCGCTTAAAGCGCACGTGGCTTTTCAACAACATCATTACGCTGAAGCTATCCAACTTTGGCAAAAAATTCTTGATTCTGATAATTCAGATATGGATCGCCGCACACTTGTGGAACGCATTCAAGTCGCCGAATTCTTAATGCACCGAAAATAAAAAACCGCTGAATAATCAGCGGTTTCATTTCCCTTAGATTCTATTTTTACACTTACAAAGTGCCTTGGAATGCAGCTAAATACATTTCAATCACTTGTTCTAGACTCGCTTTGCGTGGATTTGTTAATTGACACGCATCTTTTTTCGCATTTTCTGCCATAAGTTTAAAATCTGATTCTTTAACACCTAATTCAGCAAGATTTGCTGGAATACCTAATTCTGCGCCAAAATCTTTGATGAATTTCACCAATTCAGTGCCAATTTGTTGATCAGTTTTCCCTTTTGTTACAATGCCCATTGCTTTCGCAATATCAACAAAACGTTTTGTTGCGCCAATAAGATTAAATTTACATACGAATGGTAATAACAACGCGTTGCAAACCCCATGTGGTAAGTTATATACGCCACCCAATTGGTGTGCCATTGCATGTACATATCCTAAAGATGCATTATTAAATGCGACCCCAGCAAGATATTGGGCATACGCCATTTGTTCACGGGCTTCTAAATCTTCGCCATTCGCCACAGCACGTGGTAAATATTCTGTAATAAGTTGAATCGCTTTTAATGCTGCACAATCAGTTAATGGATTGTGTGCGGTAGAAACATAAGCTTCGATAGCATGAGTCAACGCATCCATCCCTGTTGATGCGGTTAAGTGTGGTGGCATCGTTGCCATCATTTCAGCATCATTAATTGCAATAAGCGGGGTAACACGCCAATCAATAATTGCCATTTTAACGTGGCGGGAGGTATCCGTAATGATAGCAAAACGGGTCATTTCTGCGGCGGTACCCGCGGTCGTATTAATAGACAATAATGGCATTAAGGTTTGAGTAGAAACATCAATACCTTCAAAATCTTGGATTTTTCCGCCATTTTGGCAAACTAGAGCGATCCCTTTACCGCAGTCATGTGATGAACCGCCACCTAAGGTAATAATCGCATCACATTGTTCTTTTTTATATAAAGCTTCGCCTGCTTCTACATTTTTATCCGTTGGATTTGGCACGACTTCATCAAAAATCACACTACCGACATTCGCTTTTTTCAAAATATCGGCAATACGATTTGCGACACCACTTTGACTTAAAAATTTATCGGTAACGATTAAGGCTTTTTTCATCCCTAATGAATTGGCAATTTCACCCGTATCTTCTACGCATCCCGCACCAAAAACACTTTTTGTAGGAATAAAATAGTATGTTGACATAATGACTCCTCGTTAGTTTTATATTTTTGAAATCATTATAAGAGATAGTTATAAAATATATATAATAACGCTTTTTTAATCTTTTCCTTTGTGAGTCAGCTCACATTAATTTCCTTTAAATGAGTAATAATTATTCAAAAAAATACGCCCCAATTTTCGAAAAATTTTATGAAAATTGGGGCGTAGGATGCTTTTAATTAATGATTATTCAGTGACGATTTCAATTTCGTTTTCATAACGCACGCCACGTGGCAAGCTCGTTCCTTTGCGTCCGCGTTCTGCACGGAATTTTTGAATATCTTGCGGTTTTAGCGTAATTTTACGTTTTCCAGAATGGAATACGAGGCTATCATTTTCACTGATGAGCAATAACTTCGCTAACACATCCTTCCCTTCTTTCGCATCGGCTGCCGAAATATTGATAATTTTATTCCCTTTACCTTTGTTTAAGACAGGTAAATCTGCAACTGGGAATACAAGCATCCGTCCACCTTTACTGATAGAAACCAGAAGATCTTTGCCTTCTGATAGCATTTGTGGTGGTAACACTTGCGCATTTTCAGGGAGAGTGAGGAGGCGTTTACCCGCTTTATTACGCGTATTTAAATCGGCAAGCGTACAAATAAATCCGTAACCCGCATCCGATGCCATTAAAATTTGTTGATTTTCATCACCCATAATGACATCCACAAGATTTGCGCCCGCTGGTAAATTTAATTTACCCGTCAATGGCTCGCCCTGTGAGCGTGCGGATGGTAATGCAAGCGGTTCTAGTGCGTAGCTACGTCCAGTGTTATCGAGGAATAAGGCAGCTTGATTGCTCTTACCATGCGCATGGGCATGATAATTATCCCCTGCTTTGTAATTAAGATTTTGAACATCAATGTCGTGTCCTTTCGCACAACGTGCCCAACCCATTTGTGAAAGTACAACCGTTACAGCCTCAGCAGGTAACATATCCGCTTCGCTAATTGCTTTCGCCTCTTCTCGTTCTACTAATGGTGAGCGACGTGGGCTTGCATAGGCAATCGCATCATTACGAATTTCGTGTTTAACTAACGCATCTAATTCTTTCGCTGAGCCTAAGATTTTTTCTAAATAACGACGTTCATCAGCTAAATCATCGCTTTCTGCACGCAGTGTATTTTCTTCTAATTTCGCTAATTGACGTAAGCGTAAATTTAAAATCGCCTCTGCTTGGACTTCAGATAAATTAAAGCGCTTAATGAGTTCTGCTTTTGGATTATCATGATGACGAATAATCTCAATAACTTCTTCTACATTTAAGAATGTTACCATTAACCCTTCTAAAATGTGTAAGCGATCTAATACTTTATCTAAACGATGTTGTAAGCGGCGAGTAACAGTCGTACGGCGGAAACTCAACCATTCTGTTAAAATTTCAAGTAAATTTTTAACCGCAGGTTTATTGTCTAAACCGATCATGTTCATATTTACACGATAGCTTTTTTCCAGATCCGTGGTGGCAAAAAGGTGCGTCATTACGGCATCGAGATCCACACGATTTGAGCGCGGTACAAGCACGATACGCACTGGATTATCGTGATCCGCCTCGTCACGGATATCTTCTAGCATAGGTAATTTTTTCGCTGCCATTTGATCCGCAATTTGCGTAATGATCTTACTTGGCGATGCTTGATACGGCAGTGCGGTGATGACGATCTCACCTTGATCTTTTTGCCATACCGCTCGCATTTTGAGCGATCCACGTCCCATGGCATACATCTTGCGAATTTCTGCTTTTGGCGTAATGATTTCTGCTTCCGTTGGGTAATCAGGCGCTTGAACATGTTGCATGACATCATCAAGGGTGGCTTGTGGATTATCTAAAAGCATCACGGCGGCTTCTGCCACTTCATTTAAGTTGTGTGGCGGGATATCCGTTGCCATACCTACCGCAATCCCTGTCGTACCATTTAATAAAATATGCGGTAAACGGGCTGGAAGGTATTGAGGTTCCGTCAACGTACCATCAAAGTTTGGTTGGAAATCAACGGTACCTTGTCCTAATTCAGATAAAAGGACTTCAGAAATTTTAGCAAGGCGTGATTCAGTATAACGCATCGCCGCAAAAGATTTTGGATCATCTGCTGCCCCCCAGTTCCCTTGCCCATCAATCAATGGATAACGGTAGGAGAAAGGTTGTGCCATAAGTACCATTGCCTCGTAACACGCACTATCACCATGCGGGTGGAATTTACCGAGTACGTCCCCGACTGTACGGGCAGATTTTTTATATTTTGCTGTGGCATTTAGCCCCAATTCACTCATCGCATAGATAATACGACGTTGTACAGGTTTTAAACCGTCGCCAATAAAAGGTAAAGCACGATCCATAATTACATACATGGAATAATTTAAATAGGCGCTTTCTGTAAATTGGCGGATCGGCATTTGCTCAATGCCTTCGTAATTAATTTCGCTCATAATTGTTATCTTTCGTTTTCTTCGCTCACAAGGGCAACCCAATTTCCATTTTCTACATAATTTTTTATGGAAATTGGGGCGTGATAATTAGTTTAATTCTGCGTGATCGCCGTTATCTTGAAGCCATTTTTTACGATCTTCAGCACGTTTTTTCGCAAGAAGCATATCCATCATTTCAAAGGTCGCATTGCTTTCTTCTTCGACATTTTCAAAAGTTAATTGCACAAGACGACGGGTATTCGGGTCCATCGTAGTTTCACGTAATTGACTTGGGTTCATTTCACCTAACCCTTTAAAGCGTTGTACGCCGATTTTGCCTTTTTTCTTACGTAAACGATCTAAAATCGCTTCTTTTTCACTTTCATCCAATGCGTAGTAAACGTCATTACCGATATCAATACGATAAAGTGGCGGCATTGCTACGTAAACATGGCCATCTTCAACCAGTTTTGGGAAATGGCGCAAGAATAATGCACAAAGTAGCGTAGCGATATGTAATCCATCTGAGTCCGCATCGGCAAGAATACATACTTTCCCGTAGCGTAATTGGGATAAATCGTCACTATCTGGATCAATCCCTAGAGCTACGGCAATGTCATGCACTTCATTTGAGGCAAGCACTTGATCTGCAGACACTTCCCAAGTGTTTAAAATTTTCCCTCGCAACGGCAAGATCGCTTGGTAATCACGGTTACGTGCCTGTTTTGCACTACCGCCCGCAGAATCCCCTTCTACTAGGAATAGTTCGGTTTTATTTAAATCTTGTTGTGTACAATCCGCTAATTTTCCTGGTAAGGCAGGACCAGAAACGATTTTTTTACGCACTACTTTTTTAGAAGCCCGTAAACGTTTTTCAGCAGAAGAAATCGCCATGCGTGCTAATAATTCTGCTTCTTGAACGTTTTGATTTAGCCACAAGCTAAAGGTATCTTTCACGACGCCACTTACAAATACGCTACTTTGGCGGGAAGAAAGACGTTCTTTGGTTTGCCCAGCAAATTGTGGTTCTTGCATTTTTAAGGAAAGTACATACGCACAACGATCCCAAATATCATCTGCGGTTAACTTCACATTTTTTGGTAAAAGATTTCTAAATTCGCAAAACTCACGCATTGCGTCTAATAAGCCTTGGCGTAAACCATTGACGTGTGTACCACCTTGTGCAGTTGGGATCAGGTTCACATAACTTTCACCCAGTAATTCACCGCCATTCGGTAACCAGCAAAGCGCCCAACTTACCGCTTCCGTTTCGCCTTGAAAATCTCCTACGAATGGTTTTTCAGGTAAAGTTTCATAACCGTTTACCGCTTCACTTAGATAAGCGCTCAAACCATCTTCGTAGTACCATTTGTCTTCAGTATGGTTCACTTTATCAATAAAGATAACTTCTAGTCCTGAGCAAAGCACGGCTTTTGCGCGCAATAAATGACGTAATTGTGAAACAGAGAAATGAGCATTATCAAAATATTTTGGATTTGGTTTAAAACGAACAGTCGTTCCTGTTGTACGGCGACCGCAAGTGCCGATCACTTCTAATTCTTCCACTTTGTGACCGTTTTCAAAGGCAATATGATAAATTTCGCCACCACGTTTTACTTCGACATCAACTCGGTCAGATAACGCATTTACGACTGAAATCCCTACGCCATGTAAGCCACCAGAGATTTTATAGTTATCATTATTAAATTTACCACCCGCATGTAATTTTGTCAGGATTAGCTCTACCCCTGAAATTTTTTCAACGGGGTGAATATCAACTGGCATCCCACGTCCATTATCAATGACTTCGATAGAATGATCTTCATGCAAAATCACTTCTACGCGTGTCGCATAGCCTGCGAGTGCTTCATCGACACTATTATCTATCACTTCTTGGGCAAGATGATTTGGACGGGTGGTGATGGTGTACATACCTGGACGAAGCTGTACAGGTTCAAGATCTTTTAAAACTGTTATTTCATTAGCTGAATATTGCTTATTCATTGGATTCATTCTTATTGTGAGGCAAAAATTTACTAGAATTCTAACAGAAAAATACTGGGGATTGAACTGTATAGAACGGTTACTATTCAAGCATCATTGGTCACTCTTGCGGGATTTCTATCATTTTTAAGTTGCTCAACCCTATAATTTTTAGGTGTCACCGAATAATATTTTTTAAATGCTTTAATAAAATGAGTTTCTGTTTGGAAACCAACTAACGCAGCGATGTTCGTAACTGAATTTAAGGTTGTCCTTAATAAATAGGCAGCTTGTTGTAATCGAATTTTTTGAACAAAAAGATGGGGAGTAATCCCTATTTGTTGTTTAAAAATTCGAATAAATTGTGCTCTTGATAGAAAGGTTTTTTTAGACATTTCTGTAATTGTCCAATCAATTGCGGGATCCTTGACAATTTCATATAAAAGTGGCGCTAAACGGGGATCTTGCATACCATGTAAAATCCCAATTGTATGCGCTTCAGGTTTAGCGAGATAAGCCCTCAAAATAAAGGTAAATAAGACGGTCGATAAATTATCGATAATCTGTTGATGCCCTGGTTTAGTTTCTATTTCTTGGGAAAGCAATGACCATAAGGGTTGCCATTGGTTATCGGGAAGGTTTACTTTAAACCATGGAGGTAAATTCTGAAACAACACCGCTTTTTTATCATAAGAAAAATGGGCGCAGAACAATTTGAAATTCACCACTGTCCCACTTGAATGACGCACAGTTAAATATTCTTGTGACTTTGTATAAGGAACTGCTAACGTATTATCACACTGCGATTGGCTACTTAAAATATGGGCTTCTCCTCTCGGAAAAAATAGAATATCCCCTTGGCTGATGGGAATAACTTTGGACTCGCCTTTAATCTTTAAATAGCCTTCTCCCTCAATGATCATATGTAAAACTGCATTTGGCGCATTAGCGGTATTATCTAAATACCAACTTCCATCTAATTGGCAAACACTATCAATTCCGCCAGAAATCTGCGCTAACTTAATCAGCTTGCTTAATATATCAATCATACTTTACCTCTAAAAAATGAGATTTTTTAACGATTTTAATTCCTAAAAAATAGCAAAAATACACAACGTTATATCACTTATTCAAAGCATGCATAAGGAGCAAATATGGAATTTAACAATTGGAAAAATCATACCACATTAGTAAAACAATCTTTTGGTAAACTCGGACAGAATCATCCTAAAATGTTAGAGGCTTATAAAGCACTCGGCACCGCTGCTGCTGCCGAAGCACTTGATCATAAAACACGTGAATTGATCGCATTAGCCGTTGCCATAACTACACGTTGCGAAAGCTGTATTAGTGTTCATGCTGAAGAAGCTGCAAGAGCAGGCGCAACCGAAAGTGAAATTGCTGGAGCTTTAGCAACCGCGATCGCTTTAAATGCTGGCGCTGCCTATACGTATGCTTTACGCGCTTTAGAGGCGGTGGATCAGCAAAAATAGGCAATCTCGTCTAAGTATCTAAAAGGGGGCAAATTTGCCTCCTTTATTATTTAGTGAAATATATTTTATCCCTCCAAAATCCTATGATCTCGATCATAGTATGTCATTTCTAAATTAACTAAAATTAATTAACTCTAAGTTAAAGTAGGATAATTTATGAAATTACTGAATATTTTTATCAAAACAATTTTCTTTATGTCAGGTTTCTCTGCACTTATTTACCAAATTGCATGGCAGCGTATGTTATTTACCGCGTTTGGAGTGGATTTAGAATCTATTACCGTGATTATCAGCGTGTTTATGGCGGGACTGGGCGTGGGCGCTTATTTTGGTGGTCGCATTGCAGATAAGCTCCTCCCTAATACAGCAAATATCATTATTTTTTTCGCGTTAACAGAGATCGGAATCGGTTGTTTCGGTTTTGCTAGCCCAAGTATTTTAATGTGGTCACAAGAAACGTTTCTATATAGTTCCACCTTTATGATTGCTTTTGCTAACTTCATTTTATTACTTTTCCCTACTTTCTTAATGGGGTGTACTCTTCCACTCCTTACTACTTATCTCCAACAATATAATCCTAACATTGGGGACAATATCGGGTGGCTTTATTTTACTAATACAATTGGCGCTGGTGTAGCGTGTTTTGCGACTGGTTTCATTCTATTTACCTCTTACACCCTCGATCAAACAATCTATATTGCGGCAACCATTAACCTCATCGTCGCAACGTCTATTTTTGTCGTATTATCATCAATTAGAAAGGTGACTGCTCATGAATAAAAAAGCCGCACTGCTCTCATTTATTGGGGGCTTTTTAAGCCTGAGTATTGAAGTAATTTATATTCGTATTTTTGGATTTATTACCCACTCTTTACCGCAGGCCTTTTCTCTCACTTTAGCATTATTCCTTTTTGGTATTGCGATTGGCTCTTTAATCGGTAAACAGCTCTGTAAACAAGAACTGGTATCCATTCCTAATATTGGTCACGTATTTTTTATCGCAAATCTATTCGATATCGTCGCACTTTGCTATTTCTGCGTAGGTAATCCATCATTTTGGAATGCGGCCTTGTGTATGGTCATTACCGCGATGCTCCGTGGAATTGTTTTCCCGATGGTTCATCACCTTGGTACTGAAAAAGTCAAAACAGGCGCAGCGATTTCTAATGTATATTTTGCAAATGTTTTGGGCTGTACAATTGCACCTATTTTTGTTGGATTTTATCTCTTAGATATCTTCAATACTCAACAAATGTATTTGCTCATTATCACGACTACTTTTGTTGTCATTTTTTTCTGTGTATCAAAACTTTGGCTGAAAATTCTTTCAGCAATTATTGGTATCCTTACTTTAATTAGTATTTTTACGTTACCTGAGACCATGATTCATAATTTAGGGCGTTATGATGGAATGACATTAGAAACCCTTATTGAAAATAAAAATGGCTTTATCCAAGTGTATGATCAAGAAAAAACACATGATAAATTTGTTTTTGGTAATAATGTTTATGACGGTAAACTTAACACAAGTTTAATTAAAGATAACAATATGGTAGAGCGTGCTTATTTGCTTCCTGTTATTGCGCCGAAAGCTGAAAATATCTTAGTTGTTGGGCTTTCTACTGGCTCTTGGGTGGAAGTTTTAGCGGCTATTCCAAATCTTAAACATATGACAGTCGTTGAAATTAATCCTGCATATGTAGATTTCGCAAAATTCTATCCTGCCATGAATCATTTATTGAAAGATAAACGCATTACTGTTATTGCGGATGATGGTCGTCGCTGGTTAGCGCGTCATAAAGATCTTAAATTTGATTATATTCTTATGAATACCACTTGGTATTGGCGTAACTACTCCACCAACTTATTAAGTAAGGAATTCCTAACATTGGCAAAAGAACATCTTAATCCAAATGGCTTCCTTTCTTATAACACTACATGGTTTATGGATGCATTCTATACTGCCAAACAAGTTTTTCCAGATGTCTATCAATATGAAAACTTTGCGATTGCAAGTTTAAAACCTATTCAGCCACTTACTCGTGAAAAGATCGAAACTGCACTCAGCAAAATGGTATGGCCTTATAACCAACAACCTGTATTTAAAGATAATAATGAATTGAAAATCGGTACGAATAAGATTTTGGAACATAAACTTATTCCATACGATCAAATTGATTTTTCCCGTATCCACCATCCATTAGAGGTGATTACCGATCACAATATGATCCCAGAATACAAATATGGTGGAATTGGTAATCAATAAGCCTAAATCACCTGTTATTTAAAATAACGGTAATTTAAGCGCCATAAAAAATACGCCCCGATTTTCAAAAAAATTTATGAAAATCGGGGCGTGATATTATTTATAATGCAAAAATTAGCGCATTGTCACAAATTCTTCAGAGCCAGTTGGGTGAATAGCTACTGTATTGTCAAAGTCTGCTTTTGTTGCACCCATTTTGATTGCGACCGCAAAACCTTGAATCATTTCATCCACCCCAAAACCAATACCGTGTAGACCGACAACTTTTTCATCATCACCAACACAAACGAGTTTCATACGGCACGCTTGACGATATTTTGGATCGGCAATGGCTGTATACATCGGCGTAAATTTACTTTGATATACTTTTACATTTTCCTTGCCATATTTTTCAATTGCTTTTGGTTCAGTTAAACCAACATTACCAATCGGTGGATGAGAGAACACCACAGAAGGAACAAGATTGTAGTCTAAATGTTCATTTGGCTTATTGTTAAATAAACGTTCTGATAAACGACGACCTGCGGCAACCGCAACTGGTGTTAATTCAATTCCGCCTTCAATAATATCACCCACTGCATATACACCAGGTACATTGGTATTTTGGAATTTATCTACTTTAATAAAACCACGATCATTGGTTTCTACACCAGCAGCTTGAAGGTTAATTTTATCCGTAGTCGGAACACGCCCGATCGCCCAAATTAGGCAATCTGTTTTATGTGCATGACCATTTTCAAAGATAATGGTATAGGTATTATCGGCATTTTTAAGCACTTCTTGTGGAACGCTGAAAGTATGAATTTCAATACCTTGACGCGCATATTCATCACAAAGGGTTTCTACAATGAGAGGATCGAAGCTACGTAATGGTGTACCTTGGCGCACAAATAAATGCGTATCTACACCAAAGCTATTCATTACTCCAGCAATTTCTACGGCGATATAACCCGCACCAATAATGGCAACAGATTTTGGTAAGCTTTCTAATTCAAAGAACCCATCGGAATCAATACCGTATTCTGCGCCTTTAATATTTGGGCGAGCAGGACGTCCGCCCACAGCAATCAGAATATGATCAGCAGTAATTTTTTCACCATTTACTTCTACCGTATGAGCATCTACAAAGGTTGCAAAACCATGAATTACATCAACATGATTGTTTGCTAATACATTATTGTAAGATTGATGAATACGATCAATATAAGCTTGGCGATTAGTTACCAATTTTTTATAGTCGAACTTTTTAACTTCAACATCAAAGCCGTAAGCAGGGGCGTATTCATGTAAAGCTTCTGCCATTTGAGCGCCATACCACATGACTTTTTTAGGCACACAACCTACATTTACACAGGTGCCACCTAATTCTTTTGCTTCAATAATGGCACATTTTTTACCATATTGGGCTGCACGGTTAATTGAGGCAATGCCACCGCTTCCGCCCCCAATCGCTAGGTAATCATAATGTTTTGTCATAAAGTTCTCCTCTGATCAATCGTTATATTTCATAAATCTTTAATTGATTGCGTAAGCGTCCACTTCTTTAATTAATAGTGGTAACTCCTGATGAATGTTATCTTGATAATCACCTTCTGCTTTTTCACGAATCAAATCAAGACGCATACGCTCATTGCGTTTTAATGCTTTACGCGCCTCGTGAGTAGGCATATCCATCACGACCTCATATAAATTTTGCATAGCAGGATAACGCGTAAAATCAAGCCCAAGTGGCTGCAATAACATTTTAATGCGAATAACGCCTTCAGAAAAATTACAGTCGCCACTTTGCATTGCTTTAGCAATAATTAAAATGCTTTCTTTCAAGCGTTCAGCGCGTAATTCTCTTGCTTTGCGGAAAGCTAATTTTTGTTTTTTAAGCTTTAATAAAAGATAGATGGCGTAGGCGAGCATCACCGCAACAATAATAACGCCTAAACCCAATAGTCCCCACAACATCAATGTATCCTATTTAAATTGGTTAATATCAATTTTTTCAAAACTGCGGTAAAGATCTTCCTCACTTTCTTCATCTGCAAGCCCAAGCTGTTCCATAAGCTCTTCAATGCGTGCTAAACATTCGTCAACAAATTGTTGATCTTCATGAGAGAGTTTTTTACCTGCTTCTAAATCATCTAAAAGCTGATTTAAACATTCATTGTTTTCTAATTGCATAAGCTCTACATTAGGATCGAGTACTGTCGGTTTAACAATCTCGATAACTTCTTTCGACTTAGCAATTGGTTTTAAGTTTTTACCCACCACTTCTTCCACAATAAGTGGTACTTTTTTACGACTACCCACGCGTGGGTCCTGTGGCATGCTTTGTTTTTTAATTTCTTTTTTCTCAATACCGCCATTACGACTACCCGAAGAAAGCCCTTTATGTTTACGTTTTTTCTTATCTTCACGGGCTTGCGCGTCTAGCTCATAACGACTCGCTTGGCGACGATTTTTTGGCATTGCTACCTTTTTGTCAGCCTTGCGGGTTGGCATAATATCTGAAATTTTACGTGTTTTCTTTTGACGAGCCATAACTGCTTCACTCTCACTTACTTATGTTCATTTATAATTTACTTTAAGGATTGTAACACCCTTACCTTTAATTCTCACAATCAATTTTATCTATTGCTGTGAACAAAAAAAGCGGGAAATATCTATCTTTCCCGCAGTAGAATTGAAATATTTAAACGTACTAATTTAAATATTTTTCATCCATTACCGAGTTTTGTGGACGCCACCCAAGATAACGACCTTGAAATTCCTGACTAGTTTGTTCAAAAAATTCAACTGTATCAAAAATAATATTTTCTTCTAAATTGACCTCTTGCTCTACCTTAACTAAATACGCATTTTCATTTTCTCGGACCGGTACGGGCATATTACTATGCTGCAAAGATAAAAAATCTTTATCCTGTTCCGCTACGTATTCTAAAAATTCCTGCATATCTTGTTCTTGGTAGAAATAAAAACGATGATCAATTTTATACGCTTTATCCAATTCTTCCCCATGTTGGCGCAAAATAGACAGCATTTCTTCGGTCGCTGTCATTTTAATTTCTAATGGTGAAGGGATAAGAAAATCAAAGTAAATATCCCAGGTAGGATCAAGTTGCGCTTTAATTTTTTGACAATTTGCATGTTCTAGAATTGCAACTAATTCAGATTTATCTTCATAAGTACAGTAGAAATAAACCTGTGCAATGCCTTTACAAAGCCAGTATCCTACATAACTCACATCTTCTAATGAGTTAATTAAGGAAGTAACTTTAATTAAATCTCGAATAAAACGTTTAAAGTTACTTTCTGATGGCAGTCCATCACTTTCTGCTTCAAAAGGTAATTCAAATTGTACTACGGTAGACGCATCCATACGTTGCTCATCTACATAACTCAAATTCACAGAAAAAAGTGCTTCATTACCATTCACATTAGTCCGGTAATGCTGCCATTGTGCTGCCATAATTTCCTCACTTAAACGTCGCCCAAACTGGTGCGTGATCAGACGGTTTCTCCATGTTACGAATCTCTAAATCAATGCCCACATCAACGCAATGCTGCATCAGCATATCATTTACTAAAATGTGATCAATTCGTAATCCACGATTATCTAAAATGCCTTTTGAACGGTAATCAAACCACGAATATTTATCATACGCGAGCGGATTAAGTTGACGGAAACTATCTTTTAATCCTGCATCATAAAGGCGTTGGTACCATTCACGTTCTTCTGGTAAAAATGCACAAATTCCGCGACTTAGCCAGCGTTTTTTATTCACTTCACCAATCCCAATATCTAAATCACCTGGGCAAATATTCATATCACCCATAATTAAAATTGGATTATCTGGATTATGTTCTTTGGTTACATAATGCAATAAATCCGCATAGAATTTTTCTTTCAATGGAAATTTTGTTTCGTGTTTACGCGATTCCCCTTGTGGGAAATAACCATTAATCACGGTAAGTAATCCAAACTCAGTTTCAATATCTGCCATAATCAAACGACGCTGCGCATCAGGTGCATCAGTACTAAATCCTTTGCGTACAGCTACTGGTTTTTGTTTACAAAGTAAGGCAACACCATAGTGTCCTTTTTGTCCATGATGAAAAACATGATAACCACAATTTTCAAAAAGATGATGTGGGAAATCTTCATCCGATACTTTAATTTCTTGCAAACCAATCACATCAGGTTGATGCTTTTCAATAATCGCCTCTAATTGGTGAGGGCGGGCTCTCAACCCATTAATATTAAATGAAATAAATTTCATATATGTTCCTAATCATTTTTAATTTTTTGTTTCTTATTTTGAGCAACCCATTCCTCAAAAAGATTTTCACTCTTAGGAGGATAATGGAGATAAAATCCGGTTTCTTCAAGTTGTTGCTCAACAATTTTTTTATCGCATTGTGCAAGTGCTTTTTCACCCGATAAATTAAATAACATCACAAAAATCGGTTTACCAAAATGCTCAAGGAGCGCTTCTGGAACCTCATCAAATTGATCACGTTTTTTAACATAAAGATACATCCCATCCTTTTTATGAGTTTTATAAATAGCACAAAGCATCAGAAAATCCTTCTTAATATAAAAGGGAAAATTCTAACGGAATTTTCCCTTTTTTGCTCGTTTTTATTTCAATGGAAGCGATTGTAGAAAATCAGCAAAATCTTTATTTTGAAAAACAAATCCCGCTTTTAATAATTTTTCCGGCTTACCTTTCTGACTATCAAGCAACAAATCTGCACGTTCACCTAAGACATACCGCAAAATAAAAGTGGGTGCTGAAAAAAATGCAGGTCGATGGAGATAATGGGATAACTGCCGTGTGAAAGTTTCATTAGTCATCAGTTCTGGCGTAACGAAATTAAATGGTCCTTCACAATTAGGGTGCGTAAGTAAAAACATAATTCCGCGAACCATATCCGTTAAACTAATCCACGACCAATATTGTGCACCCCCGCCGAGTTTGCCCCCAAGCCCCCATTTAAATAGGCGATAAATTCTTGGAAATGCCCCACCATGTAAGGCAAATACAATCCCCGTTCTTACAAGACAAACACGCGTATTTGCTTGTAGTGCAGCAGACTCCCACTTACGGCATAATTCTGCTGTGAAATTAGTACCAGAAGGAGATTTCTCGGTTAATAACCTGTCACCACCATCACCATAATATCCCATTGCTGAGCCTGAAATAAAAACTTTAGGAGGTGTCTGACTTGCATTAATGAGGGTGGATAACTGCTGGGTAATTGTTACTCGACTTTGAGTAAGTTTAACTTTTTGGTCCGCATCCCATGCCTTATCAAATATAGGCTCACCGGCTAAATTAATTACCGCATCAAAATGATCAAAATTTGAAAATGCGTCTAATTGTTCGACCCATTCAATTGCTGGAAGCCGTCCTTGTGCTTTTTGAGCATTGCGTGTTAACGCAACAATTTGGTGTCCATCCGCCAATAATGCTTTCGTTAAAGCTGTTCCCACAAAACCCGTTGCACCGGTGACAAATATTTTCATCATTTTCCCCTACGTTATTGTCAATAAAACTTTATAGCGCTGCGTCAAATAATGCTTCGATATCTCCCATTAACTTCGTAATTTTGCAATTTAGGGTAGGCGTAATAAAAATTGTATCATCGCCAGCAATCGTGCCTAAAATGCCTTCGCTCTTCCCTAAATTATCCAATAATCTTGCAATTAATTGCGCTGCTCCAGGACTGGTTTTCACAACAATAACCGCATTATTATGGTCGATATCTAAGACTAAATTTTTAATTGGACTTGTCGTTGAGGGTACACTTAATTCGTTGGGTAGACAATAGACAGTTTCACCTTTTGTATTACGGATACGTACAGCCCCGAATCGACTTAACATTCGTGAAACTTTTGATTGATTTATTTGATGGAAACCCTGCTCTTGCAAAGCATTAACGATTTCTAATTGTGAAGAGCAACGTTCCTCTGCCAATAACGTTTTAAATGCGAGAGATAAACTATCAGGCTTATTACTCATTTATTCCTCCTCAGAATATTGGTGTTTAGATTTTTGCATAAAAATATAGATTTATTAAATACTTTTTCAATTTATAAAATTTTTCTAATTTTTATTCGTATTTTAGTTAATGGAAAAATAACTTTAGGTATAATGGAAACTTCATCATAAAATTGTTCTGCCATTTTCACAGGATTATCGAAGGAGAAATTTGTGTCTGATATCCGCATTACGATCGCTTATGCACTGCCAAAACGTTATTTTTTAAAAAGTTATACTGTTTCTAAAGGCACAACTGTCGAAGACGCGATTATTCATTCTAGCGTACTAGAAAAATTCCCAGAAATTGATTTACACAAAAATAAAGTCGGTATTTTTAGTCGCCCCGTTACCCTTAAAGATACTGTGAATAATGGGGATCGTATTGAGATCTACCGACCATTACTCGCCGATCCGCGTGAAATACGTCGTCAACGTGCGAAAGAACAAGCCATGAATTCATAACCTAATGTTATAGCTTAAAATTTTAAATTATATCAAAGAGATTCGCCATGAAAACTATACTTCCCGCAGCCATTACGCCTGAAATATTCTTACGTGACTATTGGCAAAAAAAGCCGTTGCTTATTCGCCAAGGATTACCCCAAATTATCGGGCAATTTGAGCCAGCTGATATTATCGAACTTGCACAGAATGAAGATGCTACGGCTCGTTTAGTTAAACAATTTAATGACGATGATTGGCGTTTGAGTAGAAGCCCATTATGTGAAGAAGATTTTAAAAATTTACCCGAAAAATGGTCCGTGCTTGTGCAAAATATGGAGCAATGGTCATTAGAGTTAGGTAATCTTTGGCAAGCCTTTGATTTCATCCCGCAGTGGGCTCGTGATGATATTATGGTGTCTTATGCGCCTAAAGGGGGCTCTGTAGGCAAACATTACGATGAATATGACGTATTTCTGGTGCAAGGGTATGGTGAACGCCACTGGCAACTTGGGAAATGGTGCGATCCAACAACTGAGTTTAAACCAAATCAACCTATTCGTATTTTTGACGATATGGGCGAGTTAGTTATTGATGAAACCATGCAACCTGGAGACGTTCTTTACATACCATCACGTATGGCACATTATGGCGTGGCAAAATCAGATTGTTTAACATTCTCATTCGGATTACGTTTAACTAATCCTGCTGCTCTTCTAGATGCGGCGACACAAATGCTTAATCATGATAGTGGTGATAATCGTTCTATCTTGCAAATTCCAGTGCGCTTTACGCCAAATGTTCAGCCTTGTGGCGAATTAACCCCAGCAACATTTTCTGAATTAAAAAAACACTTTTTGCAAACCTTAGCGGAAAGTTCAGCTTTTGATGAAATTTTCCAACAAGCTGTTGCTAAAGAACTTAGTTCACGTCGCTATGACATTCTTCCTACCGAAGAAATGACAGACATTGAAGAAATTGAAGCGCAACTTATGCACGAAGGCGCACGATTACGCCAAGACAATAATGCAAAAATCCTCTATCGTGAAAATCCGCTCCAAATTTACGCTAATGGCGAATGGCTAGATGAATTAACCCCAGAAGAGGCAGAATTATTAAAACGTTTGGCAAATGGCGAAAGTTTTAATTATGAAGAACTCTTAAATTTATGGCACAATCCTACCGATAAAGAAGCAATTTGGCTCATTTTAGACAGTATTTGTAACTGGCTTGATGATGGTCTGGTTTATATTGAAGATTAATCTCTCTGAGACATTAGAAGGAAGATACAAGTGAAAGATAGTACCCAAGAAAAGTCACAGAATCGCAGTTTAACCTTAGTTCCAAATGGTAATATTGAAAGTTATATTCACCTTGCCTACGAACAACCCATGCTCTCCGCTGAAGAGGAAAAGGAACTCGCTGAACGCGTTTTTTATGAGGGGGATGTAGCGGCTGCACGTAAACTTGTACTTTCACACTTGCGTTTCGTTATTCACGTGGCACGTGGTTATTCCGGCTATGGCTTACCGCTCGCAGATCTAATTCAAGAAGGCACTGTCGGTTTGATGAAAGCAGTTAAACGTTTTAATCCCGATATGGGCGTTCGCTTGGTTTCTTTCGCTGTCCATTGGATTAAAGCGGAAATTCATGAATACGTGCTAAAAAACTGGCGTATTGTGAAAGTTGCAACCACAAAATCGCAACGCAAGTTATTCTTTAATCTACGTAAAAATAAAAAACGTCTTGGTTGGTTTAATGATCAAGAAGTGAAAATGGTTGCGGAAGAATTAGGCGTATCTCCTAAAGATGTTATCGAAATGGAAAGTCGCATGACGGGGGCAGATTTAGGCTACGATCTTCCAACAGAAGATAAAGAAGAAAATAGCTTTTCACCTACTCTTTATCTCGAAGATAAAAGCTCTAATTTTGCAGCCGAACTTGAAGATGAAAATTACGAAACCCAAGCCACAGAACAAATTGCAAGTGCACTGGATGCGTTGGATGAAAGAAGCCAAGATATTATCCGTTCGCGTTGGCTAGATGACGACAAAGCCACGTTGCAAGATTTAGCGGATAAATATCATATTTCGGCTGAACGTGTACGTCAGTTAGAAAATAACGCACTAAAAAAATTAAAGAATGCTGTATCTGTTTAATTTTTACTTTTATATAACTATTACAAAATCTTATGCAACCAAAAACCTTTAAATTATTTAGCAAACTTTTTTTGATTCGCTTTCAACAAAATAATCTGCCACAGGCAGCGGGATATCTTACCTATAGCACTATGCTTGCTTTTGTCCCGCTCCTTATGGTGGTTTTTTCTATTTTTTCCCATTTTCCACTTTTTGCCCAATTAAGTGGACGTTTACAAAACTTCGTTTACTCAAATTTTTCACCAACGACGGGGGATATTGTTGGTCACTACTTACAGCAATTTGTCGAAAACTCACGTCAAATGAGTGCGATAGGCATCATCAGCTTATTTTTTGTTGCTTTACTCCTTATCCATTCTATTGATGTGACTCTCAACAAGATCTGGCGGAATACCCACAAACGCCCATTACTCTATTCCTTTGGGATCTACTGGTTGATTCTCATTATAGGTCCCATTTTGATGGCTGTTAGCCTTGCCGTGACAAGTTACGTGACGTTATTTGCTTCACATTTAATTCCAAGTAGTTTTTCGTTACCATTTGGCATCAATTTCCTCAAAATTGTGCCATTTTTCATTACCTGGATCATCTTTACTTTTATTTATTTAATCGTGCCTAACACGAAAATTAATTGGCGCGATTCTGCAGTCGGTGCTTTAGTCGCAGCAGTATTTTTTACGCTTGGTAAAAAATGTTTTAATTGGTATATCGTTACCTTCCCATCTTACCATCTCATTTATGGAGCAATGGCGACATTACCTATTCTTTTACTTTGGTTACAGCTCAGTTGGCTTGCGATTCTTCTCGGTGCACAACTTGCCGCTGCCCTCCAAGATTTAAGAACCATGCGTGAAAATAATCTGACTTTCGAACAAATTAAGGAGCAACAATGATCGCATTTATTCAACGCGTTAAATCCGCCTCTGTCGAAGTCGATCAACAAACGATCGGTAAAATTTCTCAGGGAATTCTAGTGCTGCTTGGTGTCGAACAAGATGACACTGAAGAAAAAGCACGTAAATTGCTAGAAAAGGTTCTAAATTACCGTATTTTTGCCGATGAAAACGGCAAAATGAATCTTGGCTTAAAAAGCATTCAGGGTGAATTATTAGTCGTTTCCCAATTCACCTTAGTAGCGGATACACAAAAAGGTCTGCGTCCAAGTTTTTCTAAAGGCGCGGTACCAGCAAAAGCAGAAGCGCTTTATGACTATTTTGTGGCTGAAGCACAAAAACAAATTCATACTGAAACTGGACAATTTGCTGCGGATATGCAAGTCAGCCTTGTTAATGACGGTCCAGTGAGTTTCTGGTTACAAGTTTAATTTTCGTGGCGATCACGCCACGATTTTCATAAAATTTTATTATATATTTTCTAAATTATGCCATCTAAAATTACCCTCCCAGCACTGGTCCAAGCACAAGGTGAAATTCATCTTCCCGGCTCTAAAAGTTTAACTAACCGCGCCCTTCTTCTCGCGGCGTTAAGTCACGGTACAACAACACTCTATAATCTGCTCGATAGTGATGACACGCGCTACATGCGTGACGCCTTACGCCAACTTGGTGTCAACATGCAGTTTTCTGATGATTTTAAAACGTGCCGAATTACGGGTTGCGGGGGGCTTTTCCAATCCCCAGCCAATCCGACTCTTTTCCTTGGCAATGCTGGAACCGCCATGCGTTTTCTTACGGCTGCCTTAACATTAAAAACACCAATGCCACAGAGTATTGTGCTCACTGGGGAAGAACGCATGCAGAATCGTCCTATCGGACATCTGGTCGATGCGCTACGTCAAGCAGGTGCAGATATTCAATATCAAGATAAGTTAAATTATCCACCACTTCGCATTAAAAGTACGGGATTAGGGGGCGGTCATATTCAAATTGATGGTTCTATTTCTTCCCAATTTTTAAGTGCCTTATTAATGGTTGCTCCTTTTTGTGAGCAAGATACCCATATTGAAATTGTAGGCGAATTAGTTTCCAAACCTTACATTGAAATGACTATCCGAATGATGGAAATTTTTGGAGTAAATGTAGAATGGCAAGGGCAAAATCTCTTTATTAAAGCCAAACAGTCTTATCAAAATCCAGAAAACTACTTTGTAGAGGGTGATGCTTCAAGTGCTTCTTATTTTCTTGCGCTAGGTGCATTAGCAGGAAAAGTACGCGTTTATGGTATTGATAAAAATAGCCTACAAGGTGATGCGACCTTTGCCGAAGTTCTTGCCAAAATGGGGGCGAAAATTACCTATGGCGATCATTTTATTGAAGCAGAAAAAGGTGAATTACACGGTGTTGATTTAGACTTTAATGCCATTCCAGATGCGGCGATGACGATTGCCACCACAGCCCTTTTTGCCAAAGGGGATACCTATATCCGTAACGTTTATAACTGGCGAGTTAAAGAAACAGATCGTCTTAGCGCAATGGCGACTGAATTACGTAAAATCGGTGCCACGGTTGAGGAAGGTGAAGACTTTATTCATGTCTATCCCCTCGCAGAAAATGCATTCCAACACGCCGAGATAGAAACATACCGTGATCATCGTATCGCCATGTGCTTTGCGCTGACCAGTTTTGCAGGGAAAGGAATTACTCTACTCGATCCAAGCTGTGTGAATAAAACTTTTCCTACATTCTTTGAAGAATGGCGACGCATTACTGAGCCGACTTAAACGCTCCCAAAGCAGCTATAAAGGTTTCGCCGTAAAAAATAAGTGGAGTGCGTTGGCGCTCCCACGGTGGAACCCCCGCCTTTTGCCAACATTTTTTCATCGTTTCCTGATGACCATTCGCCTGTTTTACCTTGCCTGAGTAATAAAAACGAATACAGATTGGTTCTGCGGTTAATGGCAAATGCATCATAATCTTCTCTGTTCCCCTTTGCCATTGAAAGCAATTCGTTTGTCCATCACTTTGCAAACTCAAATTCCCCAAACCATCAGGTAAAGCAATCTCCTCCCCTACGCTTATCGGCAAGCACACTTTTTCCAGTGGCATAAATTTTTCCGTCAAATACAATTTCTGCTGATAACGACGTAAAATCTTATTACCGAGTTGAAAAGCAGGATTTTTATCTGATTGTGCACAAATTACATCTTGGCGAATCTGGATAAGTTGCTTTTGACTCGGCATCGGCTGCCCTAACCGCTGAAGCCACATTCGGAGCAATGCATTTTGTTTTTCTGTTGAAAATGCCGTAAATTGTTCTACGATTAATGTCCCGCTTTCTGGCAAAAAATTTTCCGAAAAAACGGGCGTGAGTAATTCATCTAATAATTTTTGTTGTTCGCTACAAAGTTGAGCGGAGCGGGCAACGGTTTGATCAAAGGCTTGCCAACGATGTCGTAAAATCGGCAACACGTCGTGACGCAAAAAATTACGGTCATAATCCGTATCATTATTACTCTCATCTTCCACCCAATGTAATTGATGATCTTTAGCATATTGTTCGATTTGTTCGCGTGAAAAATTGAGTAAAGGTCGAAATAAGGGGATGTCGCCCAATTGCGAAAATTGCCCCATACTGGATAAACCTTGCAAGCCACTGCCTCGTTTTAAAGCTAGGAAAAAAGTTTCTACTTGATCGTTTCGATGATGTGCGGTTACAAAGATTTCATTGGGCTGTAAATGCTGCCCAATCGCTTGATAACGTGCTTGACGAGCCGCATCTTCAAGACTTTTTCTCTCACGCTGAACCAATACATTTTCTGTCAAATATGGGATACCCAATTCATCACAAAAATGACGGCAATAATTCTGCCATTCATTTGCATTTTTACTCAAACCATGATGAATATGAATCACGCGTAGCGGATAACGCCCCGTTTTTCGAGAAATTTTATGCAATAAATGCACTAAAACAACAGAATCCACCCCACCACTTAATCCAATAAGTAACGGCTGTGAATGTGGAAAAAATTGTTCAATTTGTCGTTCAAAATCATCGCTAAACATAGGATATCTCTTAATTTATTTTCCCATATTCTAAAACAAAAAAGGCTTTCCTAAGAAAGCCTTTTTCATATCCATACGGATTAGCGACGTAAACCTAAACGTTCGATTGTGCTTAAGTAAAGCTCAAGGTTAGTACGTTTTAAGTAGTCTAATAGTTTACGACGACGAGAAACCATACGTAATAAACCACGACGACCGTGATGGTCTTTTTTATGCACTGCAAAGTGTTGTTGTAAGTGGTTGATTTGTGCAGTTAAAAGTGCGATTTGAACTTCTGAAGAACCAGTGTCTTTCGCGTCACGACCAAATTCAGCAACGATTTGTGCTTTTTTTTCTGTACTTAGAGACATAATGTATCCTTTTCAAGAATAGTGTTAATCATACATCGCACGCCGATCTCTAACTCAGCGACGACAAGAGTCGGGAAGTTTAGCACGAACAGATAAAAATGCAATGAAATTTTAGGTTAGTACATGCCTGTACGCGCCATCATATCATTGGATTTTGAGCGTGAAATATTTTCCACATTTTGAAGTTGACCTTGTGCATTACGATCATAACGAACACATGAACCAACCACTAAATTTGAATTATAAGGTACAGTAATAGAATAAGTTTCTAGGTGCCCCGTGGTAGACAATTTTTGGCAATCATTTTTAGCTAAGGTTAAGGTCATATTTTTGCCTTGTACCTGACTTGCAATAACTTCACCACGATAAGTTTGAGTGTCTTTTGCTTGGTGAGCACACGCTGCTAATAAACTTGTCGCAAGGACGATAAAAAGTGCTTTTTTCATTTTGATACCTCAATGATTGATTCAATTGTGTAAGGATGAACTTTGATACAACAATGATTATTAGTCATATCTTTAAAACTTACTGCAATGGACGGATTCGGCTTTTGCTCGCCCTCTACTTGTGGCTGGCTACACTTCACTTTTAAACGTTTATCATCTGCCCAACCATAGTGGTTTAAAATACGTTTTTCCCAATCTGCAATGCTTTCTTGGGGTAAAAAAGGCATAACAACTTCTAAATGTTCCCACCCTGTAACAGGATACGTTTTTTTAGGGAAAGGTAGCTCAATTACGCTCACTTGATTATCAAAAATCATTATCGGCGTATTTAGCTTAATCAAGTAGATAGGTCGTCCATTAACCTCGTTTTGACTAATGATTGTACCGCACTGAACTAATAAATCTAGCCATTTCTGCGCTTCATCTAACTCATTAACTCGAATTGCCAAATGGTCAATTTCTTGTTGAGTTAAATCAAGATGCATTTCCTGAGATAATTGCATAATTTTTTGCTGAAATTCTTCAAATGTGAATAAAATTTCAGGATTTTTGAGGAATATTGTCATTTTTAATCGGTGTTACTTTTATATTAACTTAATAGGCGGTATCATAGCTGATCATTTAATTAGTGTAAATTTAAGGTATGTCATGACTATTCAATCTCTTTTATCAGATAAAATTCAAAAAGCCATGGTAGCAGCTGGGGCGAGCAACGAATGTAATCCAATGATTCGCCAATCAGCAAAAGCACAATTTGGCGATTATCAGGCAAATGGTGCGATGGCAGAAGCAAAAAAACTAGGAAAAAACCCTCGTGACTTCGCACAAGAAATTATCCAAAACGTGGATAAAGGCGATATGATCGAAAAAATGGAAGTCGCAGGTCCTGGTTTTATCAATATTTTCCTAACACCGGCTTGGCTAGCACATAAAGTAGATGCGGCTGTGAAAGATGAAAAATTAGGTGTAGACGCTATTCCATTTGAAACTGTAACCATCGACTACTCTTCACCAAACGTAGCAAAAGAAATGCATGTTGGTCACCTGCGCTCAACTATTATCGGTGATGCCGTTGTTCGTACGCTAGAATTCTTAGGTAACCGTGTTATCCGTGCTAACCACATCGGTGACTGGGGAACACAATTCGGGATGTTAATCGCGTACCTTGAAAAAATGGAAAATGAACACGCAACCGAAATGGAATTATCTGATTTAGAAGCGTTCTATCGTGATGCGAAAAAACACTATGATGAAGATCCTGAATTTGCACAAAAAGCACGTAGTTATGTAGTAAAACTTCAAGGTGGTGATGAATATTGCCGTACCATGTGGAAAAAACTTGTAAATATTACGATGCAACAAAACCAACATAACTACGATCGTTTAAACGTAAGCTTAACGAACGATAGTATCATGGGTGAAAGCCTTTACAATCCAATGCTACCAGGCGTTGTTGCAACCTTAAAAGAAAAAGGTTTAGCTGTTGAAGATGATGGTGCGCTTGTGGTTTATCTTGATGAATACAAAAATAAAGAAGGTGAACCAATGGGGGTTATCGTACAGAAAAAAGATGGCGGTTACCTTTATACTACAACCGACGTTGCAGCCGCTGCATATCGTTGCCATGAATTAAAATCTGATCGTGTTCTTGTCTTCTCCGATACACGTCAAAGCCAACATATGCAATCAGCATGGCTTATTGCACGTAAAGGTGGATTCGTCCCTGCAGAATTTAAACTTGAACATAAAAACTTCGGTATGATGTTAGGCAAAGATGGTAAACCATTCAAAACCCGTAGCGGCGGTACAGTTAAACTTGCTGATCTTTTAGATGAAGCTGTTGAACGTGCAGATAAATTAATTTCTGAAAAATCAACTCACCTTTCTCCAGAAGAAAAAGCAGCTGTTGTTGAAGCGGTAGGTATCGGTGCAGTGAAATATGCAGATCTTTCTAAAAACCGTACAACGGACTATGTATTCGACTGGGATAACATGCTAAGTTTTGAAGGTAATACTGCACCTTACATGCAATACGCATACGCACGTATTCAATCAATCTTCAGCAAAGTTGATATTGATATGCAACACGTTGAAAATGCACCAATCATCCTTGAAGATGATAAAGAACGTGCATTAGCACTTAAATTAATGCAATTTGATGAAGCATTACACGTTGTTGCTAAAGAAGGTACACCACACATTCTTTGTGCTTACCTTTACGAACTTGCTGGCACGTTCTCAAGCTTCTATGAAAACTGCCCAATCTTAACTGCAAATAGCGCAGCATTAAAATTAAGCCGTTTAAAACTTGCTTTATTAACAGGCAAAACATTAAAAACTGGCTTAGATCTTCTTGGTATTAAAACCGTAGAAAAAATGTAATTCTAAGTTGATTACACAAAACAAAGGGGCGTTTTATCACGCCCCTTTTTTCGTAAAAATTTATTTAATTTACCCTAAGCACTTCGCATAGCCATTTGCAAGGCTTTGGAGGAATTGGGTATAAGCATCTTTGCTAAGTGGAATATCACTGCCCATTGGATCAAGAACGCCAACTTTAACGTGCATTTCTTTATGCAAGATATCGATCATTTTCGGCGTAAACTGCGGTTCTGTAAATAAACATTGCACCGCATGATCAGCCACTTCTTTTTTAATTGCAGCTAAGGTTTTCGCTCCCGGTGTAATCATTGGATTAATCGTGAAATAACCTAATTGTTTTAAACCATATGCACGATTAAAATAGCCGTATGCGTCGTGGAATACATAGAAACCTTTATCCTTTAACGGACTCAATTCTTGTTTAATTACGCCATTTTCTTTCGCCAGATTTTGTTGGAATTGCACTAAATTTGCTTTAATTTGTGCCGTTTTATCTGGGTAAATTTTTTCTAAACGTGTCGCAATGGCTTCTGCAATAAAATTACCAATCTTAGGCGATAACCAGATATGCCAATTAATCCCTTCATCATCCTCATCGGCTTCCTCAGCATGATCATGGTCGTGTGCTTCTTCATTTAAAAGTAACGCAGGATCTTGTTTAAATTGCGGTAAATCAGCCAGAGTTAACACCTCATTTTGTGGTAACTGATCAATCGCGCTATCTAAAAAGCTGTCCACATGCTTACCGACCCAAACCACTAAATTTCCTGACCGTAATTTTAAGATATCTGTTGGTTTTAAGCTGTAATCATGGGGTGATGCGTATGCGGGGACAATAACTTCAGTATCAGTGACCCCATTGGCAATGCTGGACGCAATAAAACCGAGAGGTTTAACGGAAGTAACGATAGTTGCTTGAGCAATACTAGATAGCCCTAGTACCGCACTAGCTAATAATGTTTTTTTTAATAAGACCGACATTCTTTTCTCCTTCTTATTAATGACCTTCTTGGGCTTGTTTAACAACAAGTTTTTCTAAAACACGAGATACAGCAAAAAATGCAAAAGTTGCTGTAATCATCGTTGCCGCACCAAATCCATTGGCACAATTCATTGTGGCTGAAACCGCACAGCCATCCCCCATTTTTGGAAAAATAAGCGGTTGTGTTGAATAAACACAATCGACACTAAATTTACGCTTAGGATTCTGACTGAATCCATATTCTTTACGCAAAAGCGAACGCACTTTAGCGGCTAGCGGATCTTGGATCGTCTTAGTTAAATCTGCAATTTTAATTTGCGTTGGATCTGTTTGTCCGCCTGCTCCACCTACTGTGATAATTTTAATTTTATTACGCTTACAATAAGCAATCATCGCAGCTTTAACCTTAACCTGATCAATAGCATCAATCACATAATCATAGTCTTTTGTTAAATATTCCGCCATATTTTCTGGTGTTAGGAAATCATCAATAATCTCTACTTCACATTCAGGATTAATCAGCTTAATTCTCTCGGCCATCGCTTCAGTTTTAAGTTGCCCTATCGTACCTGATAAAGCATGTAATTGACGGTTAATGTTAGTCACGCAAATATCATCAAGATCAATCATCGTAATTTTACCAATACCTGATCGTGCCAGCGCTTCCACTGCCCATGACCCAACACCGCCAATCCCAACAACGCAAACATGAGCTTGACGAAAATAAGCTAAGGCTTCAGGCGTATATAATCGTCCAATACCACCAAATCGTTGTTCGTAATTATCAACGCGTTCCATTCTAATTATCCTTTCATTCTAAAAATTTCCATAAACTAGCAAAAATTTGTTACAAAATCATTATAAAAACAAGAAAATATCGCTACTCATCAGGGTTAATATGCCTATTTTTATAGCACTCAGTGCATTTTAGCTATTTTAACACTTGCTTTACAAAAATAATCAGGTATATTAACAACCATCTGACGCGGGGTGGAGCAGCTTGGTAGCTCGTCGGGCTCATAACCCGAAGGTCGTTGGTTCAAATCCAGCCCCCGCAACCAATTACAGCCTCGTACTGACTCGCAACTTATCTTATTTATCCATAATAATTTCAAATCATTATAATCCTTGCTTAGCAAGGTTTCGCCAGTTTACATATCCATATAACGAATTTAATAAATAAGCACTATACATAATATACATGGATGGCGTATTTGCCCATAATGCAATAGAAAGAATATTAATCAAAATCCATAATAGCCATTGTTCGCTGTAACGATAAATCATTAAGATCTGTGCTGCGATCACAAGAACCGTTGTCAACCCATCCAACCCAATCGAATGTCCATCAGTCGTACTTAAAAATAAATAAAAAGCGATCGTCGCAACTACAACACTAATGGTAAGTGCAACCCAACCGCGTAAAGTCAACATCTTGGATTTCACCAACTCTCCATCTTGCTCATTGACCATATTTTGTTTCCACATAAAATAGCCAATAAATTGGGCAGGAATATACACGAAAAGTGCTGTACTCATTTCACCATAAAATTTGCTTTCCCATGCCATATAAAAATAGCTATATGCAAAGATAATCCCAAACAGATAATTACTAATTTTTCCTTTTCCTACGAAAACTACGCATAAGATGCCAGATATCCCTGAGATCATACCTAGGACAGAGTCAGGGGCGACGCAATACGCCCAAATTTGAGCAATAAGAAAGAGGGCTAACCAAACCACTTCAAAAGGTTTCCACCCTCCAAAAAATTCTTGTTTAATGCCTTGTAGAGTAAATAAATTTGAGGATGTAGGGGAAGTCATATTCATCTCCTATTGTTTATGAAAAATTAAAGAGTAAATACTGAAATTCTACAAAAACAATAGTCATGATGAAACAATACAGATCACATTCTAAAGAAATTTAATTAAGATATTTATTAAAAGAAGAAAAGAAATTATATAATGGCACGCCCTATTGGATTCGAACCAATGACCTACGGCTTAGAAGGCCGTTGCTCTATCCAACTGAGCTAAGGGCGCATTTCAAATGGATAAGAAGAAGTGGTCGGCGAGATAGGATTTGAACCTACGACCCACTGGTCCCAAACCAGTTGCGCTACCAAGCTGCGCTACTCGCCGATAAGTGTTTTGCATTATAGTTTTCTTTTTCTTGTAGTCAAACTTTTTTTTTATTTATGCGTTTAAGTGACTAATTTTCTAGCAAAAGTGCTTACTTTTTCATTTTTTTTCTGCGAGAATAATTTCCTTTTTCTGAGATAAATTTTCCTAATCAAGGAAATAAGGGGATCATGATGACGGCAAAAATTCTATCAGGTACTGATTTAAGTACTAAAATAAAACATCAATTACATCAAAAAATTCAAAACTATACTGCACAAAATTTAAGACAACCCTCTCTTGCCGTTATTCTTGTTGGTGAAGATCCCGCTTCACAAGTGTACGTCCGCAATAAACAACGCAGCTGTGGGGCACTTAATATCCGTTCTATCTCTCACCATTTACCAGCAACCACTACGGAAACAGAATTACTCTGCCTAATTGATGAATTAAATGCAGATGATTCAATTGATGGGATTTTGGTGCAATTACCTCTCCCACCACATATTGATACCACAAAAGTTACCGAGCGCATCACGCCCGACAAAGACGTAGATGGCTTCCATCCCTATAATGTGGGTCGCCTTTGTCAAGGCATCCCTACCCTTCGCTCCTGTACACCTTATGGGGTGATGAAACTTTTAGAAGAAACGGGTGTTGAATTACGGGGTAAACATGCAGTAATAGTGGGTACCTCTAAAATTGTTGGTCGCCCTATGGCATTAGAACTTCTCGCAGCAAAATGTACGGTCACGATGACACATAGTGCTACTGTTGATTTGGCTTCACATGTTAAACAAGCGGATATTGTCATTGTCGCGGTAGGTAAACCTCATTTTATTCCAGGTGAATGGATTAAAGATGGCGCTATTGTAATAGATGTAGGTATTAATCGCGTTAACGGTAAACTTGTTGGAGATGTCGATTTTGAAGAAGCCTCTCAGCGTGCAGACTTTATTACCCCTGTTCCAGGTGGTGTAGGTCCTATGACAATTGCCATGCTAATGGCAAATACGTTACAAGCATATGAAAAACACCTCGGTTTAGCTTAATTCAAAAATAAAATACGCCCCGATTTTCCATAAAATTTATCGAAAATCGGGGCGTATCTCTTTTTTCAAGCAAAAAAAAATTGCAAGCCAAATGGCTTGCAATTTCCTGATAAAGTGACGTTGAAATTAACGTTTTGAGAATTGTGGACGACGACGTGCTTTGCGTAAACCCACTTTTTTACGTTCAACGTGACGAGCATCACGAGTAACGAAGCCAGCTGCACGTAATGCAGGGCGTAGAGTTTCATCGTATTCCATTAATGCACGTGTGATACCTAAACGGATCGCACCTGCTTGACCAGAAATACCACCACCAGTTACAGTGATGTATAAGTCTAATTTGTCTGCTAATTCAACTAACTCTAATGGTTGCATTACTACCATACGAGCTGTATCACGACCGAAGTAAACATCTAATGAACGGCCGTTGATTGTCATTTTACCACTGCCCGCTTTAACGAATACACGAGCTGAAGAGCTTTTGCGGCGACCTGTGCCGTAGTATTGATTCTCTGCCATTTTTATTACCTCGTGATTAAATATCTAAAACTTGTGGTTGTTGTGCTGCGTGTTCATGTTTGTCACCCGCATACACTTTCATTTTACGATACATTGCACGGCCTAATGGACCTTTTGGCAACATACCTTTTACCGCAATTTCAATCACAGATTCAGGACGGCGTTGAAGCATTTCAGTGAAAGTCGCTTGTTTGATTCCACCAACATAACCAGTGTGCCAGTAATATAATTTATCAGTGGCTTTTTTACCTGTTACCACAACTTTTTCAGCGTTGATAACAACAATGTAATCACCAGTGTCAACGTGTGGTGTGTATTCTGCTTTATGTTTACCGCGTAAACGACGCGCAATTTCAGTTGCTAGACGACCAAGAGTTTTACCTGATGCATCTACTACGTACCAGTCACGTTTTACTGTCTCTGGTTTTGCTACAAAAGTTTTCATTAATAAATACCAATAATTTTTATTTTAAACCCAGTGTTTGAACTTCAAACACAACCAATGTTATCACCACACCCCTTCGAGTGTTTCATAACAAAAAATAATGAGCGGTGGGAATCCGCTCATCAACAGGGTTTTGCGATTATACAGGATTTTTTTATAAAAGCGAATAAAAATGACGCTTTATATAAAAAAATCGCCACAAATGTGGCGGAAATTGTTGAAGAAATATGTCAACTTTAGAAGCGGTAACCTACCCCCATGAAGAAAATCATCGGATTTAGTTTCACATCGGCTTTCTGATCTTGTCCAGCAAGCTTAAAGGTTACTTTGGATTTAATACGTGCATACCAAAGAGAAGTATTAAAGAATAAATTATCGGTAATGCCAATATCTAACCCTGCATTCACAGCAGGTCCCCAAGATTGTTTAAGATGTAGATCAGTTAAACCATCCAATTTCTCTTTTTCATGGAAAAATTTTGTGTAGTTTAAACCTACGCCTACGTAAGGGCGTGCTGGAGAATCAGAATCTAAAAAATACCATTGTGCAGAGAGGGTCGGTGGAAGTTGTTTAGTTTTGGCAATCGTTTTATCGCCTAATTGTGCTAATTTAATTTCATGGCTAAATGGCGTAGCAGCTAAAAGTTCGATACCGATATGATCTGTGGCCATATAAGTGCCCGTCAGCCCTAATTGTGCATTAGAACTGACATCAAAATCATAAGGCATTATATTTTTACTACCTTGATTGGTGGTATCTGTATTTGGTACTACGAGGATAGGACCTGTGCGGACAAAGACATCCCCTGCGGAATGGATAGCGAATGCACTACTAGAAACTAACGATAATGCAAGCACTGTAGCAAGTTGTTTTTTCATAAAATGCTCCTTAAATATAAAGCGTATTTTTTAAGCATTTTATGATCATAAATTAATCTTTTATTTGAGATAGATCACTTTTTGTTCATTTTTTCTACCTATAAAAAAACAGCCACGCTGGGTGACTGTTTTATTTCATGTCCGATTAAACAAGATATTCTTCTATACGTTAGCTAATTTTTCTTGTTTTTTGAAGAACAAGCTAACCATTACCAAAGATGCGCCACTGAAAAGTAATTCAACAGAAAGAAGAATACCGAGGATAGAAGCGGCAGATTCTGGGAAATATCCAAAAATTAAAGCAGCAAGGGCAATAGAAATTAATCCTGAAACGACATGCGCCCAGAAATAATTTTCACCACGTAGCATAAATGAATACGCAAGTTTAACAATACCGCTGATAAGGAAAAGAACCGCAAGCGCGATAGTTAATGTTAAAATACCTTGAACTGGCCAGAAAAGTAAGAAACCACCGATCAACAATGCAATAATTGCACTTGATACTAATGTCCAGAAAATTCCTTTTACATGTTTTACTCGGATAGCTGAGAAAACTTCCATAAATCCAACGAATAAGAATAACCATGCCGCAAGTTGCTCTGCAGAAACAGTCGCTGCTAAAGGATCAAAGAAAGCAAAAATACCGGCTAGGATTGAAAGGATTCCGACAACAAAAATTAAAGCACTGTTCATTTTTCGTTTCTCCCTGCACATAGGCAATATATCGATGATTGAACATGATTTGATAAGTAGAAATGCGAGTTGGTCGATAAGCCGAGTTCTGTCGTGGACAATCATTCCTCTAGGCGTTAATTCACACTAACGCTCAAGCAACCTACCCGTTCGCTTGCCGGGCCAGCAATTGCGAACCTATTTGGTCTTGCTACGAGTGGAGTTTACCATGCTGCCATCAGTTACCTGTGGCACGGTGCGCTCTTACCGCACCCTTTCACCCTTACCCTCCGAAGAAGGCGGTCTGCTCTCTGTTGCACTGGTCGTGGGCTCACGCCCCCCAGACGTTATCTGGCACTCTGCCCTGTGTAGCTCGGACTTTCCTCTCGTTTATTTGTCTCACTTGTTTGTTAAAAAACAGTTAAGGACTTCAATAAACCAGCGATTGTCTAACCAACTCTTACCTAGCAGTATATCCAACTTTATTTCAAAAAACTAGAAAAAATTTAACAGATTAGCGATATTTCATAAAATCATTAACGTTTTCTATCCCTATTTACTAACATGGCAAAAAGCATTTCTTTAAAAAATATCGTTATAAATTTAATTACAGAAAATAATCTTATCTTTTGAGATATTATCATTAGAAATAGTTTGATATGAAACTACTTTGGTGCTATTTTAGTCCTTTATTTTTGGATACTTTCCTTACTGTTACCATTGTAAAAGGATATTTGACTATGCAGCCAACGTCAGCAAAAAGCCTTGCACTTTATAACGTCGGGATTAGCTATGAAAAAGCCAATACTGATATTAGAGGACGTTTTAGCTTAAATAGTGCAGCGCAAGAGGCACTCCTCAAAGAAGCTAAATCTCTAGGCTTAAACGCACTTTTTGTACTTTCAACTTGTAATCGTACCGAGATCATGGGCTTTGCACATCATCCCTATGAGCTTATCAATCTTTTATTGAAGCACTGTCAAGGATCAATGGATGTATTTTCAGAAGTCGCTATCATTCATAAAGATACTCAAGCAATCAATCATCTTTTCCGTACGGCATCTGGTTTAAATAGTCAAATTTTAGGTGATCACGAAATCGCTGGTCAGTTAAAACTTGCCTTTCAACAAGCCCGCGATATGGGAACGGTAAACGTATATCTTGATCGTTTATTCAATACAGTTCTTCAAGCTAGCAAAGAAGTGAAATCCTGTACCCAATTTAGCATGGGAACAACTTCGGTTGCCTATGCCGCCGTGAAATATCTGTTAGACAATATTGAAAATACTTCTGAAAAAAATATCCTACTTTATGGGCTAGGTAAAATTGGTAAAAATACGTGTAAACATTTACTTACCCATACGGATAGCCAAATATCTTTAATCAATCGTACACACGCAACCGCATTAAAATTCCAAGAGGAATTACCAAGCCTTATCGTGCATGAAGAAAGTCATCTTGCAGATGCAATTCAAGCAAATGATATCTTAATCGTATCAACGGGTGCGGATAAACCGACTATTACACCCGATCTCATTTCTCCCGACAGATCGCTTACTATCTTAGATCTTTCTATACCAGAAAATGTAGCTGCTGAAATAAAAGCGTTTCCGAATGTTACCGTGATGAATGTTGATGCACTTTCTAAAGTTACTGATGCCACCATTGAAAATCGTCAAGCCAAAATTCCACTCGTCGAAAAGATTATCGATAACTATCAACAAGAATTTTTAGATTGGGTTGCACAACGTAAACTTTCTCCAACTATTCAAGCGCTCAAGCAAGCGTTTACGGATATACAACAAAAAGAAATTGCGGGGGCCGCTCGCAATATTGAGAACTTTAATCCTGAGCAGGCAAATGTACTTTCTGGACGTATTATTCAAAAAATTCTTAACCAGTTTGTCACCTATTTAAAAGATCCAAACACGTCAATTGATAGCAGTACACAACTTATTCAGGATATTTTTAATTTAACGGAGTCTACTAATTATGAACACCATTAGAATTGGCACACGCGATAGCCAACTCGCCCTATGGCAAGCGATTCAGGTTCAAAATAAATTAAATCAATTAGGTTATAAAACTGAGCTCGTGCCGCTAAAAGCCACAGGGGACGTGATTTTAGATAAACCGTTATATGAATTAGGCATCACTGGCGTCTTTACACGTCATCTAGACATTGCAATGTTACGTGGTGAAATTGATATCGCTGTACATTCTATGAAAGATGTGCCGACAATCCTCCCTAAAGGTATTGTGCAAGCTGCCGTTTTAGAGCGAGCTAATTTCCATGATATTTTAGTTTATAAAGATAACTTAGATTTTCTTAATGCCACGCACGGTATTGTGGCAACCAGTAGCTTACGCCGTAAAGCACAATGGCTAAACCGCTATCCCCACCATCACGTTGAAAGTTTACGTGGTAATGTGCAAACCCGCTTAAATAAACTCGCTACCAATGACTGGAACGGTGCTATCTTTGCGGCAGCAGGTTTAGAACGAATTAATTTACGTCCAGAAAATAGTTTAGATTTAGATTGGATGATTCCTGCTCCTGCCCAAGGCGTCATTATGATTACCGCAATGGCAGAAAATTTACCGATTTTGGCGGCGTGTGAAAAAATCAATCATAAAGAAACGGAAATTTGTTCCCGCATTGAACGCGATTTCTTAAACCTTCTTGAAGGGGGTTGTAGTGCCCCTATCGGCGCGCTGGCTCAATTAGATAAAGATAATCAATCTATCAATTTTACAGGAATTTTATTAAGCCAAGACGGTACCAAGAAAATTGAGGTTCATCGCCATGTTGCCATTACTGAGGCAAATAGCATTGCTAAAAGTTGTGCTGATGAAGTTATCGCACAAGGTGGTAAACAAATTATGCAAATGGACGGTAGAACGTTTAAGGTGAAAGTGCTTTCTACCAAAGTCTTAACACCTGCTCAATGCGCTCTCTTTTCAGATGAGTTTGAAGTAAGTTGCCAACCTTTCATTAAAACTGAAACAAATACACTAGCGCCTGAAGTGATTAAAACTATTCAGCCGCACGTTATCTTTACCAGTAAAAATGCAGTTCAAGCTTTATTGGATAATTTCGCTGCTGACCAACTCCGATTTGAAAATTTATATTGTGTCGGGGAAGAAACGACAAAATTAGTCGAAGAAAAATTTGGAAAAGTGACAACGACTGCCCCATCTTCTCAGGCATTAGCAGAAGCGATTATTCCTTTGCTAGAAAGTCAAAAAGTCACTTATTTTTGTGGCAATAAACGCCTAGGTCATATTGCTCGCCAATTTGCTGATAAAGAGATTGAATTACAAGAAATTGAAGTTTACCAAACGCATCTTTGCCCAACTAAAGTGCAAGATGAGATCGATGCTGTTTTATTCTTTAGCCCTTCCGCGGTAGAAAGTTTTATTCAGCAAAATAACACAAATAAACTGGCGTTTTGCATCGGCGAAAGTACCGCGCAAACCGCTAAAAAATATTTCGAAAAAGTCCATGTTGCTCGTTCACCACGTATTGAAGACGTGATTGCTGAAGCCCAACAAAGCTTAATGAAACAGTTATAAGAGGAATACGATAATGAATTTCCAACGCACTCGTCGCTTACGCAAAAATACTAACATCCGTCGCCTTGTTCGTGAAACTCAACTTTCTGTTGATGATTTTGTCTATCCAATTTTTATTGAAGAAGGGGAAAATATTGAGGCTGAAATTCCTTCTATGCCGGGCATCAAACGCTGGTCATTAGATACCGTGAGTAAAGAACTTGATGAAGTGGTCGCTTTGAACATCCCTGCAATTATGCTTTTCGGTATCCCAAAACATAAAGACAGCGAAGGTTCAAGTAGTTGGCAAGATGATGGCATTATGCAACAAGCAGTCCGTTTCATTAAACAACATTATCCACAACTTTATATAATTACCGACGTATGTTTCTGTGAATACACAGATCATGGTCATTGCGGACCTATTTGCGATCACGATGTTGATAATGATGCGACCTTGGCAAATATTGCTAAACAAGTCGTTTCTCACGCAAAAGCAGGCGTTGATATGGTGGCACCATCTGGCATGATGGATGGTATGATTGCAACTATCCGCCAAGCATTAGATGATGCAGGCTTTCCTAATTTACCAATTATGTCCTATGCCGTGAAATATGCCTCTGCATTTTATGGTCCATTCCGTGATGCGGCAGATTCAACGCCAACTTTTGGGGATCGTCGCACTTATCAAATGGATCCTGCAAATCGTGATGAAGCAATGCGTGAAGCGATGTTAGATTTTGAAGAACAAGCCGATATCTTAATGGTAAAACCTGCGTTGAGTTATTTGGATATTATTCGTGATGTTAAAAATCAGTTCCCAGTTCCAATCGCTTGCTACAACGTCAGTGGTGAATACGCAATGGTCAAAGCAGCCGCTGAAAAAGGCTGGATTGATGGCACCCGTGTCATGATGGAAAGTTTACTTTCAATGAAACGTGCAGGCGCTAATATCATCATTACTTATTTTGCAAAAGAAGCGGCAATTTGCCTTCAACAACAGCATTAATTATTCAGGAATTATTATGAAAACAACAAAATCTGCAGAACTTTATGCTAAAGCCCAACAACATCTTGTCGGTGGCGTTAACTCACCTGTGCGTGCGTTTAAATCCGTAGGTGGCTCCCCTATTTTTATTGAAAAAGGGCTGGGTAGTAAAATTTACGATGTCGATGGCAATGAATATATCGATTTCGTCCAAGCTTATGGTCCAATGATCCTTGGACATCGTGCGCCAGCAGTTGAAAGTGCGCTTGAAGAAACCTTAAAAGTGGGTTATGCCTTTGGTGCAACCACCGAACTTGAAATTCAACTTGCAGAAATCGTTTGTGATACCTTCCCGCATATGGATAAAGTCCGTTTTGTGAACTCAGGTACTGAGGCAGTATTCAGTGCATTGCGTCTAGCACGTGCTTACACCGGCAAAGATAAAATCATTAAATTCTCTGGTTGCTACCATGGTCATGCAGATTCACTTTTAGTGTCTGCAGGTTCTGGTGTCGCCACATTCAGCTTACCAGATAGCAAGGGTGTGCCAGCGGATGCGGTTAAGAATACCATCATTGCTGAATACAATAATTTAGAAAGCGTTAAAGCATTAGTTGAAGCCTTTCCAAATGACATTGCTGCAATGATTATTGAGCCTATTGCAGGAAATATGGGCGTGGTTTTACCTGAACCAGCCTTTATTGAAGGGATTCAAAAACTCGCGCGTGAAAATAATATTTTAATCATTGTTGATGAAGTGATGACGGGTTTCCGCTCCAAATTTGGTGGTGCACAAGATCTTATCGGCTTAAAAGCAGACATCACTACTTTCGGTAAAATTATTGGTGGTGGTTTCCCTGTGGGTGCATACGGCGCGCGTGACGAAATTATGCAAAAAGTTTCACCGCTTGGCGATATGTATCAAGCGGGTACTCTGTCTGGCAACCCTATGTCAATGAGTGCTGGCTTAGCGACCCTCAAAGAATTGAAAAAACAAAATCCTTACGCCCAATTTGAAAAAAATGCCGCATTCCTTGAGGAAACGTTCTATCAAGCCGCGAAAAAACATGGTGTAGATATTCAAGTTAACCGTTTTGGTTCAATGCTTACCCCATTCTTTACCACAGAAAAAGTGACGAATTTTAAAACGGCTCAACAAGCAGATACGCAAAAATTCAAAACTTTCTTCTGGGCAATGATGGAAAAAGGCGTGTTCTTACCACCATCACAATTTGAATCTTGGTTCTTAAGCAGTGCTATGACTCAAGAAGATTTACAAAAAGTGGCTACTGCCATTGATTATGCCTTACAACAGGTAGCAAATAGCTAATATTAACAAATACTTTTTTGGGATTTATTATGATTAAAAATCGCTTATTTCTTGATGCCCTTGAAGGCAAATCTGTTCCACGTCCTCCAGTATGGATGATGCGTCAAGCTGGGCGTTATTTACCAGAATTTCAAGCAATTAAAGCTAAATATGATTTCTTCACTCGTTGTCGTATCCCAGAATTAGCGAGTGAACTAACTGTACAACCTATTCGCCGTTTCGGTATGGACGCTGCCATTCTGTTTTCTGATATTCTCGTTGTTCCACAAGCAATGAATATTGATGTCGAAATGAAAGCGGGCATCGGTCCGTGGTTACCAAATCCGATCCGTACCCAACAAGACATTGATAACGTAATCATTCCTGATATTAATGATAGCCTTGGCTACGTGATGGATGCGGTTAAAGCGACAAAAGAATTATTAGATGATGAAGTACCCCTCATCGGCTTTGCGGGATCGCCGTGGACAATTTTATGCTATTGCGTGCAAGGTCAAGGCTCAAAAACCTTTGATCAAGCTAAAGCATTTTGCTTTACACACCCGCAATTAGCGCATCAACTTTTACAAAAAATTACCGATACCACGATCGCTTACTTACGAGCCAAAGTGAAAGCAGGTGTAAATGCCCTGCAAATTTTTGACTCTTGGGGCGGCATGTTAAGCCCGGATGACTATCAAACTTTCTCTTGGCAATATATTTTACAAATCATTAATGCCTTAAAAGACGAAGCACCGGTAATTGCGTTTGCGAAAGGCTGTTGGTTTGCATTGGATGAAATGGCAAATTCGCCTGCTGCCGCTCTTGGTATTGACTGGACTGTGCGCCCACAATTAGCGCGTCAGTTAACACATAATAAAATTACCTTACAAGGGAATTTTGATCCAGCACGCTTACTTTCTTCGCCAGCAACGATCACCAAAATGGTAACAGAAATGATCGACCAATTTGGCAAAGATAAGTATATCGCCAACCTCGGTCATGGTATCTTACCTAATATTCCACTTGAGAATGTGCATGCCTTCGTTGATGCCGTCAAAAATTATTCCGAAAAATAGGGCGTGAGGTAAAAATGGATAAAGCGCTTATTCGTAAATACAATATTCCGGGTCCACGCTATACAAGCTACCCTACGGTTCCCTTTTGGAATCCAGAAGGTATTCAGTTAATTGATTGGCAGGCAAGTGTTGCCCAATCCTTTCAGCAAAGTAATCAAAGCGAAGGGATTAGCCTTTATATTCACTTACCGTTTTGCGTTAGCCTTTGTACCTTCTGTGCTTGTCATAAGAAAATCAGCAAAACACATGATGTCGAGTTGCCTTATATTCAGACAGTACTAAAAGAATGGGCGCTTTATCGTCAATTATTTTCTGAAAAACCCCAAATTAAGGAAATTCATCTGGGGGGCGGTACGCCGACTTTTTTCTCAGCAGAAAATTTACGTCTTCTGATTGAAGGATTGCTTAAAAATAGTACTAAACACCCAGACTTTGTGCTTAGCTACGAAGCTCACCCTAATCATACATCTGCAGAACAGGTACAAACTCTATACGATCTCGGTGCACGCCGAAATAGTTTTGGGATTCAAGATTACGATCCTACTGTACAAACAGCGATCCATCGTATTCAAAGTTTTGATCAAGTCAAAGCGATCCACGATCTTTCTCGTGAAATTGGCTACACCTCTATCAGCCATGACTTGATCTTCGGCTTACCATTCCAGACTGAAGCCAGCATCCGTGATACGATCGAAAAAACAGTTTCCTTGCGTCCTGATCGTATTGCTTATTACAGCTATGCGCACGTGCCTTGGGTAAAAGGTGTTATGCAACGTGGTTTCGATGAAAATGATTTACCAAAAGATGTAGAAAAACGTCATTTCTACGAACTCGGTAAAGAAATGCTATTTGCCAATGGTTATGTTGAAATTGGAATGGATCACTTTGCCCTACCGACTGATACCCTTTATCAAGCATTAGAAAATCATCAATTACACCGTAATTTTATGGGCTATACGGCAGGGAAAACGCAATTAATGATTGGGCTTGGCATGTCTTCTATCAGTGATTCTTGGTATGCCTTCGCACAAAATGAAAAATCATTAAAAGCTTACACACAACGCGTTGAGAATAATCAATTACCGATTATGAAAGGTCACTTGCTCACGGCAGAAGACCTGATTATGCGTCAACATATTCTAAACTTAATGTGTCATCTAGAAACTGATCTTGCAGTTGGCTTATCGGAAGATATGCAACGTCAAATCCGCCAACAACTTCAAGAAATGGAAAAAGATGCTTTGTTAACCTATGACGGTACCAAACTACACATTACCGAAAAAGGACGTATGTTTGTGCGTAATATTTGTATGACCTTCGACTTGCGTTTAATGCGCCATAAACCTGAAACGCGTATTTTTTCAATGACAATTTAGCAAAATTCCTCTTTTTTCCTCTTTTAAAGTAGAATAGTGCTATTTGAAGTGATTAGGAGGAAAAAAGATGGATTATTTAAAGATTGCCCAAGAAACCTTATCCATAGAAAAAAATGCCTTAACCCGCTTAAGCGATCATCTTGATGATAATTTTAATCAAGTTATCGATCTTATTTTAGGTTGCCAAGGGCGTTTAGTCATTGGTGGCATTGGCAAATCTGGCTTAATTGGTAAAAAAATGGTGGCAACCTTTGCCTCTACGGGAACACCGAGCTTTTTTCTTCATCCCACAGAGGCATTTCATGGCGATTTAGGGATGCTCAAACCAATTGATGTCGTCATGCTGATTTCAAACAGTGGTGAAACAGATGATGTCAATAAACTCATTCCAAGCCTCAAAAGTTTTGGTAATAAAATCATTGCCTTAACGGGAAATCCACATTCTACGCTTGCCCGTCATGCAGACTATATCCTTGATATTTCAGTTGAGCGTGAGGCCTGCCCGAATAACCTCGCTCCGACAACGTCTGCACTGGTTACACTTGCATTAGGTGATGCACTTGCGGTCGCCCTCATTAAAGCCCGCAACTTCTGCCCGCTTGATTTTGCTAAATTCCATCCAGGTGGCAGTTTAGGTCGCCGTTTATTGTGTCGAGTTAAAGATCAAATGCAAACTCGCTTACCGATTGCTTTACCTTCCACCACCTTTACAGATTGCCTAAGCATTATGAATGAAGGGCGCATGGGTGTGGCATTAGTCATGGAAAATCAGAAATTACTTGGCATCATTACCGACGGCGATATCCGCCGTGCATTAACCGCTAAAGGCGCGGATATTCTCAATAAAACCGCTCAAGAACTTATGACTACCCAGCCGAAAACAATTTCGGCCGAAAGTTACCTTTCTCAAGCCGAAGACTTTATGAAAAAACATAAAATTCATTCCCTCGTGGTTGTGGATGAAAATCAACAAGTTGTCGGATTAGTCGAATTTTCAAGTTAAGGATATAAAATGCAACATATTGAAAATAAATTAAAAAATATCAAACTTGTGATTACGGATGTTGATGGCGTATTAACAGACGGTTCATTAATTTACAGTAGCGAAGGTGAAATCCTTAAAATTTTCAATGTCAAAGATGGCTTAGGGATCCGCCTTCTAATGGAAAATGGTGTACACGTTGCGGTTCTTTCTGGACGTGATTCTGCTGTTTTACGCAAACGCATTAGTGATTTAGGCATTCAACATTTTCAATTAGGCAAACTTGAAAAGGAAACGGCTTGTTATCAACTTATGCAAGCGATAGGCGTTCGTCCAGAGGAAACCGCCTACATCGGGGATGACAGTGTCGATCTTCCTGCATTTGCAGTGTGTGGTTTAAGCGTTGCAGTTGCCGATGGCTTATCATATGTAAAAAATCAAGCAGATCTTGTATTAGAAACCTGTGGTGGTCGTGGCGCTTTTCGTGAGCTAGCCGATAAAATCCTTATGGCACAAGGTAAAGCAGAGAATTATCAGACCGCACAAGGTTTTTTAAAACAAGCACAAAAAATGGCACAATAACGCCACGATTTTCGTAAAAATTTATGCGATTTCAACGCTAAAAATAAGGACGCACTATGCAACAATCTCGTCCACCAGTTTATTCAATCTCCGAATTAAACGCAGCAGTAAAAGCACAACTTGAAGGCAATTTTCGCCAAGTCTGGCTAAGCGGTGAGATTTCCAACTTCACTCAGCCTGTTTCTGGACACTGGTATTTTTCTCTGAAAGACAATGCGGCACAAGTCCGTGGTGCGATGTTTCGTGGATATAATTCCCGTACTCCATTCCGTCCTCAAAATGGAATGCAAGTTATCGTCTGTGCTAAAGTCAGTTTGTACGAACCCCGAGGTGACTATCAAATTATCGTAGAACAAATGCTTCCTGCAGGTGATGGGATGTTACAACAGCAGTTCGAGGCATTAAAATTAAAACTGGATGAACGCGGTTGGTTTGATGCCCATCTTAAAAAATCGTTACCGCAAAATTGCCAACGTGTGGGTATCGTAACGTCATCAACTGGTGCTGCTCTCCACGATATTCTTAAAGTGCTACGTCGTCGTGATCCCAGTTTAGAAGTCGTGATCTATCCAAGCTTGGTGCAAGGAAAAGAAGCGGCAGCAAATATTGCAGAAATGATTGATCTCGCTAACCGTCGCCAAGAAGTCGATGTACTTATTGTCGGACGCGGGGGCGGATCACTTGAAGATCTTTGGTGTTTTAATGAAGAGATTGTTGCCGAGGCAATTTATCGTTCGCAACTTCCGATTATCAGTGCGGTGGGGCATGAGGTTGATGTCACGATCGCTGACTTTGTTGCAGACGTGCGAGCAGCAACACCGTCCGTCGCTGCTGAATTAGTTAGCCGTGATCGCCAAGCCTTATTAGATCGTTTACAAAATGCGACTCAACATTTAGGTATGGCATTAGATCGCTGCTTTGGGGTAAAAACTTATCAGCTCCACCAGCTAAAAATGCGTCTTTTACAATGCCACCCTCAAAAACAGTTAGCCGATCGCCAACAACGCTTCCAAGCCTTCAACTACGCATTGCAAACCGCCATGCAAAAATACATAGCTAAACAGCAAACGCAGATGCAATCCTTACAGCAACGTTTACAGCACAATCCATTACCATTAAAAATACAAAAAGATCAACAATATTGTTTAGCACTCACCCAACGCTTACAACAACAAGTACAAGGGCAATTCCAGCAGCAGAAATATCATTTTTCAAAACTCTGTGCAGAATTAAATCAGCTTAGCCCACTGGCTATTCTTGGCCGAGGCTATTCTATTACCTTAAATAGCACAGAACATGTCATTAAAAATGCAAATGACGTGCAAAAAGATGAAATTATCCGAACCCATCTTGCAAAAGGAATCATCATAAGCCGAGTCGAAGAAATAAAAACTGCATAAATTTTTGCGAAAAATGGGGCGTGATCATTCGTTAATTTTACGTAGTGTTCCGCCACATTTTTTACAAATATAATGCATTCGATCTCGAACAATTTTATTATGGCGGCGCACGGTTAAATGATGAATTTGACAACCGCAATGGTAAGTAAAAACGTGTTTAACAGTATTCGTTGTATCAAATTGATGACGTACCTCAGGCGGCAAACCAAAAATATTTTGCATAATATTTTGCCACTCCATCCCATGCGGTTTAACACGCCCAAATTGTTGGTAAGCAATAATATGGGCAACTTCATGTGGCACAACTTGATGAATGAAATCTTGAGTATTTTCTCGCAATAAAATCGGATTAAATCGCACCTCATTTTGGGCAAGATAAGCCACTCCAGCTTTCTGACCTTGCACATGATAATTAATATTTGGCATCACAAACGATCGTTGAAAATACATTTCGGCAAGTTGCATACATTCTTTAACCCGCCGTAAAACTTGCATTGCCAAGATTCTCATAAGTCATCCTTTAAAATAAAAAAGGCAGGAAACCCTGCCTTTTTCAATCATTGTAAGATTATTTTAAACCCGCTGCAGAACGTAATTCTTCTACACGATCTAGTTTTTCCCAAGGGAATTGCTCACGACCAAAGTGACCGTAAGCCGCTGTATCGCGGTAGATTGGTTGAATTAAGTCTAACATTTTAATTAAACCGTACGGGCGAAGATCAAAGATTTCGCGTACAAGTTTTACTAATAAACTTTCGTCAACTTTTGCTGTACCAAAAGTTTCTACCATGATAGAAGTTGGTTCAGCCACGCCGATTGCGTAAGAAAGTTGAATTTCACAACGATCTGCAAGCCCAGCAGCAACAATATGTTTTGCTACGTAACGCGCTGCATAAGCTGCACTACGGTCAACTTTTGATGGATCTTTACCAGAGAATGCACCACCACCGTGACGAGCAGCGCCACCGTAAGTATCTACGATAATTTTACGACCCGTTAAACCACAGTCCCCCATAGGTCCACCGATTACGAAACGACCTGTTGGGTTGATAAAGAATTTAGTATCTTTTGATAATAATTCTGCAGGAAGTACAGGTTTGATGATTTCATCCATTACCGCTTCGTGAAGCATTTTTTGATCCACGCTGTCTGCGTGTTGAGTTGAAAGTACAACTGCGTCAATTCCTACTGCTTTACCATCTTCATATTTTAACGTAACTTGGCTTTTCGCATCAGGACGTAACCACGGTAAAGTGCCATTTTTACGCACTTCTGCTTGACGTTCCATTAAACGGTGAGCGTAGGTGATTGCTGCTGGCATAAATACATCGGTTTCGTTTGTTGCATAACCGAACATAATACCTTGGTCACCTGCACCTTGTTCTAGCGGAGTTTCACGGTCAACACCTTGGTTGATATCTGATGATTGTTTACCAATTACATTTAATACCGCGCATGAATTGCCATCAAAGCCCATATCTGAGCTGGTGTAACCGATATCGCAGATAACTTGGCGAGCAAGGTTTTCTACATCAACCCATGCCGATGTGGTAATTTCGCCACCCACGAGCGCCATACCTGTTTTCACATAAGTTTCACAAGCTACACGTGCTTTTGGATCTTGTTTTAAAATTTCATCAAGAACAGCGTCTGAAATTTGGTCAGCAATTTTATCTGGATGCCCTTCTGATACTGATTCAGAAGTAAATAAATAACTTGACATATTCTCTCATTCCTTTTTATTTGGATGTTTAAACGTATGGATGGCTATAATACGCCTTTATCTTAAAAATACAAGCAACGGATACAAAAAATTAGCTATTTTTTCGACAAAATTGCTTTTCCACAAAGGTCATGATTTCTGGAAAAATTTCATCAATAGATATTAAACTTAAATCCATTTCTGTATGTTTTCCTGCGGGTGCAGAAAAACTCAGACGTTCATCATTTACTGTCTGCCAACGTAAAGCTGTCGCAGAACGTCGCGCAGGATAAAAAGCGATAGTTGGAACATTTAATGCGCTACTGATATGTAACGGTCCAGTCGAGCCACTAATAAACAAATCTGCACATGCCAAAGAATAAGTGAAATCAATAAGCCCATCATGACTTTCATAAATCACCACATGTTGTGGTTCATGAATTAATTTTTCAAGTCGTGCAACACGCTCAAGCTCACCAGGACCAGCAGTCAAAATAACTTGCGCATCAAATTTTGCTAATAAGCCATGAATAATATCTGCATATTGCTGTAAGGTTAAATTGGTCGCACTTCCCCCTGAGCCACAATGGACAAAAATCCACTTTTTATCTAATTTTAAAACACGCTGACTTAGCCCAATCAATTTGGTACGTTGTTGTTCAATTTTTTCTGGATCAAGGAAAAGATAAGGCGCATGCACTTCTATTTGCGATGCATCAATCCCTTCTTCTTGCAGAAAAGCGCGTGCTAAATCTAAATTATATTCATATTCTGGCTTAACGGATTGGGAACGACGTTGCTTAATCCGATAATTGTATAAAAATTGGAAAATTTTGGTTGCAGGCGCAAAACGCTTTTTAATACAACTTGCAAAGCAGATTTTGGCATTATGTAAACTCGCATAAAAATTAATTGTCGCATCAAATCGCTGTTCGCGGATTTTAGCAACCAACGCTTTCACAGCTTGTTTATCATGAGATGGGACATCTAATAGGATGTTATCAATATACGGACAAATTTCTGCCATTGGTGCCGTATATTCTGGTACCAATGCCGTAATTTCTAACGCTGGCATAGCTTTCTTGAGCAACGCTAATGCTGGCAAAATTAGCATAAAATCGCCGAGCTTATCGTTTCTGATAACCAGTAATTTTTTCATTCCTAAACTCCATCTGGACAGTCCTTTAAAAGAGCGTGAATTTTAGCAAACTTCTTACCATATTTCTTGCAATTTTTATTAATTTCCGTATAATTCCATCGCTTTTTGTCTATATATACAGAGAAAAAAGTAAGCAATCCCACACGTTGTTTTGTGGGTTTCTTTTTATTTTTAAATTATTAGAGGAAGGTTATGGTAACCATTCGTTTATCTCGTGGTGGCGCTAAAAAACGCCCATTTTATCAAATCGTAGTAGCTGACAGCCGTTGCCCACGCGATGGTCGTTTCATTGAACGTGTTGGTTTTTTCAACCCATTAGCACAAGGTAAAGCAGAACGTCTTCGTGTAAACTTAGAACGTGTTGATGCATGGATGGAAAAAGGTGCAACTTTATCTGACCGTGTTGCTAACTTAGTAAAAGAAGCACGTAAAGCTGCTTAATTACGAAAGATAAAAGGTGAATAAAATGGAACAGCAACAACAAATCGAAGTTGTCGGTAAACTCGGCGCTACTTATGGTATCCGCGGCTGGCTTCGCGTTTATTCATCCACAGAACAAGCTGAAAGTATCTTTGATTACCAGCCTTGGTTTTTAAAAATTAAAGGTCAATGGCAACCTGTTGAATTAGAAAGCTTTAAACATCACAATCATGAATTCATTGCTAAAATTAAAGGCTTTGATGATCGTGAAAGTGCACAAGCGTTAACTAATGCAGAAATTGGGGTAAACCTTGAAGTATTCCCTGAACTTGAAGATGGCGACTACTACTGGCACGATTTAATCGGCTGCCAAGTGGTTAATCTACAAGGTTATAATTTAGGTAAAATTTCTGAATTAATGGAAACTGGCTCTAATGATGTATTAGTTGTAAAAGCCAACAGCAAAGATGCTTTCGGAAAACAAGAACGGTTAATTCCGTTTTTGTTTGACAATGTAGTTAAAAGAGTCGATCTCAGCACGAAGACTATTGACGTAGACTGGGACGCTGGTTTCTAACCTAAGGTAAACTGAACGGCTTTGCGTCGAACATTAAACACAAGGAATTTTTATGTGGATTGGGGTTATTAGTCTTTTCCCTGAAATGTTTAAAGCTGTATCAGAATACGGGGTAACAGGTCGTGCCGTTAAGCACGATTTACTTGAAATCGAATGTTGGAATCCTCGTGATTTCACTTTTGATAAGCATAAAACTGTCGATGACCGCCCTTATGGCGGGGGTCCAGGTATGCTTATGATGGTGCAACCGTTGCGTGATGCAATTCATGCAGCAAAAAAAGTAGCACTATCAAAATGTAATCCAGACTCACCAGATGATGTGAAAGTGATTTACCTTTCCCCTCAGGGTCGTAAATTGGATCAAGCGGGCGTTGAATCTTTAGCGAAAACTAAAAATCTTATTTTAGTTTGTGGTCGTTATGAAGGTATTGATGAACGCGTAATTGAAACTGAAATCGACGAAGAGTGGTCTATTGGTGACTATGTATTAACAGGTGGTGAATTACCTGCAATGGTATTAATTGATAGCGTTGCACGGTTTATTCCAAACGTATTGGGGAAAATGGCCTCTGCAGAAGAAGATTCTTTTGCTCAAGGTCTTTTAGATTGTCCTCATTACACTCGTCCTGAAATCTTAGAAGATCTGGCTGTTCCGCCTGTATTAATGTCGGGCAATCATGAAGAAATTCGTAAATGGCGGTTAATGCAATCGCTTGAAAGAACATGGTTACGCCGCCCTGAGCTCTTAGAAGGCCTAGCTCTGACTGACGAACAACAAAAACTGTTGAAGCAAATTAAAGCTAAACACAGTCAATCACAATCAGTTAATTCTAGGAATTAAAAGGTAAACATTATGAGTAACATCATTAAACAAATCGAACAAGAACAATTAAAACAAAACGTACCTAGCTTCCGTCCAGGTGACACTTTAGAAGTTAAAGTATGGGTTGTTGAAGGTAACAAACGTCGTCTTCAAGCATTTGAAGGTGTTGTTATCGCTATCCGTAACCGTGGTTTACACAGTGCATTCACTTTACGTAAAACTTCTAACGGTGTTGGCGTTGAACGTGTTTTCCAAACTCACTCTCCAGTGATCGACAGCATCAACGTTAAACGTAAAGGTGCGGTACGTCAAGCTAAACTTTACTACTTACGTGAACGTTCTGGTAAAGCAGCACGTATCAAAGAACGTCTTGGTAAATAATTTATTTATTATCCAAATGTGGAAAAGGCTAAACTTAGGTTTAGCCTTTTTTATTAAACTTCCCCAAATTAATTTTCCCTTTTACCCTAAATCCTTACCAACTTCACACTTTTAACTTTTTCTCATTTACTTCTAGAATTATTCTTCTAATATTTCTTTAGTACCTCTCTTTTCGATAAAATATTTTGATAGATCATTGGAGTAATATATGAAATTAAAAGCAACTGTATTAGGACTACTGGTCGGAATGAGTATCAATGCTTACGCTGATATCTCAAATTATCAACTTACTGAAGTTGTTGCCTTAAGTCGGCATAGCGTACGTGCCCCACTTTCGGCCCCCAATAGTATTTTAGGGCAAATCACTCCGCATCAATGGGCAAAATGGTCTGCACCTAAAAGTGAGTTGACTTTACGAGGGGGTATTTTAGAAACTGAAATGGGACAATATTTTCGTAAATGGCTAAATCTTGAGGGACTAATAAAAGAAGATCAATGCCCTAATGAAGATGAAATAAATATTTATGCCAATAGTATGCAACGTACGGTCGCAACGGCAAATTATTTTGCGACTGCCTTTAAACCAACCTGTGGCTTAAAAGCCTACCATCGCTTCAAACCAAGCACGATGGACCCGATTTTCTTTCCACGATTAACTAAGGCTACGCCAGCATTTACACAATTAGCTAATCAACAAATTAACCAACTTGATGGCTATAAAAATGTGGATCAATTAACTGCCTCATTAAAGCCAATTTTCCAAAATTTAGAGAAAATCCTCGATCTCCAAGACAGTCCACTATGTAAACAAAAAAATATATGTCAATTTAATGATTTCCATACCGGAATCATTCTTAAATCTGGTGATGAACCCCGTCTTACTGGTACGCTTCAATTAGGTACAAAAATTGCTGATGCGTTGGTCCTCCAATATCTTGAAAATCCTGAACAAGAACCAACTATTTTTGATAAACAAATTACCCAAGCTCAGATGCAAAATATTTCAAAAATCAAAGATACTTACGGTGATATTCTCTTTGCAGCACCAATCGTTGCTGTTAATGTAGCACACCCATTATTAGTTTACATGCGAGACGAACTCTTAGCCAAAAATCGTAAATTTACTTATCTTGTCGGACACGATTCTAACCTTACTTCGGTCATGACAGCACTTGAAATTATTACACCGACTCTCCCACAATCTCTTGAGAGTCGTACGCCAATCGGTTCTAAATTACTTTTTGAAAAATTCATTGATAAAAAATCTGGCAAATTATTTATTCGTCCGCAATTAGTTTATCAATCTACTTCACAAATTCGTCATCTTTTACCATTAGATCTTCAAAAGCCGCCAATGCGTGTTGATTTAGATTTTAAAGGTCTTAAGAAAAATGCAGCAGGTTTATATCAATTCTCAGAGGTGATCACACGTTTCAATCAGGCGATTACCCAATATGAACGCATTTAGTAGCGATTGATAAAAACACGCCTCAATTTTCATAATTTTTTTTGAATATTGAGGCGTGTTCTATTTTTTCTAAAAAATTGCAAAGAGTTCTTTAACGCATAAGCGCTGCCCTGCATTCTGGCTAATGAACCGTTGTACACGCAATTCTTTAATCATCGCATCATGATAAATATCTCGAGTAAAAGGCGTATCATGATTTGAAATAATAATTGGAATATCTAATTGTCTTGCCGTTTTACGGGAAATTTCCGCCAGTTTTTCCTGATGTTCTAAGGTAAATTTATTACCCGCATAGCCCGTAAAATTTGTGGTTTGATCTAACGGTGCATAAGGAGGATCACAATAAACCACGCAATCTCTATCCGCATATTGGAATGCTTCAGTAAAATCCGCACATCTAAATTCGGCCTTTTGCGCCTTTTTCGCAAAATAACGTAATTCTTTTTCAGGGAAATAAATACTTTTAAAGCGTCCGAATGGAACGTTAAACTCATTTCGTAAGTTATAACGACATAATCCGTTGTAGCCAAAGCGATTTAAATACAGAAATAAAACTGCCCGTTCAAAAGGATCAGTAGATTGATTAAATTTATTCCTTTGATGGTAGTAAAATGCTTCACTATTGCTTTTAGGATGTTCAAAATACATCTTTGCTACACGGATATATCTTTCCACATCACGTTTTACCAAATTGAATAAATGAATTAAATCAGGATTGATATCAAATAACAGATATTCTTCGAAATCAGTGTTAAGAAAGACCGAGCCTGCTCCAACGAAAGGTTCAATTAAACAAGTCTTATTAGTCGGTAAAACTTGATTAATTTCATGCATAAGGCGACCTTTTCCGCCCGCCCATTTTAAAAAAGCACGATGATTTGGCATAGTAATTAAGCTCGGTATTTTCATAATAAAAGCAAAGTATCAGTGATAACAGGTCTTTAAAACCTGCTCAATATCTATTTTAGGAATATCACTATCTACATAGCTTTTTCCAAGTGAACGCAATAAGATAAGTCGCATTTTACCATGCATCACTTTTTTATCACGTTGCATATGAACAAAAAATTGTTCTAATGGCATATCTTGAGGAATACGCGTAGGCAACCCCGCTTGTTTTAAAAGATCATACAATGCAGTGACATCACTATCTAATAAAACCGTTTCGTTATTTTTTTCTTGATTGAGCTTAGCAGAGAGTTTAGTGGCAATACACATGCCTACAGCTACTGCCTCACCGTGTAGCCAATTACCATATCCCATTTCTGTTTCAATGGCATGACCAAAGGTATGTCCAAAATTTAATAATGCACGTTGCCCCGCTTCTTTCTCGTCCAGCATAACAATTTGAGCTTTTAACTGACAACAACGTGCTACCGCATAAGCGAGTGCTTCCAGATCTAAGTGCTTTAACTGGATAATATTCTGACAGAGCCAAGTAAAAAAGAGATTATCTAACGCGACACCGTATTTGATCACCTCTGCGAGTCCTGCTGCAATTTCGCGAGGTGGTAAGGTTTTTAGCGTATTAAGATCAATAATTACAGCTTGTGGTTGGTAAAATGCACCAATCATATTCTTGCCCAATGGATGATTCACGGCGGTTTTTCCGCCAACGGACGAATCAACTTGGGCAAGAAGTGTTGTCGGAACCTGAATAAAACGCACACCACGTTGATAAGTGGCAGCTGCAAGTCCACAAATATCGCCGACTACCCCACCACCTAGTGCAACTAGGATGCAATCTCGACCATAATTATGCTCTAATAACGTTGTATAAATGTGATTGAGTGTTTCTAAATTTTTATAAGCTTCCCCATCACCAATTAAACAAACATTCGTTTCACACCCTAACTCATTTAAAGTTTGTTGAAGGGTATCCAAATAATATTGTGCTACTGTTTCATTAGTAACAATCATAACTTTATCCCCTGATTTTACTGGGAATAATTTGCCATTTGTCAGCAAGTTATTACCAATATAAATGGGATACTGTCCGTTTGAATGTAACACGTCCACGCACAACATTATCTTAAGAACCTCAATTAATCTTGGAAATTATCAATCAGATCCACAATTTGATTTGCCATAACTTTTGCACTTTGTTCATCAGTTGTTAAAGTAATGTCAGCAATTTCTTCATAAAGCGGATTACGTTCTTTCGCAAGATCTTCTAAAATCGTTCTTGTGTCTTCTTCACCTTGCAAGAGTGGACGCTTCTTATCACGTTGAGTACGTTCTACTTGCTTATCAATTGTTGTTTCTAAATAAATTACGATACCACGCGCGGATAAATGTTTACGGTTTTCTTTAGAAAGAATTGCACCGCCACCAGTAGAAATAACCGTTCCCTGTAATTGCGTCAGTTCATTTAAAACGCGTTCTTCACGTTTACGAAAACCTTCTTCACCTTCAATATCGAAGATCCAGCTGATATCTGCCCCCGCACGAGTTTCAATCTCAGTATCGGAATCCACAAAATTCATACCAAGAATCTGAGCGAGTTGGCGACCAATAGTGCTTTTTCCCGCACCCATAGGACCAATTAGAAAAATATTACGCTTTTCTGCCATAACTCTTATCTTAAAATGTCATAAAATTTGAAAAGAATGATCTTATAAAAACACAAACAACCGTCAAAAACGGCTGTAAAAGATCGCTTAAAAAAATGAGTTAGATTTTCTCAATTATTCCCCTTTTTTTCAACCAAAAACATCACGATTTTTGGCGATTTGATAATATTCTCAACAATTTTAATCTCCTCATTTTTTCTTAATTAGACAAGTGTTTTAATTAAAGAGTTTTCTTTAAATACATAAATAAAAATAATATTTTTGTTGGTAGTGGCTAAATATTTTTCAATAAAAAATCCATCTCATCTCACCTTGTGAATTGGTTTTCTACAAAAATTGCCTTATACTATTGACCATTTTTTAATGACTAACAGGATTCTTTATGGGATTTTTAGTAAACAAACGTATCTTAATCGCTGGTGTCGCAAGTAATCGTTCTATCGCTTACGGTATTGCCCAAGCAATGCATCGCGAAGGTGCAGAACTTGCATTCACTTACCAAAACGAAAAATTAAAACCTCGTGTTGAAAAATTAGCAGCTGAATTCGGCTCTGATATCGTTATTCCATGTGATGTTGCAGATGATGCTAGCATTACTGAATGTTTCAACGAACTTGGTAAAAAATGGGAAAAATTTGACGGTTTCGTCCACTCTATTGCTTATGCGCCAGCAGATCAATTAGATGGAGATTACGTTGATGCTGTAAATCGTGAAGGTTTCCGTATCGCTCATGACATTAGTTCTTATAGCTTTGTAGCAATGGCAAAAGCAGCTCGCCCTATGCTAAACGAAGGTGCAGGGTTAGTCACTCTCACTTATCTTGGTGCAGAACGTGCAATCCCTAACTACAATACTATGGGACTTGCCAAAGCATCTCTTGAAGCAAACACTCGTTTCATGGCACAAGCTATGGGTAAAGATGGTGTTCGCGTTAATGCAATTTCAGCAGGTCCAATCCGTACTCTCGCTGCGTCAGGCATTAAAAACTTCAAAAAAATGCTGGCTGCTTGCGAAAAAACAACCCCAATCCGTCGCACTGTTACAATCGAAGATGTAGGTAACACAGCTTCCTTCTTATGTTCTCCACTTGCAAGTGGTATTTCAGGTGAAGTCATCCATGTTGACGGCGGTTTTAGTATCGTTGCTATGAGCGAATTAGCAGACGAAGAATAAACTTCTTTGCCGCACTCTCTGAGTGCGGTTTTTTCTTTTTTAGATTTAATTATTATGTTTCAAGATAATCCTTTACTTGCTCAATTAAAACAAAAAATCCATGATGCAAAACCCAAAGTGGAAGGTATCGTCCGTGCAACCGATAAATCTTATGGCTTTTTAGAATGCGATAAGAATAGTTATTTTCTGCCTCCTCCGGCTATGAAAAAACTAGTCCATGGCGATAAAATCCGCGCTGCAATCGAAACTATTGGAGATAAAGAGCAAGCGGAACCATTAGAATTAATAGAACCAATGCTTACGCGCTTTATTGCGAAAGTGCGTTTTAATAAAGATAATAAATTACAAGTCATTGTTGATCATCCACAAATTAACCAACCTATCGGTGCCAAACAAGCAAAATCATTAACTGAATCGTTACAGGCTGGTGATTGGGTAGTGGCTGAATTAAAAACCCATCCATTACGTGATGATCGCTTTCTTTTTGCAGAGATTACTCAATTTATTTGCCATGAGGATGATGAGCTCGCTCCATGGTGGGTAACCCTCGCAAAGCATGAACAATCTCGCTATCCTGTTGAAGGGCAAGCAGAATATTGTATGCTCGATACCCAAGCGCGCGTTGATCTTACTCATTTACATTTCGTAACTATTGATAGCGAAAGTACGCAAGACATGGACGACGCACTTTATATTGAACCAACCCTTAACGAAAATAATCAACAAATCGGTTGGAAAATGGTCGTTGCGATTGCAGATCCTACTGCATACATTGCGGAAGACAGCGAAATTGAATTAGCGGCGAAACAACGTTGTTTCACAAACTATTTACCGGGATTCAATATCCCAATGTTACCTCGTGAATTGGCTGATGATCTTTGTTCTCTAACGCCGAACGATACGAAGGCTGCTCTTGTTTGTACTATCCAAACCGATATGGAAGGTAATGTAATTGAAAAACCTATTTTCGTATCCGCTTACGTACAATCAAAAGCAAAATTAGCCTACGATAAAGTTTCTGATTATCTTGAAAAAGTACCTAATCCATGGCAACCAGAAGATGAAAAAACGCTAGCGCAAATTAATTATTTATTCCAATTCACGAAAACCAGAATTGAATGGCGTAAGCAGAATTCTTTATTATTTAAAGAAAATCCTGACTACTCTTTTGAGCTTGCAGAAAATGGTAAAGTATTGGCTATTCACGCAAGTTATCGCCGTATTGCGAATCAAATCGTAGAAGAAGCGATGATTCTTGCTAATATGTGTGCTGCTGAATATCTAAATGAAAATATTGGTTGTGGTATCTTTAATACTCACATGGGATTTGACAGCAAAAATCTTACAGCAGCTAAGGACTTTCTACTCAATCAAGTTACCCTAGAGGATAAAGCCGTACGCTATACGGAAGAAACGTTGTCGACGTTAGATGGCTATCGTCAAATGCGTCAAGATATTGATGATGCAGACAGTGACTATTTAGAATTACGCTTACGTCGATATCTTACTTTTGCCGAATTTAAACCTCAACTCGCGCCACATTTTGGCTTGGGGCTTACTGGTTATGCAACTTGGACCTCACCAATTCGTAAATATAGCGATATGGTAAACCATCGTTTAATTAAATCATTCATTCAGGGTAAAACAGATTTTACGGAACCTTCCGAAAGTGTACTTCAACGCTTACAAGAAGCGCGTCGTCAAAATCGTTTGGTTGAACGTGATATCGCAGATTGGCTGTATTGTCGTTATCTCGCAGATAAAGTTGAAGCGAAACCACAATTTGATGCTAAAATTCAAGATGTCAGCCGAGGTGGAATGCGTGTACAATTAACTGAAAATGGTGCAAGTATTTTCGTACCCGCATCAACAATCACTGAAAATAAAGATGATTACCAGTTTAATAGTGACGAACTGGCACTCTATATTAAAGGTGAACGTCGCTACAAGATTGGAGATATCGTAAATATCCAGCTAAGTGAAGTAAAAGAAGAAACAAGAAGCTTAATTGGGGTATTGATTTCCGAATAATTAAAAATTTTTCGGAAAATAGGGGCGTATAGTTTTCGCCCCTTAGAATAATGAATACTGGCTAAGAGAAGATGGAAGTATTCTTTTGCCTTGTATAAATCTTTTCTAAAAATTATTTAAATTACAATAAGGTAAAACTATGAAAAAAATTGCAGTATTAACAAGTGGTGGTGATGCACCAGGGATGAATGCCGCTATTCGTGGAGTTGTACGTTCTGCATTAAAATCAGGACTTGAGGTTTTTGGGATTTATGAGGGCTACTATGGTCTATATCACGATAAGATTAAACCATTAGATCGTTACTCTGTCTCAGATATCATCAACCGAGGTGGTACAATTCTTGGCTCTGCACGTTTCCCAGAATTTAAAAATCCTGAAATTCGCGCAAAATGTGCTGATATTTTACGCTCGCATAATATTGATGCCCTTGTCGTTATTGGCGGTGATGGTTCTTACATGGGGGCTAAACTTTTAACTGAAGAACACGGTATCCAATGTATTGGTATTCCGGGTACGATTGATAATGATGTAGCAGGAACGGACTATACTATCGGTTATCAAACCGCGTTAGAAACAGCCGTTGAAGCTGTAGATCGTTTACGTGATACTTCAAGTTCCCACCAACGTATCTCAATTCTAGAAATTATGGGTCGTCACTGCAGTGACTTAACTATCGCAGCAGGTATTGCGGGTGGTGCGGAATATATCGTTCCATCTGAAATGGAATTTAATCGTGAAGAATTAATTCGTAAAATTGAACGTTGTATTGCAAAAGGTAAACGTCATGCGATTATTTGTATTACTGAGATGATCTGTGATGTAAACCAACTTGCTCGTGAAATTGAATCACGTGTGCATAAAGAAACCCGTGCGACCGTTTTAGGTCATGTTCAACGTGGTGGCTCACCTTGTGCATTCGATCGTATCCTTGGCTCTCGTATGGGGGCTTATGCGGTAGATTTATTGCTTGCGGGTAAAGGTGGTTACTGTGTTGGTATTCAAAATGAACATCTTGTTCACCATGATATTATTGATGCTATCAATAATATGCAACGTGAGTTTAAAAAAGGTTTATTAGACTTAGCAGAACGCCTCGAGTAATTATCTTACTGCAATTTATACTAAAAATCCTCGTTATTAAAACGAGGATTTTTTTATAAAAAAATGCCCTCATTGTTCAGTGAGGGCATAAAATAGGACTAATCAGTGATTATTTGTTGTTTGCACGAGCGTAAGAATCCAAGATTTCTTTACGAGCTGCTTCAACATCACCCCAACCTTCAACTTTTACCCATTTACCTTTTTCTAATGCTTTGTAGCTTTCGAAGAAGTGTTGGATTTGAGCTTTTAATAAAGCTGGAACGTCATCAATATTTTGGATGTGGCTGTATTCTTTAGATAATTTTTCGTGTGGTACAGCAATGATTTTCGCATCTGGACCATTTTCATCAGTCATAAGTAATACGCCAACTGGACGGCAACGAATTACAGAACCTGGTAGAAGTGGGTATGGAGTTGGTACTAATACGTCAACTGGATCACCATCTTCAGAAAGAGTGTGGTTTACATAACCGTAGTTTGCTGGGTAGAACATCGCAGTTGCCATGAAACGGTCAACAAATAAAGCACCGCTTTCTTTATCAACTTCATATTTAATTGGATCTGCATTCGCAGGAATTTCGATTACTGCATAAATATCATCAGGTAATTCTTTACCTGCAGGAACGTTTAATAAACTCATTTCTATTTCCTCTCGGTTTATTATAAATACTTTTTAATTATAACTTAATTTTAACTTTATTGTCGAGATAAGCAATATCTGCCAGCGTCCATCAGCTAATTAAAGCAGATGCATCAACCTCACCGTTATTTCCGATAAATCGAACTTCTGGTTCTAAAGCTACGCCAAATTTTATCAAAACTTTCTCTCGGACATAGCGAGCTAACGCAACCACCTCTCCCGCCGTCGCATTCCCAATATTAACTAAAACGAGCGCCTGATTAGGATGAACTTTGGCGCCTCCAATTTGATAGCCTTTTAACTGACACTGATCAATTAACCATCCAGCAGCTAATTTTACTGTCCCATCAGGTTGTGGATAATGAGGTATTTGTGGATAACGATCTTGTAATACTGAAAAAACACTTTTACTCACGATAGGATTTTTAAAAAAGCTCCCCGCATTCCCCTCAACTTTGGGATTAGGCAATTTATTTGAACGAATTTCACAAACTTTATCAAATATCCCTTTTGGAGTTTTTAATTCTGGCGGTAATGCTGCTAATTCACCATAGGCGACTTGTGGCACCCAAACCTTTGGTAATTTAAACGTTACCTCAACAATAATATAATGGTGTTTTAAATCATGTTTAAAAATACTTTCACGGTAACCAAATTGACATTCTTGATTAGTTAAGGTGGTAAGTTGCTGTGTTTCCAAATCAAGTACTTTTACTTGATCTAAAAAGTCTTTTACTTCTACACCGTAAGCGCCAATATTTTGAATAGGTGCCGATCCAACGCACCCAGGGATTAATGCTAAATTCTCTAATCCCCCAATCCCTTTATCCACACACCACTCCACTAACTGATGCCAATTTTCTCCACCAGCAACGGTTAAGTAATGATAATTTGCGTCTTCATGATATTCTTTCCCAAGTATTTTATTTACCGCAACAGTACCTAAAAAATTATCCGTAAAAAGAATATCACTTCCTTCTCCAATAAATAGAAATGGTTTTTCAAGTGCTTTCGTTTTCTCATAGCATGCGATTAATTGCGGAATCGTGGTAATTTCTTCTACCGCAAATGCATTAACCGGAATAGAAAAGGTATGAAACCCCTTTAAATTATGCATAAATATTTTTACCTAAATGTGCTTTCGATTTGCTTTAAAAATTAATCTTATCTCAGTGCCATGGTTGTTTAAAATAGATAACCGCGCACCTAGTCGATTTGCACGCTCGGTCATAATATTCAAACCATAATGCCCTGCTGGTTCATCTAAACTCTTAATTCCCACACCATCATCTTTCACAAGAATTTCATACTCACCATTTTCATTGATGTGCGCAATAACATCTAAATGTTTTGCATTAGAATGCTTAATCGCATTTAAAATTGCCTCGCGAATAATTTGTAAAATATGAATAAGATCTTGTGCACTAAAGACCTCTGTTGGTAAATCACAATCCACATCCATTACAATGTTGGTTTGTGATTGAAGAGAATTGACGACCTCAACTAATGTTGTTTTTAAATTCGCTTCTTGGATAGTTAATCGGAATGTAGCCAATAGTTCACGTAATTGAGAATATGCAGAAACTAATGCATCTTCAAAATCGTTTACAATCGTCATGGTTCCAGGGCTAATATTTTCTTCTTTCGTTAAAGAGCGTTTTAATAGTGAAAGCTGAATTTTTAAGAAGGATAACACTTGTGCCAAACTATCGTGTAACTCACGCGCAATGATACTACGTTCTTCAAGGATCAACAGATATTCCTGTTGTTTTTGTACTTCGTAATAGAAGATTGCACGAGCGATCATTTGCGTTGCATTTTTGATCGTACGTTCATCTGTTCGGGTAGGTGATTGCCAATATAGAGTACCTAGAGAATAATCATCAATCACCAAATCTTCTTGTTGCATTGCTAACAATTGCTTTTGCTCACCTAATTCTGTATTCCAGTTTGGTTGACTACGTACGTCTAATTTCAAATAAATAAAATTTTCGCACTCGAAAACTTTATGTAATACTTCTTGTAATAATGGATAAGTGAGTTTTTTTGCCGTTAGAATTTGAGAACATTGGTATAACATAGTCAATCGGCGATTTACTTTAGCCAATTTCTCTATTTTTTCATTCATTCGCCCTTCTAACTTCATATACAATTGTTTTAACGTATTTGACATCTGAGTAAAGGCGCACCCTAAATGTCCAATTTCATTATCTTCACTGGTTTCCACCAAAATATTCTCGAACTGACCAATCTGAATCTGAGAACTTGCTAGCATTAGCATTTTCAATGGCTTAGTCACTCTTTGATAGAGGAAAAATATGAGATAAGAAACAATAAAGATAATGATCACCACCATCCCAAGAAGGAAATGCACGATAATCTCATTACGTCTATCCATATATTTTTGTAAGAGCAACACGAAATTATCAATCTGGTTAACATAGCTTTTCAAATCCGCACGATATAATCGATAATTCGACTCGTACGCATATTGTTTCATCTGAGTCCAGCTTTTTATAATATCCTGATACCCAACCTTAATCTTACGAGGAACAAAATATTGACGATCTAAATCCGTTAAGATGGTAGCTGATAATGTAGAACTGTGTAACAACATTTTAAGCTGAACGTCTTGCTTATTTTCATGTTCCATCGCGTATAACAATTGATAGGCTTGCGTACGTAATGAACCTGTTGTATTAATCAATTCGGCATCCGAACGATGGCTCGCGATAATTAACATACCAACACTCGTCATTATGCCAGCTAACAATAAAATCAATAATAGATAAGTACCTATTTTTACCGCAATAGATGTTCTTCGAATCATAAAATCTATCCCCTGATAACGAAAGTTTCTATTGTATAACAAAACCCAGCAGTGTTAGCTAAATTTGATTAATTTTTTATAAAGAATATCAAATAGCAATCAACTTTATCGGAAAATAAATAGAAAAAAAGCCACTCCCAAAAAAGGAAGTGGCTTGTTGCACTAAGAGAAATGAGGATTATATATGCTTAAGATTTATTAGAAATCAACTTCAGTGTTGTAGTACGCTGCTTTGAAAAGGGCGGTCATCTCAGCGTTGTTGATTTCACGCGGGTTAGTACCTGTACAAGGGTCAAGTACTGCCGCTGCAGCAATTTCGTCTACTTTGCTTAGGAAGAGTTCTTCAGAAAGTCCGTAATCTTTGAAACTCGCTGCCATGTCCATGTTTACTTGAAGATTGCGAATCGCTGCAACTAAAGCATCAATTAATGCTTGGTCTGTTTCGCCTTCTAAATGTAAACGTTTCGCAATGTCTACATATTTTTCTGGTGCCGTTTTTGCATTAAAACGTGTCGCATGTGGCAGGCAGATTGAGTTAATCATACCGTGCGGAATATCAAATACTTTACCAGATTTATGTGCCATTGAGTGAACAATGCCTAAAATCGCATTCGAAAATGCCATACCTGCAAGGTTTTGTGCAATATGCATCGCTTTACGTGCTTCCATGTCCCCACGATAAGACGCAACCAGATTTTCCATAATCATTTCGATTGCTTTTATCGCTAACGCATCGGTAAATGGGCTCGCTACGTTAGAGGTGTAAGCTTCAATTGCATGAGTGAGGGCATCCATCCCTGTATTTGCAACTAAACCTCGCGGTAATGTTTCTACCAAGGTAGTATCAACAATTGCTACATCCGGAGTGATGTTGAAGTCAGCAATTGGGTATTTGATACCAGTTTTTTCATCCGTAATTACTGAGAATGAAGTCACTTCAGTTGCAGTACCACTCGTCGTTGTAATTGCAATGAAGTGCGCTTTATTACGCAGTTTTGGTAGAGAAAATGGTTTTGCAGCTTCTTCAAAGCTTAATTCTGGATGTTCATAGAAAATCCACATCGCTTTTGCTGCATCAATTGGCGAACCACCGCCAACCCCAACGATTAAGTCAGGTTTAAATTCATTCATTTTCGCTAAGCCGTTGCGAACCATTTCTACTGATGGGTCATGGTCAACTTCGTTGAAAGTAGTGCTTTCAACGCCAGCTTGGCGTAAATAATCTTGAAGACGAGCAATAGTGCCATCTTCTTCTAAGCGAGTACCGTCATAAACGATAAATGCACGTTTTGCATCAACTTGCGCTAAATACTCAACAGCGTTATCGCCAAAATAAACATCACGCGGAATGGTGAATCTATTCATAGTATGTTTACTCCCATAAACTTTTTAAA
>JAHHQX010000001.1 GCA_020026155.1 Actinobacillus sp. | reverse complement strand
AAAGCGGGAATAGCTCAGTTGGTAGAGCACGACCTTGCCAAGGTCGGGGTCGCGAGTTCGAGCCTCGTTTCCCGCTCCATTTTCTTAAATCTTTAGACTATCTTCTCTTTTATTAATTTCTATCTTTTTTTTGATTAAATTGTCACTCGCCTCATTATATTCATAATTTTTTCTGAATATTGAGGCGTGATTTTTATTTTTTTAATGAATCGCTCACCCATTCCAAAAATGCGGGTGACATACTTTTTATCATATTAGAGCCGCGCGTAATTGTCGCTACGCTAGTTTTTAATTCTTGCTGGATTTCTCGTTGAGAAGCATTTTTTTCTAGTAATTTGCCAATAATTTGCAAACGCAAACTTAATGTATCACGCTCATCGGGCGTTAGTAATAGTGTCAATGTTTCGCTTAACTTATCTTCGTGACTAGCACGTTCTAAAAAATCTAACAATGTCTGCCAAGTGGCTAAGTCTTTACTAATATACATATTTATCCTTAGTTATTTTTTTCTATAGGATTTTACCGCAACTCACTATACTTTGTTAAACATAAAAATTCTATTATTTTTTAAGCATCTATATGATTGACAAGCCCTTTTTATATAAAATTACTTTTTTATTTCATAATTTTTGCTATAATCGGCAAATCATTTCGGGGCTGATTTTGGATTCGACGAGATTAGCAAAGCTCGAAGTGCACGCCGAGGTGCGGTAGGCCTCGTTAACAAACCGCAAAATAATAGTCGCAAACGACGAACAATACGCACTAGCAGCTTAATAACCTGCTCAGAGCCTTCTCTCCCTAGCTTCCGCTCGTAAGACGGGGATCAAGAGGAGTCAAACCAAAACGAGATCGTGTGGACGCCTCCGCTTGTGGATCGAAGCACTAAATTGAATCAAGCTAGTTACATCAGCGCCTGTCTGTTGGCAGTGATGTAATGAATTTAAAAACAGACTAAGCGTGTAGTACTGACAGTAGAGGAATTTCGGACGGGGGTTCAACTCCCCCCAGCTCCACCACTAACCCTTTTCAATCTAAATCTACAAATCTCAAAAAAATAATAAATCAATTAAAATCAACAAGTTACATTAATCTATTTATTTTTATAATGTATAAAATATAAGCGATTTTAATCTAAGCAAACCGTTAAAAGAACCCCAAAAAGAACCTCGTATAATAAAAATAAATATTAAGGTTCTTTTTCTTTTATTCTCATAGAAAACCCCGCTCTTGGCGAGGTTTTGTGTTAGACGAGATTAAATATTCTCACGCATAAATTTTTCTGCTTTTTCGACCATATTTTTAGATCCGATGAAAAGTGGGACGCGTTCGTGAAGTTCGGTAGGTTGGATATCAAGGATACGAGTAAATCCGTCACTTGCTTTACCACCAGCTTGTTCTACAAGAAATGCCATCGGGTTACCTTCATAGTTTAAGCGAAGTTTACCGTACGGGTAATTCGTTGCACTCGGGTAAATATAGATACCGCCTTTTAGCATGTTACGATGGAAATCTGACACCAATGAGCCAATGTAGCGTGACACATACGGGCGATTTTCTTCAGGTACATCTTCTTGACAATATTTAATATATTTTTTCACACCCAATGGGAATTTAAGGTATTGCCCTTCGTTAATGGAATAAATTCTTCCGTCTTCTGGAATGCGGATATTTTCATGCGATAAACAGAACGTACCTAATGAGGGATCATAGGTAAATCCATTAACACCATTCCCTGTCGTATAAACAAGCATAGTCGATGAACCATAAACAATATAACCCGCTGCAACTTGGCGATGACCAGGCTGTAAGAAGTCTTGCAAAGTTACCGGTGTACCCACTGGAGTAATGCGTCTATAAATAGAAAAAATAGTCCCTACTGCTACGTTAACATCGATATTTGATGAGCCGTCTAATGGATCGGTTAAAATCACGTATTTGGCGTTACGTCCTCGTTCTGTATCAAAAGCAACAAAATTTTCTTCTTCTTCGCTCGCAAATCCAGCCACTTCCTCACGCGACATAAGGGCTTCTTTCATGGTATTATGAGCAAATAAGTCTAATTTTTTCTGACATTCCCCTTGCACATTTTCAATACCAGAATCACCAATGATGTTATTCGTCAAGCCTGCACGATTAATGTCGCGATGAATCACTTTGGCGACTAATCGAATTGATGACAAAATACCTGAAAGCTCTCCTTTCGCTTCTGGGTATTCATGTTGTTTCTCAATTATAAATTGCCCTAATGTTTTCACATTTACTCCTTATCATTATGAATTTACACTCCAATTGAGTTGTTTTATTATACTTACATATTTCATCACCATTTAACAACGTTAAGATACTAATTTTTCTAAAAGGTCACGCTTATGAAACAACAACATCTCCATTTTTTGGGTATTTGTGGCACCTTTATGGGTAGTTTAGCCATGTTGGCTAAAGATATGGGTTATAAAGTTACCGGTGCTGATACGGGAATTTATCCGCCAATGAGTACATTTTTACAAGAAAATGGCATTGAAATTATTCCTAATTTCGATATTGATCAGTTAACTCCTCGCCCAGATTTGATCATCGTTGGAAATGCGATGAAACGTGGTAATCCATGCGTAGAATACATGCTAGAACACAACCTCGCCTTCACCTCTGGTCCTCAATGGTTACATGACCATTTGCTTTGGAATCGTAAAGTACTCGCAGTGGCGGGCACGCACGGGAAAACAACTACCACTGGCATGTTAAGTTGGATTTTAGAGAAAGCAGGAAAAGCCCCTGGTTTCTTAATTGGTGGAATCTCAGGTAATTTCGGACGTTCTTCTCGCCTTGGAGAAAGTGATTATTTTGTCATTGAAGCTGATGAATACGATACAGCGTTCTTTGATAAACGATCTAAATTTGTGCATTACAACCCGCATGTTGCCATTATCAATAATATCTCTTTTGATCATGCCGACATCTTTGAAAATTTGGGCGCTATTCAACGCCAATTTCATCATATGATTCGTTTAATTCCTAAAAATGGGCTTGTGCTGGCACAAAAAGATGAATTATCAGCCCAACAAACCTTAGCGATGGGCGTCTGGTCGCGCACACAATTTTTAGGAAAAGATCAAGATTGGTTTGCTCAACCACTCTCGGCTGATTATGGTCACTTTGAGGTGTTCTATAAAGGCGAAAAGGCGGGTGAAGTGAAATGGGATATTGTCGGGGAACATAATATGCATAATGCATTAATGGCGATCGCGGCAGCCCGATATGTTGACGTGCCTGTGGAAGTTGCCTGCGATGCACTCGCAAGTTTTATAAATGTAAAACGCCGTTTAGAAGTGAAAGGCAACGTGAATGGTGTTACGGTCTATGATGATTTTGCTCACCATCCTGAAGCGATTCACGCAACATTAGCCGCATTGAAAGGTAAAGTAGGTAATCACCGTATTTTAGCCGTCCTTGAGCCACGTTCTAACACTATGAAAATGGGTGTGCATAAAGACGCATTGGCTCCCTCCCTTGCGATTGCAGATGAAGTCTTTATTTTCCAACCAGATACGATTCCATGGAAAGTAGAAGAAATTGCTAAACAATGTAAACAACCAGCCGTTACTTGCGATAATCTGGATGAATTAGCTAAAAAAGTTGCTCATGCGGCTAAATCAGGCGATCAAATCCTCATTATGTCTAATGGAAGTTTTGGCGGAATTCACCAAAAAATTATTGATTTACTTAAATAAGAAGTGCTTCTAAATAATCACGCCCCAATTTTCCTAAAAATTTTTGCGAAAATCGGGGCGTGATATTGTCCTGACAATTATTTGTGATCAGCCTTTTTTACTGGCGCAATAATATTGACTGGTTGAGCAATTTCGCCATTTTCAGAAGGTACTTCAAAATTTTCTCCCTGCAATGGTAAATCATTTTGAGTAGCATTTTGCGAAACTTGTTTTACGACTTGATTTTGATTAGTTTCGGCATATTGCAATTCTTCTTTTTTAGGTGCGGTTTCATGATTTACAAAAGTCGTTACCGCCCGTTCTGCCACCACATTTTGTGTTGCTACGGGTTCGACCATAGTCGGATGCGGTAATTTATACCAATAATAGAAAATCACGACAATAAAAATGATAAATAAGATGATCCAAAAATAACTTTTTGATTTTAAAGATTTTTTGGTTGGTTCAGAGGAATTTGTAGTTGGGGTTGTTTTTTCTTGTGTCATAGTATTAACTCCAGTTTAGCCTAAAACTAAATACATAGCGATACCCTCACCATGTTGTGTAATTATAGATCGATTTATGAAGGATTTAAACTCAACTTAAAAGCGTCCCCTTGAATTTTTTCATAAAAATACTATGTTGGTAAAAATTCAACCCACCAAGGAGATGTATATGAAAAAAGCAACAATTATTTTAGCTGAAGGTTTTGAAGAGCTAGAGGCAGTCACGGTCATTGATGTTTTACGTCGTGGCGGTGTAGAAGTGGTTATAGCGGGGTTAAAACAACGTCCTGTTACTGGTGCACATCAAATCCAATTGCAAGCGGATTGTTTATTAACTGAAATTGATCCGCAAAATCTTGATGCTATTATCCTACCGGGTGGGTTACCGGGTAGTGAACATTTAGCAAAAAGTGTTGAACTGCAAAATGTTCTCAAAACCTTTGATCAAAAAGGAAAATTAATTGCTGCAATTTGTGCAGCCCCTTGGGCGCTTGCAACAGCCAACGTACTAAAATCTCACTATACTTGTTATCCAGGCTTTGAAAAAACAGTGTTAAAACCAGGATATGAAACCGATAAAAATGTCGTTATCTGCAAAAATGTTATCACTTCTCGTGGTCCAGCAACGGCAATGGAATTTGCATTAGCAATTTTGGCAAATTTAGTCGGTGATGAGATTGCAACTAAAGTCAAAAATGGTCTGTTATTCTAAATGGTTTAATCCGATAAAATGCCGTGAATCTCTCACGGCATTATTGATTTATTTTTCCTCTTTTTTTACTTCATCCCATAATGCATCCATTTCATCAAGACTAACATCATTAAAGCTTTTACTTTGCTGATTTAATTTATGTTCTACTTGTCTGAAACGGCGCTCAAATTTAGCATTCGCTGCACGTAATGTTTCTTCTGGCTTACATTTTAAATGTCGCGCCAGATTGACAGTGGCAAAAAATAAATCACCCATTTCTTCTTGAATGGCATTTTGATCTTGTGGAGAACGCATAATTTCCGCTTTTACTTCTTGCAATTCTTCCTCTACTTTATCCACCACCGGTTCTAAATTTTGCCAATCAAAGCCTACTTTAGCGCAACGTTTTTGAATTTTTTCAGCACGCATTAATGCCGGGAATGCCTGTGGAATATTATCTAGAATAGAAAGTGTGCCTTTTTCTTTGTGTTCGGCTGCTTTAACGCTATTCCAGCTTGCTAATGCTTCCTCGGCATTATTCGCTTGTACATCGCCAAAAACATGAGGATGTCGACGAATAATTTTCGCACTTACATCATCTACCACGTCCTCAAAATCGAATAAATTTTTCTCTTTTGCTAATTGACTAAGAAAAATCACTTGTAGCAATAGATCGCCTAATTCTTCTCGCAAATTAGTCATATCTTGTTTTTCAATTGCCTCAACGACTTCATAACTTTCTTCTAATAAATGCGGAATCATCGTATTAAAATCTTGCTTTAAATCCCATGGGCACCCGTGCTCTGGATCGCGTAATTGTGCAATAATTTGAATAAAATCTTGAATGGTATAGCGCATTTTCCCTCCCGCTTTTTTGCATAATTCTTTAAAAATTATAAAATATTTTATTAAAAATGTGATCTTTCTAGCTGTTTTTTATAATTCAGTTTGATATGATTCAAGAAAGTTAATTAAGCTAACCTTAAGGAGATTAAGATGTACCAACATATTCTTGTTGCAGTAGATCTTTCTGAAGACAGCGAAATACTGGTAAAGAAAGCAGCAACTATTGCCAAATTACATAAAGCAAAACTTTCTATTATTCATGTTGATGTGAATTTTTCAGATTTATATACCGGCTTAATTGATGTAAATATGACATCAATGCAAGAACGTGTTAATGATGAAAGCCATCAAGCTTTAATGCAACTCGCTAAATCTATTGACTACCCTGTCGCAGAAGAACTCAGTGGAAATGGCGATCTTGTACAAGCTTTAGAAGATGCAGTGGATAAATATCAAATTGATTTACTTGTGACGGGTCATCACCAAGATTTCTGGAGTAAATTGATGTCTTCTACTCGCCAAGTCATGAATAGCGTGAAAGTAGATATGCTTGTCGTTCCTCTTGACGACTAATTCATAAAAAGTATTTCTTCTACTTTTTATTCAATCTTAATCTACACATAAAAATAATGCGGTTTTTCTAAACCGCATTATCTTTTTCAATTTATCTCTTTTTAGCTTGTTGTTGGTAAGCTTTACAAGCTTCCTTATCCTTACATCTACCGTAGAGATAAAGACTATGATTTTCCAGAACAATACCGTGATCGTCACTAATCTGACGTTGACGTTGTTCAATTACTTCATCTTTAAATTCAAATACTTGTCCGCAATCTAGACAAATAATATGATCGTGATGTTCAGTTGGGTTAATTTCAAAGACGGACTTGTTACCTTCAAAATTATGACGCACTAAAATACCTGCTTCATCAAATTGATTTAATACGCGATATACTGTCGCAAGACCAATTTCCTCGCCTTCTTCAATTAAAAGACGATAGATATCTTCTGCGGTAAAGTGCTGCATATCAACACGATTTTTCTGCATTAAGTCTAAAATTGTTAAACGTGGTTCAGTAATTTTTAGACCTGCTTTTTTTAATCGTTGAATATTTTCTTCAGACATCATGTGCTCCCCTTTTCATCATAGTTCGTTATTGTTATTTGGTTAATGGTCATTAAACCAATTCTGCTAAACACATCTCATCTTGAAGTTGTTTACACCAAGTTGCTACACGTTCATCAGTTAATTCTGGCTGGCGATCTTCATCGATGCAAAGCCCAACAAAGGTTTTATCATCAAGACATGCTTGTGAAGACTCAAAATGATATCCATCAGTTGACCAGTTACCCACAATAATTGCCCCTTTTGGTTCAATAATATCGCGAATCGTGCCCATCGCATCGCAGAAATATTCCGCATAGTCTTCTTGATCCCCGCAACCAAAAATAGCTACAAGTTTATCAGTGAAATCAATTTCACCTAAAGTTGGGAAGAAATCATCCCAATCACATTGCGCTTCACCGTAATACCAAGTCGGGATACCTAAAATAAGGAAATCGTATTTTTGGATATCTTCTTTGCTTGATTTTGCGATATCAAAAATATCAACAACATCTTTTCCTAAATTTTTTTGAATCATTTTCGCGATATTTTCAGTATTACCTGTATCGCTTCCATAAAATAAACCAATAATTGCCATTATTTGTTTCCTTGAAGTGCAAAATAGTTTTGTAAAATTTTTTCAATCATTTCCGAACGACTAACTGCCTGTTCAGACGCTAAATTTTCGAGTTGTTTGACTAAATCTTTATGCAACTTTAACTCTACGCGACGTAATCCGCTTGATTTATCCCGTTTTAGTTGATTGCGTTTATTGATTCTAAGTTGTTGTTCACGACTCAGTGGATTTGTCCGAGGGCGTCCGATTTTAGAGGTAGTAGCGAACAGATCTAGAGTTATGCAATCTGCATCTTGTTTCGCCATTGTCAAATCACTGATTTTACGTAGTTTCATTCAAAGTTAGCATTCTAATTGAGAATGATAAGCTACAAGTTCAAAAGTGAAGGCAGTATAACACGCCTCCCCCACGAATAAAACCTTATTTATTTACTCAAGTTTAACTTTTATTCACTGTTAAAAACTGCGTAATTGCTCTAATTACAGATTGTGTTTTTTCTGCATGTACCCAATGCCCACTGCCTTGTACAACGAATGCTTTTGCATGCGGAAATTGACGTAAGATCGCAGCCTGATATTGCGGTAAAATATAATCTGAGTCATTACCTTTTATAAATAAAGTCGGCTTAGAAAATAGTACTTCTTGCCAATCCATAATCGCTAAGTAATTATCTTCTAAAACATTTACATTAAAACGAAAACGTTGTGGTGACTGGGCATCAAAAGACTTTAACATAAACTGTTGTACCGCATCATTTTGAATATACTGAGCAAGAATTTGCTTTGCTTCTTGACGTGTCGTTACTTGCGCTGCCGCCACCGCTTTTAAGCCTTTAAAAATTTCACGATGACCATGTTCTCCATAATTTACTGGAGCGATATCAATAACAACAAGTTTAGACACTAAATCAGGGCGTTTCCCTGCTACCATCATCGCAGTTTTTCCCCCCATTGAGTGACCAATCAACACCGCATTTTGGATCTTTAAATGATCCAAAAGATTAATCACATCCTCGCTTAAGCAATTATAATTCATATCGTTGCTATGAAAACTTTGTCCATGATTCCGCAGATCAATTCGTAAAATAGGATATTGATCTGAAAATGCACGCGCAATTACGCCGAGATTATTTAAGTCGCCAAATAAGCCATGGATAAAAACGAGGACAGGTAAATTGGGATCCTTTTGTTCATTAGAGAACGCAAAGTTAAGTAATTTTTTTTCAGACATCATTTTTGCATAGAGTATTTATAAATAAGCCGTTATAATGTGGCAAAATTTGAATTAGATCAACCCACAAGGATAATTAACAATGAAAATAGTGAAACTTGACGACGAACTTTATCAGTATATTGCTAGCCAAACGACGGCAATTGGTGAAGAAAGTCCTTCGGACATTTTGCGTCGCCTTTTAAATTTTCCACAATGTACTATGGATCCAAATGCAGATCACATTGGTGAAAATATTTCTATTTTCGATACAATTGATGAACCTGTCGTTTCTGTACAGCCAAAAGCAAAAAAACAACCAATTAAATCTGTACAACAACTTACTCAAAAAGTAGAAGCACTCTTAAAAACTGACGCGTTTTTACAAGAAACTAAAGGCGTAAATCGTTTCTTACGTATTTTAAGCGTGCTATACCGTACTAATCCAGAAAGTTTTGCAAATGCCGTTGAACCGTTACAAGGTCACACTCGAGTTTATTTCGCACGTGATGAAGCAACTTTATTAAGTTATGGAACTCATACTAAACCAAAACAAATTCCAGAAAGCCCTTTCTGGGTTATCACTAATACTAATAGCCAGCGTAAAATGCTTATGTTAGAAAGAACAATGCTTGAAATGCAATTACCTCAAGCACTTGTTGAAAAAGTTCGTCAATTTTTCTAGCGCTAACGAGAAAATAAATGAACTTACTATGGCAAGATTTCGCTAAATGCGAAAAGATCCAAAATCGTATTGCTTTGCGAGATTCGCAAGGCAATCTTTTTTCTTGGAAAGAGGTCACAGGGCTTATTAATGCCTTTGCGGAACAACTCAAGCACCAGGGGATCAAAAAAGGTTCGGGGATCGCACTTTGCGGGCGCAATAGTGAAAACTTGCTATTTCTTTATCTTGCCGCTATTCAGCTGGGTGCAAGAGCATTAGGAATTAATCCTGCCTTTTCTGCACAAAAATGCGCATCCATTTTTGAAAATAGTCAGATTGACTTTTATTATCTCGATCAAACGGCAATCCACCTTCAAGATGATCTCAAAAAAATTTCTGAAAAGCGGGGCGTGGAATTAACGTTACCGCATTATTCAAATTTATCGTCTTTATCCCCCCTAGGCACGACTTTTTCTTTTACAAAAGATGACTATCAAAGTTTACCTGTGACTATGACCCTTACCTCGGGTTCAACGGGATTACCCAAAGCAGTCGTTCATTCGCTCCAAGCACACTTAGAAAACGCGGCAGGCGTCTGCGAACTTATGCATTTTCAGGCGACAGATAGCTATCTCTTATCCTTACCTATTTATCATGTATCGGGGCAAGGTATTATATGGCGCTGGTTACAAAGTGCCGCCGTCTTACACTTTGTTGAAGATGATTTTTACGAAAGCTTAAGTCAAGTGACGCATGCCTCTCTAGTCCCTACTCAAGCGCAACGTTTTTTACAATATTTGGCAGAGCACCCCGAAAACACTTATCAAACTCAGCACGTCCTACTTGGAGGAGCAAGTATTCCTGTCGCCTTAACCCAAGCTTTAACTCAAGCAAATATTCAAAGTTATTGCGGTTATGGTATGACCGAGATGGCATCAACTATTTTTGCCAAAAAAGCTGACGCAAGCTCAGGCGTTGGGCAGCCTTTACCAAAACGTATATTTAAACTGGTTAACGACGAAATTTGTTTAAAGGGTGCCGGACTTGCTTTGGGATATTGGCACAAAGATGGAATTAAACCTCTAACCAACGAAGAGGGCTTTTTTGCTACAAAAGATAAAGGGATATGGAAAGATAACGAATTATTTATCATTGGCCGTGTTGATAATCAATTTATCTCGGGTGGAGAAAATATCCAGCCTGAGGAAATTGAAGCGATTTTAAAAGAACATCCTTTTATAAAACAAGTATTCGTATTACCCATCTCCGATGTAGAATTTGGACATCGTCCCGTAGCAATGGTAGAGTTGAATACAGCCTTTAACGAGGAAAATATTCTCATTATTAAAAACTGGTTATTGGGAAAATTAGAGAAGTTTAAACATCCCATTGCATATTATTTATTAGAAAGTGAAAAGTTTCAGAATCAAGGTAGTATCAAAATTTCACGGAATCTATTACAAAAAGAATTAGAAAAATTAGTTTAGGTAATGTTATGAAACGTCATTTTATCCTATCCGTATTCCTTTCTTTTGTTTTAATCTTTGCATCTTTTAATACGATTGCAGCAGATTTACCAACAAAAGCAAGCGTGGAGTCACAATTACAACAATTAAAAAAATCTGGTGATGCGTCTAAGGAAGATATCACTAATTTAACGACAGCTTTACAATTGCTTGATCAAATAACCAATCAAAAAAAGGAAAATGAAGCATTAACGAAGCTCATTACGAATGCGCCAAAAACATTGGCACATACGCGTGAGAACATCAATGCATTGAAAAGCGATCATCTAGATATTAATGAATACAACAAATTCACGCTGGATCAATTACAATCACAATTAAACAAAGTCCAAGCGCAATTACAAAGTGTTCAGACTGATCTTGTAGTTCTTAATTCACAACTTGTGAATCAGCGTGCCACGCCCGAAAAATCGCAAAAATTTTTGAGTGATAATCTTATTCAATCTCAAAAACTAGAAAAATCATTATTTAGTGATGGGATTTCTAATTCAGAGAAAATGAAGTTAACACTTCAACTTGCACTCATTAAATTACAAAATAGTTACAATCAAAATCTCTTACAAGGCGATAGTAGCTTATTATCCCTCTATTCTGTTCAACTTGAAGAAAAAAATATTGAACAACAACAGCTCCAGCTTAAACAAAGTACGCTACAAGAGCTTATCAATAAGAAAAAATTAGAAGAAACGCAACAACAAGCGGAACAGTTAAAACAGGCTCAGCAAAAAGACAAAGATGTCTCTCCACTGGTTTTAAAACAACAATCAATGAACTTAGCCATCAGCCAAGAATTGATTAAGCAAACAACGAGTTTAAATAATCTCACGCAAGATAATCTACGCATCACAGCTGTTTTAAATAACTTAAAACAGACAGAGCGCAATATTAATGAGCAAATCAGTGCGCTGCAGGGAACATTAGTTTTGTCGCGTATTATTAATAAACAAAAACAATTACTCCCTGAAGATACGCTCATCAACGGATTATCAAAACAAATTACTTCCCTTCGTATCAAAATTTTTGATCTGACGGAAACACGCGATAATTTGTATGATGTTAATGGTTTTATTGATAAGCTCGCTTCAAATAGTGATAAACCTATTTCCGATGAAGAACGTCAACAACTTGTTCCGATTTTGCAAGAGCGTTATCGCCTTATTTCTAATGAAATTGAATTGCTTAATAACCAGCTTAATTTAGCCATCAATGTAGAATTAAATCAAAAACAAGTAATTTCTATTAGTGATGCATTACAAAATAAGCTCCAGTTACAAAGTTTCTGGGTAAAAAGCAATCCAACAATGAATACCACTTGGTTTGCTAATTTTCTTCCAAAATTACAAATTGAGCTTCATAGCATTTATAAAGCATTAAACTTCACTGGCTGGCATTTTTATATTATTCCTGCCACGGCTATCAGTATTATTTTATCTTTTATCGGCTTTTTAATTGAATGGCAGCGTAAAACGATTAATGCTCGATTACGTCATATTAATAACTGCGTCAATACACTGAAAAAAGATCGTCAACGTTTTACGCCTGAAGCGATCATTTGGACAATTATTTTATCATTACCAAGTACCTTTTTCTTATTAGCGGTCCTTATTCTTGGGTCAACTTTCTTCTTTGAAAACCCTGTATATGTGTGGGTTTGGGCAACGAAAATGAGTCTTTATTGGCTTTTCTTTGCCACAACATTACGTATTTTATCCCCTGATCCATACAGTATTGGTTATCGTCATTTTGGTTTACAAAAAAATAATTTAGAAGCTTTTACCCGTTTTCTAAAAAGTTTCATTATTGTCAGCTATTTATGGATTAATGCCTCTATCTTTACACATTTGGAAGGTGGGGTGAATAATGATGTAATTGGGCAATTTGCAACAATTGTTATCTTAATTTTCTCATTGTTTTATTGCACCCCAAAAATCAATAAAGCATTACATCTTTACGAATCAATTTCTTCTGATTCTGAAGGTAATCTCACCTTCTTATTTAAAATTATTGCGATCATTTCCTATTTAGCGCCTATTGGTTTAATTATCCTCATTGTTTTAGGATATTACTACACGGCACTTAACTTGATGCACCACTTGATTATCTCTTATTTTGTCCTTGGATCTTGGAGCATCTTACGTGACGTGACTTACCGCGCTATGCTTGTTTTTTCACGCCATCTTTCATATCGTCGTTTATTAGAAAAACAAGAAAAATTACAGCAAGAAGGCGAAAGTAATACGAATTTACCAGCAGATGATGAAAGTTTTATTCAAGCACAAATGGCAGAAGACGAAGTGCTTGCTGTTTCGAAAATTAAGGCACAAGTTTTACGAGTAGTAAATATTGGTTTATTCCTCACTCTCCTCGCTCTTTTATATTGGGTTTGGTCTGATCTCGTTACAGTTGCCTACTATTTGGAAAGCATTAATCTCTGGCAACATACTACCATGACGCCAACTGGCCCTGTTGCTCAAGCCGTTACCCTGTGGAATTTAATTGTGGCGCTTATTATTGTGCTTACCACTTATGCCCTTATCCGAAATCTCCCCGGTGTTTTGGAAGTCTTGCTATTTACGCATGTTAAATTCTCTCAAGGCACGCCTTATACGATCACAACATTATCGACCTATTTCATTTTCGCAATGGGGGCAGCGTTAGCGTTCGCAACCTTAGGCTTATCTTGGAATAAATTGCAATGGTTATTTGCAGCCTTATCAGTGGGGCTAGGTTTTGGTTTACAAGAAATCTTTGCAAACTTCGTTTCTGGTTTAATTATTCTTTTTGAGCGACCTGTCCGCGTCGGGGATGTGATTACTATTGGTAATTTCTCTGGTACCGTATCGCGTATTCGTATTCGTTCAACTACCCTCGTTGATTTTGACCGTAAGGAAATTATTGTCCCAAATAAAGCATTTGTGACTGAACGCATTGTAAACTGGGCGCTTTCAAACTCCATTACTCGCGTAAAAGTCTTTATCGGGGTAGCCTACGGCTCCGATCTCGATCTGGTAAAAAGACTCCTATTACAAATTGCTGACGAATGTCCATATGCACTAAAAGATCCGAAACCAACTGTGTATTTTATGACCTTTGGTGCAAGTACGCTTGATCATGAACTCAGAGTTTATGTAAACGACATTGGTCACCGTAATAAGAGCATTGATTATATTAACCATCGTATTAATGCCTTATTTGCACAACACAATATCGATATTGCATTCAACCAATTGGATGTTTATATAAAAAATACCCAAAGTAATGAAGAGATCAAAGTGGCAACCTATGATTTAATGCAGGAAGGCAGCCAATCTAAATCAACACAAATGCCAACTAAATAAGGACTTTTATATGGCAGGAAATAGTATCGGGCAATTATTTAAGCTCACGACTTTTGGTGAATCGCATGGCATCGCATTAGGCGGTGTCGTGGATGGAATGCCACCTAATTTTCCCCTCTGTGAAGCGGATATTCAAGTCGAACTCGATCGCCGTAAACCGGGCAATTCTCCTTTTACAACGGCACGCCGAGAAGCGGATGAGATTCAAATTCTATCGGGTATTTTTGAAGGAAAAACAACGGGCACAAGTATCGGATTGTTGATCAAAAATGAAGATCAACGTTCTAAAGACTATAGCGAAATTCAGGATAAATTTCGTCCAGGCCATGGTGATTTTACCTATCAAAAAAAATATGGTATCCGTGATTATCGTGGAGGTGGTCGTTCTTCTGCACGTGAAACCGCCATTCGTGTCGCGGCAGGTGCCATTGCGAAAAAATATTTACGTGAAATTCTTGGTATCGAAATCCGTGGGTATTTAAGTCAAATGGGAAATATCAAAGCCCCCCACCTCGACTACAATGATTTTGAAACTTGGCAGTACATTAATCAAAATCCTTTTTTTGCACCTGATGAAAAAACCGCAGAAGCCTATGAATCTTTAATTAGAGAATTGAAAAAATCCGGCGACTCGGTCGGTGCAAAAATTCAACTTGTCGCAACAGGTGTACCTGTGGGCTTAGGTGAACCTGTTTTCGATCGACTGGATGCTGAACTTGCCTACGCATTGATGTCTATCAATGCCGTAAAGGCGGTTGAAATTGGCGATGGCATTGATATCGTCCAGCAAAGAGGCTCACAACATCGTGATGAAATGACTCAACAAGGTTTTCTTTCTAATCACGCAGGTGGTATTTTAGCAGGAATTAGTACAGGGCAACCTATCCTTGCAAGCATCTCGCTAAAACCTACTTCTAGTATTAAAATTCCCGGTCAGACAATTAACCTCGCCAATGAAAATTGCGAAATTGTCACCAAAGGTAGACACGATCCTTGCGTCGGTATACGCGCTGTCCCTATTGCGGAAGCAATGATGGCGATTGTGCTCATGGATCATTTTTTACGTTATAAAGCACAATGCTTGTAAAAGTTTAGGTTGTATTATGCAAACTTGGCATTCTTTAAAAAATTTTTCGAAATTCGGGGCGTGCATTATTTTGGCATTATCGACAGAAAATGCATTCGCATCGTATTCACCCGCAGAATGGCTTAATTTCAAAACCCCTGTTGCAGGAAAACCAAATCCTATCGGTAACTATACGAATGGTTGCTTAATTGGGGGTGAAAAGGTTCCTTTTAATGGTGTGGGCTATCAAGTCGTTCGCCAAGAAAAAAATCGTTATTATGCGCATCCAGAAATGTTACAATACCTACAAAACCTTGGTAAAAAACTTCATGCTGCTCATTTGCCTGCCATGTTAATCAGCGATGTGGCAATGCCAGCAGGAGGACGTTTTGTTGATGGTCACCATAGCCATCAAATGGGTTTAGATGTGGATATTTGGTTTAGAATGGGTAAATTATCAGCTAAACAGGCGTATCACTCAACAGGGCTCGCTAATTTAATGGCAAACCCCACAACAAAAACCATGACTGCAGATTGGACAAACCAGCAGGAAACTTTACTCAAGCTTGCTGCGAGTGATCCACATGTCGCACGTATTTTTGTTAATCCATTGATTAAAGTTCACCTTTGTCAAACTGTAAAAGGCGATCGCAAATGGTTACATAAAATCCGTCCATGGTATGGACATAACTCGCATTTTCACGTGCGTTTAAGTTGTCCAAAAGGTGCGCAGTATTGTCATAATCAAGCCGCAATTCCTGTCGGCGATGGGTGTGATCAAAGCCTTTATGCTTGGCTAAAACCGAAACCAAAACCAACAAAACCCGTAAAACCAAAACCTGTGGTGATTCCACCACCGCCACCACTTTGTCAGTTATTACTTGATGAACAGGCAAAAAAAATTGAACAATTGAAGAAAACTCCTTAGGTGAAAGAATGTCATTCGGTATAGAAATTTTTGTTATTTTATTCTTCGTCGCATGCTTTGCTGGCTTTCTAGATGCAATGGCTGGCGGCGGTGGTCTTATCACAATCCCTGCACTATTTATGGCGGGTCTTCCCCCATCAATGGTGCTTGGTACGAATAAACTTCAATCCACTGCTGGCGCATTTTCAGCCAGCTTTTACTTTTATCGTTCTGGCATGATTGAATTACGTGATATCAAATTAATCGTCCTTATGTCGTTCCTCGGCGGTATTTGTGGCGCAACGTTGGTACAAGTAATCCATGCGGACATTCTTAAAAATTTATTACCATTTCTCACCTTTATTATCGGTCTCTATTTCCTCTTTACGCCGAATATTGGTCAGCAAACTTCACAACGCCGAATTTCCTATGTTACTTTCGCATTTTCTGTGAGTTTAACAATTGGTTCTTATGATGGGCTATTTGGTGCAGGCTCTGGCTCTATGCTTTGTTTAGCTTTCATTACTCTCCTCGGTTTTTCTATTTCTAAAGCCACAGCATACGCAAAAGTATTGAACTTTGCTTCAAGTTTTGCTTCTCTTTGCTGTTTTATTGTAGGAAAGGAAGTCTACTTCCCTCTCGGCTTTACCATGCTTGCTGGACAATTAATTGGTGCGCGTCTAGGTGCAAAAGTTGTTGTTAATAAAGGTCAAACCTTTATTCGACCGCTTGTGGTAATAATGTCCTTTCTCTTAACCTTAAAAATAGTTTATGATCAGGGTTGGTTTAATCACTTATCACATATTTTATAATTAATTATCAATGGAAAATCAGAATAATACTCGTTTAACCGCGCGTGTGGGGTATCAACCCCAATGGCGTTGGTCTTTTTTATTGCCTCAATATTGGGGCGTTTGGTTAGGTGTTTTTTGCTTGCTTATTTTAGGGCTAATACCTTTCCGCCTACGTGATAAATTTGCTGCGAAACTTGGCGTTATTATTGGCAATAAAGCGAAAAAACAACGCCGTCGTGCTCGTGTGAACTTACAGCAATGTTTTCCAGAATGGAGCGAACAGCAACGTGAAGAAGTGATCGATAAGATGTTTATTGTCGTCACTCAAGTTATGTTAGGTATCGGTGAAAGTGCAATTTTCTCTAAAGCACATCTTAGAAACCGTTGTGAACTACGAGGTTGGGAAAATATTCAACAAGCTCGTGATGCTGGTAAAAATATTATTTTGATGGTACCACACGGCTGGGCAATTGATACAGCGGGGATTTTACTGCGTTGTTTCGGCTTACAAGGTACTGCTATGTATAATCCTCACCGCAACCCACTGGTTGATTGGCTATGGACGGGTGTGCGTTCACGTTTCGGGACTATGCCCCACGCACGTCAGAATGGAATTAAGCCATTTTTAAAAGAAGTTCGTAATGGTGAAGCTGGCTATTATTTACCTGATGAAGATCACGGTGAAGAATTAAGTGTCTATGTAGATTTCTTCGCGACTTATAAAGCAACATTGCCTGGTTTAAATAAAATGGCAAAATTTGCTAAAGCCGTCGTTATCCCAATGTTCCCTAGCTATGATGCGGAAAAAGGAAAATATATTGTGGATATCCGCCCAGCATTAGAACTTACAGACGAACCTGAACAAGCTGCTCGCGCAATGAACAAAATTATCGAAGATTTTGTTACCCCAAACCCTGAACAGTACGTTTGGATATTACGTCTACTAAAAACACGCAAAGATGGTGAAGATATTTATCGTTAGCATAAATTTTTTGTGCTAGAATCATTAAAGCTTTTTATTAAATTAACAATACCGATTAGGTTATAAACATGAACAAATTAGAATTGATTAAATCATCAATTAAATCTATTCCTGATTATCCGAAAGCAGGGATCGTTTTCCGTGATATCACAAGCTTAGTAGAAAACCCAGAAGCTTTCCAAGCTTGTATCAATATCATTACTGAAGAATTTAAAAATAAAGGGATTACCAAAGTAATCGGTACTGAAAGTCGTGGTTTTATCTTCGGTGCACCTGTTGCTTTAGCTCTTGGATTACCATTCGTATTAGTGCGTAAACCAGGTAAATTACCACGCGAAACACTTGCACAATCTTACGAGCTAGAATACGGTCAAGATACATTAGAAATCCATACTGATTCTATCGTTGAAGGCGACAATGTTCTTATCATTGACGATCTCCTTGCAACTGGTGGTACTGTTGATGCAACGATTAAACTTGTTCGTGCACTAAAAGGTGACGTAAAACATGCAGCTTTCATCATCAACTTACCTGATCTTGGTGGTGAAGAACGTCTTAAAGAAATGGGCGTTACTCCATTCTGCCTAGTAGATTTTGCAGGACACTAATCCTTTCATAATAAACAAGAATAAATAAGGAAAATAATGAGTTATCAAGTTTTAGCAAGAAAATATCGTCCGAAGACTTTTTCTGAAGTAGTGGGTCAAAAACATGTTCTCACTGCCCTTTCTAATGGCTTAAAAGATAACCGTTTACATCATGCTTATTTATTTTCTGGTACACGAGGCGTAGGGAAAACATCCATTGCACGCCTCTTTGCCAAAGGTCTTAATTGCGAAAATGGCGTAACCGCTGAACCTTGCGGTCATTGTGAGAATTGCCGTGCGATTGAGAATGGAAATTTTATTGATCTTATTGAAATTGATGCTGCATCTCGTACTAAAGTTGAAGATACGCGTGAATTACTTGATAACGTTCAATATAAACCCACTCAAGGTCGTTATAAAGTCTATCTCATTGATGAAGTGCATATGCTCTCGCGCCATTCTTTTAATGCGTTACTCAAAACATTAGAAGAGCCGCCTGAATACGTTAAATTCTTATTGGCGACAACCGATCCGCAAAAATTACCTATTACGATTTTATCACGTTGTATGCAGTTTAATCTTAAAGCCTTACAACCTGATGAAATCAGCCAACATTTACAAAATGTCTTAACAGCGGAAGAAATTCCTTACGAAGTTTTAGCATTGGATGATCTTGCCATCGCAGCTCAAGGAAGTATTCGTGATAGTTTAAGCCTGACCGACCAAGCTATTGCTGTCGGTGATGGAAAAGTGACACATGCTGTAGTAAAAGATATGCTAGGTCTACTTGATGACAATCAACCGCTTGCTATTATTTCTGCTCTTCAAGCTGGAAATGGTGAAGATCTTATGCAGGCAATTCAAGAGGCTGGCAATAATGGCGTTGATTGGCTTGCCTTAATCTCAGCAGTCGTCGAAAACTTACATAAAATCGCCATTTTACAATTTCTTCCTAAAACATCCGTGGATGAAACACAACGACTTTCATTCTTAGCCAAAAATATTGCGCCTCAAGATGTTCAATTCTTTTACCAAATTCTCTTACAAGGTAAAGATGAAATTAAAAATGCATCCAATCAGCGTATGGCAATAGAAATGCTCTTTTTAAGGGCATTGGCGTTCCATCCTAAATTTAGTCAAGTTGATTTTTATGCGAATGTCCAATTTAATGATGTTCCGCAAGGAGTACAAAGTGCGCCTGTCGCTACAGCTACCGCTATGCAAACTCCTGTAGCATCAAGAATGGAATCGCCGACACCATCCCCTATTCAACAACCAACGGCCACTCCCCCATCTCATTCTGGCAATACAACGCCGAATACAGCAAGTGACAGTTCGTTATCATCCTTGCAGATGATGAATAGATTGAATCAGTTGGCTAACGAGCAAAAAAAAAAGCCTCAACCGTACAATAAATCCGTAGCTAAATCAGCTACTCCAGAATTGTCCGCATTTCGCCGTTCTTTGAATGAAGCCCAAAATAGTACAGCTCAATCAAAGACAGTGCCTGCAATTGCACCAAAAAAAGCTTCTCTATCAGCTAAGCAGGTGAATGAAGCTGCTCAGGCAGAAAAACCAGTCCAAGCTGAAGATTACCGTTGGCAATGGATTAATCCAGAAATGGCAGAAGATTTATCTGGCACCGCAAAACTTTCAGAGATAAAGCAAGCATTAGCGCGTCGCATTACCCCAGAACTGCAAAAACGTGTTATCCAAGAAGTAACAAATAGAGATACCTGGGCAAACACTATTGAAGAAATGAAAATTCAAGGTTTCATAAAGGATATGGCGCTCAGTACGGCCAAAATCACGGAAACTGAAAAAGATATTCAATTAATTATTCGTCCAGAAAAATCTTATTTAAAAGAAAAATACTTCTCAGCATTTCAACAAGCTGTACGTGATTTTTATAAAAAAGATATTTCTCTTTCTATCACCGAAAGCACGGATCCGCAGTGGATAACGCCGAATGAATATCGTACAAAAATTTACGAAGAATTATGTGAAGAAGCGCGTAAAAATTTACATAGTGATAATAAATTAGCCACATTATTAGCTGAATTTGATGCGACGCTTATTACTGATAGTATCTGTCCAGTTTAATCATAAAAAAAGCGGGAAATTCCCGCTTCTTTCTTAGTTAAAAATAGAATTAAAGTGTTTTAATTCCTTCTGGAGTTCCCACAATCACGATATCCGCACCACGTAGTGCAAAAATACCATTCGTTACTACACCCGCAATATTATTCAGGGTTTGTTCCATTGCCATAGGCTCTAAGATCGTAAAGTTAGCAATATCCAAAATCACATTACCATTATCGGTCACTACGCCCTCACGATAGATAGGAAAACCACCTAATCCGACAAGTTGGCGTGCTACTTGTGAGCGTGCCATTGGAATAACCTCAATCGGCAATGAAAATGTTGAACCTAATACATCTACTTGTTTACTTTGATCAACAATGCAAATAAATGTTTTAGCTAAAGCTGCGACGATTTTTTCACGCGTTAGTGCAGCACCGCCTCCTTTAATCATCATTTTTTGAGGATTAATTTCGTCAGCACCATCTACATAAATATCTAATTCAGTTACATCATTAGCTGAGAAAACTTCAATCCCTTGCTTTCTTAATAATTGTTCAGATGCTTTGGAAGCTGCAACTGCCCCTTTAATTTTATGTTTAATCGTTGCCAATGCCTCAATAAAACAATTTACAGTAGAACCACTCCCTACTCCAATAATAGAATCATCTTTAACATAAGCTAATGCGGCCTCTGCTGCCATTTTTTTCATTGCTAATTGACTCATTGACTACTCCTTTCTATCAAAAATATAAATTTAATTAAACCTGTTTTATTGTAAAAGGTTTCATATATAACACAATGAAAAAATAAACCTATTCTCAGTATTTCTGTATTTTATTACTCCTTATTGTGATCAAATTCACATATTTGAAGATAATTCACTCTCATTACTTGCCTTTTTAAAAGAACAATGCACAATAAAGAAATTACCTTTTTTATTCACTGCGGGAGACGTTATGAAGAAAATTGCATTATTAAATGGAAGACTTTCCTATGAAATTGCTTGTTTAGGACACGGCGATAGCTTAACAATTTGTGACGCAGGTCTACCTATCAATAAAGACACAACACGCATTGACCTCGCATTAAGCGCCGGCATTCCCAGTTTTTTACAAACTCTCGAAGCTGTAGGCTCAGAAATGTATATTGAACGCGCAGTCCTTGCCGTTGAAATTAAAACACAAAATCCGGCGCTTTATGCCACTATTATTGAATGGCTAGAAAAGATGTCTGAATTGCAGAATAATCAAATCAAAATTGATCACGTTCTTCATGATAGCTTTAAAAAATTAGCTAATCAAAGTAAAGCTATTGTTAGAACCGGTGAATTTACGCCATTTGCCAATGTTATCCTCTTTTCTGGCGTACCATTCTAAAAAACACACAAATCGAATTTTTTATAAAAAACGCCCCGATTTTCAAAAAATTTTACGAAAATCGGGGCGTCTTATATTATTTGCTCAGCGTAAGCTTATTCTACTGTTACTGCTTTCGCAAGGTTACGTGGTTGGTCAACATCCGTACCTTTAATTAACGCAACATAGTACGCAAGTAGTTGCATTGGAACGGTATACACAATCGGTGCAGTAAGTTCATCAACAGTCGGCATTTTTTCAATCGTCATATTGTTGCCAGTTTTGAAGCTACTTTCATGATCAGTGAACACAAACAATTCACCACCACGCGCTTGTACTTCTTCCACATTTGATTTTACTTTTTCAAGTAATTCATTATTCGGTGCAATAACGACTACTGGCATATCCGCATCAATTAGCGCAAGTGGTCCATGTTTCAATTCACCTGCTGCATAAGCTTGTGCATGAATATATGAAATTTCTTTTAATTTTAGCGCGGCTTCTAAAGCGATTGGATAAAACTCTCCACGACCTAAGAATAAGCAATGATTTTTATCGCTAAAGTTTTCTGCTAATTTTTCGACTTTTGCGCTGTAACTTAATACATTTTCAATTTGCGCTGGCACACTGTGTAATGAGTGAACAATTTTTGATTCAGCATCGTGTGATAAATGATTAGTACATTTACCCACAGCAGTCACTAACATAAGCATAGCGACTAATTGTGCAGTAAAGGCTTTTGTACTTGCCACACCAATTTCAGTTCCTGCACGCGTCATTAAGGCTAAATCTGATTCACGCACCAATGATGAGGTTGGAACATTACAAATTGTCATCGTTGCCATAAAGCCTTTTTCTTTAGCAAGACGTAATGCTGCTAATGTATCCGCAGTTTCACCTGATTGGGATAAGGTTAAGAAAAGACTGTTTGGACGTGTTACAAATTTACGGTAACGGAATTCAGACGCGATTTCTACGTCGCAACTTACTCCCGCAATTGATTCAAACCAGTAACGCGCAACCATGCCTGCATGATATGAAGTACCGCATGCAACAATTTGAACATGTTCAACTTTTTTGAAAATATCCTCAGCACCTTGTCCAAGACTATTCACTAATACGCTATCGTTCGTTAAACGTCCTTCCATTGTATTAGCAAGTGCAACAGGTTGTTCAAAAATTTCTTTTTGCATAAAGTGACGATAAGGACCTTTGTCTGCTACATCATATTCTGTATCAACAGTATGTAATTTACGTTCTACTTTATGGCCTTCCGCGTTATAAATATCGACTTGATGACGAGTGATTTCAGCAATATCACCTTCTTCAAGATACATAAAACGACGCGTAATATTTAAAAGTGCTACTTGATCAGATGCTAAGAAATTTTCACCAACGCCTAGCCCAATCACAAGAGGGCTGCCTGAACGTGCTGCAACAAGACGTTCTGGAGTACGGCTACTGATCACTGCCATTCCGTAAGCACCACGTAATTGTTTTACGGTCGCTTTTACTGCTTCTAATAATGAAGATGCAGTTTTCATTTCTTCATTAACTAAATGAGCGATCACTTCTGTATCAGTTTCAGAAGTAAATACATAGCCTTTACGTTGTAGCTCTGCGCGTAATTCTTGATAATTTTCAATAATCCCATTATGTACGACGGCAAAATCACCAGACATATGTGGGTGAGCATTCGCTTCACTTGGAACGCCATGTGTTGCCCAGCGTGTATGAGCAATACCTGTTGTACCTACTAATGGATGTTCTGCTAATTTATCCGCTAAAACTTGCACTTTACCCACAGCACGTAAACGCTCCAAATGATGATCTTTATCTACTACTGCAAGTCCAGCTGAATCATAACCACGATATTCTAGTCGCTGTAATCCATGGATTAGCACTTCGGCTACATCTCGTTGTGCTACCGCACCCACAATTCCACACATAATTTATCCTTATTTTTTATATTTTCTAGTAAATACTACTGTAAAGTCTGCATTATACTTTGATTCGCTCAAAATTTAAAATAGATTAAAAAATAAAAAACCCTGTTTAAGAAAACAGGGTCTTACATAAAAAATCTTTCTTATTGGATCGCATCTTTTAATGCTTTACCAGCAACAAATGCAGGCACTTTAGCAGCAGCAATGTTGATTGTTTCACCAGTACGTGGGTTACGACCAGTACGTGCTTTACGTTCATTTACTTTAAAAGTACCAAAACCGATAAGTTGCACAGAATCACCTTTTTGTAGGCTTTCAGTTACAGAAGCTAAAGTTGCTTCTAATGCTGCTTTAGCATCTTTTTTAGATAATCCTGCTTTTTGTGCAATTGCATCGATTAAATCTGTCTTGTTCATAAATCAATTCCTCTATATTTTTTGATTTAAATGGTAAAAAACATTTTTTATTTTTTATAAAAAAACTGTTATTACAGCCATTACAAAGATAACCTAAATTAGGAAATTTACAAAGTATTATCTTATATTTTTGTGTTTTAAATCACATTATTTGCGTAATTCAATTCCAATATTAGATATACCCACCTCTTTTAGCTCATTTTTTAAATCTAAAATAAGTTCAATGTCATGTTTTTCACAGTCTTTTAAGACGCGATAAATCTCCCATTGTACGTCAAGTTCTTGTTCGATTAATGGTTGATGTTTCAATTCTTCATCATTAAATGTTTTTTCCGATTGAATCTCTAATAATTCAACAATTGTTTTTAAACTTAATTGACTAATAGAAATTGCCTGTTCTAACGTTTCGCCCGCAATAATACTATGAATCAAATCTGCAAGACCTTTACAAGCGTCAATCGCTGGAAAAAGAGCATAATTTTTCGGATCATCAACTTGTGGAATAATGTTTTCTAATTTTTCTAATTGACTATCAAAATTAATTTTTGCATTTTTAACTGTTAAAAATTCCCAAACTAAATCCAAGATATTTCTATATCTCTTTGCAGGAGTAAGATCATTTTCTAAATCACAATAAAAATAAAAATTTGGATACATTCTTTCACAAAGACACGCCATAAAAGTATATTGTTTCCACGGCGATAAATTTGCTAAACGTTTATGAATAGGGTTACGCATAATTTTCCTTATCAAAATGGATAGAGCCCTTTTCTATCCTTACAAAATTTAAAAAGCGATAAATAAATTTATCGCTTTTTATTTATCAATGACTATTGTTGTTTCGGTAGATATCGCATTGGATCGGTGGATTGTCCTTTATAGCGCACTTCAAAGTGTAATTCTACACGATTAGATCCGGAGTCCCCCATTGTTGCAATTTCTTGCCCCGCTTTAACCCATTGTTTATCTTTCACTAAGATTTTTTGGTTATGGGCATAAGCACTTAGATAATCATCATTATGTTTGATAATAATGAGATTACCATAGCCTTGTAATGCATTACCCGCATAAACAACTTGTCCCGCAGCAGCTGCTCGAACTGGTTGACCCAATTGCCCCGCAATATCAATCCCTTTATTTCCACCATCTGCATAAGAGTAAGAATCAACTACTTTACCGCTCGTTGGCCATTGCCATAACAGAGTGTGCATAAAGTGTTGTTGTTTTGTATTCTTAACCGTTTGGGTTACACGAACTGGCTGAGTAGTTACAGGAGTTTCACTACGACGCACTTCTTCATGGCGAGTTTCTACGCTAGCAGGAACTTGGCGATAACTTTCTGTGGCTGGCAACAATTTAATAACTTGTCCAGCATGTAAATCATATGGTGGACGGAGATGATTTAAGCGCGCAATTTCTTTTACATCTTGACCAGAAATATAAGATACAAGATATAAGGTATCCCCTTTATTTACAGTGTAGGTATTACCATGATAGGACCCTTTTGTCATTCGATTATATTCGGGTTTATTGGTTCGTGGGTTGCGCGGAATATATACTTTTTCACTGCTTGTCGTAGGTTGGAAAGCTGCAACATCTTTTTCTGTTACTCGGCTTTCATTCGGTGCTAACATCAAAATTTGCCCAGCATGTAGGCTATAAGGTTTGGTCAAGCGGTTGAGCTTAACAATCTGATCGACTGGGATTCCAGAAATATAAGAAATTAAGAATAAACTATCGCCTTGCTTAACTTGATATTGACGAGCCTTATAAGATCCTTTCACCAATTTATTATAATTTGGCGTACCTTGTGCAGTACGAGGAATGTAGAAATTATTATCTAAAATCAAGTCATTACGAGAAGAACTCATTTTATTATATGCCACATTCGCTGGCATATTGTCTGCCATTGGCAACTGTTTCACTTCTTCATTCCAGCGAGTATCTACGATTTGACTATTTGTGGTAGCCGGATTATTTAATGATTGATCATCAACACCTACATTTACCACAGGCGCCGGCTTTTGCATTGAACAAGCAGACAGTACCGTTGCAGCGATAGGTAAAATAAATAATTTCTTCATCGATTTTTCTCCAGTAACTAAGGGATACTCCCATCCCTTAAGTCGGTAATAAGATAATTACTATGCTCTATTTGATAGTCTAACATAAATTTAGTAGGGAATATATTAATAAAAATAGTAAAATTTACCTTATTACCCCATAAAAAACGACCCCGTAACTTATAAAATTACGGGGTACATTTGCTAAATAAATATCATAAAATGATGATTATTTAGTACCATCAACAGAAATTTGAACGCGACGGTTTGGTGCTAAACATTTGATTAATGCTTTACCGTGTTCTTTATCACATTGAACTACTGGATCTGCTGAGCCGTAACCGTTTACTGCAACGATGTTAGCTGGAAGACCTTTGCTTTCTAAGTATTTAGCAACTGATTCAGCGCGTTCTTTAGAAAGACGTAAGTTACCTTTTGCAGAACCGATACGGTCTGTATAACCATTGATTGTTACTTGTTGTGCATTAACACCAGCAATTTGTGCGTAGATGTCGTTTAATGCTGTTTCAGCTTGTGGTTTTAAAGTTGCTTTACCAAAACCGAAAGTTACATCGCTGTTTAAAGCGAAAGTTTTGCTAACTTGTACTGGAGCAACTGGAGCTTCTTGACCGAAACGGTAAGATGCACCTAAAATTAATGCACCAATGTGTGGAGCAAAGTGAATGCGGTTGTGGTCTTCATCACGTAATTTACCTACGTTATTTAACCATGAGTATTCTAGACGTAAGCCTAATTCAGGAATTGGCGCGTATTCTAAACCAGCAGCGTATACTGGAGAAACTTTTAAGCTGTGAGTTTCATAAGTTACTTCGCCTTCGTCTTTTGCTTTATAGTCAGAACGTACTAATGCCGCACCAATACGACCGTAAAGATCTAAGTTATCCATGATTGGATAGCTACCTTTTAAGCTTAAAGAAGTACCGTGGTTATGCATTTTGAACGCTGTGCTACCATGGTGTTTGTATTTCACGCCACCAAAGTAGTCGTAACCTAATTCTGCTGCGAAGTTACCAGTGATTTGGTAACCACCAAATAAACCGTAAGTGAAGCTATTGCGGTTATAACCTGCATTGTCAAGACCGTAATCTGTGTCTTGTGCTAATTTTTTGATATCGTTGTGCATTGAAGCCCAACCAGCACGCGCACCAGCGTAGAAAGTATTCGCTTGTGGTGCAGCTTGTACAGCAGCGGTAGCTAGAGCAGCTACAGCAAATGCGATTGCAGTTTTTTTCATATTATCTTCCTCTAGTAAAAATAAAGAAATTCTTTTGTTTCCTGAGAAACAGTTACACTCTCTATGTGCAAGTCTTATTCTACTCATTTTAAATAAAAAAAAAATAGAATCAGTTAAAAATCCGTTTTTTATTAATTATTTGTATATTTTTCAACCTAAAGATATAAAATTACTTCTCTTTTATATTTTATTTACCTTATAATAATTAATTTGACTCTTAATAATTTGAATTATTCATCATAGAATACTCTTTGTTCTGCTTTATCTTTTAGACTTATTTTTTCCTCATTAATTCAAATATAATATATTTCCCATATAAAAAAGGTTCTACTCTGCACTAATGCATTGTAGAACCTTTTATTATATTAAAAATGAATTAATCAATTTGTAGATTAATTTGCGGTACCGTCAGCAGTAATTTCTACACGGCGGTTTGGTGCTAAACATTTAATTAATGCTTGACCCATTTTACCATCGCATTGAACGATTGGATCAGCTGAACCATAACCCGCTGTGTGGATAATATTTGAAGAAACACCTTGTTTTTCTAAATATTGAGCAACAGCATCAGCACGTTCTTTTGAAAGTTTCATATTGTATTTTGCTGTACCAATACGATCGGCATAGCCTGCTACATTTAAATTACTTACATTAGAATTTGCTAATTGTGTAGAAACATCATTTAAAATCACTTTTGCATCTGGTTTCAATTGTGCTTTACCAAAAGCAAATGTCACATCACTATTTAAAGCAAAATTTTGTGACACTTGAACTGGGGCAACTGGAGCAGATTGACCGAAGCGATAAGATGCACCAAGAGTAACTGCACTAATATGCGGCGCGAAGTGAACACGATCACCCGCTTCATTACGGAATTTACCTACATTATTTAACCAAGAGTATTCAAGGCGTAGACCTAATTCTGGAATTGGCGCATATTCTAGACCTGCGGCATATACTGGAGAAACTTTCAAACTATGAGTTTCGTAAGTAACGTCGCCATGATATTTATCTTTGTAGTCAGAGCGAACAAGTGCCGCACCGATACGACCATATGCATCTAGGTTATCAAGGATTGGATAGCTACCTTTTAAGCTTAAAGATGCGCCGTGGTTGTGCATTTTGAACGCTGTGCTTCCTTGGTGAAGGAATTTCACACCGCCAAAATAGTCATAACCTAATTCAGCCGCAAAATTATTTGTGATTTGATAACCACCAAATAAACCATAGGTAAAGCTATTACGATGATAACCTGCACCATCATAACCATCATCGATAGCAGATGCGTGAGCAAGTTTTTTTACATCATGATGAGTAGAAGCCCAACCTGCACGAGCCCCAGCATAGAAAGTGTTAGGTTGAGGTGCAGCTTGTACGGATGCAGTAGCAATAGTTGCTAGTGCTAATGCGATTGCAGTTCTTTTCATTTTAGTTTCCTCTTAAATAATTAAGAAATTACTGTTTATGAATTGGACAATACACGTTATGTGCACTTCAGATTCTACTCAAATTTCTACAAAATAAAACCCCTTTTAGATCATTTTTTATATAAAAATCTACTAATTATTAGCCTTATTAGCCAATATAACGGCTCTTTTTGGTGCTTGATACCCCTCAATGGTTAGTAACTCGTTATTAGGGTTAAGGAAATCTGCTAAGCTTTCATTATCTAACCACTCTGTTTTACGCTGTTCTTCGGTTGTAGTAATAGCTACATCTACACAACGAACATTCGTAAATCCTACTTTTTCGAGCCATTTAATCAATGCTGCTACAGACGGAATAAAATATACGTTTTTCATTTTGGCATAGCGATCCATTGGTACAAGAACAGTATTCTCATCTCCATCAACCACCAATGTTTCTAAAACCAGTTCCCCACCTTTTGCTAATTGATTTTTCAATTGCGTAAGATGATCAAGTGGTGATTTACGATGGTATAAAACACCCATAGAGAAAACGGTATCAAAAACACCCAGCGGTTGCATTTCTTCAATACCTAATGGAATGAGATTGGCGCGGCGATCGTTATTTAAAAATTTTCGTACTGCTTCGAATTGACAAAGGAATAGTGCTGTCGGATCAATACCCACCACCATTTTGGCGCCCTCGCCAACCATTCGCCACATGTGATAACCACTCCCACACCCTACATCCAAGATTAAGCGATCTTTTAACGGAGCTAAATGTGGCAATAAACGATCCCATTTAAAATCACTACGCCATTCACAATCCACATGAATATCGTGTAAATGGTAAGGACCTTTTCGCCAAGGTTTTAATTGCATCAGGTGATGAATAATCCGCTGTTTTTCACCCGAAGATAAGGGGGCTTTTCCAGTTACTTTAACCGCATTTTTTAAATCAATTTCCTCAATTTCTAGTTCAGGTAGGAAATCAATCACTTTTTGCCATTTTTCATATTCGCCATGGGGTTGCTTTTCCCACTGTTGAATTTGTGCAGGCAAGGTTTCCAACCAATGTGAAAGCGGGCTTAATGCAATTTGTTGATAAAAATGTCTAAAATCAATTGGTTTATTTGTCATAAAAATTACTTAAAGATGATAAAAAACCCGAATTCTACAATATTTATTCTTGTTATTCTATTTCCCTTTTGGTTAGACTAAGGCGATAAGATTTTAGATTTAAAAGAATAAAAATGATGAATACTGTTGAATTATTGGTAAATGTTACCCCAAATGAGACTCGCCTAGCATTAGTTGAGGCGGGAACACTCAAAGAAATTCATGTCGAACGTACAGCTAAGCTTGGTATTGTAAGCAATATTTATAAAGGTAAAGTGACCCGCGTGCTACCTGGCATGCAATCAGCTTTTGTTGATATTGGTCTTGATAAAGCGGGCTTTTTACACGTATCTGACATCGTTTCTCATACCGAATGTGTTGATGAAAATGAGAAAAAACAATTTGTTGCTAAAGATATCAGCGAACTCGTGCGTGAAGGACAGGATATTATTGTTCAAGTGGTAAAAGATCCGCTTGGAACAAAAGGTGCAAAACTCACAACCGACATTACTCTTCCCTCGCGCTATCTTGTCTTTATGCCAGAAAATAGTCATGTTGGCGTATCGCAACGTATTGAAAGCGAAGAAGAACGTAATCGTTTAAAAGAACTCGTTTTACCATTTTGTGATGAACTCGGTGGTTTTATCGTACGCACGGCGGCTGAAGGTGCAAGTGAAGAAGAACTGATTCAAGATGCAGAATTTTTAAAGCGTTTATGGCGAAAAATCCTAGAACGCAAAGCCCGTAAAACTGCGCCCGCTGTTCTTTATGAAGAATTAGCTCCAACCCAACGTTTATTGCGCGATTTTATTGGTAAAAAATTCGATCTTATCTATATCGATTCGCAACAATGTTTTGCCGATGTACAAAAATTTACACGTAGTTTTATGCCACAGCTTACGGATAAGCTTTATCATTATAAAGGTGAAAAACCTCTATTTGATTTACACAGTGTCGAATCAGGTATTCAACAGGCATTACAACCACGCGTAGATTTGAAATCAGGTGGCTATCTTATTATTGAACAAACCGAAGCCATGACCACGATTGATATCAATACTGGCGCTTTTGTAGGTCATCGCAACCTTGAAGAAACCATTTTTAATACGAATATCGAAGCGACCAAAGCTATCGCGCATCAACTGCAATTACGCAATCTAGGTGGCATGATTTTGATTGATTTTATTGATATGCAATCTGATGACCATCGCGAACGTGTTTTAGACGCATTAAAACAAGCACTTGCCCAAGATCGTGTAAAAACTAACGTAAATGGCTTTACGCAACTCGGTTTAGTGGAAATGACCCGTAAGCGTACGCGTGAAAGTCTTGAACATGTGTTATGTTGCGTTTGTCCATCATGTAAAGGGCGTGGAAGTGTCAAAAGCGTGGAAACCGTTTGCTATGAAATTAGCCGAGAAATTATTCGTGTTAACCGCTTGTATAAATCTACACAATTCATTGTTTATGCATCACACGCTGTCGCGGAATATTTAATCACCGAGGAATGCCACGGATTGCTTGCTGAACTTGAAGTGTTCATTGGTAAACAAATTCAAATTAAAACGGAACAATTCTATACACAAGAACAATTTGATGTCGTCGTGATTTAATTCATCACGCCCCGATTTTCAGAAAAATTTATCTAAACGATAACGTTTAATAGGAAAAAATATGATTTTACAGAAAGTATCTGACTCGCTTTTAGCACCAAGTCAGCTTGATTGTAATGCCCTTAATAAAGTTTTTGACGCAATGTCACAGCGTCAATTGGACTACGCTGACTTATATTTTCAACTAAGCCAAGATGAAAGCTGGTCACTAGAAGACAGCATCATCAAAGAAGGCGGTTTCCACATTGATCGTGGCGTCGGTGTCCGCGCGGTTAGCGGTGAAAAAACGGGGTTTGCTTATGCCGATCAAATTGATCTCGCGAATCTCCTACAATGTGCTAATGCGGTAAAAGGCATCGCCGCACAGGCAGAAAATATTAAAATTACACCACCGCGTTATCGTTCTCCGAAAATTCAAGCACGTTACGCAGTATTCAATCCACTTGAAAGTTTAGAAAAAGAACAAAAAATCGCACTCCTCCGTTTAGTCGATCAAACCGCACGTGCGGAAAGTCCTTATGTCACTCAAGTGAATGCGCACCTCAGTGCCGTTTATGAAGAAATTTTAGTGGCAGCGACGGATGGTACCTTGGCGGCAGATATTCGCCCATTAATTCGCCTTTCTATTTCAGTATTAGTGGAAAAAGACGGGAAACGCGAAGTCGGTCGTAGCGGTGTCGGTGGACGTTTACGCTTAGATTACTTCCTTGCAGATTTCCAAGGCATGCCTCGCGCCGTCTTTTTCGCCAAAGAAGCCGTGCGCCAAGCCCTAATTAATATCGAAGCCAAAGCAGCACCATCAGGCGCGATGCCCGTAATCCTAGACGCTGGTTGGCCAGGTGTTTTATTACATGAGGCCGTTGGCCATGGTTTAGAAGGCGATTTCAACCGCAAAGAAAGCTCTGTTTTCACAGGAAAAATTGGCGAATTAGTGACAAGCCCACTTTGCACCATTGTGGATGACGGCACCTTACCAAATCGCCGTGGGTCACTAAATATTGATGACGAAGGCACACCGACACAATGTAATACTTTAATTGAAAACGGTATTTTAAAAGGCTACATGCAAGATAAAATGAATGCACGCTTAATGGGGGTCGCACCGACTGGAAATGGTCGCCGTGAAAGCTATGCACACTTGCCAATGCCACGCATGACGAATACCTATATGCAAGCGGGTGAGAGTGATTTTGAAGACATGATTAAAAGCGTTGATTATGGTGTCTTTGCCTCGCACTTTGGTGGGGGGCAAGTAGATATCACATCGGGTAAATTCACTTTCTCAACCGCAGAAGCTTATTTAATTGAGAACGGTAAAATTACTCATCCTATCAAAGGCGCAACCTTAATTGGTTCTGGAATTGATATTATGAGTAAAATTTCGATGGTTGGAAAAAATGTTGAAATTGATCATGGTATTGGAATCTGCGGTAAAGCAGGACAATCTGTGCCAGTTGGCGTAGGTCAGCCCGTGGTTAAAATTGACGAAATTACCGTTGGCGGAACCGACTAAACAAAGTCCAAACAAAAAAGGCGAGTTACTCGCCTTTTTTATTATCTATCCAACATCAAAGATTACCACTTCGCAGCGGCTTCTTGATCGCTATCTTTCCCTTCTACCCAACGTTCGCCATTATCGGTTTGCTCTTTTTTCCAGAAAGGCGCTCGGGTTTTTAGGTAATCCATAATAAATTCATTAGCGTGATACGCATCTTCACGGTGCATAGAACTGGTTCCCACCAACACAATCTCATCATTAATTTTCAATGAGCCAATGCGATGAATCACGGCAACACGCTCTAAATCCCAACGGGCACGGGCTTGTTCAACAATATCCATTAATGATTTTTTTGTCATTTCTGGATAATGTTCAAGATGCAATCCAGATACATTATCGCCCATATTAAGATTACGCACTTTTCCAACAAACATCACGGTTGCGCCGACATTTGCCGGTTCAGACAACCATTGATAAGTATCTTGTTGTTGGAATGTCGCCTCTTGAACGAGGATAATTGTATTGTTTTCTGCCATATCAGCCTCCAGTTACTGGCGGGAAGAAAGCCACTTCATCGCCATCTTGTAATACCGTATCAAATCCAGTTAATTTTTGATTAACTGCAACAAGCAATTTGCCAGATTGTAATGCTAATGCCCACTTCTCTCCTTTTTGAGCAAGGGCTTGGCGTAAAGCTTCTACATCAGCAAATTCAGCTGGCATTTCTAAACTATCGCAGTTTACGAGCTCTCTCGTTTGTGCAAAAAATAGAACTTTTAACATATCGCTCTCTCTTTTTTAATTTTTAAAATCACGCCCCGATTTTCTCGGAAATTTTTTATTTATGACGAACGCAAGCTAAAAACTCTTTACGCTCTTCACGATCATTTAAGAACACCCCACCATAAGCCGATGTGATCGTATAACTATTGCTGTCTTGAATACCGCGCCCTTTCACACAATAATGCGTCGCGTTAACATAAATCGCTACATCTTGGGTTTCTAAAATGGTTTGTAGTGCAACTAAAAGTTGTTCTGTAAAACGTTCTTGGACTTGCGGACGTTTAGCAAAGAAATCAACAATACGGTTTAATTTAGATAATCCGATCACCCATTTTGCTGGGTAATACGCGATAGCGACTGTCCCATCAATGGTCACAAAATGATGTTCGCAAGTGGTCGTTAACGTAATATCGTTGACCTGAACGCGTTCGCTTACACGCATCGTATTTTTAATTTTAGTGATTTTCGGGAAGTTTTGATAATCCAAGCCACTAAAAATCTCATCAATATACATTTTAGCTAAACGTTTAGGCGTTTCTTGCAAGCTGTCATCACTGAGATCAAGACCAATCAGGGTTAACACTTCTTGCATTTTTTGTTGAATTTCGTTGCGTCGTTCACTCTTTGTTTTATCTTGCGGAAGCGTTGGGGTTTCAAGCCCTTGCTCCTCTAAAGCGCGCTTCACTTGAGCCGCTTCTACTGAAATATCTTGCATTCACTATCCTTTGAAAATAAATAGCGGACATTCTAGCATAATTCATTGTCCACTCGCAGAGATTACGAAAAAAAACTGAAAACCTAACAATTTTAATCAATTTAACGTTAGAATAACAGTTTATTAAATTAACAACATACCAAGTGAATAAAAAAGGAGAAGGGTTATGCTTCCTTTAAATGATGCATTACAACAAATGTTACAACAATTACCACAACCAACAGCAACAGAAACACTTTCATTAAAGGACGCGTCTGAGCGTATTTGTGCGGAAGATATTCTTTCCCCAATCAATGTCCCCGCATTCGATAATTCTGCAATGGACGGTTACGCAGTTCGTCTAAGCGATTTAGCGGAAGGAAAACCATTAAAAGTGGCGGGTAAAGCTTTTGCTGGTATCCCATTTCAAGGTGACTGGGAAGCTGGTAGCGTTGTTCGTATCATGACGGGAGCGATGATTCCAACTGGAACCGATGCCGTGATTATGCAAGAAAATGCTACGGTTCATGAAGATGGCAGCGTTTCTTTTGCAAATACGCCTAAACAAGGTGAAAACATTCGCCGTAAAGGTGAAGATATTCAAAAAGGGGCTATCGTACTTAATAAAGGCGCAAAATTAACAACAGTTGCCCTTCCTCTTCTTGCTTCTTTAGGTTTAGCCAACGTTACGGTATTCAAAAAAGTTAAAGTTGCAGTCATTGCAACGGGCGATGAATTAGTACCTGTAGGTCAAGCGCTTGGTGAAGGTCAAATTTATGATACGAATAGTTTTACTGTGTCATTAATGTTAAAAAAACTCGGTTGCGAAGTTATTGATTTTGGTATTTTGCCAGATGATCCTGCTCGTTTTGAAGAAAGTTTTATTCAAGCTCAACAACAAGCGGATATGATTATTACCAGTGGTGGTGTGTCTGTCGGCGAAGCAGATTTTACCAAAACTGTTTTAGAAAAATTAGGGCAAATCAATTTCTGGAAAATTGCGATGAAACCCGGTAAACCCTTTGCGTTTGGTAAATTAGGTGATACTTGGTTCTGTGGACTCCCGGGTAATCCAGTATCTGCCTTAGTGACGTTCTATCAACTTGTGCAACCTGCAATTGCGAAATTAAGTGGTTTTAGTGAATGGAAAGCCCCACAAGAATTCCCAGCAACCACAACGGTTTCCTTGAAAAAACGTCCAGGTCGCTTAGATTTCCAACGTGGTTTCTATCACGTCAATGAAAATGGACAAATTGTTGTAGAAAGCATTGGTTTCCAAGGCTCTCATCTTTTCAGTGCATTTGTGAAAAGTAACTGCTTTATCGTACTTGAAAAAGATCGCGGTAATGTAGAAGCAGGTGAAAAAGTGACAATTCAAGTTTTTAACGAAATTTTGGGGTAAGCTTGTGGAATTAACCCTTGAAGAAGAAAAGCGTTACGTTCGTCAAATTCATTTAAAAGCGATTGATTTTGAGGGGCAAGAACGCCTAAAATCCAGCCGTATGTTGATCGTCGGATTAGGCGGTTTAGGTTGTGCAGCTGCTCAATATCTTGCAACAGCGGGCGTTGGGCATCTCACTTTGTTAGATTTTGATACTGTTTCTTTATCCAACTTACAACGCCAAGTTTTACATGATGACAGCCGTTTAGGTATGGAAAAAGTGCACTCGGCAGAACAAAGCCTACGTAAATTAAACCCGCATATTCATCTTACTAGTATCCACCAACATGCTGATGATGCACTCATGCAAAAATTAATTAGCGAAGTGGATGTGGTGTTAGATTGTAGCGATAACCTCACAACACGCAATCAATTAGATAAACTTTGCCAACAATGCAAAGTTCCCCTTGTTTCAGGTGCAGCAATCCGTATGGAAGGCTTGATTAGCACCTTTACTTATGAAGAAAATACACCGACTTACCATAGTTTAAGTCAATTTTTTGGCGAAGTCGGTCAAAGCTGTGTCGAAACTGGCGTACTTGCCCCAATTGTAGGCATTATCGGTTCGATGCAAGCCCTTGAAGCCATAAAAGTCTGTTTAAAAATCGGTAAAACCTTATGCGGTCGTGTTTTATTGATTGATGGACTTTCTATGACAATAAGAGAAATGCAATTACCTGTTTAAGGAAGGAAAAGACTATGTCACATCATCACAATCATGAACACGATCATTGTTGCCACCATGTTCCAGAAAGTAAACGTGCACTCGCATGGAGCTTTTGGCTCATCTTTACTTTTATGTTTGTCGAATGGGTGACAAGCTTTTTAGTACATAGTCTTTCATTAATGGCGGATGCCGGACACATGACGAATGATGCATTTTCACTTGCATTAGCTTTCTTTGCAGTGCATTTAACAGAAAAGCGCCCACAAATCGCCAAATATCTTACCCTTGTTAATGGGTTGTCTTTAGCGATTGTCGCAGCACTCATTATTCTGGAGGCGATTCGCCGTTTTTATCATCCAGAACATCTTATTGCGCTCCCAATGATTATTGTGGCGACCTTGGGCTTAATCGTGAATATTATTGTGGCGAAAATTATTCACACTGGCGATCAGGAAAATCTTAATATTCAAGCGGCATATTGGCACGTTCTCGCCGATATGTTTGGCTCGGTTATTGCCATCATCGCTGGGCTTTGTGCGTATTTCCTGAATTGGCAATGGGTCGACCCTGTCGCAAGTACAATTTTAAGTATTATTATTTTACGTAGTGGTTTACGTATTTCTCGTACCGCGTATCAAGCGCTATTTCATTAATTCATCACGCCCCGATTTTCCTAAAAATTTTTGCGAAAATGGGGGCGTGTTTCTTTTTTAAAGGATAAATTATGTATCAAGACAAAAGTCTTTCAGCATTAAAATTAGGGCAAAAAACCCAATATGCCAAATTCTACGATCCTACCCTCCTTCAACCCGTTCCGCGTCGTTTAAACCGTGAAAAACTCGGGATCGAAGGCAATGTTCCTTTCACCATTGGTGCGGATATGTGGACGGCATTTGAGCTTTCTTGGTTAAATGAGAAAGGGTTACCCCAAGTTGCGATTGCTGAAGTAAGTATTGATTTCCGATCACAAAATCTAATTGAATCTAAAAGTTTTAAACTTTATCTTAATAGTTTCAACCAAACCAAATTTGCTGATTTTGCTAGCGTACAAAGCACGCTCCAAAAAGATCTCGCAGAATGTGCGCAAGGTGAAGTGCAAGTCGTGGTTAAACCTTTAACCGCCTATGCACAACAACCTATCGAAGTGCTACGTGGTGAAAATATCGATAACCAAGATATTTGTATCGATAATTATGAATTTAATGCAGAATTACTCGAAAATTGCTGCGAAAATAATGAAATTATCGAAGAATATTTGGTGAGCGATTTACTCAAATCTAACTGTCTTATTACTAGCCAGCCTGACTGGGGAACAGTGCAAATTCATTATGTCGGACGCAAAATTAATCGTGAAAAATTATTACGTTACATCGTGTCTTTCCGTGATCACAATGAATTTCATGAGCAATGCGTAGAGCGCATTTTCTGTGATTTATTACATTTTGCAAAACCTGAAAAATTAACCGTTTACGCACGCTACACTCGTCGTGGTGGCTTAGACATTAATCCATACCGCTCTAACTTTGAAGCAGTTCCGGAAAGTGTTCGCCTTGCGCGTCAATAAAAACATCAATAAAAACAAAAGGCGGTTTATGACCGCCTTTCTGAATTATCCGCGCTTACTCCTCTTGCCATGATCGTAATGAAAATTCCCCACAACAAAAATGTTCACGCTCGCCTGTTTGTACATTTTGTAAAATTAGCCATCCTTTTTCATCAATACCGCATTCTATTCCTGATATCTGCTGGTGCTTATTTTGCAAAACAATCATCGCGCCCGCAAACGCATCAAACTCATGCCACATCTCAACAAAAGGTTGAAAACCAAATTGCGTAAATTGCTCTAAAAATGCGTTTAATTGTCGCCAAATTGCAACAAAGATCGTTTCTCGATCATATTCTGGTAATACAGAATGAAGGTTCGTATAAGGTTGATCAATTGGCATATCCTTTTCAAACTTCCAGTTTAACCCAACGCCAATAATTGCATTGCAGTATGACGTGGGAGGAAATGCTAATTCTATCAAAATTCCACCTAGTTTTTTCCCTTGTAATAAAATATCATTCGGCCATTTTAGCTGAACATCATCCGCACCTAATTGCCGTAATGCCTTCGCAATCGCTAGCCCCACCACCAAACTTAGTCCAGTTAAATCAAGGCGCTTAGGGAATTGCCACAACACACTAAAAATAAACTGTCCCGCAAACGGCGAAAGCCATTGTCGCCCACGTCGTCCACGCCCATGCGTTTGGAACTCTGCCATGCAAAGCGTACCGGAGGGTAAATTCTGATGTGTCAATAGAAAATCATTGGTTGAACCAATGACAGGCTGATAGATCAACCGAATATTAGGTAAAAGAGGTAAAATCTTTCTGCCATCTAATAAAGGAAGTTTTGAATCAAAGTAAATTTTTTCATCATTTTGATCAAAATGTAACGGGATTCCTTGTGCTTGCCAATGGCGTAAATGTAATAAAAGGGTATTTTTTGTGCTCAAAAAACGTTCTTCTAGCGAAACAAGCGAAATCTCACCTACCTCGCAAAGCGTAGAAAGCAATGCAACATCGTTTATGTTTTCGGTATTCATGCGTTTAAAGTCCACTTTTTAACAAAAAATATTTTAATTCCTTATTTAGCTTCTGTATAATCTGATCGCAATATTTTTAACTATCAATTTAAGAGAGAGTATTGCAAATGTTACGCATCGCAAAAAAAGCATTAACTTTTGACGACGTTTTACTTGTCCCAGCACACTCTACTGTGCTTCCAAATACAGCTAATCTTAGCACGAAATTAACCAAAGAAATCACCTTAAATATTCCAATGCTCTCTGCAGCAATGGATACCGTAACAGAAACCAAACTTGCAATCTCTTTAGCACAGGAAGGCGGTATCGGTTTTATCCATAAAAATATGTCAATCGAACGCCAAGCTGATCGTGTTCGCCGTGTAAAAAAATTCGAAAGCGGTATGGTAACTGAACCTGTTACCGTGTCACCTGACCTTACTTTGGCTGAACTTGCTGAAATTGTAAAGAAAAATAAATTCGCAGGCTATCCAGTTATTGATGAAAACAACGATCTTGTTGGTATCATCACTGGTCGTGATACCCGTTTCGTGACTGATCTTAGCAAAAAAGTTTCTGAAGTGATGACGCCAAAAGCACGTCTTATCACCGTAAAAGAAAATACTCCACGTGCTGACATTTTAAAATTAATGCACAACAACCGTATCGAAAAAGTATTAGTCGTTGACGATAACGAAAAACTTATCGGTATGATCACCGTAAAAGACTTCCAAAAAGCAGAAAGCAAACCAAACGCTTGTAAAGATGAATTTGGTCGCTTACGTGTAGGTGCAGCTGTTGGTGCAGGCGAAGGGAATGAAGAACGTATTGCCGCCCTTGTTGAAGCAGGTGTTGACGTATTACTTATCGATAGCTCACACGGTCACAGCGAAGGCGTATTACAACGTGTTCGCGAAACACGTAAAAAATACCCTAACCTTCCAATCGTTGCAGGTAACGTTGCAACTGCAGCAGGTGCATTAGCCCTAGCTGAAGCGGGTGCGAGCGCAGTTAAAGTGGGTATCGGTCCTGGTTCAATCTGTACAACTCGTATCGTAACAGGCGTAGGTGTACCACAAATCACCGCTATTTCTGATGCAGCAGAAGCATTAAAAGATCTTGGCATCCCTGTTATCGCTGACGGCGGTATCCGTTACTCTGGCGATATCGCAAAAGCTATCGCAGCAGGCGCAAGCTGTGTCATGGTCGGCTCAATGTTCGCAGGAACTGAAGAAGCACCAGGCGAAATCGAACTTTATCAAGGTCGTGCATTTAAATCTTACCGTGGTATGGGTTCATTAGGTGCGATGGCGAAAGGCTCAAGCGATCGTTACTTCCAAAGCGACAACGCGGCAGATAAATTAGTACCAGAAGGTATCGAAGGACGTATTCCTTACAAAGGTCACCTCAAAGACATCATTCACCAACAAATGGGTGGTCTTCGCTCTTGCATGGGCTTAACTGGTAGCGCAACCATTGAAGATCTTCGTACTAAAGCGATGTTCGTTGAAATCAGCGGCGCAGGCATCAAAGAAAGCCACGTCCACGACGTAACTATCACTAAAGAAGCACCAAATTACCAAATGAGATAAAGGTATGTGAACATGAATATGATAACTATAGAAGATGCAATTGAAGTCCATAAGTATCTTACAAACCATTATGCTAACTCAGAAGATCCTATTTCACCACCAGGAATAAAAAATAAAGATCTCCTAGAGTCTGCAATTTATCGCCCATTTACAAGTGTTGATGGAAAAGATGCATTTAAAACTCCATTAGATAAAGCGGCTGCATTATTTCACGCTATTATTGCAAATCATTGTTTCCATAATGGAAATAAACGTACGTCGCTATTATTAACTATGTGTTATCTAGATAATTGTGGTATTTGGCTAGATAAATGTACTGATGAGGAGTTATTTGAATTTACTCGCAAAGTCGCTGCACATGAAGTAGCTGATGACAGAAAAGATGAACTTAAAAGTATTCGTGAATTTCTTAGAAAAAACTCTCGAAAAGTTCAAAAAAATGAACAGCAACTTTCCTTCAGTGAATTAAAAAAACTTCTAGATCTTGCCGGATTTAGAATAAGTCTCGTAGAATCCAGAGGAGAAATTCATTCAAAAACTACTAATAAATTAGTAACTAAAATAAAAATAAAAGGGTGTTCTGGAACAGAAGATTATGATATCGCATATATTAAAAAATTAAGAAAAAAATTGAAACTAACCGCTACTAATGGCTGGGATAGTGCTAGATTTTATAACAATGGAATTGGACTCACAGAAAAAATTGGAACACTAATTAAGTTACGTGGACAAGTTCTTGACTGGTTAGCAAAAATATAGATTATTTAGGTTAAAAATGACAAATATACATCATGACAAAATCCTCATCCTCGACTTCGGTTCTCAATATACTCAACTTATTGCACGTCGTATTCGTGAAATTGGGGTGTATTGTGAACTTTGGGCGTGGGATGTGACGGAAGAACAGATCCGTGAATTTAATCCAAAAGGGATTATCCTTTCTGGTGGTCCAGAAAGTACGACTGAAGAAAATAGCCCAGTTGCGCCAGAATATGTATTTAATGCAGGTGTGCCAGTGCTTGGGATTTGCTACGGTATGCAAACCATGGCAATGCAACTTGGTGGCTTAACTGAAGGTTCTAACCAACGTGAATTTGGTTATGCAGAAATCGAACTTAACGCAGTTGATCGTTTATTCGCAAAATTAGCAAGTGAAAACAATAAATTAGATGTTTGGATGAGCCACGGTGATAAAGTAACGCGTTTACCAGAGGGTTTCCAAACCATCGCTTCTACTCCAACTTGTCCAATCGCGGCAATGAGCGATGAAAGCCGTCAATTCTATGGCGTACAATTCCACCCTGAAGTAACGCACACTAAATGTGGTTTAGGATTACTCACTAACTTTGTCGTGGAAATCTGCGGTTGTAAAACAGAATGGACACCAGCAAATATCATCGAAGATGCCGTAAAACGCATTAAAGAACAAGTTGGTGACGACGAAGTTATCTTAGGTCTTTCTGGTGGCGTAGATTCATCAGTCACTGCCCTTCTTCTTCACCGTGCTATCGGCGATAAATTACACTGTGTATTCGTTGACAATGGTCTTCTTCGTTTAAATGAAGCAGATCAAGTTATGGAAATGTTTGGCGACCGTTTTGGTTTAAACATTATCCGCGTAGACGCAGAAGATCGCTTCCTTGACGCATTAAAAGGCTTAACCGATCCAGAAGCAAAACGTAAAATGATTGGGAAAGTTTTCGTTGATGTTTTTGATGAAGAATCGCATAAACAAACCAATGTTAAATGGTTAGCGCAAGGCACTATTTACCCAGATGTTATCGAATCTGCAGCAAGCAAAACCGGTAAAGCACACGTTATTAAATCACACCATAACGTAGGCGGTTTGCCAGATTACATGAAACTTGGTCTAGTTGAACCACTTCGTGAATTATTTAAGGATGAAGTACGTCGTATCGGTTTAGCACTTGGCTTACCAGAAGAAATGCTTAACCGCCACCCATTCCCAGGTCCAGGTCTAGGCGTACGCGTATTGGGTGAAATTCAAAAAGAATACTGCGACCTACTCCGTCGTGCTGACGCAATCTTTATTGAAGAATTACACAAAGCCGATTACTACTACAAAGTAAGCCAAGCTTTTGCGGTATTCCTTCCAGTGAAATCTGTTGGCGTTATGGGTGATGGTCGTAAATACGATTGGGTTATCGCACTCCGTGCCGTTGAAACTATCGACTTTATGACCGCGCACTGGGCACATTTACCTTACGATCTTTTAGGTAAAATCTCCAACCGCATCATCAACGAAGTTGACGGCATCTCCCGCGTCGTCTACGACATCTCAGGTAAACCACCTGCAACGATTGAGTGGGAATAGTTTCCTAATAGTCCATAATCCTCACTAATATCTTTATAGAAATTAGTGGGGATTTTTAATTTCCGACATATATGTATAAACAAAAAACTTTAAATAAAGAATAAAGTTGGTAAAATTATAGTTATATCTTAAATATATATAAATTGGAGAACATAATGAAACAAAAATCATATACGATTCCTAAAGGGTATAAAGGTATTTCTAATGATATTACTTTAACATTCAATAGTCCCTTAGCTGTAATTACAGGTCTAAATGGCTGCGGTAAGTCAACAATATTAAAATATCTATATGAAACCCATCCAAATAGAGAGAAAGTTTTTATCAAAACATCTCAGTCTCAAAATAATGAAAGAGGTTGGCAACCATCTTACCGTTTTACTCGACGTGCTGACAATATTTCTTTTGATGAGATCATTGAAAAAGTTGAACGTGTTTATAAATTTGGTTTCATAAGAAATCATCCATTTATGGATAAAACAGATTTTTACTCTGCCCTATTTAATGAGGATTCTCTTTCTTATGAAGAAGGATATAATTGGTTAAAAAAAATTGCTGATATATTAGCAGAATATCAACTTGATACACTAGAAAACATACAAACTAACTTAGGGATTCTTACACAGCAAGATATTAAAAATGGAATGATTTCTGAATTAAATAAAAATAAAGATAATAATGAAATTGATTATGGTATAAAAACAGGAAGAAATATATACTCTCGATATGAAGATAATTCACTTACTCCAGAAGCAAAGATAAAATTTGAAACGAAAAAAAAAATCTATTGAAGGAAAATTAAAAAAACAAATTAGGAATAAATCAAAAATAAAAAGTGAAAATAGCTTAAAAGAATATATCTATAAATTACTTATGGAACAATTCTCCTCATTAGAATCAATCATCCAAAAAATGTCTGATAAAATATATCAAGATTTTAAATCAAAAAGTTCTAAAACTAAGACAAAGAAATTATGGGAATACATTAATGATGAGTTATTAGAATATAATCAAAAAGGATATTTTAATTATAAATTAGTATCTCCTCAAAATTATGCATCAAACTATGATATAGCATTTGTTAGATTTAATAAAAATAAAGATAATAATAAAGAAAAATATATATATTTTGATTCACTTTCAAGTGGTGAGAAAATTATATTTGAGCTTATCTGTTACTATTTTGTAGCTAAAGACTCAGATCTTGAAATGATTATGCTTGATGAATTTGATGCAAATTTAAATCCATCTTTAGCAAAAAAATACGTCCAAATTATTAAAGAAAAATTTAAAAATATAAAAATCATTCTCACCACACATTCTCCCTCAACAGTTGTTGAAATACTACCAGAAGAATTATTTGAATTAAAAGAATCTAACGAATTAAAATGTGCAAATAATGAAGAAGGAAAAAGAGATATCTTAAAACGGCTTGCACCCCAATTTGTATACTATGGTGAATTTGGTGTTCTAGAATCTATTTTTAATCAAAAGTATGAGCTTATTGTCTTTGTAGAAGGAAAGAATGATGTTAGTAACTTTGAGAAATATCTAAAAAATTATAGATATAAATTTATTGAGTGTAAAGGAGCATGTAACATGCCCGATTTGGTTAAGACCTTCAAAGTTATTCCTTTTTTTAAAGATTTAGTAAAGAATAAAAATATTGTTTTTCTTTTCGATTTTGATCAGGAAGGTATCAGTAATTTAGAAAATTGTTTACCCAAAGGAATAAGCAACCAAACCCTCTATACACATTATTTTAATAATAAACAACCATTCATAAAACCGATAGAAGAAAATATGCAGGTATACGTAACCCATTTAGTACCAAGTGAAGAACATAGCTGGGAACTTGAATCCCAATATAGACATCAAGAACTAAAAAATGAAGGTGAAAAAGGAATAAAAAGACAGATTGAGCATTTAGAAAGCATCATTAATAAAAAAAGTGATATATCATCGAATAGATAGCTTAATTTTATAAAATGACCATCTATAGATACGAATGCACTATCACACTCTGTGTCGTCTACGACATCTCAGGTAAACCACCTGCAACGATTGAGTGGGAATAGTTAACCGAGAATAAAACAAACGCCTCTAACCGAGGCGTTTTTTGTTGTCTAAAATTTATACAAACACACTCGAAATAGCTTTTTATTTATAATGAATGTTGTTTTTTGTGATCTTTCTCATAAAAAAAAGATGAACAAAGTGTTATGCTCTGGCGACTTCGAAACTACTAACCCTAAAGGACTACATTCAAATGCCTCAAAAAAAATTAACGCTTATTGCATTGATCTTAATGATCTTCTCGTCGGTATATGGCTTTGCCAATATGCCTCGTTCCTTTTATCTCATGGGCTATGCTGCCATTCCTTGGTATTTTTTCATCGCTCTATTCTTCTTTATTCCTTACGCTTTCATGATCTCTGAATATGGGGCTGCATTTCGTAAAGAAAAAGGGGGGATTCTTGCTTGGATGGATAAATCCGTAGGCGGTGGTTTTGCTTTTATCGGGACCTTTATGTGGTACGCGTCTTATGCAGTATGGATGGTTTCTGTCAGCTCTAGCTTGTGGCTAATTTTAAGTTATGCTTTCTATGGTCAAGACCAAACTGCAACTTGGTCACTTTTTGGATTAAGTTCCGTTCAAACGTTAGGGGTTTTAGGCATTATCCTCGTTATTATCGTTACCGCTATTGGTAGTCGCGGATTAGGAAACATTAGTAAAGTGGCAACTGTGGGCGGTATCGCGACTGCATTTTTAAACGTTGTTTTGATTTTAGGTGGCTTAGTAGTTTATTTAAAAAATGGTCATTTAGCTCAACCTATTGAAAATGTTGTTCAATCATTTACTGTTTCACCAATGCATGAATATCAATCTACATTGGGCATGCTAGCATTTTTAACCTTTGCCCTCTTCTCTTTTGGTGGATTGGAAGCAATCGGGACATTAGCTGATGAAATTAAAGATCCTGAAAGAAACTTCCCGAAAGGAATTTTAATTGCCGCAGTTGTCGTAGCACTCGGTTATGCATTAGGTATTTTAGCGTGTGGTGCTTTTACAAACTGGGGTGAGGTTCTCCACAGCGATAAAGTGCATATGGGTAATGTGGCTTATATTGTCTTGAATAATTTAGGTTATCAGTTAGGAATCAGTTTTGGTGCGGATCAATCTACGGCTATCGTTTTAGGTAACTGGATGGCGCGTTATGTGGGTGCCTCAATGTTTATTTCCCTTGTGAGTGCCTTCTTTATCTTATCTTACTCTCCATTACGTACTTTAATTGAAGGTTCACCAAAAGGTATTTGGCCAGAAAAATTATGCCGTATGAATAAAAATGATATGCCAGCAAATGCAATGTGGGCACAAGCGGTGTTGGTTATTATTCTCATTGCGTTCGTATCATTCGGTGGTCAAAATGCTTCACAATTCTTCCGTGTTCTTACCCTAATGACAAACGTAGCGATGTCTATTCCTTACGTATTCTTATCTGTTGCCTTTATTTTCTTTAAGAAAAAACAATTGGCTGGAGAATTTGGAAAATCATTTATGGTATTTAAAACACAACGTACAGCAACAATTTTTGCGGTGATTGTGACTTTAATTATCGGCTTCGCTAATTTCTTTGCTATTATTGAACCCGTTGTACAACGCGATAAAGGTGGCGTGTTCCAATCTGTTGCAATGGTATGTGGTCCAATTCTATTTGGTATCGTAGGTTATATTGTTTATAGCCGTCATCAAAAACGCCAAGCTAGTAGATAATTACATTTAGTAAAAAGGCGCCTTCGGGCGCTTTTTTTGTATCTTTCGCCATGGAGATATTACAATTATTCTTTTTTTAAGTGGATTTCTTTTTCCATATAATTTTTCCCGAAAATCTTGGCGTGGAAAAATTCGCTTTTTTCGTTGCTAACCCTTTAGTTTTGGGTAAGAAATACGGTAAAATGCGACGTTTTTTATAAAAATTAGAGGTAAATATGACAAAAGTAGCATCTGTTGCTGACGTGCTGCAAGGTAAGGTTGCCGTTGGTGAAACAGTCACTGTGCAAGGTTGGATTCGTACCCGTCGTGATTCAAAAGCGGGACTTTCTTTTTTAGCGGTTTATGACGGTTCTTGTTTTGATCCAATCCAAGCGATTGCAAATAATGATCTTCCAAACTATGAAAGCGAAGTTTTACGTTTAACTACAGGTTGCGCAGTTGAAGTAACAGGTGTGGTTGTGGAATCTCCGGCAGCTGGTCAAGCGGTTGAACTTCAAGCAAGCGCGGTAAAAGTTGTTGGTTGGGTTGAAGATCCTGACACTTATCCAATGGCAGCAAAACGCCACAGTATTGAATATTTACGTGAAGTGGCTCACCTTCGCCCACGTACAAATATCATTGGTGCGGTTGCACGTGTACGTAGCTGTCTTGCAGGTGCAATTCATCGTTTCTTCCAAGAACAAGGTTTCTATTGGGTAGCAACCCCATTAATCACTGCATCTGACACTGAAGGTGCTGGCGAGATGTTCCGTGTTTCTACATTAGATTTAGAAAACTTACCACGCACAGAAGAAGGCAAAGTAGATTATAGCCAAGACTTCTTTGGTAAAGAATCTTTCTTAACTGTGTCTGGTCAATTAAATGCGGAAACTTATGCTTGCGCATTAAGCAAAGTTTATACCTTCGGTCCGACTTTCCGTGCTGAAAACTCTAACACCACTCGTCACTTAGCTGAGTTCTGGATGGTTGAGCCTGAATTTGCTTTTGCAACATTAGAAGATGATGCAAAACTTGCTGAAGCAATGCTTAAATATGTATTCAAAGCTGTTTTAGAAGAACGCCGTGATGATTTAGAATTCTTCGCACAACGCGTTGATAAAAATGTTATCACTCGTTTAGAAAACTTCATTAACTCCGACTTCGTTCAAGTGGATTATACTGATGCGATCGATATCTTACTTAAATCAGGTAAAGACTTTGAATTTAAAGTTGAATGGGGTATTGATTTATCTTCTGAACACGAACGTTACTTAGCTGAAGAACACTTCAAAGCACCAGTTGTTGTGAAAAACTATCCGAAAGATATCAAAGCATTCTACATGCGTTTAAATGATGATGGTAAAACTGTTGCAGCAATGGACGTATTAGCACCTGGAATCGGTGAAATCATTGGTGGTTCACAACGTGAGGAACGTTTAGAAGTGCTTGATCAACGTATGGCTGAAATGGGCTTAAAAGCTGAAGATTACTGGTGGTACCGTGATCTTCGTAAATATGGTACCGTACCTCACGCAGGTTTTGGTCTTGGTTTTGAACGTTTAATCGTTTATGTAACTGGGGTACAAAATATCCGTGATGTAATTCCATTCCCACGTGCGCCACGTAATGCGAATTTCTAATTAATATAAGAAAGACCGAGCCATTCGGTCTTTTTTATTTTTAAATAAAGACGCCCGCTTTTTCGAAAAATTTTATGAAAAAGCGGGCGTGGTAATTTTGGCGTTCCCAAGAGGACTCGAACCTCTATCGGTCGCTTAGGAGGCAACTGCTCTATCCCGTTGAGCTATGAGAACAACTTGGCGGTATTATAGAAAGTTATATTAAATTGGGCAACTTATTATTTTTATTAAAAATTTTACATATAAAAAAAGACCGAATAAATCGGTCTTTTACGCTTTAAATAGCTAATTAAGAAAGTAAGCTAGAAAGTTTTTTATTCATTGCTGCGCTTGCAGAATTTACTGCGTTTGCTGCTTTGTCTTCTGCTTTAGTCATCGTTTCGCTTGCTTTGTTCTCTGCTTTTGAAACTGCTGATGCCGCTTTATCTTCTGCATGAGTTACAGTTGATGCTGCTTTATCTTTTGCGTCTGATACAGTATTTGCTGCTGTAGTTTTAACTGCATCTACTGCGCTTTTAGCTGTATTTTTTGCAGAATCTACCGCGTCATTTGCCATTTTTTTCACTGAATCAAGAACATTAGTTGCTGCTGCTTTAGTAGAATCTACTGCCGCTACTGCTTGTTCTTTTGCTGCTTTTTCTAAGTTACTTGCAGCTTCTTTAGTTGCTGCAACTGCTGCGTGAGTTTGCGCTTTTGCATTTTCAACAACATCTTTTGCTAAAGTTTTAGTTGCACCAACCACTTCGTGTGCTTGTGCTTTAACTTGAGCAGTAGTCGCTGTACTTGCTTGAGCTGAAGTGCTTTGGCTTGCAGCTTCTGAAGTACTGTTGTCGTTACATGCAGAAAGAGCTAAAGTTGCAGCAAGAATGCTTGCACCAAGTAAAGTTTTTTTAAAATTCATTTAAATACCTTTTGTGTTAAAAAAAACGGCGCAATTATAGTTTAGCTTTGGGGGTTGTGCAAATAAAAATCCAAGAAATGACGGATTTTTACCCTAAAAATTACCTCTTTAGGTTTAGTTTTTAAAAGCACTATACTTTTTTTCTTATTTCCAATAAACTTACCGCGATTAGTCGGGGTGCAACTGCTGAGAATATACCCGCGAACCTGAAACAGTTAGGACTGTCGTAGGAAACTAATACTTCCCTTCTTTCTTTTCCTTCTCATGTTTTATGGTTCATTCATCTTCATTAATGTTGTTTTCTTGCGGAGTTTAGAATGAAACAAAAAATATTTTCTTTTTTAACAACGACATTGCTACTCGCTTCACCATTTGCTATGGCAACGCAGACTGTCAATGTGTACACCTATAATAGCTTTGCATCTGAAAAATGGGGTGCTGGTCCGAAGTTAAAGCAATTATTCGAACAATCCCATCCGCAATGCCAAATTCATTACACGGCACTTGATGGCTCAAATACGATGTTTAACCGTATTCGTTTAGAGGGGAAACAGACAAAAGCAGATATGGCTATCGGGTTAAATAATTTTATGCTAGATGCGGCAGAAAAATCACAGCTTTTTACGCCCGCAAAAGTGGAACTCGATACATTGCCAGAAAATTTCCGTAATGCGACGTTTGTCCCTTACGGCTTTGCTGATTATGCATTTATCTATAATAAGACAAAATTAAAAAATCCACCAAAATCCTTACAAGAATTGGTTAATCGCCAAGATATCCGTGTAATTTATGAAGATCCGCGTACTTCTGCAGTCGGTCAAGGTTTCGTGGCATGGATGAATAAAGTCTATTCTGAAAAAGATATCCAATCTGCGTGGCAAACATTGGCAAAGCATACGGTAACCGTCACCAAAAGCTGGTCTGAGGCTTATGGCGCTTTCTTAAAAGGTGAGGCGGATATGGTGTTAAGCTACAATACATCACCTTTGTACCATATCTTAAATGAACATAATGACAATTATGTGGCTGCCAACTTCCCTGCTCCGCATGTTGCACAGATTGAATTTGTTGCTACGCTAAAAAATCATGAAAATGATTGTACCAATGCGTTCACACAATTTATGATTACCCCACCAGCTCAAAAAATCTTATCGACGGCTAATGTGATGCTGCCTGTTGTGCAAAATATTCACGTTCCGCTTTACGATAAGTTACGCCAACAATCTGTTCTGCCGAATTTAAAAGAAGAAAGCGTACCACAACAAACCATGCGTCAATGGATTAACACTTGGCAAAATGCGCTAACCAATTAATATGACCAGATTTGCTCTTCAAAAATTAACCGCGACTATTCGTCAGCATAAAGCGATTTATAGTGGCGGTTTTGCTATCGTATGTACGATCGTTTTATTTTATAGTTTATCTCTAACAGCAATTTGGCAACAAGGACAAGATTATAGCTGGCACGATCTCATGCAAGATCGCTATTTACATCACGTCATTTACTTCAGTTTTTGGCAAGCTTTTCTTTCGGCAATATTATCGATTTTATTTGGAATCCTGTTTGCCCGCGCTTTTTTCTATCAGAAATTCTGGGGAAAAAAACTTATTTTAAAACTCTTTTCCTTAACCTTTGTTTTACCCTCTCTGGTTGTCATTTTTGGATTAATGGGTATTTACGGGCAAAATGGTTGGTTCGCTCATCTTTATCATTGTCTAGGCTTTGTCGGTGAATGGGATATTTATGGGTTAACTGGAATTTTAATTGCGCATCTATTTTTCAATATTCCGCTCGCAAGCCGTTTATTTTTACAAAGCCTAAGCAGTATCCCGAGTGAACAGCGCCAACTCGCTGCACAACTCGGTATTCGTGGCTGGCAATTTATCCGTCTTATCGAATTGCCTTATCTGCGCCAACAATTATTGCCGACTTTCGTGTTAATTTTTATGTTATGTTTTACCAGTTTTGCTGTGGTATTAACTTTGGGTGGCGGTCCAAAATTTACGACCCTTGAAGTGGCAATTTATCAAAGTGTCTTTTTTGATTTTGACTTAGGAAAAGCGGCGATCTTTGCCTTATTGCAATTTTTATTCTGCTTTATTTTATTCAGTGGCAGTAGTTTTTTTGTCAAAAAAGGCTCACTATTGCAATCACAACGTCGCCCGTGGCTAGACACGCAGACATTTTCGGTAAAATTTATGCAAATTGTCGTGATTTTGCTGACATTAGCTTTCATCTTGTTGCCACTGATTAATACGATTTGGGCGGGACTGTTTTCAGGTGAACTCTGGCATAGCCTACACGATAGCGAATTATGGCGTGCATTAATTTATTCCGTTACTTTGCCTCCATTAGCAGGGCTACTCACTGTTATCATCGCGATGACAATTCTCTATTTAGCCCGCTATTGGATGTGGCGCAATCATCTTTGGCTTGCAAATAATTTTTTAAATCTCGGTATGGTGATTTTAGCCATTCCGACATTGGTTTTAGCGCTAGGGCTTTTTTTACTACTCCGCTCTTTTGATGCAACAACGCCATTGTTATTTAGCATTGTCATGTGTTGTAATGCGTTAATGGCATTGCCCTTTGTGATTCGTGTTCTTACCGTGCCGATGTATAACAATATGTTGTTTTATGAAAAGCTATGTAATTCACTAGGTATCCGCGGTTTTGCCCGTCTAAGATATATTGAATGGCATAATCTAAAAAATCCGATCAAATATGGATTTACCGTGGCAACTTGCCTTTCACTTGGCGATTTAACCGCTATTTCATTATTTGGCAATCAGGACTTTACGTCATTGCCCCAATTACTCTATCAACAACTTGCGCGCTACCAGATGGATAGTGCATCAGTAACTGCACTGGTTTTATTAATTTTCTGTGCTCTTTTATTCTACTTTGTGGAGGAATATGATTCAGCTTCAAATTGATTTTGATTATCCTGACATGCCTATGCATTTTTCGCTTTCGGCTAAAAAAGGCGAAAAAATTGCACTCATTGGCGAAAGCGGTGCAGGGAAAAGTACACTATTAAATTTAATTGCGGGTTTTGAGTGGGTAAGCCGTGGTGAAATTTGGCTAAATGGTAAGAATTGTACCTTATTGCCACCCGCTGAACGCCCTGTTGCAATGCTTTTTCAAGATAATAATTTGTTTACGCATTTAACCGTAGAACAAAATCTTGCACTTGGTATTAAACCGAGTTTAAAAATCAATGCCTCGGAACGAGATGCGATTTATCAGGCGGCAAAAGCCGTTGGGTTAGAACAACATCTTACCCGCCTCCCTGAACAATTATCTGGAGGGCAACGCCAACGCGTCGCTATCGCGCGTTGTTTGTTACAACATAAGCCTATTCTACTACTTGATGAACCCTTCTCAGCGCTCGATCCCGTTTTACGTCAAGAAATGCTTGATCTGATTCTAGATCTTTGCCAAAAACAGCATACAACGCTCTTAATGGTGACCCATCAAGTGGATGAAATTCAAGGTAAATTCGATCGTATTTTAGAGGTCAAACAGGGACATTTTGTTAAATAACCCACGCCTCAATTTTCGTGAAAATTTATGTGATTTGAATAATTATATAAAAGAAAACCCCAAGGATTTGTCTTGGGGTTTTTATTTAATTTCAAATTTATTTACGCAATCGTGTCAGCAAATTGTTCTAAACTTGCTTTGATATTTGCGCAAATTTCTTTTGCTTGTTCTAAAGTTTTACCATTGGTATCAAGGTACATTTTAAGTTTTGGTTCAGTACCTGATGGACGTAAAATTACACGTTGACCGCCTGCAAGGTTGAAAACAAGAATATTATTTTGTTTTTCAGTTTGAAGGTGATCGATGTATTGTTCCACTTTCACGCCACCAATTTCTTGGAATGGATTTTCACGCACCGCTTTTAAGATACGTTGAATACGACCAAGATCAGCTACGCGTAAACTTAATTGATCGCTATAAGCTGCGCCAAAAGTATCTACAAATTCTTGTTGGAATTGTGCAAATGTTTTGCCTTCTGCTTTTAAGGTGTTGATTAAGTTTAAGAAGCAAGTGATTGCAGAAATACCGTCTTTATCGTGGGCTACGGTTGGGTTTACGAGATAGCCAAGTGCTTCTTCAAAACCAAAGATTAAGCCAGGGATACGACCGATATATTTGAAACCAGTTAATGTTTCTTGATGTTCTAAACCGCAAGATTCAGCAACTTTTGCAAGTAACGGGCTAGATACTAATGAGCAACCTAATACGCCTTTTTTACCTGCTTTTTGTGCTGCTTTTCCGATAAACCAACCGAAATAAAGACCCACTTGGTTACCGTGCAAGTTATGCCAGTTACCATTTGCATCTTTAATCGCTACAGCTAAACGGTCAGCATCTGGATCGTTTGCAACGATAAATTCCGCGTCAACTTCTTTTGCTTTCGCAATCGCTAAATCTAATGCACCTTTTTCTTCTGGGTTAGGGAATGATACGGTTGGGAAAGTACCGTCTGGTTCGCATTGTGATTCCACTAATACAGGTTTTGGTAAGCCTGCTTTATCTAAAACATTTAATAAAGTTTCTTTACCCACCCCGTGCATTGCAGTATAAACATAAGTGAATTGACTTACAGGTGCAGTCGCTAGAGAGGCTGTACGTGCTACGTATTCATCAATCACACTTTGATCAATCATTTTATAATCAGTACTGCGCGGAATATCTGTCACTTTTTGATTATCCGCAACCCATTGGATTTGCTCTGCAATAAGTTTATCGTCTGGCGCAACGATTTGTGCACCATCGTCTTTACCACCAAGATATACTTTATAACCGTTATCATCTGGCGGGTTATGACTTGCTGTTACCATTACCCCTGCACTCGCTTTCATGAAGCGAACTGAGAATGCAAGTACTGGAGTTGGGCGTAAACTTGGCATTAAGAAAGCATCAATCCCCGCTGCTTGCATGATTTCAGCGGTATCTTGTGCAAAACGAAGAGAATTTTTACGACCATCATAACCAATAACGATAGATGGTTTTTCATTACGTGCTAATAAATAGCGAGCAAGCCCTGCTGCTGCTTGGGCAACAAGCACACGGTTCATGCCCATTGGACCTGCTTGTAAGCGTCCACGTAACCCTGCTGTTCCAAACTGTAAACGACCAGAAAAACGTACGTTTAATTCCTTAACATCATTTTTAGCAATCAAATTTTTCAACTCTTCACGAGTTTCTGCGTCTGGATCTTGTTCCATCCACTGGGTTGCTAATTGAATTACATCTGTCATATTTTCCTCTCTATTTTAGTTGTAATATGAATTAAATTTCTCAAAGTTATGCCGCTCTAACGCCATGCTTTATATTGGTTAATTAGACCATTAGTAGAGCTATCATGGGATGTTACTGTATTTTGATCTTTAAGCTCTGGCAAAATGCGGTTAGCAAGTTGTTTACCGAGTTCTACACCCCATTGGTCGAAACTATAAATGTTAAAAATCACGCCTTGTACAAAGATTTTATGTTCGTACATCGCAATTAAGGCACCAAGACTGAATGGCGTAATTTCTTGTAATAAAATAGAATTTGTTGGTTTGTTACCTTGGAATACTTTAAATGGAACAATATCTTTCACTTCGTCCCAAGTTTTTCCTGCTTTTTCAAATTCTGCTTTCACTTCTTCAGCTGTTTTACCGAATGCTAATGCTTCGGTTTGTGCAAAGAAGTTAGATAATAATTTTTGATGGTGATCGCCAATTGGATTGTGTGTTTTAGCGGGAGCAATAAAATCACATGGAATTAATTTAGTGCCTTGATGAATTAATTGATAGAACGCATGTTGCCCATTTGTACCTGGTTCACCCCAAATAATTGGACCAGTTTGATGCATCACTACTTTACCATCACGTCCAACATATTTACCGTTTGATTCCATATTGCCTTGTTGGAAATAAGCGGCAAAACGGTGCATATATTGATCATAAGGTAGAATCGCTTCAGTTTCTGCCCCAAGGAAGTTGCAGTTCCAGATTCCAATTAATGCCATGAGCATTGGGATATTTTGAGCCGCTGGTGCGGTGCGGAAGTGTTTATCCATTGCGTGAGCGCCGCTAAGTAATTGCTCAAAATTATCAAAGCCGATAGAAAGCGCAATAGATAAGCCGATTGCTGACCATAATGAATAACGACCACCAACCCAGTCCCAGAATTCAAACATGTTATTTGTATCAATACCAAATTCCGCTACCGCTTTTGCATTGGTAGATAGCGCAACGAAATGTTTCGCTACTGCTTTTTCATCATGTGCAGATTTAAGTAACCAATCACGAGCAGTATGGGCATTCGTCATGGTTTCTTGGGTAGTGAAGGTTTTTGATGCGATAAGGAAAAGCGTGGTTTCTGGATTACATTTTTTCAATGTTTCTGCGATATGAGTGCCGTCTACATTCGATACAAAATGCATGGTGAGGTGATTTTTGTATGGACGTAAGGCTTCAGTCACCATATAAGGTCCTAGATCGGAACCACCAATCCCGATATTCACAACATCCGTAATTGCTTTACCAGTGTAACCTTTCCATTCACCACTAATAATTGCGTGGCAGAAATGTTTCATTTTTTCTAGTACGGCATTCACTTCAGGCATCACATCTTTGCCATCAACAAGTACTGGCGTATTGCTACGATTACGTAAAGCAGTGTGCAATACAGCGCGATCTTCGGTGCGGTTAATTTTTTTACCGGTAAACATTTCTTCACGCGCACCTGCAACATCACAATCTTCTGCGAGTTGCATTAATAAATTTAAAGTGTCTTGTGTAAATTTGTTTTTAGAAAAATCAATAAGAAGTTGATCTTGGAATGTTAACGAAAACTTTTGAAAACGTTGAGGATCTTGTTGAAATAAATCAGCAATTGTTGTGGTTGCGAGTTGTTTTTGATGTGCCTCTAAACTTAACCAAGCTTGAGTTTGAGTCGGATTAATACTTTTCATGTGTTTTCCTCATAAGATAAAAATTAATCTACATATTCAGTTAAAACTCTTGGGGTTAATTTGGTAATTAACTCATAAGTCAACATACCGCTTTTTTCTGCGATTTCTTCGATAGGTAGGTTTTCACCCCATAAGGTGACTTCATCTCCCACTTTATCGTGACTTTCTGGTCCAAGATCCACTGCTAACATATCCATAGAAACATGCCCAACAACAGGAACACGTCTTCCATTAATTAATACTGGTGTTCCCTTTGGCATATCTCTTGGATAGCCATCACCGTACCCGATAGCAACGATTCCAATTTTGGTATCTCGTTCACTAATCCAAGCACCGCCATACCCTACGGGTTCACCTTTTTTTAAATTCCGAACGGCGATAAGAGAAGAAATTAACGTCATTACGGGTTTCAAATCTTTAGTACTATTCACATTATTATCAGGCGAAATACCATACATAATAATACCAGGGCGAATCCATTCTAAATGAGATTCTGGCCAAAATAGTACGCCTCCAGATGCGGCGATACTGCGCTCACCGCGACCTTTTACCGCATTAATAAAACGTTCAAGTTGTAATGTGGTGTAATTAGAATCAAGTTCGTCTGCTCGGCTAAAATGACTGATAAAACCAATATTTTCATCAACATTTTCACACGCTTTCAACGCTTCATAGAATTTCTCAACTTGATCAAGCCCAACACCAAGTCGGTGCATGCCCGTATCAATTTTTAACCAAACTTTTATTTTATTTGGTAATTTTGCCTGTTGAAGTGCAGTTAACTGCTCTTCGTTATGCACAACAGTTTGAATATTATTCACCGCCATAATGGCAAGTGCAGAATCATCAAAAAAACCTTCTAACAAAAGAATAGGTTTTGTAATACCATGAGAACGTAAACGCAATGCCTCTTCTAAACGGGCAACCCCAAATCCATCTACATCTTTTTCAATCGCAGAAGAAACAAATTCCACACCATGTCCATAAGCATTTGCTTTGACCACGGCAATGACTTTGCTATGTGGAGCCTTACGTTTAATACATTGAAGATTATGTTTTAATGCTTGAGAACTAATTCTTGCGGTCGCAGGGGTAACATGCATATGATGATCCTTATTTTATTCTTTTTATCCTCAAATAGATAATTATCACTTTAATAGTGAGAACCTACGTAGGTAGATTCAGGTGCATAATCAGCGAACAACGAGTATTCACCTAAAAACGATAATTTGATACTACCGATTGGACCATTACGTTGTTTACCAATAATGATTTCAGCAATACCTTTGTCTTCAGAATCAGGATTATAAACCTCATCGCGGTAAATAAACATAATTAAATCCGCATCTTGTTCGATTGCACCCGATTCACGAAGATCCGAGTTCACTGGACGCTTATCTTGACGAGTTTCTAATGAACGGTTTAACTGTGACAGTGCTACAACTGGAACTTCTAATTCTTTAGCTAATGCTTTTAAAGAACGTGAAATTTCAGCGATTTCTAATGTACGATTATCCGCATAACCTGGTACGCGCATTAATTGCAAATAATCCACCATAATCATACTTAAACCACCGTGTTCACGATAAACTCGACGTGCGCGGGCTCGTAATTCTGATGGCGTTAAACCCGATGAGTCGTCAATATAAAGATTTGGGGAATTATTCACAATTTCAATAGATTGCGATAATTTTGCAAAGTCTTCCGTTGAGAGCTTACCTGTTCTTAAATTTTGTTGGTGTACCCGCGAAAGTCCTGCCAACATACGCATCATAATTTGTTCCGCTGGCATTTCTAAACTAAAGACAAGAACTGGTTTATCTTGGCTAAATGCAATATTTTGGCATAAGTTCATCGCAAAGGTTGTTTTCCCCATGGATGGTCGGGCGGCAATAATAATTAAATCAGAAGGTTGTAAACCCGCTGTTTTGCGATTCAAGTCTTTGAATCCTGTATCTAATCCCGTTACAGTTAAATCGCCCATGCCCTCTCCATTCTCACCATATTGTTTGTAAAGCGCTTCAATACGATCAATGGTTTTCCCTAAAATCGGTACGATATTTTCAGGACCTTCATCAGATGTAGTACGTTTTTCTGCAATTTCAAAAACTTTGGTTTCAGCTTTGTCCAAAATTTCTTTAACGTCTTGTCCTTCTGGTGCATAACATTGCTCTGCGATACTATGACTGGCTGCAAGAAGCTCACGCAAAATCGCATTATCACGGACAATATCCGCATAGGCTTTAATATTCGCGAGGCGCGGTGTATTGTTAGCAAGCTCAGCTAAGTAAGCAAATCCCCCTACCTGATCTTGAAGTTTTTTGTTTTTTAGTGCTTCATCTAGCGTCAGAATATCAACAGGTTTATTCGCCTTAAAAAGACGATCAATTTCCTGGAAAATTAAACGGTGCGGGTAGGTATAGAAATCTGCTTCAGATACACGTTCTGACACCACATCCCAGTTTGTATTATTTTGTAAAATACTACCAAGGACCGCCTGTTCAGCTTCATTAGAATGGGGAACGGTTTGTGCTACCTGGGGAGAGGAAAAATCTTTTTTCCGTTGTGATGGTGTTTTTTTGCTCACAATATATCCTAAATTCTTCTAAATAATGTGGGATATGATAGCTTAATTTGCAATATTATTTAATTGTTTTTTCTTGCTATCTAAATGAAAAACACGCCACGCTTTTCATAATTTTTTTTGAAAAACGTGGCGTGTATAATAAAAAAGTTTATTTTTTAAACTATTCTTGATCCATAAAGAGATACGGATTTAATCCACTACGTGCATACCCTTTCTCATCAGTTTTCATATCTAAGAAGATACTAGCAAGATCGTCAGCGAGTACATCGAGATGAGGATCTTTTTCTTGATAGAAAATTTTGAGATAAGATTTACAATCATCACACGTTTCTGTACGAATTGGCGCAAATTCTTTATCAAACATAAAATAAGAAATTTTGCCTGTATGATCGCAGTTAGTACATTTCACGCGCACTACGTTCCATTCAGTTTCACAAAGAGAACAATGCAAATAACGTAAACCTTGTTCACTACCCATATGAACAATACTTGCAGTCGGTGCGGCATGGCAAACTGGACAGTGTGTAAGATTTTGTCCGCTTTCCATAATGGCACTATGTGGAATACCATTTGCAAGTAAACGCCAGTAAACCATTAATGCAGCCCAGATAAATACTGCTTTATCACTGCTTACCGCAGAAAAATCTTCTTGAAGAAGTTTATCCGCTAATTCATTTAGTTCTTTATCCGACGTTTTTTCTAAACCTTCAATCGTCGTTAATAACGTTTCATTCGCGTCTACTTTTACTTCAGCAAGAATATATTTGAAAATATCTAACCAAATCGCATCACGTTTCCATATACGTGCATCTAAAGGATAATGCGCTAGCTGTTCAGGGGTGAGATCAAGCTTTTCAGTTAGTGGAAATTCACGTAATGCTTTTTGTTGAGCCGCAACAAGTTTTGCAACGAATAATAAATAATCTTTTAAAGGGTGTGACTCTGCTAATTGCATTAAGCGTTCGCGACGATGATTATAAAGATTTGTTAAATGAGGGAAAAGTAAAACAGGTTGCTGGAATTTGTGTCCTGCTTTAATTTCCTCAGGAGATAAAATTTTAATACTCATTCAGTTGTTCCTATTGTTATAACAAAAAGTGCGATAAGACCTATCGCACTTTTGAGCATTATGATTATATTATTGTTTTGCAGCTTTTGCTTGTTTTTCCAGATCTTTTTCTAAAACTGGACGAACAACTTCACGGTACCAACGTGGGTGGTGTTTTTTAGCCCAACGTACAGTTACCCAGCCTTCTACCATGCCACGGATTGAGCCTTTAACCCAGAACGCCATGTACATGTGTACCATAATACCTGTAAACAACATAAAGGCACTAAGGGAGTGGAAGAAAATCGCTACACGAATTACTGGAATTGAGAAATAGTGCGAGAAATATTGTCTCCACATGATAATACCAGTAATTAATAAGGTAAACATTGCAAGGATTAATGTCCAGAACAATAATTTTTGTCCTAGGTTATATTTACCATTATCCGCTACATCGTGTTCATTCCCTTTTAATACTTCTTTGATGTTTTTAAGCCATACTAAGTCATTTTTTTCAGGAATGTTGTAACGCCAATACATTGCACAAAGTAACAAGAATGATAAGAACATAATGATACCTGTGAATGGGTGGACGATACGTGCGATACGTGGGTTACCCAAAATTTCTGTTAACCATGCAAAATCTGGGAAGAAGAAAGCCAAACCAGATAAACCTGTTAACGCAAAGCAGATAACTAATAGCCAGTGTCCCCAACGAGCAGACAATTTATGGCGTAAAATTCGTTGATCATTGTCAATCTTAATCTTACTCATTATTTATCTCCTTCATTACGTGGTTGTTTAACTTCTGTTTTGTTGATGGTGCGATCATCTTCGTCTTCATCTTCATGCAAATCATCAGTGTTTGGACCGATTGCAACGTAGTGTGCGATTTCAGCTAACGCTAAACCACCGAATGCTACTGCAGCAACTGGTTTTAACAGATCTTTCCATAATTTCACTGTTGGTGAAATTTGTGGATCTTTCGGTAAATCAGAATAAAGTTCTGGTTTATCACCGTGTGGTAATACGTACATTACGTGTGTACCACCAACACCTTCTGGGTTATACAATTTCGCATTTGGATAGCCACGTGTTTTAAGATCTTCAATACGTTGGTTTGCGTATTCAATCATATCCGCTTTGCTACCGAAGTGAATTGCACCCGTGGTACAAGTTTTAGCACACGCAGGTTCTTGACCAACAAGAACACGATCCACACAAAGTGTACATTTATAAACGCGGTTATCTTTTGGATTCATACGTGGAACGTTGAACGGACATCCTGCGATACAGTACCCACATCCGATACATTTATCAGATTGGAAATCCACGATACCATTTACGTATTGAATAATTGCACCTGGTGATGGACAAGCTTTTAAACAGCCTGGATCTGCACAGTGCATACAACCCGCTTTACGAATTAACCATTCAAAACGACCATTTTCTTCAACTTCGTTGAATTTCATAACAGTCCATTGTTCTGCACTGGTATCAAATGGGTTGTTATAGGTACCATTACAGGTACCTGGTTCTGTACGAAGATCGTTCCATTCTGAGCAAGCAACTTGACACGCTTTACAACCGATACAAGCGCTTACATCAATAAGTTTTGCCACTTCCACTTGGTGTTTACGAGCATGTGGTGGTGGAGTAATTCCAGAAGTAGCAGACGCTCGAATAATATCTTGAGATTGAACTGTACTCATTGGTTAGCCCTCTACTTTCTCGATGTTAACAAGGAATGCTTTATATTCCGGAGTTTGCGTATTCGCATCCCCTACTGACGGTGTAAGTGTATTAGCAATAAAGCCTTTCTTACCTACAGTGTTAAAGCTCCAAGGTGTCGGAATACCAACTTGATGTACGAGCATGCCATTTACATGTAATGGACGTAAACGTTTGGTTACGACTGCAACCCCTTTCATGAAGCCACGTTTAGACATGACTTTCACCATATCACCTTCTTTGATGCCTTTTTCTTTCGCAAGATCTGCACCTACTTCCACGAATTGTTGTGGTTGGCAAATTACGTTAAGTAATGCTTGACCAGTCCAGCAGTGGAATAATTCAGTGATACCGTAAGTTGTTGCTGCATACGGGAAGTTTTTCGCTGTACCAAATGAATCTTTATCTGTTGGTAACACACGTACAACCGGGTTATGAATAACATTCGGATGTAATGGGTTAGTACCAATCGGAGTTTCCATTGGTTCGTAGTGTTCAGGCATTGGACCATCGTTAATACGATTCAACGCAAACAACGCACCTGCACCATCTGGTTGCATAATGAATGGCATTGTTGGTGAATTTGGTGGCGCATTACCGAAGTCAGCCACGTCGATGTAGTTCCAGTTAGTACCATTCCAACGAACTAATTGACGATCAGCATTCCATGGTTTACCCGCTAAGTCAGCACTTGCACGGTTATAAAGAATACGGCGGTTTAATGGCCATGCAAAAGACCAACCTAATGTATTACCTAAACCAGATGGGTCTGCGTTATCGCGGTTTTCCATTTGGTTACCTTTTTCAGTCCATTGACCAGTATAGATCCAGCAACCTGCCATGGTTGTACCGTCATCGCGTAAATGACCGAATGTAGAAAGAAGTTGACCTTTTTTCGCAATAAGTTTGCCGTTTTTGTCGTAAAGATCTTCTAGCGCATAACCATTATTTTCTTTCGCAAGTTCATGTGCTGTTGGACGTAATGGGTTTTCATAGTTCCATTGCATTGCTTGGAAGCTTTCTAAACCTTTACCACCTTCTTTACGGTAAAGATCTAACATTTTCGCACGGATTAATGAAAGAATTTCATTATCGGTTTTTGCTTCGTACGGTGGTTGAACCGCTTTATAGTGCCATTGTAACCAACGACCTGAGTTAGCAATAGAACCATCTTCTTCCGCGAAACAGGTTGTCGGTAAGCGGAATACTTCAGTTTTGATATCTGCTGGTGTTACATCATTCATTTCACCATGATTTTGCCAGAAATCAGAAGTAGAAGTTTTAATTGGATCCATAACAATAAGGAATTTCAAGTTTTGGAATGCCTTACTTGTTTTGTTTTTATTTGGTAATGATGCTAATGCATTCATACCTTGGCAAATATAACCATTTACTTTACCGTGATACATTAAATCGATATAACGATCTGGATCGTACGCTTGATCACGTTTTGGTAAGAAATCAAAGCCATATTGGTTATCTGCTGTCGCATTATCACCATAGAATGCTTTTAATAAGCTCACCATGAATTTTGGTGTATTTTTCCAATAGTTAACTTGACCAATACCTAAAGTTACTGGTGTAGTACGAGTTAAGAATGTTTTTAAATCAACATCTTGGTCTACTGGTAATTTTAAGTAAGATGGTAAAGTATGTGGGTATAAACCTAAGTCAGTTGTACCTTGTACGTTTGAGTGACCACGTAATGCGTTCACACCACCACCAGCCATACCGATGTTACCAAGAAGTAATTGGATCATCGCGATAGAACGGATATTTTGTACGCCAACGGTATGTTGTGTCCAACCTAAAGCATACATAAAGGTGGTTGTTTTTTCAGGAACCGCTGTTTCACCAATTGTTTCACAGAATAATTGGAAATCTTTTGCTGGAACACCAGTGATACGTTCAACCATTTCTGGGGTGTAACGATCTACGTGTTTACGTAATAAATTGATTACACAACGTGGGTTTTGCATAGTCATATCACGAATTGGATTACCACTTGCGTCTAACTGATAAGTCCAAGTCGATTTATCATAATGACGTGTATGGTCATCATAACCAGTGAAATAACCATCTTTAAAATCAAAACCATCGTTGATTAAGAAAGTTGCATTGGTATAGTTTTTAACATATTCATGTTGAATTTTATCATTTTTTAATAACCAACGGATTGCACCCATTAAGAATGCGATGTCGGTACCAACACGAAGTGGAATGTAATGGTCAGCTACTGCAGCACTACGGTTAAAACGTGGGTCGATTGCAATATATTTTGCTTTACTTTGTTTTTTCGCTTCAACAACCCATTTAAAACCAACCGGGTGACATTCAGCTGGGTTAGAACCCATGGTAACCACAACGTTTGCATTTTTAATATCAACCCAGTGGTTAGTCATTGCACCACGACCAAAACTTGGTGCTAATGCAGCAACAGTTGGCGCGTGACAGGTACTACCTTGGTTATCAATAACAACCATACCTAGTGCACGACCCCATTTATGCGTTAACCAACAAGTTTCATTACTTGCTGCTGATGCACAAAGCATACCTGTTGTAACCCAACGGTTTACAGTGGTACCTTCTGCATTTTTTTCTTGGAAGTTTGCGTCACGATCATCTTTCATTAAGCGTGCAATACGGTTAATTGCTTCATCCCAAGAAATACGAACCCATTTATCAGAACCTGGCGCACGATATTCAGGATATTGAACACGATTAGGGCTATTTACGAAGTCTAGCGCACCCGCACCACGTGGACAAAGTGAACCACGACTCACTGGATGATCTGGGTCCCCTTCAATATGAATAAGTTTTGTACGGTCGTTGATAGAGTTATCACCTAAGGTGTACATCAACATACCACAACCCACTGCACAGTATGTACAGGTTTGACGTGTTTCTTTTGCACGGATAAGTTTATTTTCGCGCGGGGCGGCAAGTGCTGAAACTGGTGCGAAACCAAGTAAAGCAACAGACGTTCCTGCCATACCACCAGCACAGATCTTAAAGAACTTTCTTCTAGTGACCTGCATTCGATACTCCTTAACGCAAATTTAACATTGCGTTTCCATTCGTAGATTTCTGTTAAGTAAAAATGTTAAAAAATAAATCAAACTAGTATTCTTGCAGAAATAAATATTCCACAAATTTATCGCAAGTATGATACCCTTTTATCAAACTAAAATTAATGACTAACGGGGGCAAAACCTTGATCTCGATCACTAAACGAGAACTTATTTCTTTCAAAGTATTAACAAACTCTTTACAAAATACGAATAATTCTCATCCCTCTTATCAGTTAGTAGAACAAAGCGACAATATTGCTCAAGAAATGCCTGTTGCTTTAATATACAACGACATAGCTCATACGGTTATGATGTGTTCACCATCTGATCTCGAAGATTTCGCTATTGGTTTTTCTTTAACCGAAAATATCATCCAATCACCAAAAGAAATTTACGGCATTGATATAGAAGAAACTTGCCAAGGTATCGAAATTAATATCGAATTAGCGACACGCTGTTTTGTCAATTTAAAAGAACATCGTCGCAGCCTAACGGGAAGAACGGGGTGTGGTATCTGTGGCACAGAGCGTCTACAGCACGTTTTAAAACCGCTCACTCCTCTACCTCATAACGATAAACTTGATCTGACCTTACTCAACCGCTGTCTTGAAATCTTTAATCAAAAACAAATTATGCGTGAAGCTACTGGAGCGACGCATGCGGCAGCTTTTTTTACACTTGATGGAGAATTTCTGGCAATTCGGGAAGATATTGGGCGACATATTGCGTTAGATAAACTTCTCGGCTGGCATGCAAGAAACGGTTCGCCACAAGGTTTTGTTTTAGTAAGTAGCCGTGCGAGTTATGAAATGGTTCAAAAAGCGGCAAGTTGTGGAATTGAAATTCTAGTTGCTATGTCAGCGGCTACTGAGCTAGCGATTGAAGTAGCTCAAAAAGCTAACCTCACACTTATTGGATTTGCTCGCCCTTACAGAGCAAGTATTTATACGGGAGAAGCGCGCTGTTTTTTCTAACTCACGCCCCACTTCTCGGAAAATTTTTCAATAAAAAAACCTGATCATGAAAGATCAGGTTTTTTGTTAACGCTTTATACTAAAAGAGTGTGCTCAAATTATTCTTGAACACCGTGTTTAGCTAACCAAACGTGCATTTGTTTAATTTGTGCAGTTTGAGATTTAATGATACTTGTTGCTAAAGCACGCATTTGTGGGTTTTTACCATATTCTAATTCTACTTTAGACATATCTACGGCACCAACATGGTGTGGAAGCATACCTGCTGCGAAAGCAACATCTGGATTATTATATGCCATACCTTTCATCATGCCAGCATCCATTTTGTCCATGCCCACTTTTAATTCTTGGTGCATTTTAACACTAACATCGCTTGATTTTTGAGAAGCTAATGCTTTATGTTTTTTGAGCCAATGATGCATTTCTTTAATTTCTTTTTTCTGAGCAGCAATAATGTTTTTCGCTAATGCACGCATTTCTGGATCTTTACCGTAGTGTAATTCTACTTTAGCCATATCTACTGCACCAACATGGTGTGGAAGCATGCCTGCTGCGAAAGCGTAGTCAGGGTTGTTATATGCCATGCCTTTCGCCATGTTAACTTTCATTTTGTGCATGCCAGCATCTAGTTTTTTATGCATTGCTGCATCAACTTTGCTTTCTACGGCATTCACTGCAGTTTTAGCGGTATCTTCTACTTTATTCGCAGCATCTTTTGCTACATTTTCTGTTTTGGTAACAACATTTTTTGTTACATCCACAGTTTTAGACGCAACATCTTTTGCTGCAGCTTCTGTTTTTGAAGCAGCATCTTTTGCAGTTGATGCAACTTGGTGAACTGCTGAATCAGCAGCTGCAGTAACAGATGATGCAAAGCTTGATAAAGTTGTATCAGCTTGTGCTGTACCTGAAAGTGCTGCTAATACTACTGCTGCACTTGTAGCCATAATCATTTTTGCTTTCATATGTGCTCCTTAAATAATAGAAAAAGAATAAAAGCAACGAAAACATACACCTGATTTTTTCAGCTTGCAATAGAAATTAATCAATATCGTTTATTTTTTATAAATTTAGTGTAAAATTTATGCAATTAAATTTATTATCTTTTTTCTGCTTTTTTGCCTATTGACTTTAACCTAACGTCAAGGTTTATACTTCGAAATGTCTAGGCAGGATTGCAGATAAATTGCTATCTGTCACAACAATTTACAATAAATATCACGCTAGTTAAGGAGTAAATTATGAAAAAAACTGTACTTAAATTAAGTGAACTTTCTTGTGGTCATTGTGTAGCAAGCACTAAAAAAGCGTTAGAAGCTGTACCTGGTGTTGTAAGTGCTGATGTTACAATTGATAAAGCCGTTGTATTAGGTGATGTTGATGCACATGCACTTATTAAAGCAGTAGAAGATGCTGGGTATAAAGCACAATTAGAAAACGATGATCATACTATCGTTTTACACTTAAGCGACCTTTCTTGCGATCACTGCGTTGGTACTACTAAAAAAGCTCTTGAAGCAGTACCTGGCGTAAGCGATGTCCAAGTATCTCTTGATAAAGCGATTGTTAAAGGTGATGCTTCTCCAGAAGCACTTATTGCAGCCGTTGAAAAAGCGGGTTACAAAGCAACCTTAGCAGATGCAAAGTAGAATCGCTATCACAAGAGGTCTCTGAGCCTGCTGTATCCGAAACAGAAAAAAATATTGAGCCTGTCGCTGAGCAGGCTCAATCTGACTCTGTGATAGCAGATACTAACGATGATGATCAGACAACATTACTACTAGAAGGAATGAGCTGTGCAGCTTGTGTATTAAAAGTACAAAAAGCACTTGAAGCCGTTCCTAATGTCACCAAAGTTCAAGTTAACTTAGCAGAAAATACCGCACTTGTGACTGGACATAATGATGATCCTCAAGCACTCGTTGAAGCAGTAGAAAAAATCGGTTATGGCGCAGAAGTCATGGTTGATGAACAAAGTCGCCGTGAAAAACAACAACGCCTTGCTCAAATTGAATTTCGTACTCGTCTTTGGCAAAGTGCCGTCGCCCTCATCGTATCATTCAGTTTAATGGGCTGGAGTTTCTGGGATAAAAAACCCGTTACGACCGCGAATGAAGGCATTTGGTTAAGTGTCGGTATTTTTGTATTGATCATTATGATCATTACCGGAGGACACTTCTACGTTAAAGCGTGGAAAAACCTTCTCCAAAAAAGCAGTACCATGGATACCCTCGTTACCTTAGGAACTGCGAGTGCATGGATTTATTCCATGTTTGTCGTATTAGATCCGACTTTCTTCCCAGAAGGTTCTCGCCATCTTTATTTTGATGCCGCCGTAATGATTATTGGGTTAATCAACTTCGGTAAAATGCTCGAACTTAAAGGTAAACAACAATCATCAAAAGCGCTTGAACGCTTACTTGACTTAACACCAGCAACCGCAATTTTGGTTACGGATAAAGGCGAAGAAGAAATTCCGCTTGCCAAAGTACAAGCAGGCATGATCCTTCGTTTACAAACTGGTGAACGCGTGCCAGTGGATGGTGTCGTTACTCAAGGTAGCGGTTGGCTAGATGAAAGTATGCTTACTGGCGAACCAATTGCGATTGAAAAACAAGTTGGAGATAAAGTTAGCGCTGGGACATTATTAACCGATGGTTCGGTTTTATTCCGCGCTGAACAAGTCGGTTCTCATACCCGTCTTGCTAATATTATTAAACTTGTTCGCCAAGCACAAAGTAGTAAACCGCCTATCGGACAATTAGCCGATAAAGTTGCGTCTATTTTCGTACCAACCGTTATCTCAATTGCCATTTTAGCAGGATTAATTTGGTACTTTGTTGGACCAGAACCGCATTTATCTTATGGACTTGTGATTTTCACTACCGTGCTCATTATTGCATGTCCGTGTGCTTTAGGTCTTGCAACACCAATGTCTATCATTGCTGGGGTTGGTCGTGCTGCTGAAATTGGCGTGCTCGTCCGTAATGCAGACGCACTTCAACGCGCTGCCACAGCAGATACACTCGTATTTGATAAAACCGGTACTTTAACAAAAGCAGAACCAAAAATTACTTCTATTCATCTTTATAACGATGCAACAGAAGAACAAGTGGTACAACTTGCCGCTACCTTAGAACAAGGTGCAAGTCACCCACTCGCTCGTGCAATCGTGGAACGTGCAGAAGAACATAACCTCACACTTGGCACATTAGACGACTTCACCACGCTTAAAGGCATGGGTGTAATGGGTAAAGTAGCAGGTAAAATCGTTTGTCTAGGTAACCAAACCTTTATGGACGATCAACATGTAGATACAACTGCTGCTCAACAAGTGTATGAGCAAGAAAGTGAACGTGGTTCAACCGTTATTTTCTTTGCCATTGACGGTAAATTAGCTTCACTCTTTGTTGTAACCGATCCGCTTCGTAGCGATACGAAAGAAGCTATTGCTCGTTTGAAATCGCTTGGTTATCACCTTGTCATGTTAACTGGCGATCAACAAAAAACAGCAGAATATCTTGCAAAAGAAGCGGGCATCGATGAAGTTGTCGCAGGCGTGTTACCAGAAGGTAAAGTCCGTACTGTCGAAGAACTTCAACGCGAAGGTCGTAAAGTGGTCATGGTGGGTGATGGTATCAACGATGCACCAGCATTAGCCTTGGCTGATGTAAGTATCGCAATGGGTGAAGGTTCTGATGTAGCTATTGAAACAGCAGAATTAACCTTAATGAATCCGAGTATCAATACGGTTGCGGATGCACTCGTTCTTTCTCGTGGCATTTTGCACAACATAAAAGAAAACTTATTTGGTGCATTTGTGTACAATATTATTTGTATTCCACTCGCTGCGGGTGTATTATACCCTATATGGGGTATCTTAGTGAATCCGATGTTCGGTGCAGCTGCAATGGCATTATCTTCCACTACCGTTGTACTCAATGCGAACCGTTTACTTCGATTCAAAGTTCGCCCAGAAAAATAATCTATAAAACTTGCTCTAGAAGTAAGACATTTCCCCTTGGTGCTGTCCGCAGCACCATTTTTTTTATCTAATTTTTACGAATTGATTTCGTAACGTGGTTCTTCGTTCTCCCCTTATTCTCTCCCTCATTAATAAAAAGTAAACCACACTCCCCCTTGCTCATTTAGCTTTTATGCTTCTCTCTCCCCGTCCCAAAATCCCACAAAGACGCGCCAATTTTCATAAATTTTTATGAATTTATGGGCGTGACAGATAATTCTGCTTTCAATAGCACGATTCTCCCATTACTTTTAGCTCGCTTCATGTTCTTTCTAGCCTCTCTGCATAACGAGATTTCAGAACACATTTATCAAGGCAAAGAGCATGGGAAGAACCTCATATTCTTTCTAAATTCTAAACAATAAAAAACGCCCCAATTCTCATAATTTTTTATGAAAATTGGGGCGTAATAATAAATAAAATTAACCTGCAACTAATTGCGTGGTTTGCGCTACATCCTCGTCTTTTGCCACGACTTTACGATGCATTGCCGTATACAATAATGGCAAAATTTGCCCAATTAAATTAAGTTGACTTAACAAGAATTTTACATCACTTTCGGTATCCGATGCGTTTTCATTATAATGTTGTTCTTCTTCATTAAATGTTGCTAGCCCATCTTGGATAACACGCATTTTTTCATCAAATTCAGGTCGAGAAAGCGTGTCTAAGCTATCCAACAATCCAACCATTTTTTTCGCGATCGGATAAAAACTTGACATAAAATAAAGTGGCTGATGAATATTTGCCATGCTGTCACGATAAGCCCCTAACGCAGAAATATAACTTAACAACGTATAGTTCAATTTAAGTAGCTCAAAAGCAACGGGTAAACGACTCGCATATTTTTTAGGATCATTATTCATAATATTCACCAGATTTCCTAAACTACTCGCACTATCTTGTGCCTGGCGACGTACAAGACGATACTGGAGCTGATCGCAGTAGCCAAATTGCAATTGACTGATAATCAATAAAAGATATTTCGCTTCCACTTTCAAAGACTGCGTAATCGTTTTTCTTAAATCAAAATATTTCCAGTCTGGCCATAGGTAAGAACTTGCTAAAAATGCAATGAAAGCACCACCAAGCGTATACATAATACGAGAGAACATTACATCTTCAATATCAAATCCCATAACATAGAAGCTGACGAGAACTTGTACGGTAATAAAGAACGTCGCGTAACTAAAGTTATTATTTCTAAATAAAAAATAAAGCGTACTGGTTAACACGATAATGCCTAAATCTAGTCCAAGTGTCGGTTGCATATAAGGTAAAAGCGATCCCACCAACACCCCGAGAATACTGCCCCCGATACGCTGTTTCAAACGAAGTTTAGTCGCATAATGGTTTGGTTGACACACTAAAATAGCCGTCATTAAAATCCAATAACCTAAATGCAAATTAAAGATCTCAACGATAAGACAGCTGATAAAAACTACAACGGCAAGTCGTACAGCATGACGGAATAATGGCGAATTAAAGGTAAAATTCCCTTTCACCGCTGTCCACATATTTTTTAAGCCTGTGATTTGGACTGGGTGTAACTCTGCTTTGGAAGAGCTTGTATTTAAATCTTGTGCAACATTGATATGACGGAGTTGCCAATCAATCGCCTGCAAACTTTCAACTAAACTTTGAAGTGCGGATAAATTTGCTCGGCAAACTGGATGTGATTTTTGATAAAACTCTACTGCCTGTATTAACCCATTCATCGTCCGTTCAAGACGCGGATCATAGGTATACTTCGTATTTAATTGTAAGCTCTGAGCTAAATCGGCACACGCTTGTCCCTGTAATTCGAAAACGCGTTGAATTCGGAAAATAAGATCGGTATGTTTCAGTTTTTGCGCAAAACTTTGATAATCAAAATAATCTGCACTCACACGTTCAAAAATTTCTTGCGCAGCAAAATAATATTTCATCATGCGAACGATTTGTGAACGACGTTGTTGTCCTCGAATACGGTAAAAAAGCATTCCCTGACATTGATTAAACGCTTGAATAACCTGTGCATTTTTTATAGCGAGCGGTAACTGATGTTGTTGTTGCTCTTCTAAATCATCAGGATCAAAGAATTGAGCCTTTTCAAGAAAATATCCCGATAACGCTGCAAATACATCGCCCACGCTTTCCTGTACCGCTCGGTTCGGGAAAATCAAGAAAATACACAACGAGCTTAGGCTATACAAAATCGCCCCAATCACAATAAGAATCGGATTTAAAAACCATGGTACAGTCGGCGTATAAACCAATACTGTATAAAGCGAAACTAACAGCGCACCAAAGGCCATCGTACTATACCGTGGACCAATTGCCCCGAACATCGTCACCACAAATGCCATAATCGTGAAAAGCAATGTAAACGCAATACTATGCCCAATACTCAGTTGCATCAAAAAAGAAGAAAACGAGAATACAACCAGCATGACACAAATATTTTTTAAACGTCCGATAAAACGATCGTCTAAATCCACAAGTCCAGCCCCGATCATACCCAAGATCAACGGCATCGCTTGCGGTGATACGCCTAAAAACCATATTACGATTGCTGCTAAGTTTACCGCAACAAAAATGGGTAAAGTCGAAATAACCTTACCATTAAACCAAGAACGAAGTGTTTTCCTCACAAGCTTTGTCTCATCGAAAATTTATAAATCCATCATTTAAACCACATTCTACGCTTTTTTTTTATAAAAAAAGTAGCCTTTCTGTGTTTATTCGTGTAAATAGTAACAAGCGGGTAATTTTTAGCTGTTAATTGGCGTATAATACGACCCGCTGTTTAATTTTTAGGAGAAATCTCTCATAATGAAAAAAGTACTTACAACAATGGCAGCACTTGCTCCAGCGGTTTTATTCGCACAAGTCACTGTCCAACAACCAACGATTGCAGCCACAACACAAGCAAATCAACCTACAGCTATTCATATGACATTAAAAAATAATGGCAATGAAAAAGTAAACTTGGTTATGCTAGAAACTGCGAGCAATGCACGTTTAGAATTACATGGAATAAAAAATGGTCGTATGTCACCAATTTCTGAAATTCCTGTGCCTGCACATGGCGAAACTAAACTAAAATATGGCGGAATGCATATCATGGTTTATGACCTTGCGCATCCAATTGCCGAAGGTTCCACTTTCCCAGTTACCCTTTTCTTTGATAACGGTGAAACCCTAAATATCAAAGCTAAAGCGGTTTCTCCACAAGAAATGCATTTACACAAATAAATAGCTAACGCCTCAATTTTCATAAAATTTTTCGAAAATTGAGGCGCTATTTTATTCGGTCAAATACACTTATCAATTCTACATAAAAAGAGTGTGATAAATTACACAATTGTTTAAAAAATGTAAACAATTTTTAAAAGTGGCGCTTTGAATATTCTTTAAAATTTAAAAATGAAAAAAAAGATATGAAAAATGATAAGAAATAAGATTGGTACGACCGAGTGGACTCGAACCACCGACCCCCACCATGTCAAGGTGATGCTCTAACCAACTGAGCTACGGTCGTAAAACATGGTGAATAATAACGACTTTTATTAATAAAAACAAGCGTTTTTTCACTTTTTCTTGCCGCCAGATTGTTTTACATTCAATTTTTTAACATTTTTCCTTATTTTTATTTAGTTTTTTATGGTAAATCTTTGTTTTTTAGCTAGAAATTGAACGTTATAATTCTGTTACAAGTTGCAATGTTTTTAGTTCGGAGTAGAATTGCGAACACGGAATGAGCATGCTCATTTTTAGTTTTTGATTGTGGGGATTTTCTCACACTAGTTTGTAACACTTTGTCCTTTTTGAAGTGTTATTTCGATTTGTAACGTTAATTAAGATATACAATTTTCTTAAAATAGGAGAATATTATGGCTTCAAGCAAAGAAATTGTTAAAGAGTTATTAGCATTAGCAGATGTAGAAATTAATGGTTCTCGCCCTTTTGACATTCAAGTTCTTGACGATCGTTTTTATAACCGAGTCTTAGAAGATAGAAACTTAGGTCTCGGTGAAGCCTACATGGATGGATGGTGGAATTGTGAAGCCATTGACGAATTAATTTGTCGAATCCTCCAAGCTGACCTAGAAAGCAAACTTAATCTCAAATTAAAAATCAACGCCGGATTAGAACTCGGTAAAAGCAAAATCAAATCTCTCCTCAATCCTCAAAGTATCGCCCGCGTAAAAAAAGACGTTCCTGCCCACTATAATCTTGGTAATGAATTATTCACTGCAATGCTTGATAAAAACATGGCATATTCTTGTGGTTATTTCCAAGATGGCGCGCACGAAGATTTAGAACGCGCTCAAGATGCTAAATTGGATCTCGTTTGTCGCAAACTCGATCTTAAACCAGGTGAACGCGTGCTTGATATCGGTTGCGGTTGGGCAAGTTTTATCTTATACGCAGCAGAACATTTTGGCGTATCATGCGATGGTCTCACCCTTTCAAGCGAACAAATGAAACTCGGCGAAGAGCGCATTAAAGAAGCGGGTTTACAAGATAAAGTTCACTTTATCTTAGAAGATTACCGTCTTTATAAACCAGAACAACCTTACGATAAACTTTGCAGTATCGGCATGTTAGAACACGTAGGTGCGCGCAACTATCCAGATTACTTCAAAGCTGCCTCTGGTTTCTTAAAAGATAATGGTACTTTCCTCCTCCACACTATCGGTCATAACATTACAACCGATGACGCCGATCCTTGGATTACAAAATACATTTTCCCAAATGGTTATATTCCAAGTATGGCACAAGTAACTTCAGCACTTGAAGGTTACTTCATCGTAGATGACGTACAAAATATCGGTGTGCACTACGATTACACTTTAATGGCATGGTTCAAAAACTTTGACAAAGCGTGGGATCGTATTCAAAAAGAATATCCGAACAAATATGATGAGCGTTTCTATCGCATGTGGAAATACTATTTACTTTCTTGCGCGGGTGCTTTCCGTGCACGCGATATCCATGTATGGCAATTTGTATTAAGAAAAAAACCATTGGATTACAACCCAGCTTCACGCTCTGCGTAAGCCAAAACGGATAAATCACATAAATTTCCTCGAAAATCGGGGCGTGATAAAAGAAAAGCTCGGCAAAAACCGAGCTTTTTTATCTTATTCTTTCATCTTTTGGGCTAATTCTGCCTTTAATGCTTTTCTGGCTGCTGCAGCTTTTGCTTGTTCAGCTTTAATAAACGCTTGCGCGACATCGCTTTGTCGATGGTCAGACAAGTACTGCATTTTTTGTTGAATATCCGCCATGTAGGCTTTATCCGCTTTATCTTGTAGCACCGCCGTACATTCGCCCAACATAAGCTTAATGCCATTGCCTTTTACTTCACCAAGCGTATATAAGTAATCGTGATAATGAAAAACTATGCCTTTTTTATCATAAGGCGTTTTCTTTTGTTGTTCAGCAAAGGCGACGAATTTCTTATCTTTCGATAAATACAGTAACTTCGTTTGATCGATTCCCGCAAGATCTAGCGCAACTTGATTATAAGGTGCTCCCGCTTTTACAAAGACAATCTGAGTCGGATACGGCATCTGCACTACCTGATCAAAATTATCACCTTGCAAACGATAAATCATCTTCGCCTGCATCGCCTTTTTACAACTTAAACTCGCAGGCAAATCAATTTCTTTCTGCGCTAAAATCGCACGCACCCTTTGATTCACCGCAGGCGTATTCATGTCTTGCGCCCCCACTTGCCCACTAATCGAACCACCTTGAGCCCAAACGCTTCCAGAAAGTACCGCAATCACAGCACCTGTTGTTATTGCTTTTATCATAAAAAATTCCTTAATCGTAAGATGATTATTTTGAATATATAGCGTTAATCAAAATAAATTGCAAGGAAATATACGCTATCTTATTTGTAACATTTATATCCAATATAAAATATTATATAATTGATTTCTTTAACTTTTCTAAAAGGAGGTAAGCTATGAATAGATATATTTTATTGTTAGATATTATTATCCTAACATGTAATTTTATGCGTAGTCTTTGTATGCTTTTTAAGTAAAGAAATTAAAACCTATGGATAGTATAAAATCTAATTAATACTATCCAAATTGTAGCTCCCTTTCCTCATTTTCGGGATTACAACATTTAATAATAAAAAACCGCAATCCTCATTGCGGTTTTCTTATTTTAGATGCCTTACCACTGGTAACCGTAGCCAATTGTTGCAGCAATATCACTTTTCCCATCAAGGTTTGTGGCAGTATCAAATTTCACGACTTCTTTATCATTATCAGAAACTTCTGAATAGCCAATCGCAATACTAGAATGCCCACGATAATCAGAACCAGAGATCGCCATCATAGAGTCACCGGCTATTGTCGGCTGTGGTAAGCCTGACATTGCCATGGCTGTCGCAATGCCACGTTCCTCGCGCTTATTATAAAAATCGATTTTTTGATTTAAATAACCTACTCTTTGATTGAGTTCGCCCACTGCTTGGCTTAAATGTCCCACTTCTTGATCTAAATAACCCAACCTATGGTTTGTGTGTGCCATTTGTTGATTAACCCGAACTAAATTAGGGGTAACAGGGTTTTTAAGGAAGTGACGAAGTTGATAGAGCTGACGCCCCGTTACCGCATCTTGTGAGGTTGCCGAGATCGTACCATCTGCAATATGCGTAATTTTTTTATCTGCACCATCAATGCCTTGTTTAGTCATCTTAGGTCCATTTTTTGCTACGCTAATACTGCCGTCCTTAATTTCCGTATTCCCTACCGCTAAGCGCCCATTTTGGATCTTACTTTTTCCCATCGCTACACTTCCATCATTTCCTAAATCTAAATGATGGTTTAGTGTTATCACCACACCTTTTAAGTGAGGATCCTCCCCATTCTCAGGATCGGTGTTCCAGTTATCCTTAGTTGGCAACGTGCCAATTCGGGTACTGATATTATTATCTGCTCCGTAGATTCCTAAAGGCTGCTTATTCAAAGGGTAATTATCTGGATCAGTATTATTTTTTACATAGGCACAATCAGATCCACATCCCACCGCTTGTGAGGGGGTTGGGGCGGGATCTGGTTCCACGTCATCACAATCTGGACCACAATCAATATCATCAGGATCATAAGATTCATCAGGATTATCATCTGTATTATCAGAATGATATTGAGGAAGTTTTACATCATCAAAACGCCCCGTTTGATTATTCGTTTCAGCGCTTTCTGGATCATGTAATTCAAACCGTTGCGCACCATTTGCGATATCGTCGGTATCTACCGTAATTGTCGAATGATTTTTCTTGATTTCATTCCACAGAACTTGCAAAGGATCTTGCCCAACCTTATTATTTACCGTATTCAATCGCATATCACTATGCAGTAACATACTTTTAACATTTTTATCGGAAGATACCGGTTGCCCCTGTTCGAGAGCCTGTTCATTTGCCAATGCTGATGTAGCGGTAAAAGCAGATAATACGAAAATAAAATTTTCTTTTGAAAATAAAGAGATATATTTTTTAAAATAAATACTTTCCCTATCCATAACCTTACCCATTCCTTTATTTTAAATAAAAATACTCACTTTAAGGTATTATAAATCAAATTGTGTATTTATTGTTAATATTTTGATCGAAATATAGTAATTATGGTTATGTTGGTTACTAAAAACAAAAAAGGTCAACCGTTAAGTTGACCTTTTCTTATTCAATTAATTTATTTCTTCATTTCCTGAAAAATCTCGCTTATCCCCGCGATTGAACCACTCAGCTTAGAAAACTCATTTGGGAGTAATACGACTTTTGCATTTTCGGAGGCACCAATTGCTTGTAAAGCAGCGGTATATTTTTGGGCAATATCATAATTTAACGCACTTAATTCACCTTGTTTAATCGCGGCTGAAATCATTTCAACTGATTTTGCCTCCGCTTGAGCTAAACGTTCTTTTGCTTCTGCTTGCAAGAAAGCTTGTTGCCTTTCCGCTTCTGCTTTCAGAATTAATTGTTGTTTTTCCGCCTCTGCCTCTAACACAACCCGTTCTTTTTCAGCTTGTGCCTTTAAAATTGCCTCTTGTTTTTGACCCTCGGCTTTTTCAATCGTAGATTGACGTTCCCCTTCTGCCTCAATAATTGCTTGGCGTTTTTCACGATCCGCTTCCATTTGGCGGTGCATTGCTTCTGTCAATTTTTGCGGTAATTCCATATTCTGTAATTCGACACGCAACACTTTGACACCCCATTGTTCCGACGCCTCATTAACAATGGTTAACACCCCTTGGTTGATCGTATCGCGTTTTGACATCAAATCTTCCACGGTAAGCGAACCAACAAGAGTTCTTAAATTAGTCGATACAATCGTTTCTAATGTTTTTTGCAAATCCTGCACGTCATAACACGCTTTTTTCGCATCAACAATTTTAAAGAAAATATTTGCACTAACTTTCACACTCGCATTATCCTTTGAAAATGCGGTTAAATCAGAAACCTCTACAACAGTTTCCTTTGTAGAAATCTTGCGATCGACACGCTCAATAAAGGGTACGATTACATGAATTCCTGACGTTAAGATTTTTTCAAATTTCCCTAACCGTAACACTGTCCATTCTTCTGATTGAGGGACAATTTTTACAATTGATTTTAAAATCGCGATCGCAAAACATAAAACAATAACGCTTACAAAAATCGCACCGAAATTATCGCTAGCTATAAAATCTATATTCATTCTTATCCTCTATTCATCAGTCGTAATTACTAATTCACCTTCCACCCAGTTTCTATAAGTCTTGGTGATAATAATATGCGGTTTACTTGCTAAATCTAGCCCTTTTAAATTACCTTGAACATGGACAATCCAAATCGTATCAATCAATCTAGCCTCAACATCAGTAAAGACTTGTCCATTTTTATCGTTTAATCCGATAATGCGTTTTACCTCTCCCGTCTTACCGACAAGATAATCTAAAGGCTGCTCCTCTTTATTTGGCTTAGTTCCATAAATCTTGCGCCCAAGCCATACAAAAATAAAAGAATAGAACACAAATAACAGAATGATTTCTAAAATACTTAGCGGATGATTAATAAAACCTAATGTAGAAAGTCCAATACTCGCACTCATCGCTAAAGCCGCAAGACCGAACCACATTAGAAAAATACCTGACACTACGATTTCAGAAATCAGCAAAATTAAACCAATGCATATCCAAAAATAAACATTCTCTAACAAAATAAACCCCTTATATTGATTTTTTTGCGTTCAAAAAATAGCAAATATTTGACAATTTAGCAAAATGATTTAACTTATTCGGAGTAATCATGTTCCAATATATGTTGCCATCATACGGTTCGAGTCCGACCCTAGGTACCGTAGTTCTGTTATCCCCCCTTTATTTAATAGCCCGAGCGCTCAATAATTTCCTTTATTTTTTGATTTTATAACTATAAAATAGTACGTAATAGGTTGTTTATAAAGGGAAATTACTCTATAGAGATTTAACTCTCCTATAAAACCTATTAAATAAATTTATTACTCTACAACACTATAGGAATTAAAATACAGCTATGAAAAAGATTTTAATTATTATCGGTATTATAATTATCTTAATTTTTGGTGGATTCAAACTCTACCATTTACATAAAAAAGAAAATTACTATCACTGCGAAATTTCAAAGCGTGGAGATGAATTTGTGACTGACTGTAGCAATATAAAAGAATTTACATCATCATCAAAATATATAAGTTCCGATAGTGTTAAGGTAATGAACCTTTACCAACAAAAAGAGGTGCCGGTGAGTGCAATTGTAGTTTGTGCAAATGAAGGAAATGATCAACGTATCTGTAAATTTTATAAAAAATAACGAATTTATTTCTTTTAAAATAAGAGTGTTGCATTTTTTAGACTTCATAGCGGGTGTTACCTTGTTCTAATTATTTTACAATAAATTTTTTGGGATGGTTAATACCCACCTTTTTATTTTTATAAGGTAGTAATAATTAGTTGTTTAATCTAATTTAGCTTTATTTAATAAATCGTAAAATAGATGATCATATCAATAAATTAAAATTGAGAGGTGGAAAATGAGTTATTTAGTTATATTAATTGCTTTGGGTTGTATGTTCTTTTTAGGGTATACAGTAATTAAAAAATAAACTATTCTTGAAAGAACTGTTTTTTAGCCGCATCCCTTTTTCATTTTGCTGTGTTACAATTTACCTTGATAGTCGCACTAACCAGTTAAAGTTATGACTTCTAATCAAAGAATGGTAGATTATATTAACAAGTTACAAAGAAAGGTGAAAAATGATTAATTATATCAGTATCATAGTAGGTGTATGCTGTTTTATATTTTTAGCATATACAGCAATTATTAAATAGAAAAGAAACCGCTCTTTAAGTTGGAACCCCATTCTCCTTTTGTCATGTTACAGTATATATAGAGATTTAGGGGCTAAAATTTCAAGCAGAGGAGAAAAATATGGCTACATTAGATGAAAAAGAAGTGCTTATTGATGTAATCCAAGGTATTATCGCAAGTTTAACAAGAAAAGGATATTCTGGTACGCCTATTATGAGAAAAAGTTATCAGAAAAAAAGCTAGATTTATCTTACAGATAAAGAAGATATTAACTACCGAAATACAATGAATGAAATTAATAATCTTCAAAAAGAAGTCAAAGATCTTCCCTCTATGCATAGTGAGGAGTTTATGAAACTCGCTAAAGAAGCAATGGAAGAAGCAATAAAGGATAATGAATATGTTAAGTTGTAACTTCCTTTCTCGTTTTGCTGTATTACAATTCATATCCTTCGATATCATGTAGATCGCACGTTGTAACTCCCTTTCTCATTTTGCTGTGTTACAATACTTTTCCCAAAATGGTGAGCTACCTGTTTGTTGTAACTCCCTTTCTCATTTTGCTGTGTTACAATACCACAAACACTCTTTCCCGGTATTATCCCCCAAATTCACCAAAATCATGAATACACTCCATATAAAGTACATTTACTTCAGATAATTTAACCATTATGAATATTTATTCATTTAATAACTTTTTAAAATCTATATAAATCAAAAGAGAACATAAAAAAAGAAACCGCTCCTTTAATGGTTTCTTACTACTAGAGTAGGCAAATATTTAATATTTTTCTTCTAAATGTGCAATGATTAATTCAATTTGCCTTTTTTCTTCATAAAGAGATTTATATTCCATATATTCAAAATAAGGAATATTTTTATCATTAATAGGTAACATTATAATTTGTCTTTTCATTCTTGTTTCATTAAATTTAGTGGAGCAACTTCATTTAAAGGCCATAGAAAAACAATAGTAGGTGAAAATTACGGCTATCAATGGTAAAAAATTTTAATCTTATTTTCCTTTAGATTGATTAAACAAAAAAGCCAACATTTACGTTGGCTTTTTTTATAAATGGTTAATATTTTTCTTTCAAATACTTAACAATCATATCAATTTGTCGTTTTTGTTCTGTTAGAACATACCATCCCATATAGTCATAGTCAGGTGTTATTTTATTTTTAACAGGTAAAACAAATTTTTCTCTCTGTATTCTTTTGTCATTGATTTCACGATTAAATGAATATTTTTCTTCTAATCTTTTTACCAATGTTGCAACAAACAAATTAACGCTTTCTTCCGTATTTTTTAATTTTAAGCTTGTTGCGTGATCGCTTACAACGTGTTCATAAGGTTGGTAAAAACACGCCCCAACACTTCCGCTATTAGCTAAAGAAAGTGAATTTTTAGATTTTCTTACTTTTGCACTATTGGATATAAAATTATCCACACCATTATTAATTGCACTAGAAGAAATATAAGGTGTATCACCATCTATTTGATTTGCTTTAGTAAGTCTTTTACCTCGTTTTATGTCGTAAAAAACATGTTTAAAATTAAGCACTTCCCATTTTTTGTCAATTAGAATATCTGAATTATTAGCGGGTTCTAATACTTTTAATTTACCATTGATTTTATTAAGTTTTTTTCTATAAAAATTTAAAACTCTATCCGAAATTTTCTTTTGTTCTTGTTTTATATAATCTTCCATGAATTTCCAATTAGGTTCTGAATTAGAGTCGATAGGTAATGAAATATACCTTTCACTTAACCTAGTACCAGTTAGTCCTTTACCATACCCAAAGCCACAACCTTCAATACTTTTACGAAAAGCAGAAACAAGAAATTTACCTATATATCTATTTATTTTTTTATGGGAAATATAGTACATTTTATTTCCACAAATATATGGTTGATCATGATAGAAAAAATCTGTATTTTCCGCACCAAAACTAATAGTTCTTTTGGGGTTTAGTGTGTTTTTTTTATATTCTACGATATCTTCTAAACCATTATTTATGGATTTTCTTGTAATATATTGAACACCATTGTTATGATTAGTAACTAAATCTTTTTTATGATACGGAGTAGTATTAAATATTTTAAAAATTTCTTTTATTTTAAATGATTTCCACTCAGTATCTGTTAAATATAATTCTTTAGTCATTACTTTCTACCTCTAAATTTTCTTCAAAAAGATAGCCTTTACCATGCGTAATCATATTGACTTCAAAAGTAAGATAATCTGCAATTGTATTTCGGAAATCATCATCAGTCGGTATTTCATCATTAAAGTAATAGAAAGAATGCAACCATTCATCTGATGCTTCTACTGTTGTTTTTACACAAAATTTTGTTGTTGATTCTGCCTCTCGTAGCCACACATCTAATAAATGTTGTTTTTTATCTTTTGCGAAAACAGTTTCGATTAAACCAATATGTTTTGCGACGGTATATCCATCTTCTTCAAAATTAATAAATTTACATAACTTATCTTTTGGATGTTTCACACCTGCTGTAAAAATTGCAATGCAAGGATTAACTCCCACACCATAGAAAGTATTTTTATTTAACGTAATCACCCCCTCTAAAGTATGTTTATTAAGGATAGCTTCTTTTAAATGTTGTTCATCTTTAGTTTTACCTGTAAATGTTGATTGAGGAACGATAACAGCTACTTTTCCATCTACAGTAATGCTTTCTAATAAATGTTTTATAAAATTAATTTCATAAAGATGTATATTGCTTTTTGAACCCATAGAGTATGGTGGATTCATCATGCCTACATTACACCCTTTTAATTGCAGTTTACTTGGATTTTCTTTTAGGAAATCTTTATTCTCAAGATTAGATTTACCATCTCCTCGCAAAATCATATTTGTCGTAGCAATTGTAAACATATAAGGCTGTTCTTCTATACCAAATAACTGATGTTTTTTTATATTAGTAACTTCTGTTTCAGTTTTAGCTTTTTTGACCATATTGTGCATTGCTGCAATTAAAAACCCTGCTGTACCTGTACAAGGATCTAATACTTTATCTGTAGGTTGTAATTCTAGTAGATCACAGAAAAGTTCGGTGATATGTTTTGGAGTAAGGACGATACCTAAATTTTGACCATCTCCACCACTATAACTCATAAATTCGCCATAAAAACGACCCAAATAATCTTCTGCTGAATTATTATATCGGATTGATTGAAAGATGTTCTGGTATAAAAATTCTGCAAAATACTTAACTGGTGTTTTACCCAATTCACTATTTAAGGTATTTATTTTAGTGCTATCTTTGATAATTGAAAATTGGCTTAACAATTTATCTTTTTTAATTTCGGGAGCGACATTAGCACGACGTAAATTATTTTCAATTTGATTAAAAATTTTTTGCCCATCTGTAACAATATCATCACCTGTTAAATTTTCTAGTGAAAAACCATGTTCAATTTCACGCAAAGCTAATAAGATACCTGAAACGATAAGTGGTTTATTTTTATCCTCAATATTTCCATAATTTCTTAAATCATTATGTAATTTTTCAGCATCTCTTAAAATTTCTACTGTTGTTTTTTCAGAATTTGTTTTTTCTTTCAGAATCTCCCTAGTGTAATATTCATCAATATTATCTAAACTGAAAGAAATAAACGTGTCTAGATCAGACAATTCCTCATAATCTCCTCGTTCATTAATAAAAATAGGAGAGATTTTATGATTTTTTTCATTACCACTAATGCCAATGCTAATAATTTTTTTATAATTTGTATTCTTAGCAATATGTAAACCATAATGTAACGCACCATTTACAGCAAAATCGGTAATACTTTTTGTATCTAAAGCAATTAGATTATCTTTATCTCTTTTAATATGTTTATCCAAATTTGCTTTATCTTCAATAATAATAACAAAGTCTTTTACTACCCCGACATACTCTGGTCTACCAACCCTTCCAGTTCCTTTTTTTGATGCTGTTTTTAACGCATTATCAATTTCAATATTTTTACTTCCCTGAGCATCAAATATTTTATCTAAATTAACTTCTTTTAATAATTCAAAAACCCATAAATCTGTTGTGGCTTCATTTTTCATTTTAAATATCCTTTTTGATTTTATCAAAAAATTGTTGATTAAGCTCTGTTTTGTCTAACCCGACTATTATGCCATTTTGTATAAATTCAGGAAGTAGATTGAAATAAAACAATAATTTTTCTTCTTTCCTAGAAAGATTTATTTCTACACCATTGTTAATAAATATTGGTCCCAATCCCGTTAGCAACCAATTCAAATTAACTTTAAAAAGATGATGCATTTTTACTAAGCATTCTGGGGATGGGCAACGATCTTCATAAAGATAATTATACAAGGCCCTATTAGTTACACCAATTTTTTCTGCAAAACTTTTTTGGCTAAGATTTAGTGTATCAATTAAGGTTAAGAGTCGCTTTTCTCTCTCAGTGTGTGCTTTATCCACCATTGGCATATCTCCAACGTATTTTATGTTATTAAGCTAATTATAAAACATAATTGTATTTTGTAAATTTTATCATGAGTATAAACATTCCAAAATGTATAATTTTTAAAAAAGTGATTGAACAAATATTCCTATTGCGTATAATTTACACATAAAGAACAATCGTTCTGCAGATAAGGGATATTATGAAAATGAACACACTATCTCAAAAACGACATGGTCAACATTATTTGCTTACTCGGGGTTCTAAAACCATTACTGCAGAAGATATTGACAGCATGTCAGATCAAGAAATTGCAGATTTTATCATGTTACTCCGTTGGGGAAAGGTAGGCGAACAAGGCTGTCCCTATTGCGGTACGTTAGACAACCATTACTTTTTAGCAACTCGTCACCTTTATAAATGCAAACATTGTGGAAAACAATTCTCCCTTACCTCTGGCAGTGCGTTCCATTCCCGAAAACTTCCGCTTAGAAAAATTCTCAAAATGATGTTGACCTTTATCCTAAACGTTAAAGGCATTTCAGCAATTGCGATTTCTCGAGAATTTGATTTGACCTATAAAACGGCCTTTGCGTGGTTACACAAATTTAGAACGATGGCAAAAGCCAGTTGTTTAAATATGTATGCTATCAGTTCTCAAGATGAAAGTAGTGTACACTTAGACGGAACGTATGTTCATACAAATATTCGTAAAGCTAATAAAAAGGTTGAAAGAAAAGATGCCCGTTTGCTTGAGAATGCAAATAAAGATAAACGTTGTGTTTTTGCTATCGTCAAAAACTGGGCGGAAGATGCCAAAGCACAAGGTTCTAAAGCGATTTTGCCTTTTATTATCCCCGCTGAAAGTAGTGAAATTGTTAATAAAATTGTCAAAAATCACGTTAAAAAAGACACAACAATTTGTACGGATGATAGCCATGCTTATGATGATTTATTGCTGTTCTATGATTTGCAACGAGTTAATCATTCTGTTGAATACCGTTCTGATTTAGGGGTAACGAACAATCAAGCAGAAAGTTTTTTCAGTCGCTTTAAACGAGGGCTAAGAGGGCAATATCATAAAATGAGCAGTAAATATTTAGACTTATATGCGTTTGAGTTCGCTTTTAGAGAAAATACTCGACGCATTGATAGTTTGTCCCTTTTATGCGAACTTTTACAATATGGATTACTCGCTATCGGTCGTAATGTTATGCGGGGTTATAATCACGGTACATCCAACAAAAGAGAAGTGTTATATGTCTAAAGAACTTAAAAAACACATTCAACAGTTTGAAAAAGAAATACGCCATGCTGAAAAATCTTTACAAACATTGGATAATCAACTTACTGAAATAAAATTGAAAAAACAAGCCTTACGAAAAGACATTAAAGCCATTAGGCAACAACTGGCTATCTTACAACAAGCAGAAACCATTATTCATAACAATATGCAAACACATCAATCCTCATCTTCTCGTCAGCCCCCTACTTTGCGAAATATCAAACTTAAACCAGAAATGATTAAACTTTTAAAAGAAAACCCAGATAAAGCATGGACTTGTAAAGAAATGGCATTAACCCTTTTTGAACGAGATGGTCAAGATCCCAATATTATGCCAAGACGTTTTATTAATAGCATTTTCACTGCTATGAACCGTTTAAAAGTAAAACAGCTTGTTGAAAAAGTAGATGAAAAAGAAAAACGGTGGAAAATAATCCAATAATCTATGTCATTTTGTATTCCCACTCATTGAGTGGGTATTTTTTTGATTAAAAACAAGATGAATAAATAATCACTAAAAGTGAATAAAAATAATTTGAAAAATGGTGCAAAAATGTATTTTGGAGTGAAAATATATTAAAAATGTGTAAAGGTGAGTTTGGGGGATAATACCGCTCTTTCCCTAACTTATTTGGTTGTAACTCCCTTTCTCATTTTGCTGTGTTACAATGAATACAGCAGCCCAATCATTTAAAGTTAAGTTGTAACTCCCTTTCTCATTTTGCTGTGTTACAATGTTTGAATTTTTTCGTTGATAAAATAAGGAGTTGTAACTCCCTTTCTCATTTTGCTGTGTTACAATAAATTCGCAAAGTCGCAGACGTTGGCGACTGTTGTAACTCCCTTTCTCATTTTGCTGTATTACAATGTGCTATCTGCTTGGTAGTACAATGACAAGGTTGTAACTCCCTTTCTCATTTTGCTGTGTTACAATCTTAATTTATTTTCAAGGTGCTCTAGCTGGGTTGTAACTCCCTTTCTCATTTTGCTGTGTTACAATGAGAATGATTCAAGTACGGGATTTTCGTTTGTTGTAACTCCCTTTCTCATTTTGCTGTGTTACAATTTTTTACACTTTGTGTATTTTGCAAAGTCTGTTGTAACTCCCTTTCTCATTTTGCTGTGTTACAATAATTCTTTATGCGTCTGTTCAATTTCTAGCGTTGTAACTCCCTTTCTCATTTTGCTGTGTTACAATAAATGAAGGCGCATTGATAGTTTTAGAAAAGTTGTAACTCCCTTTCTCATTTTGCTGTGTTACAATACCCTTGCGAATAACTCATTATTTTCAATGGGTTATAGGCAATTTCTTAAATAAAAAATCGCAAAATTTTGGAAATTTCTTCCCGATTTTGCGATTTTTTTTGCAAAAAAACGTCATTACTAAAGATAATTTTAGCCTTTCATAAATCATGCTTTTACCGCTATTTTTACCATCAAAAGGATAAAAAATCAGCGGTTAGTTTGTTTGAGCGGTTAAAAAAGTAGCAATTGATCGCTTGTTACTTTCTTTTCATTTGGGCGCTTATCTCCGACCAAAAGTTGCATTCCTGTATATTGTTTTTCCGTAATCAATAAAACACGAACAGAACCTTCCTTAGGTAAGCGTTCTCTAATACGTTTTAAGTGTTTTTCTTGGCTATCTTGCCCTCGCAGAATACGGCTATATACGGAAAGTTGCATCATTTGATAACCATCTTTTTTCAGAAAAATACGAAAACGATTCGCTACCTTTCGTTTTGCCCTGGTTGTGACAGGTAAATCAAAGAAAACGATAAATCGCATAAATGTTACCTCCTTACTCATAACAGTGCTCCTTGAGTGATTGCATTTCGGGAAGTTTTAAGAGCTTTACATCTTGTTGGCTTAGCGTACTTTTAAATGCACCGACGCAACGATCAATACTCGCTAAAACCGTAAAATGTTGCTCTTCGAAATGCATTTCGTAGTTTAATAATCGTGCGAGCTGGTGCTTGGTATTCGGAGTTAAACCATCATCTAATTTATTCTCTTGCCAAAGTTGCCATACTTTTAAATCGACAATCGGTCGGAAAGGTTCGATAAAGTCATCAGCAAGATTAAAAGGATTGCGCTCATTGCAATGGTGTAATCCAAGATAAGGTAGCCAACCATACTGAACCAAGGCGCGTGCGATCGCTGAGCGTAATACACTGTAAGCATAATTTAGATGGGCATTGATGTTATTTTCTGTTCGCCGGCAAAAATCTTTACCAAAAGCTTGGCTAAAATAGATCATCGCTGCCTGTGATTCACACGCCGTGCGATCCCCTGAGCGAACGTCTTTGGCTAGTGAAAGCAATCTTTTTTGCGCAGGAATAAGCCCTAATTCTTTTAAAACAAAGGCTTGATTAATAATTTTCTGCTGGACAATACGCGCCCAAATTTGTTTTTTAAGTGGCTCACTGGCAGTGAGTTGTAATTTAAGCGTTTGCAATGGGCTACCATATTGCCCTAAAGGTAGCCATTGTCCACAAGGTAAATGCTGTTCATCACAAGTAATTAAAGATATTTGATATATGGCGAGTTGCGAAAGTAACGGCGCAGTAATGACAGTTTCGGGGCTTTCAATAATAATAATCGCGATATCTTCGAGAGGGACGGTAAATTGTTGTTGATCTTGTGCAATCAAAAGTTGTTTCTGTTTTAAGGAAAGTTTACCGCCTTTTTCCACAACAATGGTTCTCCAGGTCATGCGCCCTCCTATTCTTTTAATTTACCAAATAAAAAACCCAGCACAAGGCTGGGTTATGATGATTAACGGAAATCGCTACGTTTTTCCTTTTTACATGGTGAAATGGTTTTACCGAGAATATCTATATCAAATTTCTTGATAGATGATGCGGTTTTTACGCCAACCCCTCTATACACACCGTTTTTACCTTGAGATTGATCCCTATCATGTACCCTGATTTCAATAGCACCTGTTGCGCGATCAAATCCTGAATAATATCCTAATATAGTTTGTTTTTTTGTTTTAACTTCAACAAGATCATTCTTATATAATGAGAACTGGAATTCTGCAGTTTCATCCATATCTTCCCATTCATCTTCTGTTTTATTCGCAACACATGCCTTCATCGGTAAACTACCTTTTTCGACTTGCCAAGCATAAACGGGAACAAGGCAATATTTCCCCCTTTTAATAAAGACATCTACGCGTACCATATCGCCATTATCTGCGATCGCTTTACCACCATTAAGTAAAACACCTGTATTTTGCTTTTCTTGCAACTTAATTGATTTTACTTGCTGACCGCCTTTTTTATAGAACGGGTCTGCAAAAGCTTTCGCCCCATCATTATTAAATTCAGTTAAACGTGCTTTTAATGCCTCATAAAGTGCAGGTTCACGCTCTTTATTCACCATATTTTCCAAATCTTTTAATTCTAGACTGGCTAATGGTTTACGAATCGTACTGACTTTATCAGTAAGATAATTTTTAGCACCTCGAATCGTCTCTAAGTGCCCTTGTCCTGTTACTTTGCGATTTGGCATGCGTGATACAAAAAGTGGCGTCACAAAATCTGCTAAAATCTCAGCGCGATCAGGCACATTTTCCTGTAATGTATGTTGTGGATTATCGCTGAACACGCGTGCATTTACATCTTGATAGAAAAAGTCCCATGGGGTTGGGAAATGAATATAGCTGATTTCCCCCGTACTTTCATCAATCATTTCCCCTTTACGCTCACCAAATAATTGCATTTCACGGCGTTTACTATAATCACTAATGCGTTTTTGCATACTCGGCGTTGTACAGGCGATAACAATAGCATCCATCGCGTGGTGGCGATCGTTCTCTTCACGTACTTTATGTAGTCCCCAGCGCGCACGCAATAATGAAGTAATTTGCCCATTTGTCATAAGGACTCGCTGTTTATCTTGCCCTGTTAAATGTAAATTTTCATCAACCCACTGACTTAAAAATTTACTAATATAGCGGGTATCATTCAAGTTACGTTCACTGAAGCCTTCTTCATCAAGCGTAGTGATCAGAATCCGTTTCTTTTTCATTGGCGAGAAATGGCTATTTAGAACACGTGCAACAAAATCTTGCCAACGATCTGTATGTCCTAACCATTCGTATGGCGTTTTATTCCCTTTATTTTGGTTTTCGCCAGCTAGTACAAGGACTTTATTGTTCATACTATCGTCCCAAGTGCGAGAGAAAGGTAAAGCGTGATCGATTTCAACATAACCTTTTTCATTAAGGCGACGTAGATCTAATGGTTTGCCTGAGTATAAACATTTTCCATCTTGTGCCTCATAAAGACGAATTTTAAGAATATCCTTCCCTTTAGGATCACCTCTAAAATCGGGGAAAATTTCACGGAATTTTTTCTCTGCCAGTTCACGTTCTTTACGATTTTTTTCTTGTTGTTTTTCAATATCTTTACGGGCTTTATAAGATTTACCCACATCTCGTCCAGTTTCAATATGGACACGCGCTGGCGAACCATATTTGCGAATAATCGCATTAATCACTTTACGGGCTTGGGATAAAGCACGGATTACCACTGGGTTAGTGAGTTGATATTTTTGTTCTTCATTTAGAGGTGGTAATAATGTGCTGATTTGCCCAAGTTTTTTACCATAATGATCTCCATAAACGGCTGCACACGCTTCATCGTAGCGTTTTCCTTGTTCCATGTACGGTAAAATTTGATAAAGTGCTTTGAGGGAAAGATTGATAAATTTATCAAAATTCAATTCCATCAAGCTATCTTTAATTTCGCTTGCTAAATCAACGTGTTCCAGTTGTTTGATAAAATCTTCATCCGTTTTATAAAGCGAGAAAGTCGTACCGATATGATCAAGCAATTTTGCATCTGCTTTCATCAATTCCCACGCTTGCTTATCCACTTTCTCTACTGCTTTACGAATTTGATGATAGGCTTTGGCTTCAAGGAAAGTCCGTCCTTCTACTTTTTTGATTTCTTCTGCGGTTTTCGCACGTCCGTATGGTAAACCTTTAAATAGGGTATCTTCCGGTAAATTAAGCGCTTTTTTCACTTGAGTGTAAGTCACTTTGGTTTGTTTATATGCCAATTCGAGTAATTGCTGGCATTCTTCTTGAGTTAAACCACGCTCTGAAAAGCGTAAATTTAATAATTTACCTAGCATAATAAAACGCTCTGCCGTATAGCTATGTTTAGCAGCGCGATATTCCCCTTTTTCAAAGGTACATTTTCCGACCATTTTTAATAGATCATCACCCGATAAAGCAGGTTTTTGCCACATAAATAAATCGCAGAAAGTATTTTCGAAGTCTTTATTGGTAAACGGATTGCCAAATGCACGTTGTTTGGCAAAAAGCGTATGAATTTCGGCAAGGAGATCAAGACGATTAAAGGTATGAGAATAATCGCCTGAATGGTTACGCCATTTTCCTTTAAATTCGTTAAGTGCTAACTCCGCACAGCTTTGGTAAGCTTTTTCATCTAACATTTGATGGTTTTGTGCGACACCTGAAAGCAATTTACCAAGCTCTTTATCTGTTGTTGTCGCCTCACTTTTACGTTGCGATAAATATCCACGGTGTTTTAAAAGATGAAGTAACACGGCTGCCCATTCTTTACGATTTAATTGACGAGCTAAGCCCGCAACACGTAACTCCCAAGTATCATTCGGTAGCCCTGTTACTTCATTTTTATTAATAAAATCGCTTGCCTCAAGTAGCCCAACTCTTTTACAGAGTGCTTTCCCTCGTTGCATGCGCAAAGCACGACGATGAATTGCGCGGCGTAATGCACGTTTTTCACGGCGAGTTGCATTTAAGCTGCTCCCATCTTTTGGATTTTCTGCTGCATCAAAAATTCTTACCCCACAGTCCAATAGCCCATACGGTTGCTCTTTTTCATCGACTGCTACACATGCCCAACCAATAGAGGCAATACCAATATCTAATCCTAATACATAGGCTGGAATAGTCTGCGTATCTAACGTCTTGTTCTCCATTTCTTATCCTTTTGGTATAAAATTTTGATATAAAATTCTTAAAATTATAATACTTTTATAAAAAGTAAGCTATTTTATAGGCGATTTATACCATTAAAAAATACAATTATTTTGCACAAAATATTGACAGAAACCCTGTAAGTTGTATAATCCGTCCCCGTTGTAATACAAGCAAAATGAGAAACGTTGTTACAATAAGATTCAAAAGAATCGCAATGCACTGCCCCTTGAGATTTTCGGATCGCAAGGGGCATCATCTTTCCTGCCTGAGTAAAATCTTCTTTTTAACAAGTTTAACTATTGCACAACTGTTTATTTACAAATATAATAACTACGATTGGTTAACTCTTTTTTGTTAATTAGTGGAGATGAATATATAATGACTAATCTTATTGAAAATATTAAGAACACCGATTTCCATCATATTCTTGTGGATTGGGTTGTTCCTTATTCTGTAAAAATTATTCTTGCGATCATTATTTACTATATCGGTCGTAAAGTAATTCGCTTAATCAGCAAATTAATTCGTAAAGGCATGGATAAATCTGGTAGTGATCCAATGCTTTCTAGCTTTGTAATGTCAATTTTTGACTTAGTAGGCTTAATCCTTGTTATCATTATTGCACTTGCACAATTAGGTGTTGATACTTCTTCTTTCGTAGCATTAATCGGTGCTGCGGGCTTGGCAGTAGGTTTATCACTTAAAAACTCTTTACAAAACTTTGCTGCAGGTATCATGATTCTTGTATTTAAACCGTTCCAAAAAGGTCACTTCATTGAAGGTGCTGGCGTTTCTGGTACTGTTGAAGATATCGGTTTAATCATGCTTAAACTTAAAACCCCTGATAACAAAATCGTGATCGTGCCTAACTCAACAATGTTTAGCGGCAATATCACTAACTACTCTATGACTGGTCAACGTCGTGTAGATTTACTTATCGATATCGCTTATAGCGCAAACATCAAAGAAGCACGCGATGTGATCTTCGGAGTTCTTGAATCTGAAACACGTTTATTAAAATCACCAGAACCATCAATCGGCGTTAATGCACTTGCAAGCAGCAGCGTACAATTATTCGTACGTGGTTGGGTGAATACTGCTGACTACTTTGCGGTAAAAGCAGATTTATTAGAACGTATCAAAGTAACCCTTGATCAAAACAATATTGAAATTCCATACAATACATTAGACGTAAACTTACGCACTGATGTAAACGTAAAAACTGATAAATAATCAGTTATTACGCCCTATTTTTCGGAAAATTTTATGATATTTGCCACCATTTTTATGGTGGCTTTTTTTATTTTTGAAGCAGTAAAGAGGCAATAAACCCTTTCTCATTTTGCTGTGTTACAATGAGGGGGCAAAATTCCAGTTGCTCCCTTTTGTTGTAACTCCCTTTCTCATTTTGCTGTGTTACAATTTATAAGCTGCCACATATTCGTCAGCGTCCGTTGTAACTCCCTTTCTCATTTTGCTGTGTTACAATTAATAGTCCGTTTTAGAGGGTCTCTCCAGAGTTGTAACTCCCTTTCTCATTTTGCTGTGTTACAATACCCTTGCGAATAACGTATTATTTTCAATATGTTATTAGTCATTTATTAAATAAAAAATCGTAAAATTTGGAGATTTTCTTTCCAATTTTGCGATTTTTTTTGCAAAAAACTTATGCGCTTTTAATTCGTGATTGCTTTCAGATTGTGATTTTCTAAATAAAAAGCCCTGTTTAAAAACAGGGCTTTTTTTATATGAGATATAGAAATACTTTATTAAGCCATACGTTGGCGGACGATTTCAAATAAGCATACACCAGTTGCTACGGAAACGTTTAACGAGGAAACGCTTCCTGCCATTGGGATACTGATTAATTCATCACAAGTTTCTCGGGTTAGGCGACGCAGGCCATCACCTTCTGCGCCCATAACGAGTGCGGTTGCGCCTGTTAATTTGGTTTCATAAAGTGTGCTGGTCGCTTCACCTGCGGTTCCTACTACCCAAATGTTGTGGCGTTGTTGTAATTCACGAAGGGTGCGCGCCAAGTTTGTTACACGCACTAATGGCATCGTTTCTGCTGCACCACACGCTACTTTGCGGGCTACTGAGGTTAGCTGTGCCGCATTATCTTTTGGTACGATAACGGCTGTAACCCCTGCTGCATCGGCAGTTCGTAAGCATGCACCAAGATTATGCGGATCGGTTACGCCATCTAGCACTAACAATAATGGGTTCGCAGTATTTGCAATTAAGGTATCTAAGTCATTTTCATTGAGAGGTTTTGCCTCTTGGATTTTAGCAATCACCCCTTGGTGATTCTCACCCTGTGCTTTTTTATCCAAGGCATCACGACCACAAAATTGAACAGCGATGCCAAGTTGGCGTAATTGTTGAAGAATAGGATTAAGGCGTTTATCATCACGCCCTTTTAATACATAAACCTCAATTAAACGCTCTGGTGCACGGGTTAAAAATGCTTGTACAGCGTGGATACCATAAATTTGTTCTGCCATTTTTTCTCACTTCTATCAAATTAAATTATCGCTAAGCTTTTTTCGCTCGGCTTTTTTTACTCACTTTTGTACGAGATTTTGATGCTGACTTTTTCGTTGCACTTACTTTACTCGTACTTTTTTTCTTATTTGCTTTTGCATTCTTTTTAAATGCCGCCTGTTGGGTTTCTTTGCTTGCTAACTCTTTAAAACGTTTTTTTGCTGTTTTTCCAGAATTACGCACCCCACGTGCGCTGTCTAACAATTCAAAGTCAATTTGACGTGCTTCTAAGTTTACACCAATTACTTTGACTTTAACGCGATCACCAAGGCGATATACCATACCTGAATTTTCACCGATAAGGCGTTGAGATGCAGCATCATATTGGTAATATTCATTACGTAAACTTGAGATATGCACTAATCCATCAATGAACAATTCATCAAGACGAACGAATAATCCGAAACTGGTTACCGACGCAATCACACCCGTATATTCGCCACCAACGTGATCTTGCATAAATTCGCATTTTAACCAATCTGCTACATCGCGGGTCGCATCATCAGCACGGCGTTCTGTCATGGAACAATGATCGCCTAGCGCATCCATTTCATCAAAACTGTAATGATAACCGCCAGTGTCGGTCGTTTTACGTTTTAATCCTTTTCCTTTTGCCAACACATATTTAATGCCACGGTGTAAGGTTAAATCTGGATAACGGCGAATTGGTGAGGTGAAATGCGCATATTCTTGTAACGCCAATCCAAAGTGTCCTTCATTTTCTGCTGAGTAAATCGCTTGACTTAAAGAACGCAATAACATGGTTTGGATCAATTCATAGTCTGGGCGATTGCGTGCGGTTTCTAGCAATTCAGCGAAATCTTCTGTTGTTGGATCATCACCGCCTTGTAACCCTAAACCTAATTCCCCTAGAAACTCACGGAAGGCTTTAAGTTTTTCTTCAGTTGGTTTTGCATGCACACGGAATAATGCAGGTTCTTTGTGTTTTTCAACAAAGTTCGCGGCACAAATATTCGCGGCGATCATACATTCTTCAATAATTTTATGCGCATCATTGCGTACGACAGGCTCAATACGCTCAATACGTCCCATTTCATTGAAAATAAATTTACTTTCAATGGTTTCAAAATCGATTGTGCCACGTTGTTCGCGGGCGGTTAAAAGGGCTTTATACAAATCGTAAAGATCTGATAAATGTGGCACGAGATTTGCATAGCGTTCGCATAATTCTTCGTCTTTATCGACAAGAATTTTTGCCACTTTGTTGTACGTTAAACGTGCAAACGAATTCATTACGCCTTCGTAGAATTTGTAATCTTTGATTTGCCCTTCTTTATCAATGAACATTTCACAAACCATACAAAGTCTATCGACTTGTGGGTTTAGTGAACATAAGCCATTTGACAATACTTCTGGTAACATCGGAACAACTCGACTTGGAAAATAAACCGAATTTCCGCGATTATGGGCTTCTTTATCAAGAGAAGAATGTGGGCGTACATAATAACTTACGTCCGCAATTGCTACCCAGAGTCGCCAGCCGTCTTTTTCAGCTTGGCAATATACTGCATCATCAAAGTCGCGCGCATCTTCACCATCAATGGTGACTAATGGTAAATCACGTAAATCTGCACGGTTACGTTTTGCATCGTCTGGAACACTTTCGCCCCATTGTTCACTTTGTTTTAGCACTGCTTTTGGAAATTCATGTGGGATATCGTAGCGGCGGATAGCAATTTCAGTTTCCATGCCTTTTGCCATGTTATCGCCAAGCACTTCCGTAATTTCACCCACTAGCTGACCAAAACCAGCATTGCGAGATTCTAAACGTACTACCACCACTTGTCCCATACGCGCATTATGACGTACATTATCTGGAATCAAGATATCGCGCTGAATGCGGTTATCATCTGGCACGACATAACCTAAGCCATTTTCTAGGAAAAAACGTCCTACAATTTGTTGTTTACGTTCTTCTAAAACACGGACGATACGCACTTCTTGGCGACCACGTCGATCAAAACCATTTGGCTGAGCTAACACGATATCACCATGGATAACGCCACGCATTTGGTGATTAGGAATGAAAAGATCTTTTTTCAATCCATCTACTTGTAAAAAGCCATAACCATCACGGTGACCGATAACTTCACCTTTAATAAGATCTAATTTTTCAGGTAACGCGAAACGTTTACCTTTTGTGAAAATAACTTGCCCTTCGTTTTCCATTGCACGTAATCGACGACGTAGCCCTTCTTTGCGCTCTTCGTCATCAATTTGCAAAATATCTAATAATTCTGCACGGGAAATCGGGGCGTTATACTCACGCATAATTTGTAAAATAAATTCTCGACTTGGCACGGGATTTGCATATTTTTGCTGTTCACGTGCAAGATTTGGATCAATAAGCGCAGTGTCCTGAATTTTCTTAACCGCACTTACGGTTTTCTTGTTCTGTTTTTTTACTGTTTTCATTCTGTTAATTCCTTGTGTGTTTAATTTTAATTATTATTGTTGTAAAAATAGAGAATTGTTGGGAAGTACTCCCAATATATGGGGGCTTAGTAAAAAAACAACCCTTTTACTCAACGTAAAAGGGTTAATTTTATTGATTATTCAACGCGGTATTGTCCAACGCCCAAATCGTCTTCTTTTCGCGTTCTTTCCATTACTTCTTGCGGGGTTTGTGCGATACGTAATCCCATTTCATCTTCGGTACGTACTACGTCACCACGTAAGGAGTTGGTATAGACATCGGTAATTTTGATATCTACAAATTTACCAATCATGTCTGGTGTGCCTACGAAATTCACGATACGGTTGTTTTCAGTACGTCCTGTTAATTCCATAATATCTTTTTTAGACGGACCTTCAACTAACACACGTTGTTCTGTTCCCAACATTGCACGGCTAAATTGTGCCGCTTGATTATTGATACGTTGTTGTAAGAGATATAAACGTTGTTTTTTCACTTCTTCATCTACGTCATCTGGCATATCTGCTGCTGGCGTACCTGGACGTGCAGAATAGATGAAGCTATAACTCATATCAAAGTTTACTTGTGCGATAAGATTCATCGTATCTTCAAAATCTTGTTCAGTTTCGCCAGGGAACCCAACAATAAAATCTGAACTGATTTGAATATTTGGACGCACTTTGCGTAACTTACGAATAATTGATTTATATTCAAGCGCAGTATGACCACGTTTCATTAAGTTTAAGATACGGTCAGAACCTGCTTGTACAGGTAAATGTAAGAAACTTACGAGTTCCGGTGTATCACGATATACATCGATAATATCATCTGTAAATTCAATCGGATGGCTTGTTGTAAAGCGTAAACGATCAATACCATCAATGCTTGCTACTAAACGCAATAATTCTGCAAATGAGCAAATTCCACCATCAAAGGTCGCACCACGATACGCATTTACGTTTTGTCCAAGTAAATTCACTTCACGCACGCCTTGTGCCGCTAATTGCGCCACTTCGAACAAGATGTCATCTACTGGGCGAGAAACTTCTTCACCGCGAGTATAAGGAACGATACAGTAAGTACAGTATTTATTACAACCTTCCATGATAGAAACGAACGCGGTCGCACCTTCAGCACGTGGTTCTGGTAAACGGTCAAATTTTTCAATTTCAGGGAAACTGATATCAATAACAGAACGTGAACCACCACGGATTTGGTTAATCATTTCAGGAAGACGATGTAATGTTTGTGGTCCAAAGATGACATCAACGTAAGGTGCACGTTGGCGAATGTGCTCACCTTCTTGAGATGCCACACAGCCACCTACACCGATAACCAATTTAGGGTTTTGTTTTTTTAATTCTTTCCAACGACCAAGTTGATGGAAAACTTTCTCTTGCGCTTTTTCACGAATTGAGCAAGTGTTAAGTAATAATACATCGGCTTCTTCTGGATTTTCAGTGAGTTCTAAGCCATGCGTATTTAAAAGGAGATCGGCCATTTTTGAGCTATCGTACTCATTCATTTGGCATCCCCATGTTTTAATATGGAGTTTTTGCGTCATTGTTCTTTCATCATTATTAAGTAAAATTTAAGCGAGATATTTTAACGGTTTGCAAGCGTTGTGGCTAGTGATTTATTTTTTATAAAAAATACGCCACTTTTTTCGTAAAAATTTATGTTAAATTCCGTGGGAGAGATCACTTTTCTTTTTATTTTTTTCGCATAAAATGAACCCTCTATTCATTTAACGACAGGAGTATGGCAATGTTTAATTACCAAGACTATCTCAAATTCAATTCCGAAGAGGATGCAGAGAAACAGATCGCCGCTTTTGAAAAAATCCAGCTAAGTTATGACACCCTGACGGCTCTAGAAGAATTAAAAACGCCACAGGAATGGATTATCCTTGCAGAACCTTTCTGCCCCGACTGTCAAGTTTTTGTCCCAGTCGTCGAGAAAATGGCGCGTAACAATCCTTTATTAACTTTACGTTATATTCCACGTTACGATCTAGAAAAAGCGCAATTATTTGATTCAGCCGAACAACAAAAAATAATTCAAGAAACACATTCTATCCCAAGTGCTTTTCTTGTTGGCGATACCACAACGGTAATTTATCAAGAATTTCCAACTTTAGTGAGAGAAAAAATGGAACAATATCCTGAAAATTATCAAATGTTACGCTATGCCTATCGTGAAGGCGGTTTTACGGATCTTATTGAAAAACAACTTGTTGATTTTCTTCTAAGAAAATAATTTCTCTTTAATACCGACATCCTTGTGTCGGTATTTTTTATGTCTTCGCCCACTTTTCTCTAACTATTTTTTATACTAGACTGCTATTCCTTAGTCATACTTTGAATAAATAATAACTTATGTCATTTTATAAATTGATTTTTGTTAGTGCAGGATTGTTATGTGTCGCGCCCACGGGATCAGCATTTACGCTTTCTCTTCCATTTTTAAAAAAGGAAGCTCAAGATCTGGGTTACACCTTACCTAAACCTTACGGTTTTAATTTCAGCTATATGCATATGCAGCAAGGAATTGCCATTGACAGTATTGGTTTTGAAGGTATACAGCTCACCAAGCAACAATTTACACAAATGGGTATCCCTGTCATCTTTCAAAAACCACTCCAATCAAATTTACAAAAAATTATTGATAGTCAACTCAGTCTTTTTCCAGAAAATGGTAAGCAAAAAAGTAATGTTTTTGTTTTCCGTGCTGATGCATGGGTACTGCCGTTTTTAAATTTATATGCCATGGGTGGCAAAATGACAGGAATGTCTTCTTCCAGTGTAACTTTCCAATCTGCCACCATTCCTTTAAAAGGTATTCCTATTCTTAGCCAAAAATTTGGAGGCTATTATGCGAAAGGACGCCTTGATAATTTTAAATTGAATCTAAAAGGGAATCTGTACGGGGGCGGTGCGATTATCGCGGGGGGATATAAACATATTTTTGGTGTGGTGGATTTTAACTATACTAAAAGTAAATTATCCATTATCGATGGCACAATTAAAACATTCGTGATGAGCCCACGGATTGGATACGATTTCCAACACGCTTTGCCACTACGAGTATGGATCGGCGGTATGTATCAAGACGTAGAAGAAAATTTGTCGGGAAACCTGAATAACCTAGGATTACCTGATACTCTCTCCATGACGTTATACGATAAAAATAACCAAGTCGCTAAACACTTAAATATTGGCAAATTGGTTAAAAATGGACAGATCACGGTACCCGCACCAAGTATAGGTAAATTCCATGTCAAACAGCATTTAGTGGCGAAATGGAATACCTTACTCGGTTTCCAATATCAATTTAATCCTAATTTAGGACTGATTGTAGAAGGTGGCTTGGGTCGTCGAAAAAGTATTTTAGCAAATTTAGATGTGCGATTTTAATAAATGAAAATGCGTCTTTGATAAGACGCATTTTGAGATACTGACGTAAAATATATTCGTTATTCTTTTACTTTATATTCACCAACTGGGAAAATAGTGCGTCCATAATTTTCATTAATCATTTGTGCACCACCGAGATAGAAAGCAAGGATACCTGAAATAAGACCTAACCAACCACCGAGATGTAAGAAGGTAGTGCCAGCACCGAAATTACCGGCTGCAAGTGAGAATAAGGTAAGAATTACGAAGATTAACGTAACTTGTAGTACACGTTCTTTATTTAAGCTCATCGCAAATAATCCACAAGTAAATGCACCCCAAACTAGAAGATACCAACCTGTGAAGTCATCTGTTACACCTTTAGTAAAGAACATTTGTGATAATACAAATGACCACCAGAATGCACCAAAACCACCGAATGCCGTAAAACCTAGTGTGTCACCTTTAAAATAACAAAGAAGTCCTACAATAAACTGTACGGTACCACCAAATGCAATACCCATCGCTAATACAAGCCCAATATTCGATACAGAATACTCACCTGCATTAATCAGAGCAAGCAACCATGTACTAAGTGCAAAAGAGAAAAGCCCTAGCGGACCAGGATTTCCCGTTGTTTTTTCAATTTCGACTGGAGTTCCCATACATTACCTTCCTTTTCAATAAGTTAAAGAATAGAATACAGCAACTATAAATAGTTACCTTATGCGTATATTAGTATATTTATAAATCTATTCAAGTATATTTTTTACTCTTTTTGCAATTATTTTTTATTCCTTTTTTGTTTATAAATCCAACTTTTCTTCTTCCCCTTTTATTCTTGCTGGTTCTTTTATACAATTTCGCTCAATAAAACGATAATTTATTAGAAGGATTTCTATGGACACTTCCCTCTTATTAGCACTTGTTATTGCTCTCGGAATCGGTGCGCAATGGTTGGGCTGGTACACCAAACAGCCTGCGATTTTATTTTTACTCGCAATTGGTATTCTAGTTGGTCCAATTCTACATATTTTTCAACCGGATAAAGTATTAGGGGATCTGTTATTCCCATTTATCTCATTAGGAGTTGCCGTCATTTTATTTGAAGGGGCACTTACGTTAGAATTTGATGAGATCACTCACCACGGTCGTATCATTCGGTTACTGGTTTCAGTGGGGATGCTAATCACGATTTCCGTACTTTCTCTTGCCTGCTATTTTCTCTTTAATGTAGATTGGCGTATTGCATTGCTTTTCGGTTCGCTCGTGTGTGTGACAGGTCCGACAGTTATCGCGCCTCTGTTACGGAGTGTTCACCCCACTGCTAATATCGCCAATATTTTAAAATGGGAGGGGATTTTAGTTGATCCAGTTGGTGCGATTGCAGTTGTACTTGTTTATGAATACATCATTTCGGGAGGCGATGCGAACGAATTTGGGACATTTTCTAAATTGGTTTTAATTGCCGCTGTCTTAGGATATGTCGGTGCATGGGTGCTTGCAAAACTTATTAAGCGCCATTTAGTGCCAGAATATCTCCGTAATGTTTTTGTTTTAGCCTTTATTCTCACTATTTTTACCTTTTCCAATCATTTATCGCATGAATCAGGCTTACTCACTGTTACCATCCTCGGGGTTGCCTTAGCAAATTGGAAGGGATTTCCCAAAGAACATATTTTAGAGTTTAAAGAGTCACTCACCATTTTGCTGATCTCTGCCCTATTTATTATTTTGGCCGCCCGCGTAGATCTCACCCAACTATGGAATGTGGGTTGGCGTGGTTTAATCCTTTTATTTGTTGCTATGTTTATCGCTCGTCCACTCGCGATCTGGGTATCTGCTATTGGTTCAGGACTAACCAGCAATGAGAAATGGATGATTAGCTGGATTGGTCCACGCGGAATTGTGGCTGCGGCTATCTCCTCGCTGGTTGCGATTCGCTTAAAAGATTCTGGCATCAAAGGTGTAGATCTTTTAGTTCCACTCGTCTTTACTATCATTATTGGTACCGTATTCATCCAAGGACTGGGGGCAAAAGCCGTTGCGAAGCTACTTGGGGTTTGTAAAACAGCCGACACGGGCGTATTAATTGTGGGGGCAAATCCAACTGCATTAACCATTGCGCAATCATTAAAAGATGCCAATATTGATGTTCTGATTGCGTCTAGCCATTATGAGGATATTGCGCGTGCGAGAATGCTAGGGTTTAGAACTTATTTTGGGAGTCCGATGTCTACGCATGCCGATAATAACCTTGATCTCATTGGACTAGGCTATTTATTTGCAATGAGTACGGATAAGGAAATTAATACGCTCTGTCAATGGCATTACGAGCATGATTTTGGCAACGATAAAATCTTCCGAGTCCGTTTTAGTGAGGATCAAAATCAAACTAGCCGTTTAGATAAACAAGACAACCTCAAGCCAAATTGGTTATTTGAGCAAGGTGCAACTTATGCCAAACTGGCAAGTATGATTTCTAAAAATGCTCGAATTAAAATTACGAATCTTACAGAAAATTATACATTTGAGCAGTATAAACTGGATAATCCTAAATGTGTGCTTCTATATACCTTAGATGAAAATAATATGATTTCGATCATTAATGAGCGTAATATTCAGCCGCCTAAAAATTGTCGCCTAGTTGCGCTCGTGGAATAATATCACACATTTATATATCCAATAAAAGTGGGGTTTTGTATAGTATATGCTACAAAAATATGCAATTAATCCCACTTTTCGCAATTTTTGTCTATTTTAAATTTTCATCTGTTGCAATTTTGTTATACTATTGGCGTTTTTTTACTATTTAAAATAAGTTGGAATAAGTTGGTCACTGATATGGCGTATTTACAGCAAGCCACGGCTGCCCCTTTTTTACTTTGTGATTTTTATAAAATTTCTCATCGTGCACAATATCCGCAAGGAAGCGAAATTATTTACAGCACTTTCACTCCGCGTAGTAATAAAATCGCCCCTTATCTGACTCGTGCCGTTTCTTTTGGCTTCCAAGCATTTATCAAAAAATATCTCATCGATTATTTCGATCGTAATTTTTTTAGTCGCGATAAAGCTGAAATCCTCAATGAATATCAAAATTTTATTCGTACGACTTTGCGTCTAGAGGATGCGGGCGAGAACCTCGCGGAACTCCATGATTTAGGCTATCTGCCAATTAAAATCAAGGCCATTCCAGAAGGTCAATCTGTTGCGATTCGCGTTCCTATGTTAACTATTGAAAATACTGATAAGCGTTTCTTCTGGCTAACAAATTATTTAGAAACGCTCATCAATATGAGTATGTGGCAGCCGATTGTATCAGCGAGTGTCGCACGAACTTATCGCCTATTTTTAACCAGAATGGCACACAAAACATGCGATGATTTAAGTCATATTCCTTTCCAAGCACATGATTTTTCTATGCGTGGAATGAGTTCGCTTGAATCCGCAGAAACATCTGGCGCGGCGCACCTTACCGCTTTTGTCGGAACAGATACTATTCCGGCTATTCAATTTGTTGATCATTATTACGGAAGCGAAGCCTTGATCGGGACTTCCATTCCTGCGTCTGAGCATTCTGTAATGAGTGCGCATGGTGTAGAAGAGCTCTCTACTTTCCGCTATTTAATGCAACAATTTCCTGACACCATGCTGTCTATTGTCGCTGATACAACCGACTTTTGGCACAACATTACTGTCAACTTGCCACAATTAAAAGATGAAATCATGGCACGCCCTGATAATGCAAAAATTATTATCCGTCCAGATAGCGGTGATAGTTATAAAATTATTTGTGGCGATCCTGAGGCAAAAACAGAACATGAACGCAAAGGATTGATGCAATGTTTATGGGAAATTTTTGGCGGTACAACCAATAATAAAGGCTATAAAGTCCTCGATTCGCATATTGGTGCAATTTATGGCGATGGTGTTAACTATGAGAAGATGTGTCGCATTCTTGAAGGATTGGAACAACTAGGCTTTGCTTCATCTAATCTGGTTTTTGGGGTAGGTTCCCTTACCTATCAAAACCATTTGCGAGATACCCTCGGTTTTGCCGTTAAAGCAACCTCAATCACAATTAATGGTGAAGAAAAAGCAATTTTTAAAGCACCAAAAACAGATGATGGTTTAAAAAAATCACAACGTGGGCGTATCAAAGTACTTTCTCTCGATAGTTTTATTGATGGTCTAAATGCATCTGACAATTTTGATGGTGATATCTTAGAAACAATCTTTGAAAATGGTCACCTTGTGAAAACGACAACTTTTGATGAAATTCGTCATCGCTTAGATGAAGATATTACGCAACATTTAGTGCTTTAAAAGCTTTAAAATAAGACGCCCCAATTTTCGAAAATTTTTATGAAAATTGGGGCGTGTTGTATTCTTAATTATTACCCTTTGGATGCAGGTTGGATTTGTTCTAAAAATTTAACCAAATCCCCTTCCATAATGCCGTCAATTGTTAAACGAACATCATGAGGTTTAAATGTCACAAAAGCTTTACCGTGTGGTGGCATTTGCACTAATTGAGTTTGTTCTACTTCGCGTTTCACCCAAACTTCTGCTTTCTTAGCATGTGGCAAAATAGCAAAAAATGCGTTGCGGCTAATTAGCCATAAGCTTTTATTTACACCCAATAAACATGGTTCAAGCTTATCATCAATTTTTTGTAATGCTTCTTTATAAGGCTGTATGTTTAAATCAGGAAACATATGTTCAATAGCTTTTAGATTAGGTGCATAAAAATCATTCATTTTATATCTCCTTTAACGACTATCTAATCCTCTACTGCTTTCATGACATGGAGCCATTACTTTCCAGCACTCAGTTATCCAGAAAATAAGACTCTCGGCATGGTGCATCGTTTATCACGATAATAGCTTTAACTTCATACAACTTCATGAAATATCATTGTACAAATTTTCTATATCGTTAAGGGCATTGTACGATTTTTATTTAAATAATCTAGTTTTTTAATGAATTTATCTTCTTTATTTTGGTTGCAATGTTTCATTTAAAAATACATATTCACCCGTCTTGTCAACGTATAAAACGGATGATGTTTTGCCCCAATCACCCAGTACAATACGCGTTCCTTCTGCCATTTTATGAATATTTTGACGATGGGTATGACCGTGAATCACATTTTTAACATTAAATTTCTGCATGATTTTATTCACAAAATCAGCATTAACATCCATGATATCCGTCGGTTTATCTTGCTTATCCGCTTGACTTCTTTGTCTAATTTTTTGAGCAATTTTCAATCTTAAAGATAAAGGTAATTTTAAAAATAGCCATTGACGCCATTTTTGTTGGACTTTTTCACGATATTGTTGATACTTTACGTCATCAATACATAACGTGTCACCGTGGCACAATAAAGTAGGTACGCCGCATAAATCAATAACGGTATAATCTGGAAGTAATGTCATATGGCATGCTTGCGCAAAACGTTTACCCACTAAAAAATCACGATTCCCCGCCACAAAATAGCATTCGACACCTTTATCTGCTAAATCTCGAAGTTGTGCTTTTACTACTTCAATCACGGGGGATTTTTCATCATCACCAATCCAAAAATCAAATAGATCTCCAAGGATATAAAGTTTATCCGCAGTTTTTGCGTGTTTTTGTATAAAATCGACGAACAGTGCCGTTAAATCTGGGCGACTATCACTTAAATGTAAATCAGAAATAAAAAAAGTTTTGCACATAAATAAAAATCCAAAAAAATTTAAGCTAGCCTATCATTTTTTTCCACGCTTCTACATAAAAATTGCTATACTTAGGGCAATTTTTTTGAATGGATTTTAAATTATGCTTGCTATTATTCGTTTTATACTTGTATTAATTTCTTGTATTTTAATTTGTCTTTTGGGGACAATTTATTCACTCATTCGTTTCAAAAACCCTAATAATGTGGGACAAATTTCCCGTTGGTTCGGACGGTTACATACATTATTCGGACTTAAAGTTGAATATCGTTTCAATCCTAAATCCCCTACCACGCCTGCTATCTACATTAGCAACCACCAAAATAACTACGATATGGTAACGCTTGCTTATATGGTTCAACCTCGTACTGTAAGTGTAGGTAAACGCTCTTTAATGTGGATTCCACTTTTTGGGATTCTTTTCTGGGCGAGCGGTAATATTTTCCTTGACCGCAATAACCGTAAAAAAGCACAACACACTATGAACGAACTGGCTAATCGTATCAACAAAGATCAATTATCACTTTGGATCTTCCCTGAAGGTACGCGTAGTCGTGGTCGTGGGTTACTCCCGTTTAAAACAGGTGCTTTCCATGCGGCTATCGCTGCTGGTGTACCTATTGTGCCGGTTATTTGTTCAACTACTCATAATCAAGTAAAATGGAATCGCTGGAATAACGGGTATGCAATTTGTGAAGAACTCGACCCGATTGATGTAAGTGGTTATACACGCGAAAATGTTCGTGAACTCGCTGCTTACTGTCGCGATATTATGGAAAAACGTATTGCTGAGCTGGATGCTGAAGTAGCAGAAAAAGAGAAAATGAAAAAAGATTAATTATTATGAAAACGCCTCTTCTTTCACGTCGTCAATTTTTTAAACTGGCAAGTGCCACTTCTGCTTTCTGTTTGATTCCAGAAAGTGTACTTGCCGCAACGCGAAAACCTTTAATCGTTCCCCCTCTCTTGTCAAATGAAAGGGGAAGACCTGTTTTCCTTACCATTAGTACAGCCCAGGCAACACTGAGTAATTCTATTATTAATGTATGGGGTTTTAATGGTCGCTATTTAGGTCCTACAATCAAGTTACAACGTGGTGAATTTGCAAAATTTAGCTGGCAAAATCAGCTTCCACAATCTTTAGCCATCAGTTTGCAAGGATTACAAACAGAAGGTGAACTTTATGGCGATCTTTCTCGGACTCTTAAACCTCAACAAAGCTGGGCACCAATTGTCCCTATTACTCAGCCAGCTGGTTGCCTCTACTATCATGCTTGTACTTGGAAAAATTCAGCATACCAAACTTATCGTGGTCTGGCAGGACTTTGTATTGTAGAAGATCCTAAACTCAACGTAGATTTACCTAATCAATATGGCGTGACGGATATTCCTCTTATCTTGCAAGATATGCAATTAAGTGAAAAAGGCGAACAAATTTATCAAGCGGATGATTATCATTTCCTTGGAAATCGCCTTTTTGTTAATGGTCAAGAAAATTCATTTTTCAATGCGTTAACAGGCATGATCCGCTTACGTTTAGTCAATGCTTCGGTAAGCCGTGCTTATAACTTACATTTTGAAGATGATCGCCCTTTCAAATTAATTGCCCGAGATCAGGGATTTTTGCCTCAAGCGGTCACAATGAAATCTCTACATTTAGCTCCAAGCCAACGTGCTGAGATTTTAGTTGATTTGTCTCAAGGGGGAAACGTCAAACTTCTCGCAGGCGAAAAGCAGGATTTGTTTAATCGGATTAAAGATCTTTTCGATCCCCATATCCTCACTAACCATGTGGTTGTTGAATTAAGAACAATGGGGCTTGCTTCAGCATTTAGTTCGCCGAAACATTATCAATTCCCTACTGATGCGCCCTCAGCCTTAAATTCTTCTGTGCAGCAAACGCGTCATATTCTTATTGATACTGAAAAGGCAACCATGAATGGAGAAACATTTGATCCTCGTCGATTAGATATTCGGGCCCGCAAAGGCACCACTGAACGCTGGATTATCCAAACCACTAATCCGACGACTTTCTGTATACGAGGTGCAAAATTTGTTGTAGCGAAACAAGGTAAGGATGTGCAACCTGCTGAAACAACTTCTTGGCGAGATAGTGTATATGTTGCCAGCACAGTAGAATTATTAGTGCGATTTGATGAGCGCTCTAGCAATCAGTTCCCATTCTTCTATGGTTCAGCCGATCTCCCACTCGCAGACGCGGGTTGTTTAGGCAGTCTTGTCGTAGAATAAAAAACCAATCAGGCACAATTTCTAAAATTTAAAATTTGTGCCTGATTAATTTACTTTCACTTCTTATTGAATCTCTAAGTTTAAATAAATTACAAAAATCACGCTCATTAACAAAACAATAATCATAAATGTAATGAGTATTAATGAAATATGAATAGACTTTAATTTAGATTCGAATTCCTTCCTGAGGGAATGCAGAGCAATCAGATTATTTCCTTTCATCGTCAATAGCTCTTGTAACTCATTTCGTTCAGCTTTCGTGATATTTTCAGTTAGCGGGGAATGCAATACTGAGTCTAATTCCTTTGCAGTTAAGATTTCATCTTCTTTATTTAGGTGTAAATTTGTATCAATATCCATCTGATGTACTTTTACCTATTCATCTTCTTGTGTGTTAGGAATAAAATTGCTTTCTTTTTGTAAATGCTTCATTGTTCATTTCTCTCAAAAAATTAGTGGCTATTCTACTCTCTATCCAATAGGGCTCTCATAATATGCATATAAATTTACATCGGCTCCCTAACATACTAGTAATAGCTCAAATCACCTTGATTGCAATACACATTATGTGTTAATGAATAAATATAAAAATATTTCAATGGAAGGGAAAACAACAAATTTACAGCATATAACATGCAATGATTTTATAAATTAGAACAATTTTTGTATCTATTTGTGAATTCTATTAGTCAAATATACGCTCTTTCGTTAAAATACCCCAGAATTTATTTTTGTCATATCCGACCAGCTAATTAATAAGAGGGATATATGTATTTAGATGCAATTAAAGCTGAGCTTAATGAAGCACAAAAAGTATTAAATGATTTTGTCAACGATCCAAAAAATATTGCGCTTATTCAAGAAGCTGCAATGATCATTGCCGAAAGTTTTAAAAATGGCGGTAAAGTTTTATCTTGTGGTAATGGTGGCTCTCACTGTGATGCAATGCATTTTGCAGAAGAATTAACTGGTCGCTATCGTGAAAATCGCCCTGGTTTTGCTGCGATTGCGATTTCTGATGTTAGTCATTTAAGCTGTGTAAGTAATGACTTCGGTTATGAGTATGTTTTCTCACGTTACGTTGAGGCAGTAGGTCAAAAAGGGGATGTTCTATTTGGTCTTTCTACTTCGGGTAACTCAAAAAATATCTTAAATGCTATTGAAGCTGCAAAAGCAAAAGGCATGAAAGTTATTGCAATGACCGGTAAAGATGGCGGTAAAATGGCAGGAATCGCAGACGTAGAAATCCGTGTTCCACACTTTGGCTATGCAGATCGTATTCAAGAAATTCATATCAAAGTTATTCATATCCTTATGATGCTTATTGAATTTGAAATGGCAAAACAACAAGCCTAATTATTCTTTTTATTTTTTCTAAGGCAAAAACAAAAGCTTTTTGCCTTTTTTACTTATTATGAAACAATACCTTCCTTTAAGTTTATATATTCACATTCCTTGGTGTGTGCAAAAATGCCCCTACTGTGACTTTAATTCCCACCAGCAAAAAGGTGAAATCCCAGAAAAAGAATATATCATGCATTTATTAGCTGATTTAGATGCCGATCTAGATCGCTACGCACATGCAATTAATGGGCGATCCTTAGCTAGTATTTTTATTGGAGGTGGCACACCAAGTTTATTTAAACCCGAAAATATTGGGTATCTTCTTTCTGAAGTTGCTAAAAAAATTCCCTTCTCTAAGGATATTGAAATTACAATGGAAGCCAATCCTGGCACCGTAGAGGCCCATAATTTCTCAAACTTTACTCAAGCGGGTATTACGCGCATTTCTATGGGAATCCAAAGTTTTGCAGATGATAAGCTTATTCAGCTCGGACGCATCCATAATGGTCAACAAGCTAAACAAGCGATTATGCTTGCCCATAATTTATGGGGGAATACGTTACAAAGTTTTAATTTAGATCTGATGCACGGACTGCCGACCCAATCGCTTCAACAAGCCTTAGAGGATTTAAAGCAGGCTATTGCACTGAATCCACCGCATCTTTCATGGTATCAGCTTACCATTGAACCTAATACAGCATTTGCCTCTCGTCCTCCTATCTTGCCTGATGATGATGAATTATGGGCAATTTTTGAAGAAGGTGATAAGTTATTGAAAGCTGCAGGCTACGAGCAATATGAAACTTCTGCGTATGCTAAACCAGGTTTCCAATGCCAACATAACTTAAATTATTGGCGTTTTGGTGATTATCTTGCAATTGGATGTGGTGCGCACGGTAAAATATCTGATATCAGCAATGAAAAAATCGGTAATATCATTCGTTTCAGTAAAACAAAACATCCACGCGGATATCTACAGGGTAATTATCGTTATGAAGAACGGATTATTCCGCAAGATGAATTAGCTTTTGAGTTTTTTATGAACCGATTTCGCTTACTTGAGGCCGTTCCCAAAGCAGAATTTGAAGCTTTTACAGGTTTAAAATGCCAAGATGTCGAACCTCAAATGAATATTGCACTTGAGGAAGGATTCATTACCGACTCCCCACATCATTGGCAAATCACCCAAAAAGGTAAATTATTTTTAAATGAATTATTGACCCTATTTTTGGACTAAAAAATGCCTCGTCAATACGAGGCATTCCCTTCTATTATTGCGCTATTGAGCAAAATACTGATAATCAATATTACTATTCTCTGGCGTAATATTTTTCAACATCTCATTCCATGTACGATAACTATATTCTTGTAAATCACGCAAAATCTGACGTACTTTCTCAACATTTCCATTTTCACACTCTACTTTTAAGAGAGTATAAAAATGCACTGCATTTTGACGATTAGCAAAAGAGGTAAAATAAAAGCTTGCTACACGCTGATAAATCGTATGGAAACTATTTAAAATTAACGCATAAACAGGTTTCTCATCGGCAAATGCAAATTCACGACATAATTGATAGTCAAACTCTGCAAAAACTTGTGCATCGTCTTGCAATGTTGGAAGCATTAATTTCTCAAAAACAGCTTGTGCAGACTTGTGATGATGTTGTACAGCGTGTGGAATATAATAATTCATCACTTCAGTACGAAGTGTTACGACATTCTCAACAATCAATGGTGCTAAATCTTTATCCAACGTTAATAATGTTTGGACAATAGCGGGGCCAGCAGTCTGCCAAATATCATTAACTTTTGTTGGCTTACCATGCTGAATAGTTAACCAACCATCGCGGGCAAGTCGTTGTAATACTTCTCTTAACGTGGTTCGCGTCACGCCAATTTTTTCGGCTAATTCTCGCTCTGCAGGTAAACAATCACCTGGTAAGAGATTTTTATACCAAATACTTTTAACAATGTATTCTTCTGCGAGTTTTGCAGGACTTTGTGCAACAAGATCAAACTGATATTTTTTCATAATAATTTAGTTGTGTTGAGTAAGTAATCCAAATATGGACAAATATTTTGTGATTTAGGTAACACTTTTGAGGTCTGTCAATGCAATCAAGGGCTAGAGTATATTATAATTTCTAGTATGTTGTCATAGTTTTTAAGGATTTATCAGAATGAGTAGTTTCGATTCTTTATTTAAAAATTTCCTGGGACCAAGTGCAACTTGGTACAAAATTACCATTATCTTTTTCTTAATTTTAAACCCAATTTTATTTTTTGCGGTTGATCATTTTATCGCAGGTTGGGTCCTAGTTGCAGAATTTATTTTTACCCTTGCAATGGCATTAAAATGCTATCCACTCCAACCTGGTGGATTACTCAGTCTAGAAGCCGTCCTTATTGGCATGACAAACCCCCATCATATTTCACAAGAAATCATGAGTAATTTTGCGGTTATTTTACTTCTTATGTTTATGGTCGCGGGTATTTATTTTATGAAACAACTCTTGTTGTTTATCTTTACTCGCTTGCTTTTAAGTATCCGCTCTAAGATCATGCTATCTTTCGCCTTCTGTATTAGTGCTGCTTTTCTTTCTGCATTTTTAGATGCGCTAACTGTTGTCGCAGTAATCATTAGCGTCGGAATTGGCTTTTATGGTGTTTACCATAAAGTTGCATCTGGCTTAGATTTCCAAGACTCAAATGATATTAAAGACGATAAAAATGTCGGCGAAGAACAACGTACTATTTTAGAAAATTTCCGTGCTTTTCTAAGAAGTTTGATGATGCATGCCGCTATAGGGACTGCCCTCGGGGGTGTTTTAACTATGGTAGGTGAACCGCAAAACTTAATTATTGCTGAGCAAGCAAAATGGAACTTTGCTGAATTCTTCCTCCGCATGGCACCTGTTACTATTCCCGTACTCGTCTGTGGGTTACTTACATGTTTATTCGTAGAAAAATTCAAAATCTTCGGATATGGTGAAGAACTTCCACCACAAGTTTTTGAAGTCCTACGCGACTATGCAAAACAAAGCGATGCGAAAATGACAAAACGTGATCGCATAAATCTTATTTTACAAGGAATTGTTGGAGTTTGGCTAATTATTGGTCTTGCTTTCCATCTTGCCGATGTTGGTTTAATCGGATTAACCGTAATTATTTTAGCTACCGCATTTTGTGGGATTACTGATGAGCATCAAATTGGACGCGCTTTCCAAGAAGCATTACCTTTCACAGCATTATTAGTGGTCTTCTTCTCAGTAGTAGCGGTAATTATTGATCAACATCTTTTTGCACCGTTAATTCATTATGTGCTTTCAGCTGAAAAAGAAACGCAATTACTTCTTTTCTATGTCTTTAACGGGCTATTATCCGCCATTTCTGATAACGTGTTTGTGGCGACAGTTTATATTAATGAAGCAAAAATGGCACTCGCACAAAACAGTATTAGTTTGGAACAATTTGAACATATCGCTGTCGCAATTAATGCGGGAACCAACCTTCCATCCGTTGCGACACCAAACGGTCAGGCTGCCTTTTTATTCTTACTAACGTCTTCAATTGCGCCGTTAATTCGCCTTTCTTATGGACGTATGGTATATATGGCACTACCGTATACCATAGTGCTGTCAATTGTTGGATTTTTTGCAGTAAAATATTTACTTCCATGGTTAACCGTTCTTATGGGATATCATTAATTTTCAAAGGATTATTATGTTTCGAACGATTAAAATTTTAAGTTCTCACCGTCTTTTATGGGCGGTGCTTATTTGGTCCGCAATAATTTTTGAAGGGACTGCATTATTTTTCCAATACGGCATGGGATTCTCACCATGCGTTATGTGTGTATATGAACGCGTCGCGTTATTCTGTATTTTGTTCTCATGCCTCGTTGCGTGGTTTGCGCCACAATCCTGGTTTTGGCGCATACTGGGACTAATTCTTGCTCTCATCAGCAGTATTAAAGGAACCTTGATCGCGTTAAAGCATGTGGACTTTCAGTTACACCCTTCTCCATGGAATCAATGTGAAATTCTCCCAGATTTCCCACACTGGCTACCATTAGATAAATGGTTACCATTTTTATTCCATCCTACTGGCTCATGTAGCGATAAGGTGTGGACATTTCTCGATCTCTCTATGGCACAATGGATTTCCGTTATGTTCATTGTTTATGTTATTGTATTTATCGTTATCTTAATTAGTCAATTTATCAGCACTCAACCTAAGCGATTAATTTTTCATAAAAATAATTAGGATAATTCAAGTAAAATAACCACGCCTCAATTTTCGTAAAATTTTATGATTTTAGGCGTTATTTAAAACATTAAAGGAGAACAACTATGTTCGTTAAAATTTATGGTCGTCCAAATTGCCCATACTGCGAAAAAGCAAAAGCGCTTGCAGAAAAATTAAAAACAACAATGCCAGATTTCGATTATGAATACATTGATATCATTGTGGCTGGTTTAGATAAAGATGATTTATCTGATATGGCAGGTCGCCCAGTAAGTACAGTTCCACAAATTTTTATGAATGAAATGTATGTTGGTGGATTTACTGATTTTGATGCGTTGATGAAACAACTTCTTAATAAATAATAAAAAACGGTATCGCATGATACCGTTTTTTCTTTAATTTATGCTTTCAATTTTTTTTCTAACGCTTTAAGACGTTTATGCATCGACTGGATATCCATTGTCAACGCCGCAGTCTTACGCCATTCTTTATTGGTTTGTAATGGGATACCCGAAGAATATACGCCAGGTTCAGTGATTGGACGCATAACCATTCCCATTCCGGTAATATTTACTTGATCACAAATTTCCATATGACCATTAATAACACTCGCACCACCAATTAAGCAATAGCGTCCTACTTTAAGACTTCCCGCCATTACAACACCACCAGCAACCGCAGTGCCAGTACCAATATGTACGTTATGTGCGATTTGGCAAAGGTTGTCGATAATCACATTGTCTTCGATCACTGTTGGATCAAGCGCCCCACTATCAATACAAGTACACGCGCCAATTTCAACATTATTACCGATAATAACGCCACCCGTTTGTGGAATTTTAACCCATCGACCGCGCTCATTTGCATAGCCAAAACCATCACCACCGATAACGGTGCTAGACTGTATTAAACACTGGGTGCCAATTTTCACGTTATGATAAATAGAAACATTTGCCCACAACTGGGTGTTCGCGCCGATTTCTGAATTTTTTCCAATAAAGCAACCTGCACCGATAATAGCATTGTCACCAATTTTAGCACCACTTTCGATAACCGCATGGGCACCGACGCTTACATTATTTCCAAGGTGTGCATCACTGGCAATAACAGCAGTTGGATGAATTCCCTCAGCAGATTTTGGCGTAGTATCCATAAGTTGTGCAAGTTTTGCATAAGCGAGGTAAGGATCTTTGGCAATTAATAAATTGCTATCCTCACGGCAAAATGGTACGTCATCTTCTGTTACAACGATAATTCCCGCTTGTGATTTTTCAAGTTCTGAACGGAATTTTTGATTTGAAATAAAAGTTAATTGATTTGCTTTTGCTGATGTGAGAGGAGCAATACTCTCAACACAATAATCGGCATCTCCCCGAAAGGAAATGCCGAGATTATCAGCTAAAGACTTTAGCGAATAAATTTGCATGCGTTATTTAGCCTTTGTATTTGCTTTTGTTTCTGATTCTAAAACATGTAATACATCTTGTGTAAGATCTTTACCTTTCGCCGCATAAACTGCTGCTTTTTCATCTAATACAAGGGTGTATTTTTTTTCTTGTGCAACTTTATCAGTTGCTACTTGAATTTCTTTTAAAAGACGTTGATTAGTTGCAACAACCGCTTGTTGGTTTTCTGCGTTAAATGCCATTGAAGCTGATTGTAAACGTTCATATAGACCTTTTAGTTCACCTTCGCTTTTTTTAGCAAATGCTGCGATATCTGCTTGACGTTGTTTCATTTGAGCTTGTGTCAATTTTGGTGCAGCTTTTTCTAACGCTTTTACTTTTGTATCTACTTCTTTTGTGAATTTTTCTTTCGCTGCTAAGAATTGTTTTTCTTGAGCTTGAAGTTTTGCTGCAGGTGCTTTGAATTCCTGTTGTAATTTTTCAAAAGCAGCTTGGCGATCTGGGTGATGAGAGTACAAATATTGTACATTAATAATACCCACATTTTCATCTGCCATTGCAACACCAGATGCTAAGCCTGCTACTAAAGTAAGTGCGGTTAATTTTGCAATTTTTTTCATTTTAATATCCTTATGGTTAAAGTTTACTCATTTAAATACGGCTTTACACTGGGGTAAAGACCTCCTTACGTATACTAAGACGTAAATAATATAAAAAAGTTCACTAGAATGAGCTACCTACTGAGAATTGGAACTGTTCGATATCATCATTAGCATATTTCTTAATTGGTTTTGCATAAGAGAACTGCAATAACCCAATTGGAGAAAACCACTGGAATGCCACCCCTGCTGATGCACGGATACGAGATGGATCACCGAAATCTGGTAAATTCTTATACATTTTACCATCTTTTTTCCAATGTGTATCCCATACGCTCGCCGCATCCACAAAGACAGATGTTCTTACGTTAATTTGATTTTTGTCTGATAAGAATGGTGTTGGCATAATCAACTCAGCAGTTGCTAAACCCATTGCATTACCACCAACAACATCATCACTCTTCATACAGAAGTCATACCGACCTTTGTTATTTTCAGTTAGTGTACAGTTTTGACGATTGCCACGGGCATAAATAGCCGTTGGGCCTACGGCACCATAAGCAAAACCACGTAAGCTACCGATACCACCCGCACTATAATATTGATAGAATGGTAAGCGGCGTCCACCAAAACCATCGGCATAGTTTGCTGATACTTTACCGTGAAGTACCCATAAATGATCGCGATCAAGTGGATAATACCCTTGTGCTTCCGCATTTAAACTATAGTATTTGTTGTCTGATCCTGGCAACATAACACGTCCACCGAAACTTGCTCTTACCCCCGATGTTGGGAAGAAGCCACGATCAAGACTATTGTAATTCCAACCGAAAGAAAGTGGATAATCTAACGAACTAAAGTTCCATGCTCCATAATTCATTGACTCTTTATAAAGCCAACGATGGTATTCAGGCGCAACATCGTAAAGTTTATTTTTGATAATACCTACACCAATATAATAGGCATTATTCTCATTAACAGGGAAACTTAATGTTCCGTTCGCACCATAGCTCGTTTTACTATAGCTTGCTACGTTATCATTAGAAGAGTTGTCGTATTTATTATAGAAAATACTTCCACCTAAACTTACCCCATCTTTTGTGAAATAAGGTTCGTTATAGGTTAAACTTAAATTTTTACCATAATCGTCATGAGAACCCTGTAAAGCAATAGATGAGCCTAAGCCTAAGAAGTTATCTTGCTGTACACTAACATTATAGCTAAATCCACTTTCAGTACCGTAGCCAATCCCGAAGTTAACACTACCCGTATTACGTTCTTTTACTTTATAAACCACATCTAATTGGTCATCCTTTCCTGGTACAGATACAGTCTGCGCATCAACCGTTTCGAAGAAACCTGTACGGTCTAAACGAACTTTCCCTAATTGAACCAATTGAGAAGAAAGCCAGCTACCCTCTTGTTGGCGCATTTCTTGGCGTAATGTACTGTCTGAGGTTGAAGTATTACCTTCAAAACGAATTTCGCGCACGGTATAACGTTTACCTGCATTCACCACAAAGGTTAATGTCATGGTTTTCTTGGCATCATCAAACTGTGGACTCACTTGTACTTGAGGTTTACCGTACCCTTGGTTCCCAAGAACAGCTTTAATTTTATCTTCTGCGGCACTCACATCGGTTTGACGGAAAGTTTCGCCGAGTTTAATTTCTTCTAGCGTATCATCAAATTTGCTTGGTGCAATGCCACCGAGATCCCCAACGATCTGTGCATGCGTAACGCTGTATTGTTCGCCTTCGTTAATATCAATCGTCACATTCGCTTGAGTTTTATCTTTATTAAACTGAACGTCTGTGCCCGTAATCTGCATTTTTGCATAGCCATGATTGAGATAGAATTGACGAAGTGCCTCTAGATCTTTGCCAAATTTTGCTTCTTCGAATTTTCCGCCGAATAATTTCCACCATGCGGTTGGAGAAAGGCTCATTTCATCCTCTAAATCGCCCGCACTAAAAGCTTTATTGCCGTGGAAAGTGATGGATTCTAGTAAGGCTTTATCCCCTTCATCAATGATTAATTTTACGTTTGCGCGGTTATTAGGGAGACGAGTAATTTCTGGCGTAACAGTCGCATTATAATGACCAGTGCTTTGGAAATATTTCACCATTTCTTGCGCAAAATTATTTAATTTTGCTCGATTTAAAATATCCCCCTGCGCAAACCCACTATTTTTTAGATTATCTTTAATCGCAGCATCAGGAATAGATTTATTTCCAGAGAAAGTGACTTTATTAATTGTCAATTGAGGTTGAACAGAAATTTTTAAGGCATTCCCAGATTGTTGTACACTCGGTGCATCATATCCTTCAGAATAAAGAAGACGCACTAAATTAGAAATATCCTGTTCATTTAGTGTAATTCCCGGCTTAATTGGAAGATGTGAAATAAAACTTTCCTGCGCATCAGGCTGGATTCCTTCAACATCAATATGGCGGACAACAAAAGGTGACGCAAATGTTGTTGCCGAACCTAAAAGCAAGCTGGTTACTAATATTTTTTTCATACCAAAAATTTCCCTTAATACTCTTACAAACGTAATAAATCATTAAATAAAGCAAAAGCCGTGAGCATTAATAGCAATATAGCCCCTATCTGATAAGCCATTTGCTGCACTCTTTCCGAAACAGGTTTGCGCTTAATGCTTTCAATTATTAAAAATAATAAATGTCCGCCATCAAGTACAGGCAATGGAAAAAGGTTCATAATACCAAGATTAACACTAATTACGGCTAAAAAACTTAAGTAGTAAACAAGTCCGATCTGCGCCATCATGCCTGCGCCTTTCGCAATAGAAATTGGACCACTTAAATTTTTTGCTGATAATTGACCAGTTAATAGTTTACCAATCACTTTAATGGTTAGCCATGATAAATTTACCGTTTTTTCAACACCTTGTTTCAGCGCTTTCCATGGATTAGAACGTAGAACCGTTTGATATATTGCACCGACTGGCTGAGATGATGGTGCAAGTCCCACCATAAAATGCCCTTTTGCATTTTTTACTGGATGAATTACGGTTTCAAAATGTTCATTGTTACGGCTTACACCCACTACAATAGGTTTCCCTTTTGCTACTTCATGGAGAAAATCAGTCCACTGAATTTCTTTACCATCTACCTGTGTTAATTTATCTCCAACCTGCAAGCCTGCTCGAGCCGCCGGTGAGTCTTTTACTACACGGGATAATTTCATGTAGATAGTTGGCATCACTGGTTTAATCCCTAACGAATCAAACGCAGACTGTTTTTCCGCATCATATTGCCAGCCAGTGATATTTAAATTCCTCTGGATAGTATGTTTATCTGTTAACGAAGTTAATGCGAGTGCGATTTGTTTTTCCCCTACTTTGGAAGCAAGCAACATATTTATTGCATTCCAGTCTTCTACTGGCTCACCATCAATGGCTGTAATTTGGGTATTGAGGGGTAAATTTGCTCGTTGAGCGATAGAATGTGGTGTGAGCTCTGCGATAACGGGTTTTAACGTTGGTATACCAATCATTAAAACGAGCGCATACAAAACAACCGCAAGGAGCAAATTTGCAATGGGACCCGCGCTTACGATAAACATTCGTTGCCATACGCTTTTATTATTAAATGCGTATGGTTTCAGAGCGTCTGGAACGTCTGCTTGACGTTCATCTAACATTTTTACATAGCCACCTAATGGAATTGCTGAAATAGCAAATTCAGTTCCAGATTTTCCCATTCTTCGCCACAACACTTTTCCAAAACCGATGGAAAAGCGTTCAATTTTGACTCCACAACGGCGTGCAGCCCAAAAATGCCCATATTCATGAAACGCAACGAGAATACTAATTGCTACCACAAATCCTAATACAGACCACACGACCGTCATTATTTATTACCTTTAAATTAAAGTACGTAGAAGTAGAAGAATGCAAAAAACGGTACAGCGGCCGCTAAACTGTCAATGCGATCTAAAACACCGCCATGACCTGGAATTAAATGACTACTATCTTTAATGCCTACATCACGTTTGAACATACTTTCAGTCAAATCACCTAAAATAGAAACAGCAACCGTTACGATTGAAAGTAAAATAAATTGATGCATAGGAACTTGGAATGCACTACCTGCAACAAATTTAACAAATACAAAAGCTAAAATTGCGGCACTAATTAAACCACCAAGTACCCCCTCCCATGTTTTTCCAGGAGAAACTTTTGGCGCTAATTTATGTTTACCGAAGGCACGTCCCGCAAAATAAGCACCAGAATCCGCCGCCCATACAAGGATAAAGACATACAAGAGTAAAATGATACCGTGAGAAGAAGATACGAGATAATCATCTAAACGCAATTTTAAAACGGCAACAAAAAAAGGTACTAAGGTACAGCCACCGAAAATAAATTGAAGAAAAGTTGAATGTGACCAAAGTTTAGCTGATTTTGGGTAAGTTACGACAAAGCAAAGCGCGACTAACCACCAAATCACGGCAATAAAAAGAAGAGGTTGCGCAGAATTAATAAATACACGCCCTGCATTTAAATAGCTTTGGGAACTATAGATCCAGACAAAAAGGAAGCATCCAAAAACTGCAGAAACGAACAGACGCCAAAACGTTTTTCGGATATCTGCAAATTGTGTCCACTCCCATACAGCGAGCGTAGTGGCGAGCCCCACAGTTAGCGAGAAATAAAATGGATTGAATAAAAATAGTGCGGCAAAAATAAAAGCTAATAAAGCAATTGCCGATAAAACGCGATCTTTAAGCACAAAAAAGTCCTCGATTAGGAACCACCAAAACGGCGTTCTCGTTGTTGAAAGTTTAGTACAGCTTGATGAAATACCTGCTCTGTAAAATCAGGCCACAAGACATCCGTAAAGAATAATTCCGCATAGGCAGATTGCCATAGTAAGAAATTACTCAGGCGTTGTTCCCCACTCGTGCGAATCAAAAGATCGACAGGCGGTTCATCTTCCGTCACTAAATATTTTTGAAAATCATCTTCTGTTACATCATCTAATGCAACATTGCCACCATCGTATGCGATAGCTAATTTTTTAGCCGCTTGTAAGATATCCCAACGACCACCATAATTAGCCGCGACATTCAAAACTAGTGCAGTATTATTTTCAGTTAATTTTTCTACTTGCTGAATTTTATTTTGTAGTTTTTCACTAAAACGTGAACGATCACCAATAATTTTCAACCGAATATTATTTTTATGTAATTCATGACTTTGTTTTTCTAATGCCTGCATAAAAAGTAACATTAAAGCAGAAACTTCTTTTGCTGGTCGATTCCAGTTTTCACTGCTAAAGGCATATAAAGTTAATACACGAACTCCCATCTTTGTCGCATAACGAACGGCTTCTTGCACAGCTCGAACGCCATTCTTATGTCCAAAAATTCGCATACGGCCTTTTTGTTTTGCCCAACGACCATTCCCATCCATAATAATTGCAACGTGTTGCGGAACGTTTAAAGTTTTGTTTTGTAGCATTTGTTGTCTCAATAAATTTTTCGCGGCTAACTATACCACAAGCAAACAATGGTTAAAAAGTAGAAATGAATGCTTTTGCCATTTGTCTTGCTTCTTTGTCGATTGTCAGCACATCCTCTACCGATTTAATTGCTGTTGGTTGAATTTTTTCTACAACATATTGATTAATTTTAGCAATATCGGTGAAACGTACTTTTCGATCTAGGAAGGCAGCTACGGCAATTTCATTCGCAGCATTCATGGCGGTCGTTGCATATTGTCCCGCGGCAAACGCATCAATCGCTAATTTTAGACATGGATAGCGGTCGTAATCCGGTGCTAAGAAGGTCAATCCATTCAATTTATAAAAATCCAATGGCTCAACACCCGAGAAAATACGGTTTGGATAGGCCATTGTTTCCGCAATTGGCGTACGCATATCAGGATTTCCCATTTGGGCAATCACAGATCCATCAACATAACGCACCATAGAATGGATAATAGATTGAGGATGAATAATAACTTCCATCTCATCAGCACTTGCGTTAAAAAGCCAGCGCGCCTCGATATATTCAAGTCCTTTATTCATCATCGTCGCAGAATCAACGGAAATTTTACGCCCCATTGACCAGTTAGGATGGGATACAGCTTGTTCGGGCGTAATATTTGGAAATTCTTGTAAATCGGTATAACGGAACGGACCGCCTGATCCCGTCAAGACAATTTTACTCACACCTAGATCTTTTAACGGACAAAATCCAATTTGACGTTGTGCTTCTGGCGGTAGAGATTGAAAAATTGCATTATGTTCACTATCTACTGGCAAGAGTTGTGCATTGTTTTTCTTTACTTCATCTAGGAAAAGTTGCCCGCAAGTTACTAAGCTTTCTTTATTGGCTAATAAAACTCGCTTACCTGCTTTAATCGCTGAAAGGGTTGGCAATAATCCTGCAGCCCCCACAATCGCTGCCATCACTTGATCCGCATCTGGATGTGCAGCTAAGTCACAGATAGCTTGTTCGCCACTTAAAACCTTTGTTGACGCCCCAATTTTCGCTAAATTTTTTGCTAATTCTTCTGCTGCAGCTTCATCTGCCATTGCAGCAAAATTAGGTTGAAATTTAATACATTGCTCCAACATTTTCTGCGCATTTTTACCACCAATCAGTGCAAATGCACGATATTGCATCGGATTGTGTTCAATCACAGATAAGGTACTTTGCCCAATCGACCCCGTTGAACCCAAAATAACCAAGTTCTGTTGCATATTCTTTTTCCTAGATAAATTAAAAAATTATAAAAAAGGACGCTCAGGCAAGCGTCCTAATTCAAAAGGATGATTAGAAATCAAGTAATTCTTTTTCTTTAACCGCTAATACTTCATCCACTTTTTTCACATACATATCTGTAATTTTTTGGATTTCATCTTGTGCACGGCGTTCTTGATCTTCACTGATTTCTTTATCTTTTACTAAAGATTTTACTTGGTCATTTGCATCACGACGAATATTACGTAACGCTACTTTACCTTGTTCCGCTTCTGCTTTTACAAGTTTGATTAAATCGCGACGACGTTCTTCAGTCAATGGTGGAAGTGGAACACGAATCGTTGTCCCTGCTGATGCAGGGTTTAAGCCTAAATCTGAAGTTAAAATTGCTTTTTCAACTGCAGAAATCATACTACGATCAAAAACAGTTACTGCTAAAGTACGTGCATCTTCAGCAACAACGTTTGCAAGTTGACGTAATGGGGTTGCAGAACCATAGTATTCAACTTGGATACCATCTAAAAGACTAGGTTGTGCGCGTCCAGTACGGATTTTAGCAATATGATTTTTAAAAGTTTCAATACTTTTTTCCATGCGGTCTTGCGCATCTAATTTAATTTCATTAATCACGTTTTTTTCCTTCTATAAAAATATTATTCACTTACTAAAGTGCCTTCTGCACGCCCAAGAACCACATTGCGTAACGCGCCTGGTTTACCCATATTAAATACACGGATTGGAAGATGATGATCACGCGCTAAAGTAAAGGCATTTAAGTCCATCACTTTTAGTTCTTTACGAATGACATCATCATAGGTTAAATGTGAATATAAGGTTGCATCATCAAATTTAGCAGGATCTTTATCGTAGATTCCATCTACTTTCGTTGCTTTTAATACAACATCCGCTTCAATTTCAATACCACGTAAACAAGCAGCAGAATCTGTTGTACAGAATGGGTTACCTGTCCCTGCAGAGAAAATCACTACGCGTTTTTCACGCAACATTTTAATTGCTTCCGCCCAGTTATAAGTATCACAAACTGCGGTTAATTGGAAAGCAGACATTAATTTTGCATTAACATCGGCACGGAATAGTGCATCACGAAGGGCTAAGCCATTCATTACAGTCGCCAACATTCCCATATGATCACCAACCACACGGTTCATCCCCGCTGCTGCAAGTTTTGCACCACGGAAAAGGTTTCCACCACCAATTACTACGCCAACTTCCACACCCATTTCTACGAGTTCTTTAATTTCTGACGCCATTCTATCTAAAATTGTTGGATCGATCCCAAAGCCTTCTGGACCTTGTAATGCTTCGCCACTTAATTTTAATAAAATACGGTTATAAATTGGTTTTTCCACCTTGAATCCCCTTTCTAAATTTAACTTACAAAATTCTGTGTATTATAAAGCAACCCCTAACTACTTAAAAGGATAACCTAAAGATAAGCGGAAATTTTATACATTTGATTTTTAATCACGTATAAAAAATCCCCAGCGTGGCTGAGGATTTTCCTTTTTATGCTTGAGTGATAAATTTCACACCCAATTCTATATCTTTATGTAAGGTTGGTAGCATCGCTTGAAGCGCTTTTTCTTCAAACTCACTTAGTCGTCCAATCGGAAGCAGTTCTGCAATACCATCTTTGCCAAAACGCATTGGTTGTGAGAAGAATCGGCTATATTGCCCGTCACCTTCTACATACGCACAGGCTACAGTATGTTCACCGAGTAGCCCTTTTACTAATGCACAAGTAAATCTTGCGCCTGCTTGTGCCATAGAAAGTGTTGCTGACCCACCACCTGCTTTTGCGTTAACAACTTCAGTACCTGCATTTTGAATACGTTTAGTAAGAGTGGCAACTTCTTCTTCGGTCCAATCTACGTAAGGAACTTGTGATAATAATGGTAAAATTGTTACGCCTGAATGTCCCCCAATTACAGGAACAATCGTACGATATACATCTAGACCTTTTAATTCAGCAACAAATGTTTCTGAACGTAACACGTCCAACGCTGTGACACCGAAAAGCTTACGTTTATCATACACACCCGCTTTTTTAAGCACTTCCGCTGCAATGGCAACTGTTGTGTTCACGGGGTTGGTAATAATACATGTACAAGCTTTAGGGCAAACCTGTGCAATTTTTTCAACTAGATCTTTAATGATACCCGCATTGATATTAAAAAGATCAGAGCGATCCATGCCTGGTTTACGTGCTACCCCAGCCGTAATCACCACAACATCACTACCTTGTAACGCCAATGCTAAATCATCGCCGCAAAATCCTGTCACTTTTACTTCTGTTGGAATATGACTTACATCAACTGCAACGCCAGGTGTTACAGGTGAAATATCGTAAAGTGCAAGTTCACTTCCAGCTGGTAATTGGGTTTTTAAAAGCAAAGCTAATGGTTGACCAATGCCTCCTGCTGCCCCTAAAAGTGTGACTTTCATTGTATGCTCCTTTAATAAAAATAAAATAAATTATGAATAATAAATAAACTACATGCAGTTTAAATTTTTCTGTTATAGAACTCAAAATGAAAAAAGCCATATTGAGATCTAGCTCAAACTTTTTGCTATTATTTGCTGATTTTTACATTAATCATTATTTTTTTATCTGCAATTATTGTATAGTTTCACTCCATATAGAGCAAAAAAGGTGAGATTTCTCTCACCTTTTCTCTTACATGAATTTATCTAAAAATCGCATAAAGTTTACCGAAAATCGGGGCGTGTTATTTTGAAGTGGGATTTCCGACTTCACCCTCTTGAGTAGTTAAATCACGCCATTCACCTTCTTCAAGATTTTCATCTAAAACTACATTGCCGATACGCCAACGATGTAAGCCAATCACTTTATTGCCCAATGCACCAAACATCCGTTTTACTTGATGATAACGTCCTTCTGTTAATGTTAAGTTCGCTTGGTAATCATCAATCACTTCTAAAACGGCAGGTTGCGTCGGTGTTTTTTCTCCGCGTAGAAGAATACCATCTTGAAAAGCCTGTACATAATGTTCTTCAATCGGATCGGCTAACGTTACCAAATAGGTTTTTTCACAATGATGTTTTGGTGAAGTGATACGATGTGACCACTGACCGTCATCCGTTAAAAGAACCAAACCAGTGGTATCAACATCTAAACGACCCGCACAATGCAATTTACCCGCTAATGGATAATCGAAAAATTGCAATACACTTGGATAATCCCGTTCGTCCGTACTACATACATAGCCTTGCGGTTTATTTAACATGATATAATGTCCTTCTTCATACCATGCTAATGTTTCACCATCTAATTGAATGAGATCCTCTGCACTCACTTGCGCAGAGGCTGATTTTTCTATTTTATCGTTAACCGTTACAACGCCTTGGCGTAATACTTTACTCGCTTGCGAACGCGTCATGCCTGTTGCTTCAGCCAGAAATTTATCTAATCGCATAAATATCCTTGGTTAATTTATCTAATTCAGTTTTTCTAATTTTGCCAATTTTGCAATCAGCCATTTAATGCCTTCACCTTGGAATGCAATTTGTAAACGCGTGTGCTCACCACTACCTTCAATATTGATAATGGAACCTTTTCCAAACTTCGCATGCTGCACTTTTTGTCCCATTTTCCATTCAGAACTATTCAGCATTGGGGTGGTTTTAATAGAACCCACTGCGTTTTGATTGTAAGCACGCGTTACTTTGCCTCGCAATCGAATTTCTTGTAGACATTCTTGTGGTAATTCTTCAATAAAACGAGAACGGCGATGAATTTCTTCTTTACCGTACAAACGTCGGCTTTCAGCATGGCATAATGTTAGCAAAATTTTGGCTCGCGTAATCCCCACATAAGCTAAACGGCGTTCTTCCTCTAATCGTCCCGCCTCTTCGAAAGAGCGTCCACTTGGAAATAAGCCTTCTTCCATGCCTACGATGAATACTCGCGAAAATTCTAACCCTTTCGCCGCATGCAATGTCATCATTTGTACACTGTCTTGATGCGCCTCCGCTTGTCCTTCTCCCGCTTCTAATGAAGCGTGCGTTAAGAATGCTGTTAAATCACTCAAGCCTTCTGCATCATCAGGTTTTTCAAATTCTTTCGCCGCCGTTACCAATTCTTCTAAGTTTTCAATACGGACTTCGCCCTTATCTCCTTTTTCTTTTTCATACATTCCATACAATCCAGAATGTTTAATCACGAAATCGGTTTGCGTAGCTAATGTCATACCTTGCGTTTCGGTACGCAAGTTTTGTATTAATTCAGCAAAACGAAGTAAGGATGTCGCCGCACGGCTTGTTAGATATTGTTCTTCAATCGCGACTTCCATTGCTTGCCATAAGGTAATTTGACGTTCACGCGTTAAATTACGCAAAATATCCATTGTCCGTTCACCAATCCCTCGCGTTGGTGTGTTGATGACACGTTCAAATGCGGCGTCATCTTGGACATTCGCGATAAGACGCAAATAAGCTAAAGCATCTTTAATTTCTTGGCGTTCGAAGAAGCGTAATCCTCCATAAATACGATATGGAATTTTCATCTTAATTAAGGCATCTTCAAGCACGCGTGATTGGCTATTGCTACGATACAAAATGGCACATTCGGATAATTTTCCGTTTTCTTCGCGCCATTTTTCAATTTGCGTTGCCACAAATAAAGCTTCGTCTAATTCATTAAAGGCAGCATAAATACCAACGGGGTCCCCCGCTCCATCCGCTGTCCATAATTCTTTACCCAGACGATCCGTATTGTGAGAGATTAATTCGTTGGCACTTTTTAAGATATTGCCTGTTGAACGATAATTTTGTTCCAAGCGAATGGTTTGTGCTTGTGGAAAATCACGCAAGAAAAATTGGATGTTTTCTACTTTTGCACCACGCCAGCCGTAAATAGATTGATCGTCATCACCTACGATCATCACATTCCCCGTATTCCCAGCAAGTAATTTGATCCATTCGTATTGAATGAAGTTAGTATCTTGGAACTCGTCCACAAGAATTTGTGTAAAGCGTCGTTGGAAATGTTGTAAAATCAATGGATTATTTTTCCATAATTCATAGGCGCGTAGGAGTAATTCAGAAAAATCAACTAAGCCTGCACGGTCACATGCCTCTTGGTAGAGGCGATAAATTTCAATCCAGGTACGTTCATGCGGATCTTTCGCCACGCCTAGATCTTTCGGTCTACGTCCTTCTTCTTTTTGATGATTAATAAACCAACACGCTTGTTTGTGGGGATAATCTTTTTCATCATATTCGTGAAGTTTCATTAATCGTTTTACTAGACGAAGCTGATCTTCCGCATCAAGAATTTGGAAATCTTGTGGCAGGTTTGCATCATTGTAGTAGGTACGCAAAATTCGATGCGCAATACTGTGGAAAGTGCCCACCCACATACCAAACAATTGGCGATCATTCCCAGTTTGATGCAATGTCTGCTCAATACGAGAACGCATTTCAGCAGCCGCTTTATTCGTAAAGGTTACTGCCATAATATGATTCTCTGGCACATCTTCAACACCAATTAACCATGCTACGCGATGTGTGAGTACACGTGTCTTACCGCTTCCTGCCCCTGCAAGTACTAAATAATTACCAAGCGGTGCCGCAACGGCTTCGCGTTGTTTCTCATTTAACCCATCAAGTAAATCTGAAATATCCATGTGATTTTGTTCCACTGTTTTTATGTACAGGGAAAATTATAGAAATCTTCCCTGATGAGGACAAGTAAAAATTTTTCCGAAAATCGGGGCGTGTTATTTTACGCGAGCATGAACGGTAATTTCTTCACGATCGTGGTAAAGCTGTTTTGCTTGAATTTGGAATGAAAAACCCGCGTCTTGCAATTGTTTAGCGATACTATCTAAACATTGCTGAACTTCTTGATAACGTTTTTTCATCGGCAATTTAAGATTAAAAATTGCTTCTTGCGTCCAGCCATTAACAAGCCATTTTGCCATAAGATCAGCAATACGACTTGGTTTTTCTACCATATCACACACAAGCCAGTTAACGCGTTTACGTTTTGGTGGTTGGAATTTAAATCCATCTTCAGGACAATGTTCAATGCGTCCAGTATCAAAAAGGCTTGCTGCCATTTTGCCATGATCAACGGCATAAACGAATACACCACGTTTGACGAGCTGATAAGTCCAACCACCTGGACATGCCCCAAGATCCACACCAATTTGATTTTCATTAAACCGCGCTTTTTCTTCTTCGGGTGTGAAAAATGTCAATATCGCTTCTTCAAGTTTTAAAGTGGAACGACTCGGTGCCATTTCAGGAAAACGTAGGCGTTGGATCCCCATAAAGTAAGGTGAATGTTGTTGGTTATAAGAGTACCCCACATAACATGCGTTATTACGCAAGAAAAATACATGTAAGGTACGTGCGTGTTTCGCAACTTTTGCTTGTAAAGCTCCCGCTTTACGGAGTGCCTGACGCAATGGTACAGTAAATTTACGACAAAAAGTTAAAAGCGATTTTGCCTCATTGGTATCCGCACTTTCCACCCAAATATCATCGGTTTTTGTAAGATCAAAAGGCGCAGGAAGTTGTTTAAATGCTTCTATTATTGGTGTGATACGATCGTCAGGTGAGAGATCTTCCAATAAATCCGAAATAACCAGTAATTGCCGTGCAAAAATTAATTCTTTTACTGGCAATTTTTGGGCAAGCAAATCTGCATCGTTCGGTTGATAACATTCAAAAATAACATAAGCGGTATTTTCTACCGCTCGTGCAAATCCCGCTACCCCTAAGGTAGCGGCTTTTTCCATAATTTCTGCTGCCATTTCTTTTTCAAAGCCTTGGCGGCAGTAAAGCATAATTTTATTCATTCCTTTCCTTTCGAATAGTGGCTAAAATCCACTGTTTAAAGGCATTAATTGGTTCATTATTTGCCTTATCCAGTTGATTTACAATATAAAATGATTTTGAATCACGGAGTGATTTTTGTGGTAATACGCGAATTAGATTTCCATCATTAATTTCTTTCTGAGCGAGCGATCGATTGGCTAATACCAGTCCTTGTCCATGTTTTGCCGCTTGTAATGCCATAATGGTATGGCTGAATAATGCGCCATGTTGAAGATCAAGCCCATCTAATTCTAAATAACTCGCCATATCTTGCCAGTTTTGATAATCATGAATATGAATAAATTGATGGTTTAATAAATCTTCAATTCGCTCGACAGGTTTTGATGCAAGCAATTTTGGTGCGCCTAGAATAATTAGTTCCCCATCGACTAATTTTTCTACTTGCAAATGCTTCCAGTCGCCATTGCCATAATAAATAGCGAGATCTGTTTCATTATTCTTAAAGAATCCTTCATCTTGATCGACACCATTTAGGCGTAAATCAATATTATGATGCGTATTGTGGAAGTCAGTAAGGTGTGGAACCAACCATTGCATACCAAAAGTTTGAGGTACGGCAATCGCTAAATGTCTATCATTGTTTTGCGTTAAAATTTTCTTGGTCGCTTCTGTTAAACGATTGAAAATCTTACTAATATCCGCAAAGTAATGCACTCCAGTTTCAGTTAATTCTAATGTTCTATTTTTGCGATAAAACAAAGGCATTCCCAAAAAATCTTCTAACAACTTAATTTGATGGCTAATTGCTGCCTGTGTTACACACAGTTCCTCAGCTGCTTTGGTAAAACTTAGATGGCGAGCAGAACACTCAAACGCTTTTAGAGAATTTAGAGGGGGTAAACGTTTATACATAGGTCATCCATTTCTTATTTAACATTATAAAATGATTAGTTTTTTTAATATAAAAAATCAATTTTTATCCTTTGTGAGTAGTTATGCTTTTGCTTAAAATACTCACCGTACCTAACACGAAGAACGTCCCTTTTCAATGTTAGGTATAATGTTGTGTTTGCATATTGTTCGGTAGAGTTAGATCCTCTCAAAACATTCCAACTCTATTGTTCATTTTATCCTATTGTAAATCTTATTACCGCTACTTCGTAGCGGTTTTTCTTTTTTTGAAACGTCCGCTTACTTATTCATCAATACCATCACGTTTAAATACCCACATATCGTCAGTACTTTCGCTTGGTTCAAAATAATACCCCTCTGAATTAAACAATTTGAGGGATTCAGGATCACTTAATTCGTTTTCTAAAATGTAACGACACATCAAACCGCGTGCTTTTTTTGCATAAAAACTGATAACTTTATACTTGCCATTTTTGTAATCTAAGAAGACGGGTTTAATGATACGAGCTTGTAATTTGCTTGGTTTAACCGCTTTAAAATATTCATCTGAGGCAAGATTAATCAGCACACTATCACCTTGTTGATCAAGTGCATCTTGCAACGCATTTGTAATCATCACGCCCCAAAAATCGTATAAATTTTTACCTTTTGGATTGACTAATTTGGTTCCCATTTCTAGGCGATAAGGCTGCATTAAATCTAACGGACGAAGTAATCCATAGAGCCCTGAAAGCATACGAAGATGTGTCTGTGCAAATTCTATAGCTTGTGGTGGTAATGTTTCTGCATCTAGTCCCGTGTATACATCCCCTTTGAATGCGTAAATTGCTGGGCGTGCATTTGTTTCAGTCTGTGTTTTTTGCCATTCTCCAAAACGTGCAGCATTTAGACCTGCTAATTTATCGCTAATATGCATCAAAGACGCAATCTCTTGTGGTGAGAGTTGACGGCAAACATCAATCAGTGCTTCACTTTGATCTAAAAATGGTGGCTGTGTTGTTTTCCAATGCGGAATGGGTGACGTAAAGTCCAATGTTTTTGCAGGCGAAATAATCGCTAACATATATAATCCTTATTCAATCGGTAATTGCCAATCAATTTCAGGTAACTGGTGTTGGCGTAGATAGTCATTTGTTTTTTTGAAATGCCCGCAATCGAAAAAACCACGATGAGCGGAAAGTGGTGATGGATGGACAGAGGTTAGAACACAATGCTTGTTGCGATCAATAAATTGTCCTTTTTTCTGAGCATGCGATCCCCACAATAAAAAGACTAAATTTTCTTTTTTCTCATTAAGTTCAGAAATTATTTTATCGGTAAAGTCTTCCCAACCGATTTGTGCATGAGAATGTGCTTTCCCCGCTTCGACAGTAAGAACGGTATTGAGCAGTAATACACCTTGTTGAGCCCAATAAGTTAAATCGCCGTCTTTAGGAATCTGAAACTCGGGATAATCCCTTTGTAAGGTTTTATAAATATTTTGTAATGATGGTGGTAAGCGAATCCCTTTTTGTACTGAAAAAGATAATCCATGTGCTTGCCCTGCGCCATGATAGGGATCTTGCCCAATAATTACAACACGGACATCATCAAAATTTGTTAATTTAAGCGCATTAAAAATATCAGGTTTTGGTGGATAAATTATCTTTCCAGCAGCACGCTCTTTATCCAAAAACTGTAAAATATTTTGAAAATAAGGTTTTGATTTTTCTTCCCCTAAAACATCGTGCCACGTCAACATAGTCATTTCTCTCTAAAAAACTAAATGAGTCATTATAAAGAATCCCTCTATAAATGCTAGTGCAAAATTGCCCACCGCCACTTTAGTTAATATAAAATTATTTATAGCGTTATTTTATATAAATAAAATTTGAAAATTTAAAAAAAAACGCTAAAATTTTCACAATTCTCATAACTTAATCTTAAGGAACATACTATGATTACAGGTATCCAAATCACACAAGCAGCAAATGACGCTTTAATCAATTCATTTTGGTTACTAGATAGCGATAAAGGCGAAGCACGTTGCTTGGCAGCTAAAAAGGACTTTAAAGAAGATCAAATCGTTGCGATTAAAGATCTTGGTCAATTTGAATATCGTGAACTTCCAGTAGATGTTGCACCAACTGTTAAAGTAGAAGGTGGTCAACACTTAAACGTAAACGTATTACGTCGTGAAACTTTGGAAGATGCGGTTAAACACCCAGAAAAATATCCTCAACTTACTATTCGTGTTTCAGGTTATGCTGTTCGCTTCAATTCTTTAACACCTGAACAACAACGTGATGTAATCACTCGTACTTTCACTGAAAGCTTATAATTTAACGTTTTGCATTTGAAACCCTAAACTTTGTTTTAGGGTTTTTTATCCTTGTTATTTTATTAAATAAACAAATCCATTTATGCATATTCTATCCATTGAATTTTTCCTTTTCTTTTTTGTTTTTTGGCTCGTTTATTTACTCGGAAAATTTCAAAACACACTACTTACTATTGCTAGCCTCTTTTTACTGTATTACGCCGATCCAAATTTTGCTTTAACTGTACTGGTTTATTCTTCAGCAATTTACTTTATCGCTCGTGGAATTGTTAGTTCATCCTCCCAAAATATACGTAGATTTTTTTTAGGTCTTGGCGTCATTACTGCTATTGCTGTGCTAGCCATTTTTAAATATTTTGATTTTTTCAAAATTTTCCTCGTTAAATTTGGCTTGAGCGAAGAAATGGATTTTTTAATGCCCCTTGGTTTGTCTTATTACGTTTTCCAATCTATCGCCTATCTTGTCACCCTGTATGAAGATAAGAACGCTGATCTTAACTTCCACGAAACTCTCCTCCATTTTAGTTTTTTTCCTACCATCACGGCAGGTCCAATTCTGCGTGTAAATAGTTTTAAAACAAAATTTGGAGAACAACAGGGTTTTTTGCAACAGGTGCGAAGTAAACGCCATATTATTCGCCCTGCTTTAGCCTGTAGTCTTATTCTTTTAGGTATCGCAAAAAAATGGTGGTTTGCGGGAGATATTGCCAATTATGTGGTCAATCCGGTTTTTGAAAATCCACTGGAATATCATAGTGTAGATATTTTAGCGGCAATTTATGGCTATACTTTACAACTTTTCTTTGATTTCTCCGGATACTCGGATTTGGTCATTGGGATTGGCATGTTATTAGGCTTTCAACTGCCAATAAACTTTAAAATGCCATTACGTGCAGTAAATATTCAGGACTTCTGGAACCGTTGGCACATTAGTCTATCTACGTGGATAAGAGATTATATTTATATTCCACTCGGTGGAAATCGGGTAAGCTTCTTTAGAAAACAACTTAATCTTTTTCTTGCCTTCTTTTTATCTGGTATTTGGCATGGTGCCAGCCTAAATTTTGCTATCTGGGGTGCATTGCACGGTGTCGCACTCGTTTTTCAAAATCTAGTCAATAAAATTTTCCACACTCAGAAAAATTTTGCCTACCCTACTACACGAATTGGCAAATTTATCGGAATTTTCATTACGTTCAACTTTGTAAGTTTTAGTTTCCTGATTTTTAAAACTACTGAACTAAATGATTTTTCCCTAATTATTTATGCTCTCTGCCATAATTTTTATGATGGAATTGTAAATTCATACGCCTTATTATTTTTTGGCTTTATTGCATTTTTAATGGTTTTTTATCCCGTATTGGAAGAAACATTTGATGCTTTCGTTTCTTTCCTTGAATTTATTCCTAAAATTTTCTGGGTACTAATTTTTTCCTTATTGTTTGTCATTATTACTTATTTTTCCCCATCAGGGATTCCAGGGTTTATTTATGCCGGTTTCTAAAAAATTCGCCATGCTATCGACTTACACTACGCTACTTTGTACCGTACTCGTCCTTATTTGGCTTAATCAATCCTCGTTAAATCATTATTGGGAACAAACTTATCACAAAGAAAGCCCATTGAAACGCTATTTACCTTACGCATGGTTCGAAACCGGATCACGTGTAAACACATACTTAACTCAAAGATTAACGCGATTTATACCTGAAAATACAACTGTTTATGATTTTGATAAAGCTAATCATTCCACACAAACCAAAACCGATACGGTAACAAAAACACCCCATTTATCACCAAATAAAGCTTCTTTGCATCCTGCTACAATGAAAAAGGTGGCGGAAGATGATGTTGTCATTTCTTCGCAGGATCAGGTATTTTTTGCTGGCGATTCTCTTATGCAAGCCATCGCCCCTCATATCCAAAAATATTTACGCGAAAACTTTAATATGCGTACCGTGAATCTAAGTCAACAAAGTACTGGGTTATCTTATCCTCATTTCTTTGATTGGCCAAAAACTATCGAGGATACTTTAAATCAAAACCCGCATATCAAATTACTTGTGATTTTACTCGGTGCAAATGACCCGTGGAATTTTCCTAACCCCGCCCGTAAACACGGTCCATATCTAAAATTCCATTCTCCTGAATGGCAACAGGTTTATGAAGCACGAATTGATCGCATCCTTAATGCAGCAAAAGCCCATAATGTTAAAGTATTATGGTTAGGTATTCCTTACATGCGCAATCCGACGCTTAATCAAGAAATGCGCTACTTAGATAAGGTCATTAAAAATCAAGTTCAACCTTATGGCATTTTCTTACCTACTAAAGAGGTGTTAGTCGATCCAGGCATCCATAAATATCAGCTTGCCATTCAATACCGTGGTAAAATCACTCGAGTACGACTAAAAGATGGCGTACACTTTACCTGGCTTGGTCAGAAAATTCTGGCAAATTACGTTTTAGAGCATATTCATATTCAGGAGTCTAAATAATGAAAATGCGATGGATGTTCGTGTGTCTTACTACTTTAACACTACTGGAAGGTTGTTCGACACCGCTCCATGAACCTTGGCAAGATAAACTTTATGATTTAAAGCAAGGCAAAATTCAAAAGGTCAGAATTATTCAAATTGGTGATTCTCACACAGCCGCAGATCTCTTTTCCTATGCAGTAAGAAAACGGCTACAAAGCTACTTTGGCAATGGTGGGATTGGGCTAATCGCGCCCGTTAACATTAGTGGACAACAGAATATTAGTGTGCATCAAGTGTCTACGGGGTGGCAACGCTTTGTAAATCGTGCAGCTTCTAAACAAAAGCCCCCCTTTGGTGGCATTATGGCAGTGGCAAAAGAACCAGATAGTGAAACAGAAATTTTCCCTTATCATCTCAATCCTTATTTACAAAATATCCACGTATTTTTTAAAGCAAACACACCTAAAGATAAACTGGTTTTTAAAGATAAAGAACGTTCTGTTTCCTTTCATCCAACCAATGAAAACTGGCAATTTACACAATTTAAAGGATATCTGCCTTTTTCAATTTCAGCGAATACGGGTACATCCTTAGGGCAAATAGAATTGGAAAACCAAAAAAGAGGGGTTCTGTATTCGAATCTGGGTGTAAATGGCGCCAAATTATCAAGCTTAACTAAGTGGCAATCCAACTGGACGACGACGCTTAAACAACTTCACCCAGACTTAATTGTGCTCGCTTTTGGGACAAATGAAGCCTTTAATCCACAAATGGATATTCATAAAGAAACACAAAATTGGCAGAAACAATTACAAAAAATTCGCCATGATTTACCGAATACTTCCATTATTTTAGTCCAAGCACCGCCAATGAATTTGGATAAATCTCAATGTAAGGTCCCGACAACGTTACAAGCGATATGGGAAATGCAAAAAAATATCGCAGAAAAATACCATCTTAGATTATGGTCATGGCGTAATGCCATGGGCGGACAATGTGGGATGTATCAATTCCAACACCAAGGAATGGCAAGTCAAGATGGGGTTCATCTTAACTTTAAAGGCTATATGAAAACAGGGACCGCGTTTGCTAATTACCTCATTCACTTAGCCCATCCACAAAAATAAATTACTTAAAATGCGTTACTTTTTTTAGAAAAAACTAAACTTTTTAGGAATAAAGGCATAAAATAACCGATTGTTTTATATTCAAAAAAGATAAAGATAGGAGAAATTGATGGAGAAAGTCGGTGTAGTCCTGGAAGGTGGCGCAATGCGTGGTATGTATACCAATGGCGTCCTAGATGTTTTTCTTGAACATAATTTTGTGGCAGATAGTGTCATTGGTGTTTCAGCCGGTGCATTATTTGGGATTAATTACCCGTCTAAACAACCCAAGCGTGCCCTTCGTTATAATTTAAAATATGCTAATGATAAGCACTATCTAGGATGGTATAGTTTTTTTACCAGTGGCAATATGGTAAATACCGAATTTGCCTATTCTCTTATCCCCTTCAAATTAGATGTTTTTGATAACCAAACCTTCAAAGAAAGTCCTATCAAATTTTATGCCACTATTACGAATGTTGATACGGGTAAAGCAGAATATGTACGCATTACTGATCCCGTCGCACAAGTCGATACCCTTCGCGCAGGCGGTGCAATGCCCTTTGTTTCACAAATTGTTGAACTAAATGGCCACGGCTATCTTGATGGTGGCATTGCGGACAGTATTCCGATTGAAGAATGCCTACGCATGGGCTATAAAAAAATTATTGTCGTTCTTACCCAGGTAAAAGAATACCGTAAAAAACCTCAAGCAGAATGGCTTATTAAGAGTTTCTACTTTCGCCATCCACAACTTGCAGAGGCGCTTTTAAACCGTTGGAAAAATTATAATGCCACACTCGATCTTATTGAAAAATTAGAAGCTGAAGGCAAAATATTTGTCGTTCGCCCGACAAAAGATCTCCACTTAGCGCGCATTGAGCGAGATCCAGAAAAGCTCCAAGCTATGTATGATCTGGGAGTGGAAAATATGTCGTCTGCATGGAATGCTTTTCAACAATATTTGGCGGCTTAATCCAATTACGCCCCCATTTTCAGAAAAATTTATGCAAAAAAATAACTGGGTTTGTGCCCAGTTATTTTTATTTTCCTAAATTCTATCAAGTAATTGTCTAAAATACCCACTTTGTTGATAAAGCTCATCAAAGCTACCGCATTCCATGACTTTGGCGTTATCCATCACACAAATTTGATCAAATTGTTCAATATCTGTCAATCGATGTGTCACCATGATCAATGTCTTATCTTGGCAATGTTCAAAAACTAATGACAAAATATGACGTTCAGTTTCACGATCTAAACCTTCAGTCGGCTCATCTAAGAGTAAAATTGGCGCATCATTAAGTAAAATACGTGCCAAACCTAATCGACGTTGTTCCCCGCCAGAGAGTGGACGCCCACCTTCACCTAGCCAAATATCTAGCCCTTCCTCTTGTGCCACCAGTTTATCCAATCCGACTTTTAATAAAACTGCTTGCATCTTTTCATCAGAAATTTCTGTCTGGCTAGCAATTTGTAAATTGTTACGCAAAGTGTCACTAAAAACATGGACGCGTTGGGTCAAGAAACAAAATGTCGCGCGCAAACTATCTTGCGTATAATCCTGAATGGGTGCGCCTCCCAATAAGATTTTGCCACTTTCTGGATTATAATTACGCACAAGAAGCTGAAGCAATGATGACTTACCACTTCCCGTTTTCCCTAAAATGGCAATTTTTTTGCCCTGTTCAAAGGTTAATTGAATATTTTGCAAAGCAAAATCTTTTCGACTTGGATAATGGAAACTCACATTCTCAATTTGTAATAGAGGTGCTTTAGTTGGCAAACTCAATACCTTATCACCATCAAAAACCACCAACGGTTGTTGTTCAGTGAGTTCATTAATCCGTTTTGCCGAGGCAACAATTTGGCCAATATGTAAAAAAGCCGCGCCTAATGGCATTAAAATTTCAAAACTTGCTAACGCAGCAAACGCAAAGAGCGCAATGACAGAAGCCTGATAAAAGCGATTATCTGGGGCAAGATGAACCGCAAAATCTGTCTTCGCCGCAATCCATAATACCACCGCTAATAACATCCCATTAGCAAACATCACCAATGCGGTTGAAAGTCCAGATAAATTGGCCTCTTTTTGCTGAAAAGCTTGCCATTTCTCTTCCGTTTCCGCCATATTTTTACGACAATGTTTACCTGCATTGAATAATAAAAGTTCTGCCTGAGCTTGAATAAACTCAACAAATTGAGTGCGATATTGAGCACGTTCTTCTGTTAAATCTTCCCCAAATTTTTTACCTAGTTGATAAAAAATAGTAGGAATAATAAGAAGTAATGCTAAAAGCGTAATCCCGATAATTAAGGCAAGTTGTCCATCAAAAAGGCTTAACGAAAACGTTAAAATTCCGATCATGACAATAGCCGTAATAAAAGGTGCAATCACGCGCAAATACAAATTATCTAATGTATCCACATCTGCCACTAAGCGGTTTAATAAATCACTATGGCGATAGCGATCTAACACTGCAGGGCTTAATGGAATAATCTTACGAAAAACTTGTACGCGCAATTTTGCTAAAATACGAAAAGTTGCATCATGCGTCACGATTTTTTCAACATAGCGAGCTACTGTACGACCGATCGCTAACCCACGTACAGTTGCAGAGGGATAGAAGAAGTTAAATAAACTTCCCGCACCCGCAATCGCTGTTGCAGCTAAAAACCAACCAGATACGGTTAATAAGCCAACGCTTGAAGCGAGCCCTAAGATCATTAAGATAATGCCAGCAAAAAGTGGCCATTTCGCATATTTAAATAAACGTATAAAAGGCAATAAAGTTCGCATTATTGAATATCCTGTTGTCGTTGTGCTAAAAGCTCAGCAAAGAAGCCAGTATGTTCTAGTTCTTCAAAGCGCCCTTGTTGAACAATTTGTCCCTCTTTCATCACTAAAATGTTATCGCATTGTTTGAGGTCTTCAATACGGTGCGTAATCATTAATGTTGTTTGTTCGCGACTCATTTTTTCTAATGCATTTAAAACAAGTGTTTCCGAGCGAGCATCTAGGCTTGCGGTGGGTTCATCAAGTAAAATTAAGTTCCCGTGACGTAATAAAGCACGAGCAATAGCAAGGCGTTGCGCCTGCCCGACAGAAAGCCCTACCCCATGTTCGTTGATTTCCGTATCAAGCCCAATTTGTTCGGTAAACTCTAGTGCTTGGGCTTGTTCAAGCGCAGTATGAAGCTCACTTTCCGATACATGTTCATTACCTAATAATAAATTCTCGCGTAAGGTCCCTTGTAGTAATACAGGATTTTGACCTACCCACGCAATAAAACTGCGCCAATCAGCTAAGTCTAAGTCACGCAATTCTTTACCATTGATTTTTAGGCTGCCTTCATAAGCTAAGAAACCCAAGAGTACATTCACTAGCGATGTTTTACCTGCCCCACTTTGTCCTACTAATGCTGTAAGTGAATGCGCTGGTAATTCAAAATTAAGTGGCTGCGTTAATGGTTTACCCGCTGGAGAGAGAACCACTAAATCATGAGCGTAAATTGATAATCCTGCATGTAATTTTTCTGCAAAATTTTTATCGATTTTGGTAGCGTCAGGGTTTTGAGCAGTGACATAATCTGCTTCCAAGAAATCGACAATAACATCTGCTGCCCCAATTCCCGCTGCACGATCGTGATAATAAGTGCCAAGATCACGTAAAGGCTGATAGAACTCTGGCGCTAAGGTTAAACAGAAGAAGCCAGCAAATAAACTTACGGCTGCACCGTAACTTCCAAATCCAATTTGACCAAGATAGCTAAATCCGAAATAAACTGCCATCAAAGCGATAGAGATAGACGTGAAAAATTCTAGAACTGCAGAAGAAAGAAATGCTTTTTTCAATACGTCCATGGTGGTTTCACGGAAATCTTCCGTACTCTCTTCAATATGCTCTGTTTGTTCTGCGGTTTTATTGAATAAGCGTAAGGTTTCTAAACCGCGAAGACGATCCAAAAACTGCGCACTCAATTTTGCCAATACATCCATATTCTGTTGGCTACTTTCTGCTGCAGCCATCCCAACTAAAATCATAAAAAGTGGGATTAATGGTGCAGTAAGAATTAAAATCAAGGCGGCTGCCCAGTTAAATGGGAAAACCGCGATAATGATAATCACGGGAACAATGGCCGATAAACTTTGTTGCGGTAAATAGCGGGCATAAAAATTATGTAAATTTTCCACCTGCTCCAACATAATCGTTGCCCAACTTCCCGCGGGCTTATTATTGATTGTCGCCGGTCCAACTGCGGCAATTTTATTAAAAATTTGTTGCCGAATATGATTTCGAACTTCTCGCCCACAACGAAATCCGATACGTTCACGCCAATAAAGAATAATGGCACGAATAACAAATCCTAGCACAATACCAATAAAATACGCCCCCAATTGTTGGCGATCTTGATGTTTGATAATTAGCGCCTGCAATATCATTGCAAAGCAATAGGTTTGTCCAACCAAAATGAGTGAAGACAAACTTGCGAGTAATACATTAATACTTAACCATTTCTTGACTGGTGCTTTTTGTTCAGTCAGCCATTTTTGTAAGTAACGTTGACGTGTCTTTTCCATAATCATTAAATAAAAAAAGTACAAAGAAAGAGGGCAATAATCGCCCTCCATTTTTAAAAATTATAATTTATCTAAGAAACGTTCTGCATCAAGAGCAGCCATACAACCTGTTCCTGCAGACGTAATTGCTTGACGATAAACATGATCCATAACATCTCCAGCAGCAAAAATACCTTCTACTGAAGTGGCAGTGGCATCTCCATCTAAACCAGATTTTACGACAATATATCCATTATTTAGTTCTAATTGTCCATCAAAAATTGACGTATTTGGCGTATGACCGATCGCTACAAAAAGACCATCAACTTGGATTTCTTCTTGGGTATCGTTTTCCATATTTTTGATACGAATACCCGTCACTCCCATATCATCACCCAAGACTTCCTGTAATGTATATGGTGTATGAATCACAATTTTTCCTTCGCTCACCTTTTGATCCAAGCGATTAAGCAGGATTTTTTCACTACGGAACTCATGTCGACGATGCACTAAATGGACTACGCTGGCAATATTTGCAAGATAAAGCGCTTCCTCCACTGCACTATTCCCACCACCAATAACAGCAACCGGTTTATTACGATAAAAGAAACCATCGCAAGTCGCACAAGCAGACACCCCACGACCTTTATATTTTTCTTCACTTTCTAAACCAAGATAGCGAGCAGAAGCACCCGTTGCGATAATCAACGCATCGCAAGTAAAGTTTTGCATTTCACCAAATAGTTTAAATGGGCGCGAAGAAAAATCGACAGATTTAATTTGATCAAAAATAATTTCTGTATCAAATTTTTCCGCATGTTTTAACATACGTTCCATTAATCCTTGACCAGTTGTTTTTTCAAAATCACCTGGCCAGTTCTCAATCTCATCTGTTGTCGTCAATTGACCGCCCTGTTGCATCCCTGTCACCATAACAGGATGTAGATTTGCACGCGCCGCATAGATTGCAGCTGTATAACCCGCAGGACCCGATCCAAGGATCAATAATTGACAATGTTTTGTATTCATAATAAACCTTCCATCTATTAACTAAGAGGTACTTTTTCTCTCATTTTATACAAAATAATTGATTAATAAAGTAGGGAATACAATTTACGGCGATATTGGCTGGTAATCGCATCCCCATTTCCCAATGCGGTTAGTATTTCTAAGAATTCTTTTTTTACTTCGCCATTTTCTGCCTGTAAGTCTTGTTGCAAAATACTAAATAATAACGCTAAGGCATCTTCACTCTTACCCACCTGATGTAAAGCAATCGCAAGTTTTAAAGCGGTAGCAGGTTGATGATCTTTTGTGTATTCAGCTTGAAGTTGCTGAATTTCTGGTGTATCGGCAGCTTTGAGTAAAAGTTCTGCCTGAGCATGAATTTCTTGCCACTGAGCATTACGATCTTCTAATTTTACTTGATCTAAGATTTCTAATGCAGCTTCAGCACGTTTTAACGTTAAATACGTTTCAGCATAAATAAACGCAATTTCTGGATTTTTCTTATCACTTAGTTGCCATGCTTCCTTCAAAAGTGGGAGGGCTTGGGCGAGATCTCCTTTTTCAATATATTCTAGCGCTTGTTGAAATTTTAGCTCATCTTCACTTGGTAAAATCGCCTTTAAATGTTGCATAAGCTGTGCATCGTCTAGCGGTCCCTGAATTGCATCAATCGGTTTACCTGCTTTGAAAAGATAAGTGGTCGGTAAAGTTTGAAGTTGGAATTGAGCTGCTAAGCGTTGTTGCGTTTCACAGTTAACGGCCGCCAGAATAAACTGTCCAGCATATTGATTTTCAATTTTTTTTAGCTTATCTAAAAAAGCAACCGTTTCTGGCATGCTTGGCGCATAGAAATTTAATACAACAGGAATTTGCTGAGAGCTTTGTAGTACCTGAGAAATATTTTGTTCTGTAATTTCAATAAATTGGGATTGCATAATCTCCGTCCTCTAGTAAATATTTATATCGCCATTGTAGCGAATTTTCTTACTTTAGAATACGCTTTCTCACCGTATAAAAAAATATCGGTGATTTCCTCATCGCTCTCCCCTTCTCATCGCAAAGCAATTATTTTCTCCTCCTGATTTTGCATAAATTTTTCCGAAAATGTTGGCGTGGGAAAATCATAGCCTAACGCGTTGGTTTCAGGTACAATCGGTTTTTTACTTATTTTATTACTTGACACAAACACAATAACTATGAACTCAATGAAGAACATTCGTAATTTTTCTATTATTGCTCATATTGACCATGGGAAATCGACACTTTCCGATCGTCTTATCCAGACTTGTGGCGGTCTTTCAGATCGCGAGATGGAAGCGCAAGTTTTAGACTCAATGGATCTAGAACGTGAGCGTGGTATTACCATCAAAGCACAAAGTGTAACGTTAAACTACACAGCAAAAGACGGTGAAACCTATCAATTAAACTTTATCGATACTCCGGGACACGTAGACTTTTCTTATGAAGTATCACGTTCACTCGCTGCCTGCGAAGGGGCATTACTTGTGGTTGATGCAGGACAAGGTGTTGAAGCGCAAACCTTAGCTAACTGCTATACCGCAATTGGCATGAATCTAGAAGTCGTACCAGTTTTAAATAAAATTGACTTACCAGCTGCCGAACCAGAACGCGTTGCTGAAGAAATTGAAGACATCGTGGGCATTGATGCCATGGATGCTGTGCGCTGTTCTGCAAAAACAGGGGTGGGAATTGATGCTGTATTAGAAGATATTGTTCATAAAATTCCAGCACCTGAAGGTGATCCAGATGCGCCACTTCAAGCCCTTATTATCGACTCTTGGTTCGATAACTATCTTGGTGTTGTATCTTTGGTTCGTGTTAAGAACGGTGTATTGAAAAAAGGCGATAAAATTAAGGTGATGTCTACAGGACAAACTTATAACGTTGATCGTCTTGGTATTTTTACACCAAAACAAGTGGATACGACTGAATTAAAAACAGGCGAAGTAGGTTGGGTTGTATGTGCTATCAAAGATATCCTTGGCGCACCCGTTGGCGATACCCTCACACTTGCAAGCAATCCAGCGGAACACGTTTTACCTGGTTTCCAAAAAGTAAAACCACAAGTATATGCAGGATTATTCCCTATCAGCTCTGATGATTACGAAGCTTTCCGTGATGCGTTAGGTAAATTAAGCCTTAACGATGCATCCCTCTTCTATGAACCAGAAACCTCTACTGCGCTTGGTTTTGGTTTCCGTTGTGGTTTCTTAGGTTTACTTCACATGGAAATCATTCAAGAACGTTTAGAACGCGAATATGATCTTGATTTGATTACAACTGCACCAACTGTAGTGTATGAAGTGGAACAAACTAACGGTGATGTTGTCTATGTAGATAGTCCGTCAAAACTACCGCCGTTAAATAATATCGCGCAAATCCGTGAACCTATTGCGGAATGTAATATTTTGGTTCCGCAAGAATATTTAGGAAATGTTATTACCCTTTGTGTTGAAAAACGCGGTGTTCAGACCAATATGGTATACCATGGTAACCAAGTTGCATTAACTTATGAAATCCCGATGGGTGAAGTGGTGCTTGATTTCTTTGACCGCTTGAAATCTACCTCTCGAGGATACGCATCTTTGGATTATAACTTTAAAAAATTCCAAGCGGCGGATATGGTTCGTGTGGACATCATGATCAATGGCGATCGTGTCGATGCACTCGCATTGATCGTACATAAAGATAATGCGGCCTATCGTGGACGTGAATTAGTGGAAAAAATGAAAGAACTTATTCCACGTCAACAATTTGATATCGCAATTCAAGCGGCAATCGGTAATCATATTATTGCACGTTCAACCGTTAAACAATTACGTAAAAACGTGTTGGCTAAATGTTATGGTGGTGACGTAAGCCGTAAGAAAAAACTACTACAAAAACAAAAAGAAGGTAAAAAACGAATGAAATCTTTAGGTAACGTTGAAGTTCCACAAGATGCGTTTTTAGCTATTCTTCATGTGGGTAAAGATTAATTCATAAGGATTTTCAATGAAATCAAATATTGCCTTTATTTTGCTAATTATTGCTGCTGTTATTGGCTGGAAAATTTTTGAAGCCATGGGTGCTGCGAATAGTATGTCTATTGTATTGACGCTCGTGACTTTCTTTTGTGGCGCATTTTGGTGCTATAAACGTTTTTATGTCTTACCGCGTGCTAAAAAACAATTAGCCGAAGATGAGGCAAATGGTATTGCATTGACACCTGAAGAGCAACAAGCTCGCTTAAAAGCAGCGGAGCCAACCGAAACGTTTGCTTCGCTCTTTTGGGTTTTATTTTTAATCTGGATTTTTCGTTCATTTTTCTTTGAACCCTTCCAAATTCCATCAGGTTCAATGAAACCCACATTACGCGTTGGTGATTTCCTACTCGTAGAAAAATACGCTTATGGTGTACGTGATCCTATTTTTGGAAAAACACTGATTAAAACGGGTGAACCACAACGTGGTGATGTAGTCGTATTTAAAGCGCCCGATAGTCCAAGCCAAGATTATATTAAACGTATTATTGGTTTGCCAGGCGATCAAGTTTTCTATGATAGCCAAAATCGTCACTTAATGGTTGTTTTAAATAAAGATGGAAAACCTTGCACGAAAGATTGTGAAGTACAACAATTTTTCTATAGTAAACCTGTTCCAGATAAAGATTTTTACCAAGTTCTTGGTCAAACCCCAGATGGTAAAATGATTTATAGCGATATGCATCCTCTCTTGGTGCATGAAACAGATATGCAAAACATTTCTCATGATATTCTTTGGGATCAACCAAATCCAAATGAAATGCCGTACTATCATGATTATGCAGATCAAAAAGGTTATGTAACACACTGGATCGTTCCTGCTAAACATTACTTCGTTATGGGGGACAACCGTAACAATAGTTACGATAGTCGCTTCTGGGGATTTGTTCCAGAACAAAATTTAGTCGGGAAAGCAACTTTTATTTGGTTAAGTTTAAAGAAAAAACCGAATGAATGGCCTACCGGTATCCGTACAGATCGTTTCTTAATGGGCATTTATTAATAATGAAAAATAACGATAAATTACAAAAAAGTCTCCAATATCAATTTGAAGATCCACAATTACTTAAGCTGGCACTCACTCATCGGAGTGCCGCTAAGAAACATAACGAACGTTTAGAGTTTCTTGGCGATGGAATATTAAATTTAACCATCGCACAGGCACTTTATAACCAGTTCCCAAATTGTAATGAGGGTGAACTTAGTCGCATGCGTGCTACCCTCGTCCGTGAAAAAACGCTTGTAATACTCGCTCATCGTTTTAATTTGAGTGAATATATTGTTTTAGGTCCTGGTGAGTTAAAAAGTGGTGGTTTCCGCCGTGATTCTATCCTCGCTGATGCTGTAGAGGCGATTATTGGTGCCATTTCTTTAGATAAAGATCTACAAACGGCGACCAATGTTGTAAAAAATTGGTATATGGACCTTCTTGCTGAAATTAAACCAGGCGAAGAACAAAAAGATCCCAAAACACGCTTACAAGAATATTTACAAGCTAAACATCTTGCTTTACCAAGCTACGAAGTTATTAATACAACAGGTAAAGCCCATAACCAGATATTTACGGTTAAATGCGAAATCAAACATTTAAATAAAACCGTAATTGCGGAAGGAACAAGTCGTCGTAAAGCAGAACAAGAAGCAGCGAACTTGATTCTTCAAGAATTACTCACCAAAACAAAATAACCTTTGTTTTGAATGATAGGAAAACTCATGACAGACAAACAAAATAATAGTGAAAAAACTTACTGCGGATTTATTGCTATCGTAGGACGCCCTAATGTGGGTAAATCTACCCTACTTAACCGCATTTTAGGTCAAAAAATTTCTATTACCTCTAAAAAAGCACAAACTACTCGTCACCGTATTTTAGGTATCCACACAGAAGGTAAATACCAAGCGATTTACGTGGATACTCCAGGATTACATATTGAGGAAAAACGTGCAATTAATCGCCTAATGAACCGTGCAGCAAGTAGTACCATTGGTGATGTTGATTTAATTATTTTCCTTACAGATGGTACTCACTGGACAGATGACGATGAAATGGTTTTAAACAAATTACGCCAAGTTAAAACCCCTGTTGTTTTAGCCGTAAATAAAATCGATAACATCAAGAATAAAGATGAATTATTGCCATTCTTAACTGAAATGAGTCAAAAATTCCCATTCAAAGATATCGTACCTATTTCTGCACAAAAAGGTAAAAATATTGATATTCTTGAAAAAATTGTCCGTGAATCACTTCGCGAAGGGATTCACCATTATCCAGAAGATTACGTTACCGATCGTTCACAACGTTTCATGGCTTCTGAAATCATTCGTGAAAAATTAATGCGTTTTACTGGAGAAGAATTACCGTATTCCGTAACTGTTGAAATTGAACGTTTCAAAGTAAATGAACGTGGGACTTACGAAATTAATGGGCTGATTTTAGTAGAACGTGAAGGTCAAAAGAAAATGGTAATCGGTGCGAATGGTCAAAAAATTAAAACTATTGGTATCGAAGCTCGCCAAGACATGGAACGCCTTTTTGACAATAAAGTTCATTTAGAACTTTGGGTAAAAGTGAAATCTGGCTGGGCCGATGATGAACGTGCATTACGTAGTTTAGGCTACATGGAAGAATAATCATATCTAATCATGCCGCATTTCAATGCGGCATTTTCTCAATACAGGAGTAAAAATGATTAAAGAAATGACCGATTTCATTGCTCGTTTTACTTACAAACCCGTTCAGAAAGCGGTTGCTGATAAAATCCGTGCCAAAGCAATTCAACGAACTAAAGCACGCCTTGCGATTTATCACCAAACATTGGAAGACTATTCCGATGATGAGCTAGAAATCATTATTGAAGATGAAGAACGAAAAATTATTGATAGCTTGAAAACTAAGAGTCTTATTGCTGTTTTAAGTTTACTTGGAATCAGCCTTTTCCCTTAAAATAGATAGGATATGCCTATGTTTAAACAAGTTAAGTCTGCGCTAATTTGGTATTATCTTTTCCGTTTTCGTAAACTTGTAAGCATTATTATTCTGCTACTACTTTTCGCTTTCTTTGCAAATAGTATCTACGGAGATGTTGTTAACTATCTTACCGTTACCAAACAACTTTATTTGTTAAAATACGCGCTTTTAACAAAATGGGCGATCATTCTAGGAAGCTTATTTGCTGTCATTTACAGCATTATTAATCTATTTAAAAGTATCGGTAAAAAGAAAACGCCAGCGGATAAAAAAATACTTCCCATCACGCCAATGATGAGTCCACAAGAACAGCGTTTACGTGAAAAACCACAATTGCGCTCCCGTGCTGATCAACTCATTGCACGAAAAGCAGCGGAAAAACGCCGCAACAATTCACTTCACTAAGACAGAAAAAAACCAGTTATACGCTAACTGGTTTTTATTTTAGTATTTATTTTTCGATAAACTGACGAATCTGCTCTTCAATACCTTTCGCATCTAGCTTCAGCTCAGCGAGCATCTCACATTGAGAACCTTGTGGTACAAAGAAATCTGGTAATCCAAGGTTTAACAATTTAACCATATATTGTTTTTCAAATAGGTATTCCCCTACTGCACTGCCTGCTCCCCCGCGAATAGCATTTTCTTCGACTGTAACCAGTACATCATGATCACGTACTAGTTCATCAAGTTTTGCCGTATCCAATGGTTTCACAAAACGCATATCAATCACCGTAGCATCTAATTTATCGGCCACCTCTTGTACTTGTGGTAATAAAGTACCAAAGTTAAGAATAGCAATTTTACTTCCTTTACGGCGCTCAATGGATTTACCAAGTGGCAATTCTGCTAATGGCTGTAATTCAACACCAACTGCATTTCCTCTTGGATAACGAACGGCTGCTGGTTGCCCACATTTATAACCAGTATAAAGCATTTGACGACATTCATTCTCATCGCTTGGAGTCATGATAATAAGATTTGGGATACAGCGTAGGAAACTGATATCAAATGCACCTTGGTGTGTTGGACCATCTGCCCCAACAATTCCCGCACGATCAATGGCAAATAGAACAGGTAATTTCTGAATTGCAACATCATGAATAACTTGATCATATGCACGCTGTAAGAAGGTAGAATAAATTGCTACCACAGGATGCATCCCACCAATTGCAAAACCTGCGGCAAGTGTTACCGCGTGCTGTTCCGCAATTGCTGCGTCAAAATACTGTTCAGGGAATCTTTGGGAAAATTCCACCATTCCGGATCCTTCGCGCATTGCCGGTGTAATACCGACAAGTTTTGGATCAGATTCTGCCATTTCACACAACCAGTCACCAAAAATTTTAGAGTATGTTGGTGTAGCTGCTTGGTTTTTAGGTAATTCACCACACTTATGATCAAACTTAGGTACGCCATGATAACTGATCGGATCTTTCTCGGCTGGCCCATACCCTTTCCCTTTTTTGGTTTTAATATGCAAGAATTGAGGTCCAGTGCGTTTTTTCATATTAGACAAGGTCGTAATAAGCTCTTCAACATTATGACCATCAATTGGACCAATATAATTAAAACCAAGCTGCTCAAACATCGTGCCAATTGGAGAAACAAAGCCTTTGATATGTTCTTCGGTTTTCTTCACAAATTCTTTGATTGGCGGTACATTTGAAAGCACTTTTTTACCACTTTCACGCAAGTTGGTGTAAAAAGGTGCTGTCATAAAACGTGCAAAGTGTTTATTTAAACCACCAACATTTTCTGAGATAGACATTTCATTATCATTTAAGATAACTAACATATCCGAATGTAAGCTCCCTGCGTGATTTAACGCTTCAAACGCCATACCTGCAGTAATCGCCCCATCTCCAATTACACAAATTGTTTTACGGTTTTTACCTTCATGTTGTGCGGCTAACGCTACGCCTAAACCAGCACTAATCGAGGTAGATGAATGCCCTACACTTAACACATCATATTCACTTTCTTCTCGCCACGGAAAGGGATGTAATCCATCTTTTTGACGAATTGTTTTTAATTGTTCGCGGCGTCCAGTTAAAATTTTATGTGGATAAGCCTGATGACCAACATCCCAAATTAATTGATCAAAAGGTGTATCAAATACATAATGCAAAGCGACAGTCAATTCGACAACACCTAACCCTGATGCTAAATGCCCGCTACTTTGACTCACACTTTCCAATAGATACTGACGTAGTTGCTCACATACAAGAGATAATTGTGCTTTGTCCAGTTTTCTCAAATCTGCAGGCGAGTCAATTTGTTGTAGCAGAGTGTAATCAATCATTGTTTATATCCAATATGTTATAATACGTTGCGCTATTTCAATTAAGCTTGTCGATTAACAACAAATTTTGCTAGTTCACGCAAAGTGGTGGTATCAAAAGGTACATTATCAAGAGCTAAAAGTGCTGTTTCGTATAAAGCATTTGCTTTTTCTTTAGCTCCCGCTAATCCTAAAAATTTAGGATAAGTGCTTTTATGCGCTTGAATATCTGCGCCGACTGTTTTTCCTAAAACAGCACTATCCCCTTCTATATCTAAAATATCGTCTTGCACTTGAAATGCTAGCCCGATCGCCGTAGCATAATCATCTAACGCTTTTTCAATTAACGCGTCATGAGCATATTCGGAACACACAAAACCCATTTTTACGGCTGCCCGTAGCAAGTTTCCTGTTTTATGCTGATGTATTCTCTCAAGGCTTAGAAGATCAATCTCTTTGTTTTCTGCTTCTAGATCGAGGCTCTGTCCAAAGCACATTCCTTTCACGCCGGCATTTTCAGCTAAAATTTTTGTTAATTTAACTTTTTGGCTATCGGTTAATTTTTCACTTGTTGCAATAAGTTCAAAAGCGAAAGGTTGCAACGCATCGCCCGCAAGAATAGCCGTCGCCTCGTCAAAAGCAATATGACAAGTGGGTTGACCTCTACGCAAATTATCATCATCCATCGCGGGTAAATCATCGTGAATTAAAGAGTACGCATGAATAGCCTCAATAGCAGCCGCGGGTGCATCTAGCGCCTCCCTCGATGCGCCCAACATTTTTCCCGTTGCATAAACAAGAAATGGGCGGATTCGTTTTCCACCTAATAAAACGGCATATTCCATGGCTTCTAAAAGCTTGCTCGGCTCATTTTGCGATAACTTCTCGCGAAGCACATTGTTAACGCGGTCTTGAACCTGTTTAAGTTGTTCTACAAATGAATACATAATCATTATTTTAATCCGTTAAAATGGCTCAGAATCTTCAAAATCTGCCAACTGTGCAGTTTCATTTTTTTGTAATAGAATCTGAATTCGTTGTTCTGCTTGCTGAAGTTTTGCCTGTCCTTCTTGAGCCAATTTAATTCCTTTTTCAAAGGCTTTAAGTGCATCTTCAAGCGGAAGATCACCTTTTTCTAATTGGTTAACTAAGTTGTCTAATTGCAACATTATTTGCTCAAAATCGAGATTTTCTTGACTTGCCATAGATACACTTACCTTAAATTTTTTTCAAATTGGGTTACATTGTACTGTATTTTTACAATCTTGTTAAAAATAAACTGTAGAATTGTACATTGAATAATAAAATCGCATATTTTTTTATCTCCATTCGATTTTATCGATTCCTAATTTCCCTCCATTCTCTCTTTAAATCAAAATAAATTTATTTTTTTATATCTAGTTTAAGAACTTTTTCTGATCCGATGAGTCTTTATAAGTGAGAGTTGATTAATACCTACTTTTTAGCTTAATGATGATTCATCTTAAGACCTCCTGCCACTCTAATGAGTGGCATTTTTTTATGCGTAAATCTACCCTGATCTTGCTAAATAACCGAGAAAAGAGGAAAATGCACCATTTAATTAAAACAGGTAGGATCGTGAAAAATTCCAATGACTGACTATATTCTATTAATTATCAGTACGGCCCTCATCAATAACTTCGTATTAGTGAAGTTCCTGGGGCTATGTCCATTTATGGGGGTTTCTCGTAAAATTGAGAGTGCTCTAGGGATGGGGCTTGCAACCATGTTCGTTTTGACTGTCGCATCTTTATGTTCGTATCTTGTTGATAGATACTTACTTATCCCATTCAATGCACCTTTTTTACGTACGCTATTATTTATTTTAGTCATCGCCGTTGTTGTACAATTTACGGAAATGGTTATCCGTAAAACAAGTCCGGCTCTTTATCGTCTGCTTGGTATTTTTCTTCCATTAATCACGACTAACTGCGCTGTTTTAGGGGTAGCCCTACTTAACACCAATCTTGCCCATAATCTTACTCAATCTGTTGTTTATGGTTTTGGTGCATCCTTAGGTTTTGCCCTTGTTCTTGTTTTATTTGCGGCTCTTCGTGAACGCCTAGCTGGCGCCGACGTTCCCGTTCCATTCCGCGGTGCATCTATCGCTCTTGTAACAGCAGGCTTAATGTCTGTTGCCTTTATGGGCTTTGCTGGATTGGTGAAAGCATAATGCAAACAATTACTCTTATTCTTATTTTAATCGCAATTCTTGCCTTAATTTTAGGTGGTCTTTTAGGTTTTGCTTCTGTAAAACTTAAAGTAGATGATGATCCTATTGTAGAAAAAATTGATGCGATACTCCCGCAAAGTCAATGCGGTCAATGTGGCTATCCTGGGTGTAAACCATACGCCGAAGCCGTTGCCAATGGAGATGAAATCACAAAATGTGTGCCAGGTGGTAAAGAAGTCGTCGTAAAAATTGCCGATCTAATGGGAGTCGCGGTTCCTCAAACGGCACTCGAAGAAGAAGATCCACTCCCACAAGTGGCGTTTATCAACGAAAATATGTGTATTGGATGTACCAAATGTATCCAAGCATGCCCTGTTGATGCCATTATTGGAACGAATAGAAGTGTCCATACCGTTATTCCTGATCTCTGTACAGGATGCACACTTTGTGTGGCACCGTGCCCAACAGATTGTATTAGTATGAAAGACATCAAGCCAAGTATTCAAAATTGGAACTGGCAATTTGATCCAAAACTTATTATTCCTGTGGTTGATACCACATCTGAAAAGAAATAAATTGGCGAGGGAAACATGAGCGATATTATCGCAGAATATAACAAAAATAATGTATGGAATTTCCCTGGCGGTATTCATCCTCCAGAAATGAAAAGCCAGTCCAACCAACAACCATTACAAAATGCGCCGTTGGCAGAAATGTTTTATCTACCAATTAATCAACATGCCGGAAAAAATGGTGAATTATTGGTACAAGAAGGAGATTATGTCCTTAAAGGTCAAATGCTCACACTTGGTGACGGCCTACGTGAATTACCTATCCATGCACCGACATCTGGAACGATTGTCAAAATCGCTCCCCATGTTGTTGCGCATCCATCAGGTATGCAAGATCTTTGTATCCATATTAAGGCTGACGGCAAAGATCAATGGCGAGAAAAACATCCGCTCTCAGAACAAGAATATTTGTCTATGCCCGCACCAGCACTTATCCAACATATTTACCGTGCTGGGATTGCGGGATTGGGTGGTGCGGTATTCCCTACTGCCGCCAAAATTGATTCTGCGCAAGAGAAAGTTAAGCTCTTGATCATAAATGGTGCAGAATGTGAACCTTACATTACTTGTGACGATCGCTTGATGCGAGATTACGCAAATGAAATCATTACTGGTGCGCGGATTGCACGCCACATTCTAAAACCAGAAAAAGTTGTTATCGGTATTGAAGATAATAAGCCTGAGGCTATCGCTGCATTACGCCGAGCTGTGGAAGGTATCAATGATATTGATATTCGTGTTGTTCCTACAAAATATCCATCTGGGGCAGCAAAACAATTAATTTATCTTTTAACTGGACAAGAAGTACCGAGTGGAAAGCGTTCTTCAAGTATTGGCGTCTTGATGCTAAATGTTGGAACAACTTTTGCAATTAAGCGTGCCATTATTGATGATGAGCCTCTGATTGAACGTGCTGTAACAGTGACGGGTAATAATATTCCACAACCAGCTAACTATTGGGTACGTTTAGGTACGCCGATGGAATATTTACTTAAAAGCGTTAATTACCGTGCACACCCAAATTATCCGATATTTGTCGGTGGTCCTCTTATGGGTTTCATCTTACCGGATATTTCAGCACCTATTACAAAAGTAAGTAACTGTTTAATCGCACCAGATGCTCTTGAGTATGCGCCAAACGAACCCGAACGAGCCTGTATCCGTTGTTCTGCATGTTCGGATGCTTGCCCAGTTTCACTTCTTCCCCAACAACTTTACTGGTTTGCGCGTGAAGAAGATCATGAAAAATCACAACAATATGCATTAAAAGATTGTATTGAATGTGGTATTTGCGCATATGTTTGCCCAAGCCATATTCCTCTGGTTCAATATTTCCGCCAAGAAAAAGCTAAAATTTGGGAAGCAAAAGAAAAAGATCGTAAATCCGAAGATGCACGCCAACGTTTTGAAGCCCGTCAAGCTCGAATCGAAAAAGAAATGGCAGAACGAAAAGCAAGAACCCAAAAACTTGCAGAAAATCGCCGTGCGGAAGTAGCAAGTCAAGATGGCGTGGATCCTGTTGCTGCAGCCTTAGAACGCTTACGAGCAAAAAAAGAATTAGAAGGTGCCACAATCCAAAAAGTGCGTAAAGATGAAAATGGCGAACTTGTTCCAGATAATTCTGAAATTATGGCTCAACGTAAAGCGCGCCGCCTAGCAAAAATGGCAGAGCAAAATACTGTCGACAGCACAAGTCCAGTACAAAATTCTGCATTAGATGCAAAAAAAGCGGCGGTCGCTGCCGCAATTGCACGTGCGAAAGCAAAAAAACTCGCTCAGCAAGGTGAAGCAGAAGCCACACCAGTTGCGGAAAATGCAGAAATCGATCCGAAAAAAGCGGCGGTAGCTGC